>NZ_DAMDBP010000050.1:0-9967 GCF_032092815.1 Agrobacterium sp. | reverse complement strand
AGAAACGAAGTAGCGCTGCGTGTCGAGCGACAGACCGACCGTGTACATATGGTGGACCCAAAGACCGAATGACAGAAAGGCCATGGCCACCAAAGACGCGACGATAAGGTGATAGCCCGTCAATGTCGTTCTTGCGAGGACAGGGATAATCGTGGAGAGCGCGCCTGCCGCCGGTAGAAAGATGATGTAAACTTCCGGGTGACCAAACAGCCAGAACAAGTGCTGCCACAATAGAGGGTCCCCTCCCCGCTGCGGATCAAAAAACGGCAGATCAAAAGCACGTTCCGCTTCCAGCAAGATTGAACCAAGTATCAGCGGTGGAAAGCCAACCAGCATCATAGCGCCAACCACCAGCATGTACCACGCGAAGATTGGCATCCTGACCAGCGACATTCCGGGTGCACGCATGCGCAGAATTGTCACCACGATCTCGATGGCTGCGCTGATAGCTGAAATCTCGACGAAGGTTATGCCCAGTAGCCAGATGTCGGCGTTAATGCCTGGACTGTATTGTGACGATGACAACGGGGTGTACATGACCCCCCCACCCGCCGGTGCAACACCGCTCAAAAGGGCCAGAACCAGCATGGAGCCACCAAACAGATAACACCAGTAGCCGTATGCCGACAGTCTGGGAAATGCGAGGTCCCGCGCGCCCAGCATCTTCGGGAGCAGATAGATCGCCAGACCTTCAAAAAACGGAATGGCGAACAGGAACATCATGATCGTCCCGTGCATGGTAAACACCTGGGCATATTGCCCGGCATCCATGAATGCTCCTTCTGGAGTGGCCAATTGTGTACGAATAAGCATGCCGAGAAAGCCGCCAATCCCGAAGAACACGAGGGCGGTTATCATGAAACGCTTGCCGATCACGTTGTGATTGACAGCTGCCAGCCGCTGCCAACCACGTCCGGTTTTCCACGCGTCATGCAGGTCGCGATGCAGAGCCAGACTTGAGATTTTTCGGGTTACATCTGTGTCCATCACTGCCCCAGTTCTTTCATTACGGCGTCAAATTGCGCGCGGCTGTAGGAATTGACCCGGAAGGTCATTTGTTGGTGGCCTTGGCCACAATATTCCGAGCAAATCCCGCCAAACGTGCCTTCAACATCTGCTTGAAGCACGATGCTGTTTGTCTGGCCGGGGATGGAATCGATTTTCCCGCCGAGCCTTGGAACCCAGAAGCTATGGATCACGTCCATACTCGTGGTTTCAATGCGAACCGGCTCTCCGACCGGAATATGCAGGGTGTCGCTGCTAAAGGCCGACTTGCCATCAATGGTGTAGCTGAAGTCCCAGCTCCACATGCGTGATGTGGCCTTGACAGTCACGCCAGGTGCGGGTGTGCCTGCACCAAACAGCCTTTCACCCTGAACAAAAGCATAGAGCAATAGTGCGATCAGCACAGGAACAGGCATGGCAATGCCGCCAAAACCCATCCATTGTTTTGCGCTGATATTGGCAAAGACCGTTGGTCTGAACAAAACGAGGCTGAACAATGCCATCACCAACAGGAAGATCGTACCGGCACCTGAGAGCATGACCCACCAGAGGTCGGCCACCATGGCAGCAGATGGTCCGGCTGGATCAAGCGCTGACGTATCCCCGCGACACCCAGACAAGACCGTTCCTGCAGCCGCAATCATCATGGCCGGCCGGAACCGGACGACGCTTCGACGTGTTGTCAGAAGAACGGGAGTTTTTTGATGTCTGAAAGCAACGGTACCAATCCGGTCATTTCCAAGATCGAGGAAAAAACCACGACCTCCGCGGTTGCCGTCGCAGGCCATCCGCTTCATGCCATGACTGTGCATTTCCCGATTGCGCTGGTGATCGCCACTCTTGCAGCCGACATCATGTTGTGGTGGACGGGAGATCCCTTCTGGGAGAGGGCAGGACTGTGGGCTGCTGGTGTGGCATTTTTCAGCGGTATCGCGGCCGGATTGATCGGCACAGCGGAGTTGCTTCTCGTCCCGGGTATTCGGGCGCGCGTCGCCAGTTGGGCACATGGTATCGCTGCAATGGCGCTCATCGCGGTGGCTGGCGCAAATTGGGGCGGCCGTTTCACGGGCGCCCTCGATACCCTTCCCCACGGTTTGGGTCTTTCCCTCCTGGCGGCAATGCTGACGGGCCTTGCGGGCTGGCATGGTGGAAAGTTGATTTTCGATCACGGTATCGGCCTCATGGTATCTCCCAAGGACTGAATGACGACACAAATCCCTTGAGTGCGCCTGCTTCGAAAAGCCCGTCCGAGAAATGCAAGTCCAGTTCCGGTCGTGCGAGAACGACGAAAATGATTGCCCCTGCCACAAACCCGCTTGCCGCCGTCACGAGGATGAACCGCCATCTGGGGTACACCTCGCCTTTGCCAAACAGCCGGATGATCACCAGCCCCGTCAAAACGTGGATGACAACCAGCAAAGCAACCAAAGCGAGCTTGAGTGAAAACCAGCTACTGAATGGCTGCTGAATAAAAATCAGTCCGATGCCAGAGGCAATCGCGAGAAACGCGGCGGGGGAAAGAACGCGCACATAGGCAAATCGGACAATGCGTTGAAGACGGAAAAGATTGTCTTTGTTTTCAACATGGGCTCTTTGCACGTAAAGCCCGGGAAGGCTGACAAGACCGGCTGCCCAGATCGAAATCGTTGCCACATGCAGAAATTTTACCATCATCACCATTGGCTATCGCTCCGCTGCGGGCGACATGAGGCGTGTATATACCAGCCAAAGTGTTGCTATCGCATAAGGAGCAATGCCGATCGTCCACATCAGCACGCCAGCAACCTGCTGATCTTCAAGTGGGCTTAGACCAAATGCTTCGGTTTTGGCGAAATGCGCTTCGAATATCGGGTATGGCGCGAAGGTGAGGATGGCAGCAAGAAATCCCATTTGAAACATGGTTCCAACTGTCAGACCCAGTGCAGAAAACACCGAAATTCGGTCGGCAAGGATCAACCACCATAACCAGACAGATGCCATGATGAACGCAATCTGCATGAGCCAATATTGCCAGCTTCCCGATAATGCGAAGTCGTAGGAAACCGGGATGTGCCAAAGCCAGTAAATGACGGTGTGTAACAGGAAAACCGCTTCTGCCGGCACTTTTGCAATCACGCCCCACCGGCCAGGCAGCATCAACGCAATCATCGACGCTGCAATGGAGCCAATGAGAATGTGATGGACGGCGCGCGCCGAAAACAATGCTGTCGTCAATGCACAGAGCGGCGAAATGAATGCGATGACAAGTGCAACAGCAAGCGGGTAGGTGAGCCACGCTCTCAAGTGCGGTTGCGCGCGGTGGAGTGCAAACAGGGAACCAGCTGTCACGATGATGAGAGCCGGGTCGAAATTCCAGGCGGAAAACAGAGTTTCCGCATCAGGAGCGGGGCCACAATAAGGCTCAAGCACACGCGACAAAGTGAGACGCCCCCTATCCGCTGAAACTTTTCAAGATCATTCACTTTAGCCAACGCAGCAGTTGCATAAGGGTTCCAATAATTCGGTCGGCGCTAAAAACGACAACCCAAAATAAGCATTTCATTGGAACTTGAAGCATTTTCGCACCGTTAAATAACCTTGGATTGTGTTACGGAGGTTGTCATGCCGCATGTCGTTGGGGTTTTCGAATACATTGGTGGTGCTCGTCGAGCAGTCAAATACCTCGAAGATATTGGCATAAACCCAGCCGACATTTCCGTCATAGCGTTTGATCCGACGGCAGATAAGGCACCGCATCCTGATGCGAAACAGGGTGCAACCGCTGGAGCAGGTGCAGGCGCGGTTCTGGGAAGCGTCAGTGGCGCTCTCGCTGGTCTGGGTCTTGTTGCTATCCCCGGCGCGGGTCCGCTTGTCGCATCGGGTTGGCTGGTCACAGCGATTACGGGTGGTGCTGCGGGTGCCGCTGTCGCCGGGGCTGCGGGCGGAGCCTTGGGTTTTCTGATGAGTACCGGTTTCGACGATCCGGAAGATATTGACCGCAAGCTGAAACGCGGGTCAACGATTGTCAGGGTGACCGTGCCCGAAATGCGCTTCTTTGAAGTAAAGGACGCATTCCACAAACTTGCCAACGCGCGGTAGCGCAGCAGCGAGTTTGTAATGGGGGCCAGTACAGCTTTTGAGGCAGAGAATGTCTGTCAGAATGCTGCAAAGTCCGAGATCCCGTCAGACCTTCGTGTCCTGCTGAACATTGGTCGGTGAAACAGCTTGCTTTTGTGGCTCAGAATAGGCGGCGTCTGTTTCGTTGCTGTCTGATTTGAAATTGGACATTACACGTAACGTGGCAAATGTCATTATCGACAGAACGATGGCGGTGTCATAGGCACCAAGTCCAACGGCTGCGCCAACTGCGCCGGTGGCCCACAAGCTTGCCGCCGTCGCAGTGCCGCGTGTGCTGGCCTTGCCAACAAGGATAGCTCCTCCGCCGATAAAACCGACACCATTTATAAGGCCCTCGACGATACGGGCTGTGGCCTCTGGATTACCGACAGTCACCGTTTCCGCAGCCTGAATGAAACCACAAGCCGCGATAGCGACCAATGGGAAAGTGCGAAGGCCGGCACTGCGTTCATGGCGTTCACGATCCCAGCCGATAGGGAGGGCGAGCACATAGGCAAACAGAAGCGCTACGAGGTGTGGAACGATATTGATTTGAACGCCAAGCGAGTTCAGCCATTCAATCATTATGATCCACCCCACCGCGCGATTTTGACAGCGGAGATGGCTCGCCGGATAAAGGTTCGCTCATTGACAGCTTCATGCCAATCTCCAGCGTGGAAGTAATATCCTCTCCATTACCCGTTACGCGCCTGAAACACTGAAGCCGATCATGGTCGCGTAAACAATGAAAACGACGACACCAAAGATAATCATTGCGCCTATGACAGCTTTGCCCATACGGCGCTTTTTCACCGGGTTGTGATTAGGTTCAGTCTTGCGGAGGATTGGATCATTCGGGGCGTTGGACGTCATGGAAAACCTTTCTTCAAACACATGATTATCAACGTCAGGATGAAACAAGAGTTCCCCATCATGTCGTGACTTGCAAAACAATGGAGGAAACGATCATGGATCATATCAATCAGGTCCGTCTCACTGCCAATGAACTCACACCGGCAACTCTGGAAGGAGCCACCGTTTACGGCGCAGACAACCATAATGTCGGCAAGGTCGACCATGTTCACGGCGTTGGCGCAGGCAGCCAGGCAATTATCGATGTTGGCGGTTTCCTCGGCATTGGCGCAAAGCCGGTAGCCGTGCCATTGTCAGACCTTCAGTTCATGCGCGACGAGGACGGCGATATTCATGCCATCACAGCATGGACAAAAGACCAGTTGAAAGATATGCCTGAGCATAGTCATTAACGAAAAAAGCCCGGTTTGACCGGGCTTTTTCATATCTTCTGGTTTCGGCAGTTATCTCAACAGGTCAACATTTCACGACTGCCGTTTGCCCGGATACGGATGTGCTTTCAGCAGCTTTGCCAAATGCACGGTGTTTCGAACCAGCATTGAGATCATCGTCTCTACCGTATCAGGCGTCTTTCTAAAGTCTGCGAAATCCTCGTCCCCCATTGCCTCCCCCACCCAATAGGCGACTGCATTGGCCGACACAGTAAAACCGACATCATTGAGAGCCTGAAACAGTTCGGCAGATACGTGGTGGGCACCGTCCTCGTTTCCCACCACCGCGACGGCCGCAACCTTGCCGTAAGATACCATTCGCCCTTCGTCATCTTTCTCTTCGAGAAACGCATCCATGCGTTCCAACGCGCCTTTGCAAATGCTTGACGGCTGACCGAGCCAGATTGGCGTGCCGACAAGAAGAATATCGGCCGCCAGAATTTTTTCCCTGATCGCTGGCCATGCATCACCCTCCCCCTCATCTGAGGTCACCCCGGGCTTCACGTCATGGTCTGCAAGCCGGATGGTTTCGGTCTGGACATCTGCACGTAAAAATTCTTCGGCAATCAGCTCCAGCATCTTCGCGGTGGAACTGACTTGTGTTGCGTTGGATGATTTCAACGTTCCATTCAGGGCCAATACTTTGAGTGACATGTGACTACCTCCTGTTCATAGTCCGAACCCACGAAATGCCAGCTTGTTCCCAAAGGCGCGCGAAACCACGTGAAGTGCAATTTACAGTTGCTTTAAGAGCCTTCAGCTGATGGAACCGGATGTCCGACCGTAGAAAACCATTTCTGACGAACAGGCATTTTTGATCAAACCGTGCGGAACACCGTGGGGATTTCCCACCATTTGTGCGCAGTGACGAAATCGTCGAGATAATTTCGGAACAATATCGCTGCGCTCGCGTTGGCGAAATATGCAACTGGAGGTATGTCATGTCAGGAATAGCCAAAAACCCATCGCACTCCCGCACGAGATCATGGTGGCCAATCGCGGTCGCGATACTGCTTGTGCTGTTCGGCATCCCGATAGCTGTCGGGGGCGTCTATCTGATCGTGCTGGGCGGCTCCTGGTATTATTTCCCGGCTGGCATGGGCCTCCTGATCACCGCCTATTTTCTGATGCGTCGCAGCGAAGCTGCTCTATGGGTTTATCTCGCAACATTTGTCATAACCGTTGCATGGGCCTTTTGGGAGGCGGGTCTTAATGGCTGGGCGCAGGTCCCCCGGCTTGTGGCACCGACGGTCGTTTTGCTTTTGGTCCTGTCGACCGTGCCGACATTAAACCAGTCGTCGAAAAAACTACGAACAATCGTCACATCGATAACTCTGGCCTTTTTCGCAGTCGGTGGCGCGGTGCTGGCCATCAACACTGGCATTGGGTCGTTATCGGCACAGGAGGCACCGAGCGCGCCACCGCAACAGGACGACGCACAAAGCGGGGGTGAGCCCGGCCAACAAAGTCCGGCAGTCCCTCCCGTCGAAACGACGGCTATGCAGTCGACTTACGAGCCGCTTGAAACTGGCGCAGACTGGCCGGCCTATGGTGGTACGCACAAAGCGGTTCGCTATTCACCTCTCAGCGAGATCGATCTCGATAATGTCGGCAAACTCGAAAAAATCTGGGAATTTCGCACCGGTGATCTGCCGCAGGGCGAGGAGGCATTCGGCAATCAAAATACACCGATCAAAGTCGGAAATCGGCTTTTTATCTGCTCCGCGCTCAACAAGGTGACTGCCCTAGATGCGGCAACAGGAACGCAGTTCTGGACATACGATCCAGAGGTCTCAACGGACGCAATCGGCTATAATGCAACATGCCGTGGACTGGCCTATTACAAAAATCCGGCGGCAGAAAGCACCGCATTATGCGCTGCGCGTATCGTCGTGCAAACGCTCGATGCCCGTCTTATTTCACTTGATACCGAAACTGGTCAGACTTGCCCGGACTTCGGAAACGAGGGCGTTGTGAACCTGCTAGACGGCATTGGCGATACTGCGCCGGGCTTTTATTCCCCAACCTCGCCGCCTACCCTGGTTCGAAACATTCTCGTTGTCGGTAGCCAGGTCAGTGACGGTCAGACACGGGAGGCTCCCTCGGGTGTCATCCGTGGATACAATGCGGTAACCGGCGAACTTGCCTGGGCGTGGGACATGGGCAAACCGGACCAGAGTGGTGCGCCGCCTGAAGGTGAAATTTACACACCGGGAACACCGAATGTATGGACGATTGCCTCTGGCGACGACGAGCTCGGGCTGGTGTATCTACCAATGGGCAACTCGGCCGTTGACTACTGGGGCGGTGATCGCTCGCCGGAAGAAAACACCTACTCAACGGCCATCGTGGCGCTCAATGTTGAAACTGGCAAAGTTGCCTGGCACTACCAGACAGTGCACTACGACGTATGGGACTATGACCTGGGTGGTCAGGGAAGCCTTGTTGATTTTCCAACTCCCAATGGACCAGTCCCCGCAATCATCATGCCGTCAAAGCAGGCCCAGTTTTACATCCTGAACAGGGCTACCGGTGAGCCACTTGTCAATATTGAAGAGAGGGCCGCTCCGACAGGTGGTGTCGAACCGGAACGCCTTTCACCAACCCAGCCTTTTGTCACCGATTTCCCAAACCTTTTGAAGCCTGAGCTGAAAGAGGCCGATATGTGGGGAGCCACACCGATCGACCAGCTCTGGTGCCGGATTCAGTTCCGCAAGGCTGCCTATGATGGAGTTTACACCCCGCCAACCGTCGACAAACCCTGGATCCAGTTCCCGGGCTACAACGGCGGATCTGACTGGGGTGGTATCGCGATCGACCCGGTCAACAACATCATGATCGCCAACTACAACAACATGCCAAACTACAACCAGCTCGTTCCGCGCGAAGAGGTGGACAGGATGGGCGTGCTGCCAATTACCGATCCAAATTACAATCCCGATGCTGGATCTGGCTCCCATGGCAGCATCAATCCGCAGGCACTGACGCCCTATGGCATCCGTGTAAATGCGGGATGGCGCGTCCCGTTGACAGGTCTTCTATGCAAGCAGCCTCCTTATGGCGGCATCACCGCAATCGATCTGAACACGCGTAAAGTTCTGTGGGATCGGCCATTTGGCTCGGCAAGAAAGAACGGCCCATTTGGAATTCCGTCCATGCTGCCGGTTGATATCGGAACGCCGAACAACGGTGGCGGTGTCGTGACCGCATCAGGTCTGTTTTTCATCGCTGCCGCCACGGATGATCTGATCCGCGCTGTTGATATCAAAACCGGCAAAGAAGTGTGGCAGGAGACGTTGCCAGCTGGTGGCCAAGCGACACCGATGGTTTATGAAGCCAATGGACGCCAGATTGTTGTCATTAACGCCGGTGGTCACGACTTCATGGAAACCCCGATCGGTGATTACTTCATCGCTTATGCGTTGCCCAAGGCAGACAATTGATCTCTGACATTCGAACGCCCGCCATTCATCACCGACTGGCGGGCGTCTTTTGAACCCGCTCACGCACTCGGCAATTCCAGTTCATCAACAGTCTGATTATGGACGCGCTTCGGTGCAGTCCCGGACGGCCTGCAAGAACAGGTCTGGCTGACAGGGCTTGTTGATCCAGAAACGACTGGCTTCGGTCAATGCGGCGACCTGGTCGATATCAGCTACATCAGCGGAATGGACGATAATCGGCACGTTCCGCGAAGCAAGAATTTGCGAAATCTCGTCCGAGGGACCATCCGGAAGCCTGGTTTCAAGGATTGCAAAATATGGCGTGTGAGTTTCCAGCCACTGTTTCGCGTCAGCGCATGAGATGCAGGTGATTGCTTCTGAAAAGCCTGCTTTGTTGAGCAGCTCCTCGACTTCAAGTGCAATAAGAGGCTGGTCTTCCAAAACCAGAACGGTATTCTGCAAATGCTTGGTCAGTTCAGTCCCTCCTAGCATTGAAAATGCAGTTTAGCAGGTTCTGAACACCTTCAGGCGGTAGGTATGCTAGCGTACCTAAAATCTCTCGAATGGCGAGAATGCTATAGAATCAGCAACCGTTTGACATAGCTCAGGGCTTGGCGGCTGTGGGCGACTGCTCACGCCCGCCATCGAGTGCCATGAACGTTTCGGAACACCCCGCCTTACGCAATCGAATTCTAGCCTTGTTACCATCACACGAGTTCGTCAATGTGGCGGATGCTTTGCAGTTCGTGGAGCTTCCCAAGGGTGAAGTGATTGCGCGTGCCAATGGTGTTATCGAATACGTCTATTTCCTGTGCAGTGGAATAGGGTCTGTTGTAACCGCGTCAAAAGACGGCCAGCGGGCTGAAGCAGGTATGGTTGGACGCGAGGGTTTTTGTCCGACATCCGCAGGTGTCGGCGGTACCGTCAGCGTGCATGAGGTGCTCATGCAGGTGCCCGGAGAAGCTTACAGAATGCCGCTGCTCGCGTTGAATGAGAAATTGCCGAGCAATCCGATTTTTGCCAATCTTCTCGCAAGATATATTCAGACATTCGTCGCCCAGATTGTAACCGGTGTCCTGCCCCCACGTTGCCAGCAGTCGCCTGATCTGTGATCGAGGT
>NZ_DAMDBP010000049.1:20796-29633 GCF_032092815.1 Agrobacterium sp. | reverse complement strand
GTGATTGAATCACACAACGCCACAGACATGAACCCCGTTATGGGGACACGACCTAAACTCCACGGTTGTTGGCCGCCAGCAACACCGCGATAACCGCGCGTTTACTCGCCAGTCAATTCGTGACGCGCATGACAATCTCCTTTTTCTAGACATTGATCACACGATGCCACCGATGCGGACACAGTTATAGGGACAAGGCCAGCTCAGCCGTCAATCATTGAAGGAATTGGTTATCAACTCGGTTGTCGCACTATTACTAATAAGGACAGCAAGTAGTACTCGTGCCTGCCCCGGCCGAAGTGTTTTTGAATGAACGGCACCGGCCACACCCATATCATGGCCACCGCCACCGCCACCATATCCTGCCACAAGTAAACCGGTTGGAACCCGGCTGGAAACCACGACAGGTATGGCCTTGTCGCTGCAGCGCTTGACCGCCTTCACCACATCAGGATTGGCATTTCCGGAGCCCAGTGCTGCAAGCACGATACCATCAACACCGGCAGCGATGCTGGCATCGATATGGGTGGGGTGGCAGCCGGGATAGATGGCGACGATATCAACACGGATACCATTGACCGGTTTTGGGTAAATCGCGATGTCAGGACAGATGTCAGGCCTTGCCAAACGGAAGGCATCGGCGTGATCGGCCGAATGTTTGTAGAGCCCCCAGGCTGACAGAACCTGTCCGCCGAAACTGATCAGCACGCCCCGTTGCGAATTTGCGTGTTCAACCGCCAGATTGATGGCCGCGAACAGATTGGCGGGGCCATCGGAATCGGGATGATCTGCCGTAAACTGTGCGCCCGTGAAAACAACCGGCTTGTTAAGCCTGTGCTGCAGATGCACGAGCATTGCAGTTTCTTCCATGGCATCCGTACCATGCAGAATGACAACACCTGTGATGTCAGGGGCAAGCAACTGCCTGCCGACCTCATCACTGATGTTTTGCATATCGGCCAATGTCAAGCTCGACGAATCCTTCGCCATCAGCTCGACAGGCTTGAGCCGTGCCGGCATGTCGCCAAGACCAGACAAAAGGCTCTCGCCAGTGAGGGCCGGTTTGCTGGAACCGTCCTCACTCCGTTTGCTTGCAATCGTACCACCGGTGGCAATGACTGCCACCAGCGGAAGAATGTATTGCGACTTCACAGCAGGCCCCGCTTGCTTGGAACGTCCGATTTATTGTGCTCGTTTGCGATTTGCTGGATTCGGTCACGAAGCAGATACCACCCTATGACAAGCGCCGGAGCGATTATCAAGATGGAAGCAATCGTCCAGGTTCCCGCAGGGTAATCAAACGCCATCAGCACAAGCACGCTGAACAGGAAAACAAGCGTGATAATGCCGGTGTATGGCGCACCAAACATGCGGAAATCAGGACGCGCCACATCGCCACGACGTGACAAATGCCACAGCTTGAGCTGGCAAAGGATGATCACACCCCATGCGCAGATAATGCCGAGTGCAGACAGGTTCAATGCGATTTCAAAAGCAGCGGCGGGCACAATGGCATTGAGAATAACGCCAATAACCGTGACAACTGCAGTCACAGCAATGCCACCATAGGGCACGCCAGCCTTGTTCATCTTGGCAAGTGCAGCCGGAGCCGAACCGGAAATCGCCATCGAGTGCAGAATACGACCAGTCGAATAAAGGCCAGCATTCAGTGACGACAGTACCGCAGTCAGAACCACGAGGTTCATGATGATGTCTGCGCCTTCAATACCGATTGCGCCAAAGAACGTCACGAACGGGCTCTCGCCAGCCTTGTAGGCGTTGTAGGGCAACAGCAGCGAAAGTAGCAGCACGGAACCGACATAGAACACCAGAAGACGGATAACCACGGTGCGGATAGCGCGTGGCATGACCTTGCGTGGATCTTCCGTCTCGCCAGCCGTCGTGCCGATCAATTCGATAGAGGCATAGGCAAACACCACGCCTTGGATGATGACGAAGGCAGGCAATATGCCATTGGGGAAGAAACCGCCGTTCTGGGTAATCAGGCTGAAACCGACGGTGTGCCCTTCAATCGGTGTGCCGAAAATCACGAAATACACGCCGACAACCAGAAATGTCGCCAGGGCCAGCACCTTGATAAGGCTGAACCAGAATTCCAGTTCACCAAACACCTTCACCGAAAGCAGGTTCATCGCGAGTACGACGACCAGGGCGGTCAAGGCAAATACCCACTGGTCTATGCTGGCAAGCCACGGAACATACTGCTTGAAGAAGTTCATGTAGAGCGCAACGGCGGTCACATCGGCAACCGATGTCATGGCCCAGTTCAGCCAATACATCCAGCCAACCGCAAAGGCCATTTTCTCACCGTAGAACTCACGTGCATATGACACGAAGGAACCGGAGCTCGGGCGATACATGATCAATTCGCCCAGCGCGCGCAGCACCAGAAACGCAAAGAAACCGCAAAGCGCGTAAACGAAGATCAAGGCAGGACCGGCCATGGCCAGACGTCCACCTGCTCCAAGGAAAAGACCTGTACCGATTGCGCCACCAATGGCGATCATCTGGATCTGCCTTGGTTTCAGCGCCTTGTGGTAGCCGAGGTCTTCCTCGGCAAAAACGGCACGGTCATCACTAGTTTTATGCAAATTCTCGACTGACATAGCTCCTCCCTCTGAGCCTGTTTTCGATGGTTCGTGTTTTCACCTTCGAATGGAAATGCTGTTTTTCTTATGCCGCTGAGAAGCGCAGCATCGAACCGCATCATAATTGGCTATGCTGTAATGCTGTATGACAGATATTTTCCTCATATTCGCACCACATGCCTTCCGTCAAGCTTGATTTTGCTGAGTTGACGTTTCCAAGCGACAGGCATACAGAGACAGTAATCTGTCTTACAGCTATACAGATTATGTCACGATCCATAGGAGGACAATGTGGTCACGACACGTACGGAGCACGATTTGCTCGGTCCAAAAGAAATTCCGACAGATGTTTACTGGGGTGTTCATACGGCGCGCGCCGTCGACAATTTCCAGATCACCGGCACGCCGATCGGGCGCTACCCCTACCTCATTCGCGGCCTTGCTTATGTCAAGGAGGCGGCAGCGCTTGCCAATCATGAATTGGGACTGCTGGACAAGGACAGGCTGAACGCCATCGTCGCCGCATGCCGGGAAATTCGCGATGGCGCCCTGCACGACCAGTTCGTCGTCGATGTTATCCAGGGCGGTGCTGGCACCTCAACAAACATGAATGCCAATGAGGTGATCGCCAACCGCGCGTTGGAAATCCTGAACCATCAAAAGGGCGACTACAGCCAGTTGCACCCAAATGATCACGTCAATCTCAGCCAGTCGACCAATGATGCCTACCCAACTGCCATCAACGTTGGCCTGATTGAAGCGATTGATGATCTCTCGGATGCCATGAGAGTGTTGCAGCAGGCATTTGAGAGAAAAGCACAGGAATTCCACAGCATCCTCAAGGTAGGTCGCACTCAGTTGCAGGATGCGGTACCAATGACACTCGGCCAGGAATTCCGCACCTTTGCGGTGATGCTGGGTGAAGACAGGGCACGTTTGATTGAATCAGCCGCATTGCTGCATGAAATCAATCTCGGTGCGACTGCAATCGGCACCGGCTTGAATGCGCCGGCCGGTTATGCCGCACGCGCCTGCGAGCACCTGTCTGAATTGACCGGGCGGCCTCTTGTCACGGCTGCCGACCTGATTGAAGCAACACAGGATCCCGGCGCATTTGTCCACCTCTCCGGTGTGTTGAAGCGCATCGCGGTCAAGCTGTCCAAGACCTGTAACGATCTCAGGCTTCTGTCGTCAGGTCCACGCGCAGGCATTGGCGAAATCACCCTGCCTGCGGTTCAGGCCGGCTCCAGCATCATGCCAGGCAAGGTCAATCCTGTTATCCCGGAGGTTGTCAATCAGGTGGCATTTTCGGTGATTGGCAATGACATCACCATCACCATGGCAGCCGAGGGCGGGCAATTGCAGTTGAATGCATTTGAACCAATCATCGTGCGTTCGCTTTCCGATAGCATCAGCCATCTGAGCGCCGCATGCCGCACACTTGCCGAACGTTGTGTCGACGGCATTGTTGCCAACCCGGCAATCATGGCACTGCGTCTGGAGGAATCAATCGGCCTTGCAACCGCGCTCAATCCGCTGATCGGTTATTATGCGGCCACGCAGATTGCCCGTGAAGCCCTGTCAACCGGTCGCAACATTCCGGAAATCGTGCTGGACCGCGGTTATCTCACCGCGGAACAGTTGCTCGAAGCACTCAAGCCAGAAAGACTGGCCAATCTGCAGGATGTCACGAGTGCCGGGGGCGATCCGCTCCCATAATGCTGGTCACCACCTGCTTGACCTGACCAAGATGGCTTTCCATCGCCTCGATGGCTTCCTGCTCATTGCCCGCCCGGATTGCTTCGGCAATCCGGCGGTGTTCAATATTCGAGGCTTCGCGACGATGCGCCATCATGTTCAGCAATTCCGACTGCTGCGAGATTGCTCCGCGCGCATCGGTCACGATTTTTGCAAACACGGCATTGCCAGACGCTTCGGCAATCATCGTGTGAAATTCGGAGTCCAGCAAAACCCACTTGTGAGGATCTGTCTGGCGGTCCATGGCGTCACAGAGCTGCAACAGGCCTGCCGCCTGTTCCTCGCTTCTGCGCACAGCCGCCCAGCCTGCCGCCGGCACCTCGATGAAGGGGCGTGCCTCAATCAGATCTCGTGCGGAATAACTACCGTAACTCAGTTCGGTGCTGGGTGTAGATGTGAGAATGAAGGTGCCGCTGCCCGTACGTGTTTGCGTTAGTCCCAGCGTTTGCAGCGAGCGCAGAGCTTCACGCACAATCGGCCTGCTGACCCCGTAACGAACCGCAAGGCTGCTTTCGGATGGTAATCGTGCACCAACCGACAGACGTCCAGATGTTATTGCAGAACGAATATCTTCGAACACCGATTCAGCGGCATTTTTCCGACTGATCGGATTTGCATCAGATAACCAATCAGCCAGTTCACTCATAGTTGCAACCTTCCCAATCATTCGGCTTTATCAAACAGCTGCATTGTAGGGCAGCATATCCATTAGCCAGATATCGAACTACAGCATCACAGACAAAAGCGGAATTGATTTCTGTAGGTTACGTCATCTGTTTTACTCGATCGACAGATGCATCATGTCAGCGCCATTCAGGTTCATGTCAGAAAAGCCGGACATCTAGCCACCAGAGCCGGTTGTAATTTTGCGTTCCCGTTGCCCGCAAGGTGTCTGAAACCAATTGCCCGGCAGATGATCGAAGTCAAAAATACAGGTGGCAAATTGGCATTTCTTACAGCGAAATCCGAAAGGCTCGAAGTCTATCGTCCCGTCATCGGAAGCGGAACCTTGAGTGCACTTGGTGCACTGTTTCTGCTTTTTTTCCTCAATAGAACCTTCTGGGGCAAAATTCACACCTATCTCTCGCCCTACCCTGTCGCGATTACCGCCCTTTATGTGGCGATGAGCGCATTGTTCATTGCGATCATCACCATCTTTTCCATCAAATACGTCATCAAGCCATTTCTGGCGTCGCTTATTGTTGTCGCCGCATCCGCCTCCTGGTTCATTGACCGCTTCAGCGTCATCGTTGACAGTGACATGATCCGCAACGTTTTTGAAACGACGCCTGCCGAGGCAGGAAACCTGCTGACATGGGGCTTCGTGTCCTACATGGCGCTATTTGCTGGTTTGCCCATCCTGTTTCTCGCTGTCGTGCGTGTCCGGCACAAACCCTTTCCGCAAAAACTGCTGCGCAACACCCTGACGGTTCTGGCATGCCTTTCAGTGGTCCTGTTGATCGGTTTTGCAAATTCCAAGACATTTACAACAGCAATCCGCCAGCATCGCGACATCGTAAAGAGCATAAACCCGATAACGCCTATTTCCAGCACCGTGCATTATCTGATGCAGGCCGGGCAGGAAGCAAAGATCATTGCGGAACCGACCGGACTGGATGCCAAAGTCATGGCCGCAGCTGGTGGCGTCAGAAAACCAAGAGTGACTGTCATCGTTGCCGGTGAAACCGCACGGGCTGCCAACTTCTCGCTGAACGGTTATGCCCGCAATACCAATCCTGAGCTTGCCAAGCGCGACATTGTCTATTTCCCCAATACCTCAAGCTGCGGCACGGCAACAGCAACCTCCATCCCTTGCATGTTTTCTAAGTTCACCCGCGCCGAGTACACACACAGCAAAGGCCTCAGCAACGAGAACGTCATGGATGTTCTGTCCCATGCCGGCATCAGCACGACATGGCTGGACAACAACACCGGCAGCAAGGCTGTAGCCGACCGTATAGACTTTACCGATCTCGCCGCCACCAATGATCCACGCTTTTGCACCGGCGGTGAGTGCAAGGACGAAATCTTCATGGAGAAGCTGGATGCCTGGCTGAACTCCATCACCAAGGACAGCGTAATCGTTCTGCACCAGATGGGCAGCCATGGTCCGACCTACTATTTGCGCTACCCGGCTGAATTCAAGGTCTTCACGCCAGATTGCGAGACGGCAGAGCTTGGTAATTGCACCGACGCACAAATCGTCAATTCCTATGACAACTCGCTTCTCTACACGGATCATTTCCTGGCAACGATCATCGACAAGCTGAAAGCCAAATCAGACAAACTGGCAACCGGGATGATTTACGCGTCCGACCATGGCGAGTCGCTGGGAGAAAACGGTCTATATCTGCACGGCACGCCCTACCTCCTGGCCCCCGACCAACAAACCCATGTGCCGTTTCTGGTGTGGTTCGATAATGACTTTGCCAAATCCATGGGACTGGACCGCGCTTGTATGGCACAGGAAGCAACCGCCCATTCGCACTCTCATGACAATTTTTTCCATAGCATTTTGAGCATGATGAACGTGCAGACCTCGGTCTATGATCCGAAGCTGGACATCTTCAATCGCTGCAGGAGCAATCAGGTCTCATGAGTGTGATGCCAGATTATACAAAACTCACCGGGATCACGCATTTAATGGCAGCCACGCGTTATTCTGCAGCCGGAGCGCGGCGTGCCTGGAAGGAAACAGCCTTTCGGCACGAGGTGTTCACCTTCGTGCTCCTGATGACGGTCTACCTGTCGCTTGGCGTCAGTCTGACAATCATCTGTGCTGCAGTCATCCTGTTTCTGGCGCTGGTATCGGCAGAGGCCTTGAACACTGCGGTCGAGGAAATCATCGACCGCATTTCACCGGAGATTTCAACAACCGGGCGACATGCAAAGGATCTCGGCTCCTTTGCCGTGTTTTGCCTGCTGGTCGCCAATGCAGTGCTGTTTCTATATGCCCTCGCCAGTCATCTGGTTTTATGAAAACAGACACGGCCTCAACCGCGACAAGAAGGTCATGGCTTGACGCCTTGACCTCTTACAGAATACGCAATGATAAATCGCTTTATGGGGTTGTCTTGCGGGTCCTGCTGGTTGAAGACGATTATGTACTTGGAGAGGCGCTGCGCGACCATGTCGCTGCATCTGGCCATGCCGTGGACTGGTTCAAGAACCTTGCCGATTCCATTGCAGCAACACAGACAGTTCGCTACGGACTGGTACTGTTGGATTTACGCCTTCCCGACGGTGAAGGGCTGACATTGCTCAAAACAATGCGCTCCGCCAATGACTCAACACCGGTTATCATTTTGACCGCACATGATCAGGTTTCTGACCGTATTGAGGGACTGAATGCTGGAGCAGACGATTATCTCGTCAAGCCCTTCAATCTCGGGGAACTGACAGCTCGCATGCTGGCTGTATCACGCCGTTATGAAGGCAGATCCGTCTCTGTGGTGACCCTGCCGGATATTGAAATCAATCAGGCGGTGCGCAGCATTGCCGTGCATGGCAAACCCATATCCTTGAGCGCACGCGAATGGGCGGTTCTGGACAAGCTGATCGAGCGCCCCGGAGCGCTTGTTTCCAAAACACAACTGAGCGAAACGCTGTATGAATTCGGTGCCGAGATCGAAAGCAATACGGTTGAAGTTTACGTCAGCCGCCTGCGCAAAAAAATCGGGCACGGGCGCATAGAGACCGTGCGCGGCATCGGTTACACAATCCGTTGAGGCCAATATGAATGCCAAGATGAGCATGACCCGCAAGCTCGTTTTTGCTGTAACCGCAGTTGTTGCCATTGCATGGCTGCTTGCATCCAGTCTGGGCATCATGGTCATGCAGGACGAGTTTGCCGAGATTTTCGACAGCGCGGTCGAAGAAACCGCTGAGCGTCTGCTACCCCTTGTGGTGAGTGACATTCAGGGAAGCGGCGTTTCTGCTGCACAACTCGACTTTACCCAGCAGGCTGCCGGGACCGAATATCTCACCTATCAGGCACGGGACCGCCTGGGGCATGTTCTGATCCATTCGCATGATAGCGCCATCGAACCCTATGACGTTCCTTTGGCAGCCGGATTTGCGGACACATCAACTCATCGTATCTACACCGCAGTTTCACCCGACGGCGCCATTTTCCTGCAGGTGGCCGATGCTTTTGCTAACCGTCGCGAAGCCATTGTCGAAGCTGGTGTGGCGCTGTTCCTGCCGCTGATCATCCTTATTCCAGCCAGCATCATCGCCGTCATTTTTGTCGTTCGGCGCACGCTGTATCCCATTCAGGAACTGCGCGACGACATTGGACGAAAGGACAGCGGCAACATGGCACCAGTCGATGCAAGCCCGCTGCCAAGCGAGTTGCATCCAATTGCCCGCTCGGTAAACCTGCTGCTGGAACGTCTGCGATTGTCGCTTGAGGCAGAACGTGAGTTCACCTCCAACAGCGCCCATGAACTCAGAACGCCGATCGCCGGG
>NZ_DAMDBP010000049.1:15777-20786 GCF_032092815.1 Agrobacterium sp. | reverse complement strand
CGGGGCATTGGCACAGGCGCAACGACTGAAAGCCGAAATACCAGCCGAATTTTCACCGCGCCTTGATCAGATCGAACAGTCACTTTCGCACCTGGGCCGCCTGGCTGAAAAACTGCTGCAAATGTCCCGCGCTGACGCCGGCATAGGCATTTCCGATACATTGGCTGACCTTGTTCCGGTCATCCGCATTATCGTCGGAGATTTGGAGAGAATGTCCATTGGCGACGGCCGCATAAACCTGCATCTTGCGCGGGATGTCCGTCTGGAACGGCATATAAACCCTGATGCCTTCGGCATCGTGCTGCGCAATCTTCTGGAAAATGCACTGGTCCACAGCCCGCCAGACAGCATGGTCGATATCTACATCGAAAACGGCAACCGGGTGCGTATCAGCAACGAGGCAGAGACCATCAAACCGGAGGAATTGGCCAACCTGAGGCACCGCTTTACCCGTGGCCCTACCAAGGCTTCCGGCTCTGGTCTTGGTTTGGCGATTGTCAGCAATCTGGTTGATAAGATGAAGGCAAACCTTGTCCTGTCATCACCCGCCTCTGGAAAAAGAGATGGCTTTGAGGCTGTTTTGACTTTCTGAGTTTTCTCAACGAGAACCGCAAAATGAAGAAAAAACAATACCTTCAAAAGCATTGTTCAACTTCATTTTCAAGATGAGATGTTTACAGGCGATGAAGTGCCGCTTCAGCTTGCGCCCTTGTTGGCATTCCGTGGCGACCACCAAAAACTTCACATTTCAACGCGGCTGTCACAGAAGCAAGACGCATCGTGTCTCGCAGAGGCAGCCCCTCGGCAACACCAAGCGCGAACGCGCCATGAAACGCATCACCAGCGGCAAGCGTATCAACAGCCGTAATCGTCAACGTCTCCTGATGCTGCACGGCACCGGTTGTTTCGTCCAGCCAGTAACATCCCTTTGACCCGGCTGTCACGCAAAGCAACGTGTCCGGCAGCTTCTGCCGCAATGTCATCAACATATCAGGGATGTCATCGGTGCCGATCAGGCATGCTCCAGCGGGTTCCGAAAATACGATGTGGCTTGCCGCAGGCGCTAATCGTTCCAGCACCTCGACCGGTGCGACATCGCCATCGAGAATGGCGGGAATACCGACACGCCTTGCCGCCTGCAGCACGTTGAGTGCGAGCTTTGGCCAGCGGACATCCACCAGCACGGCATCGAAACTGGCGATCTCCGCATCGTCGAACACCTTGGCCGTATCATGGAGGCGGTGATCGTAAAACGGGACGATCAGTCGCTCACCCCTGTCATCAACCAGGATGGTCGACAGAGCCGAACGCGCGCCAGCAGCGACTGTCATGCCGGACATGTCGATACCGTCTGCGCCGAGATCACGCAGGATACGGCCGCCGGTTTCGTCATCGCCAACGGCACCCCAAAGGCTGGCCTGTCCTCCAAGCCTCACGATGGCATAGGCAGCACTTGCAGCCATGCCCTCCGCAATCTCAAGCATCTCGTAGGGCAGGATTTTGCCTTCGCCTTTGGGAAGGTCATGCACACGGAAGATTGTGTCGAGAACGGCTGCCCCGACACACAGGATACGCTTTGCCTGGTCGCTCAAATACGCTTGCCCGTTTCTTTGTCAAACAGATGGACATGGTCCGTATCGATGGCGATACCAACCGTGCTGCCATATTGAATGTTCAGACGTTCGCGGAACAGGCAGGCGATTTCATCACCCTTGCAATCCAGCTTGGCGTAAATTTCTGAACCGGTGCCTTCGACCAGCGTCACAGTGCCTTCAAGGCCACCGGCCGCAGCACGGATATGTTCCGGACGAATGCCATAAACAAGATCTCGACCGCTGGCTGTTGCCGCGACATTCTGTGGCAATGGCAGGGTCAGGCCGTTTTTGGAGCGGAAAATACCTTCCTCGATACGACCATCGATAAAGTTCATGGCTGGCGAGCCGATAAAGCCGGCGACGAAGATATTGGCCGGCCGGTCATACAGATCAAGCGGTGCGCCAACCTGCTCGATATACCCATCATGCAGCACGACAATCTTATCAGCCATGGTCATGGCCTCTACCTGGTCATGCGTCACGTAAATGGTCGTTGTACCGATGCGCTGGTGCATGGCCTTGATTTCACCGCGCATCTGCACGCGCAACTTGGCGTCAAGGTTTGAGAGTGGCTCATCGAACAGGAAGACCTGCGGATCACGCACGATCGCACGTCCCATGGCGACGCGCTGGCGCTGACCACCCGACAGCTGGCGAGGATATCTCTCCAACAGCGCGTCCAGACCAAGAATGGCGGCCGCACGCTTTACCTTTTCCTTGATTTCGTCCTGGCTGACCTTTTTTAGCTTCAGCGCAAAACCCATGTTTTCTGCCACAGTCATATGCGGATAAAGCGCATAGTTCTGGAACACCATGGCAATGTCACGGTCACGGGCGGGAAGATGCGAAACCTCACGGGCACCGATGTGGATTTCACCGTCGCTCAACTCTTCAAGCCCGGCAATCATGCGTAACAGCGTGGATTTCCCACAGCCGGACGGGCCAACGAGAACAACAAAATCGCCGTCCTGGATATCGACGCTGATGCCGTGAATGACCTTGACGGCTCCATAGCGTTTCTGGACGTTCTGAATACTGACGGTTGCCATATGTATATATTCCTGTCGAAAATCGTTTCGTGAACGGGCAGCGATGCCCGCTTAACCGCCCTTGACCGCGCCTGCTGTCAAACCTGCCACAATCTGCTTTTGCGCAAACATCGTCAGCAAAAGAACCGGCAAGGTAACAATCAGCGCTGCGGCGGCCAGTGGACCCCAACTGACCTGCTCAAAGGACAGCATGTTGTACACGGCAACTGGCAGGGTGCGCGTCTCGCGGCTGGCAAGTACAATACCGAAGACGAAGTTGTTCCATGAGAAGATCAGCGCCAGAATGAACGACACCACGATACCCGGCTTGGCAATCGGCAAGGCGACCAGACGGAATACCTGCCACGAGCTTGCACCATCGATGCTCGCTGCTTCCTCAAGCTCCATCGGCGTCGTTTCGAAATAACCGATCATGATCCACACCACGATGGGCACGGTGACAACCAGATGGATGATGATCTGCGGCCAGAGTGTTCCGAGCAGGTTCAGCCATTGAAACAGCAGAAACAGCGGAATGAGGAACGAGAGGCCGGGTGTCATACGGGCAATCATAATGACGACAGCGGATTTCTCAGCCTTCAACCGGGCGATGCCATAACCGGCCGGCACACCGATGATCAGGGCCAGCAGAGTGGCTGCACCGGTGACAAGCACGGAATTCCAGAAATAGAGCAGGAAGTTATTCTCTTCGAAAACCTTGGCATAGTTCGACCATGCAATGTTTTCTGGAATGAGAATGGGCGGGTAAGCGCCATTGTCGATTTCATATTTGAGTGACAGCGATATCATCCAGAGGAAGAACAGGATGACAGGCGACACCATCACAACGGCCACGAACAACATGCCGATGCTGTCGAGTGTTTTGCGTCTCATCAGCGGCCCTCCGCATTGGACCAGTTTGCCCTCTGGCGTGCCATCAAAAGCACGAAGGACAAAGCGATAATAACCAGGAAGAACACCACCGCCATCGCAGAACCGTAACCGATATCATAATAGGCAAAGGCCGTATTGTAGAGGTAGATGTTGATGGTTTCCGAAGCTGTGCCCGGTCCACCCTGCGTCATGGCATAGATGATATCGAAACTTTTGACCGCATCGATCGAACGTATGATAACGGCGATGATCAGGAAGGGCGCTATCATCGGCAACGTCAGGTAACGGAATTTCTGCCAGGCATTTGCACCGTCGATTTCCGCACTTTCATAGGGTTCACGTGGTACCGCCGCCAGACCGCCAAGCACGATCAGCATCACCAGGGGTGTCCACTGCCATGTCTCGACCAGCACCAGTGAGGGGATCACCGTTGACTGGTTATAGATCCACTCCTGTGCGCCAATACCGATGAACGACAGGAGGTAATTGAGTACACCCAACTGCGGGTGGAACATCATTGTCCAGACCAGTGCTACGGCAACCGGCGTCGCCATCATCGGCATGACGAAGACACCACGAAGTAAGCCACGTAGCGGGAATTTCGCATCGAATACCAGAGCCGCAAGCGTACCGAAGAATAACGGGAGAACGACAGACAGAAATGTATAGACCGTCGTATGCCAAAGCGATTCCCAGAAACGCATATCCTGTGCGAGCCGCACATAATTGGCAAAACCGGCAAAGACCCGGTCCTGGCCAAGTGTCCAGCTGTTGACGCTCATCCACAGGGTAAAGACCCAGGGGAAAACAATCACGGCCGCAACGACCACAAGGGCGGGAAGAACGAAAGGCCAGTAATTGGGAGCAAGCCTTGAAGGCTTGCTCTTTTTTACATGTTTGCCTTGCGTCATCGTATTATCGATGCTCACGGCTGTCATTACCCCTCGCTACGTGCCAGTACGGGTTCGAACTGGGCTGTTGCGTTCTTCAGTTCAGCTGCCGGATCTGCACCACCAATCATGTTGGTCAATGCAACGCCGTAGATGTCACGGAACTCAGTGACCGGAATGATGACCGGCAATGCCAACTTGGACACCTTGCCGGAACCAGACACGGCATCGAGCCATGCGGCTGGCATCTTCACACCTTCACGCACCTTGGCATCTTCAAGAATGGACTGGCGGAACGGTACGCCGGCCCCAGCCTGCAGCAGGCGCGCACCCATTTCATGCGAGACCGCCCACTGGCAGAACAGGTAAGCCGCTTCCTTCTTGGTGCTGGCCTCGGTTACGCCGAGTCCGTCACCAAATGTACCGGCAGCCTGCTCGGCTGGCCCCTTCGGCATGACGCCATAACCGACCTTGCCAACAACGCGGGACTTCTGCGGATCTTCGATTGGCGGTGCAAAACCGACGCCGTCGAACCACATGCCAATCTTGCCCTGCAGGAAGGCCGACTGTGCTTCTGCCCAGTTGAAGCCCGATACGCCGGG
>NZ_DAMDBP010000049.1:0-15767 GCF_032092815.1 Agrobacterium sp. | reverse complement strand
ATAAAGCGTGGCAGCCTCAACGGCTTCCTTCGATGTGGTCTGCAGCTTTCCATCGGCATCCAGCGGGCTGGAGCCGTAACCCAGCAGCAGTGAGGTCCACACTGGCGTATTGGCGTTTTTCAAGCCGCGCGCCACAAAACCATAGGTGTTTGTGGAGGGATCGGTGATCTTTTCAGCCGCATCGACCAGTTCTTCGAAGGTCGACGGGTAGGAAAGGCCTTTCTGCTCGAACAATTCCTTGTTCCAGTAGACAATCCAGTAGTCCACCGAGAATGGCAGCGAGCGCAGGACGCCGTTGGAATCTTTGGCAAACAGCATGCCGGCTTCGGCGAAATCACCTTCTACAAGCGATGGGTCTGTCAGCGATGGATCCTTCAGGAATCCGCTGATGTCAGCAAGCCAGCCGCCCTTTTCAAACTGGCGCTTCTGAACGTGGTAGCTCAGATGCACTACGTCAAAGCTTGGCTTGCCGGTGCTGAGTTCGATAACGGTTTTCTGACGCTGCTGCTGTTCAGGCGTCGCTTCCGCATTCACCTTGATACCCGTCAACTCCTCGAATTCCTTGAGGTGCTTGATCAGGGTCTCACTGCGCGGGCTCTTGACAAGATTGACTTCCAGCGTTGTGCCGGAGAACTTCTTCCAGTCAACGGCCGCAGATGCCGTGCGCGCGCCAAGCAACGCAGCACTGCCGAAGGCAGCACTTGCCGCCAGGAACGTACGGCGGTTTGGTCTCAATAATGACGATGTCATGCCAGTCCTCCTCTTATCGCCGTACAACTCCTCCGCACGGCTTGCTTGTCATATACTAAAGGCTTCCAAGGCCTTGTTATATTGCCAGTGAACGATCCCTCGCATTGCTGATATGCGCTGTCAGGTTCTGCACGGCCTCATCGACAGACCGTCGCTCAATCGCTTCGAGTACCGCCAAATGTTCTCCCATCACCGGGCCGACACGTCCATCAATACGAAAACGCTCCTGATTGATGAGGCGCATTTTTATCGAATTCACCCGATAGGCATTCGAGATGATCGAGTTGCCCATCGCATCGACAAAGGCATTGTGCATGCCCCAATCAGTGGCTTGCGCACGTTGCTCCAACTCCGCCGAAGCGCCTTTGTTCTGCAGTTCCTCCGCAATTTCCCGGTGCTGTTTTAAAAGGTGCTGAACGGCGGCGTCGCTCGCCGAGAGGGTGAAAAGCGCGACAGCTTCACGCTCCAGCAATATTCTGAACTGAAAGGCTTCGCGGATCAGGTTGATATCGATATGGGCAATCTGCAATCCACGCTGCGGAACGGTTTTAATCAACCCCTCCGCCTCAAGCCGTGGAATGAGCTCGCGGATTGCCCCCAACGTCAACCCGGTCAGCCCGACCAGTTGCCGCTGCGAAATGAACTGTCCTGGGCGAACATCCCGTGCGAGCAAGTGGCGCGTGAAACTTTCATACGCCTTTTCTCTCAAAGTAATCTGCTCGCCGGTTTCGTCCATGCAACCCTCTAAACCTACCGTCCGTCAGGCTGCTTTTGATGAGAAAAGCCCATCAAAAATCTGCCCGATCTTTTCGCGCTCCTCGGAAGGAATCGTCACAAGCGGCGGCCTTACATTGTGCCATACCGCGTCACCGGTCGTGCGGGCAACCAGTACTTTTACCGCGGGGGTAACCGGATACTTCAAAATTTCTACGACGAGATCAACAACACGCTGGTCATCTTTTCCATCAACGGCCATGGCACGGATTTCGCGCGGCATGACATTGGCCATGCCGGAGATCGCGCCCTTGCCGCCAATGCGCGTACCCTGGGCCAGATGACGCTCGTCACCGATGAGAATGATCAGGTCGCTGTGTTCCTTCAAGAGACGCTCGGTATGCGACCAGTCACCACCGGAATCCTTGACGCCAGTAACAACACCGGGGAAGGCGGTGCGCAGACGCCCGACCAACTCCACCGAAAGCTTCACCATCGTGACCGATGGTATATTATAAACGATAATGTCACGCGCCTTTTCGCCAAGCAGCTCAAAAACCTTGGCAAACCATTCATAAAGGCCGTTATCCGAAACGTTCTTGAAATAGGATGGCGGTGCCAACAACACGTTGCGCGCACCGGCATCCAAGGCTTGCGCCGATTGGTCCGCCGCATCCTCGGCAGAATCGACCAGCACACCCGCCACAATCTGGCGAGCGGAAATGCCGGCATCCGCAAACGCCTTGAGGACAGCACCACGTTCACGGCCGCCGACCGAGCTTCCCTCGCCGGTTGTACCGAACAGGGTAACGCTGTCACAGCCTGTCGCTAGGCAGTTTTTTGCATGCTGCGTCATGGTCGAGAAAGCGATATTGCCCTTATCATCGAAAGGCGTCGTCAGAGCCGCCGAAAGGCCGAAAGCTGTTGTCAATTGAGTGCTCCTCCAAGCTGAGAGCAGCAATATACTCATCTAACATGTCAGCTGTAAATACAGTAATTGTTTTCCTGTGGATGAATGACACATCAGGTCACTGGCAGAGAAAACTGTTGGTTGTTGCAAGCATATATTTCTATTTTCAGCACCGGTAATTAATGCAATGCTGGAATACAGGTGCCAAGAAAATGCAGTGGCAAAACGTAAAGGCGCAAATAGAGTCGATGTGGTTTCATCATTTTCGGGCAAGGCACTTCATGGGAACATCGTCTTACGTTTCAAGGCTTGTTATTGCAGCAGCGACAGCAAGTTGCGCCATGTTACCCACCGCTCAGGCACAAGACACCTCGAAACCACTCAGGATCGTTTCCTTCGGCACGTCCTTGACCAATAAGGGCGGTTGGCAGGTACCGTTACAAACCTCGCTCGCTCAGTGCCTGAACAGACGAGTGGAAGTCTTGAAGGTCGCGGAAAGTGGCGCGACATCGGACTGGGCCGTCACCCATATTGATGATGTTGTCCGTCTCACACCTGATATTGTGCTTATTGAATTCTATGGCAATGATGCGGCCATCAATCGCATGATGACGCGCGAGCGCAGCCGCGCGAATATTGCCACTGTTTACGATCGGATCAAAAGTCAACTGCCGCAGACACGGGTGATCATGACCCGAATGAATCCTGCATCGGGCATTCGTAGTTTCATGCGCCCACTCCTGGAGTGGTATGTCGATATGCAGCGCAATGAAGCACTGACGCGCGGATTTGAATATGTCGATTATTACCCCGGATGGGCAAAGCTGAACAAAGACGAACTGGCGACCGCCATTCCGGATGGCTTGCACCCGCGCCCGGACGTTGCTGCGCGCATCGTTACATCTATTATGACGCCCTATTTGTGTAAGGGGAATGGCTGAACGCCATTCCTCCCGGCCCTATTACACAGCCTCGTCCGTAAAAGCTTTCGTTTGCAGCGTTTTTCTCACCGCACCGAAAATGAACAGTCCCCAAACGGCAATCGATGCGATACCCAGCACCGCCGCAATCGGACGATCAAACAGACCAAACACATTGCCATTGGTAATGATCATTGATGTCGTGAAATTCTGTTCCACCAGCGGCCCCAAAACGATACCCAAGATAACAGGTGCGATCGCAAAGCCGGACTTCTCCATAAAGAAGGCGGCTATACCAAGCACCAACATGACAGTGACGCCAAACATCGTGTTGTTGATGGAATAAGATCCGACCACGCAAAACAGCAGGATTGCTGCATTGAGAAGTGCGCGCGGCACCTCAAATATCCAGCGAGCCGAACGCGCAGCCACATAACCGAGCGGCAACATCAAGATGTTGGCAATGACAAACACCAGCATGACTGCATAGAAATTCTGCGGATTTGTCGTCAGCAGCTGCGGGCCAGGTTCCATGCCCTTCATGACCAGAACGCCAACGGCAATTGCCGTTACCGCATCGCCCGGGATACCGAAAACCATGGCCGGTATCCAGGACGCACTAAGGGCGGCATTGTTGGTGGCCCCCGCCTCTACGAGCCCCTCAGGGTGTCCCTTACCAAACAGCTCTGGGGTCTTCGACGTTTTTTTGGCGAGGGAATAGGTTACCCATGCGGCAAGATCACCGCCCACGCCGGGCAAAGCGCCAATGAGACTACCAATAATTGAGCCACGCAGCTGATTTTTACGGTATTTCCAAATGCAGGCCGCCACGCCCTTAAAGGGGTTGCGCACATTGGCCTGCGGGATATTCAGTTTGAACCGGCGTCCGGTTCGCATCACTTCCGCGAGTGCAAACATGCCAATCATCGCCGGAATGAAACTGATGCCCCCTGTCAATTCCGACACACCAAAGGTAAAGCGCGGCGTACCCGTTAGCGGGTCAACACCGACCTGTGAAATCAAAAGGCCGAGGAGCAGTGACAACGCGCCCTTTGCAACGCCGCCGGATGAGATCAAAGCTGCACAGCTCAAGCCAAGCACCGCAAGCCAGAAATATTCAAAGCTTGAGAAACCAAGAGCAAATTTCGCAAGCGCTGGCGCGGTAAATATCAGAAAGACAAAACCAAACAGGCCACCGAGGACCGAGCCGATGACGCCGATGCCAATGGCAAGGCCTGCCTGGCCTTTCTGTGCCATGCTATAGGAATCCTCGACATAGGCTGCGGATGCTGGCGTTCCAGGAATACGAAGCAAGGTCCCTGGCAAATCGCCAGCTGTGATTGCCATTGCGGTTTGATGAGATGATCGCGGCAATTGCCGGAATGGGCGACATGTAAAAAGTCAGCGGCACCAACAGAGCCGTCGCCATGGTCGCTGTCAAACCCGGTAGCGCTCCGACAAACAACCCAAAAATTGCCGACGCAGCAATGACCAAGAGTGTTTCGAGGTTGAAGACAAGAAAATAGGCATCAACAAAAGCATTCATAGCTTAACCCCAGAATCCAACCGGCACCTGTACACGCAGGCCAAAAACAAAAAGCGCATAGGTCAACCCTGTCATGACGACGCTGAATATGATGGCCTGCAACCACCGGCCGCCGCCCAGCAATACCATGGCAAAAACGAAGAGCGCGCTGGCGATCACAAAACCGAAAACGGGCATCAGCAGGATCAATGCCAGAATGGACAACAGCAAAAGCAGATTATAAAGCCTGTCAATCAGGGTTTCCCGTGCATCCGGCTCAACGGAAGGTTCTTCTGTCGTCGATTCAACAGGCTCGCCTACTACGCGTCCCATCCAGGTTTGGACCAACATGACAAACCCGAAAAGCAACATGCCGCCCCCGGTAATCGCTGGGAACAGACCCGGGCCAACCGCCATACCTGGCATCGCCTTTAGCGCCATCGAACCGATCACCACGTAACCGCCGACAAGCGTGAACAGAATGGATATTACAAGATCAAGTCGATTGACCGTCGTCATGCGCGGTCTCCTTTTGCAGGGGCTCGTAAGCAAATTCAGAATGCAACATGCGATGCGGAGCGCCACCGACATCCACAATATGATTTCATCAGGGAAAACGAGACGACCAGTTTACTGGCCGCCTCCCAATCTGATCAGTTTGCCTTGATACCGGCAGACTTGATCGCGGCGCCAAATGCCTCGTCACGCTGTTTGAGATAGGCCTCGAAGTCAGCGCCACCTTTCCAGTTCACGCCGAAATTACGGCCATCCATAAAGGTCTTGAACCGATCACCGGTCACGATTTCCTGGAGTGCCGAAGCAAGCTTGACCTGTACGTCTTCCGGAATGCCCTTAGGAGCAGCGACACCGCGCCAGCCTGAGACGGAAAATTCGATACCAGCTGCTTCACTGATCGGCGGTACATCCGGATTTTTCTCGTTACGTTCATTGCCGAGATATGCGAGCGGGCGAATTTCACCAGCATCAACAAGGGCTTTTGCCTCGGGGAACTGCGAGACAGCTACATTGATGGCATTGGATGCCAGAAGCTGCAGCGAAACGGTGGCGCCGTCCGTTGGAACCCAGAATGCCTTTTCGGCCGGCGCACCCAGCAACTGCACAAGACTGACCCAGGCAATATGATTGTTGCCGCCAAAATTGGCGCCGCTGGCCTTGATGGCAGACGGATCCTGCTTGATAGCCGCAATCAAGTCATCAATTGTTTTATAGGGCGAATCTGCACGCACAAAAATGGCGGATGGATCAGCATTATAAAGGCCGATTAGCGTAAAATCCTCGTAGGAGATATCGGACGAACCAACCGACTTGTACATCGACAACTCCGTTGTGATGATACCGATCGTATAACCATCCGACTTGAGGTTCTTCAGTTCCTGATGCCCGACAATGCCGCCGCCGCCAGTACGATTGACCACCGTGATGGGTTGCTTGAGCTTTTCCTCAAGCATTGTTGCGATGATACGGCCGGTCGCATCCGTACCGCCACCGGCAGCCCACGGAATGATCATGGTGATTGCCCGTTCCGGATATTCAGCCAGAGCTGATCCGGTCAATGCCATGACGGCACAGGCCGCAAGGGCAGCTTTCTTGAAAAATTTCATCGTGTTCTCCTCCCGAACTGGCCGCCTCCACGCAGCCGTTAAAATTCGGGGTACTTACGCACCCCGCAGTCCATCCCCTAGACCGGCCCTGTAGAGCCAACCGGCCATACATCCCTCAGCTTTTCACCTGTTAGAATACGTTCGCGGCAACGCGCTTCGCCTTCACCGTTGCGGTCGGCTTCATCGGCAATCACCGCCACAAGTTCCTGCGGGATGACAACAACGCCAGAAATGTCAGCAAAGATCACATCGCCCGGGCGAACCCGAACACCTTTGATGTTGAGTTCAACCTGAGCCTCAGCAGGTTCCATACGGCCAGATACACCAACCGGGCTGACACCGCGGGCGAACAATGGATAATCAAGCTTGCGCACCTCAGCGAGGTCCCGTACCGTGCCATGCACGATGGTGGCTGCGGCACCCGCAGTTTTGGCACCAGTCGACATCAATTCACCTGTGCCGGAACCCTCAGCACAAGAAGCATCAACCAGAATAATTCCACCCTTTACTACGGCATCGATGGCACCATGATAAACATCCTGTGGCTGCCCTGTGCGGGTGCTTGGTGCATAACGCACCGTGGAAACTGGTCCGCACACCACCTGCCCCGGTTTGAGTACACCATGAAGTGTTATGCCATCCAGAAAACCATAAAAGCCATGATGATCCATCACGTCGTGAATGTCGCCAGAATACCAGTGGGACAACCGTTCGATCGCATCCCAGTTCACATTATTGTAGTCATAGGCAGTCATTCAGATCTTTCCTCCCGTTTTCCGGATCTGCTCATGGCCTGTTCGAGATAGGCCATACTGTTATCTATGTGTTCACGCATCGCCGTACGGGCGCCCTCGGCATTACCGGCGCGGATCAGCGTGTAAATATTTTCGTGTTCGGCCAGACCGTCAGCGAGCGTCTTGCGCGGCACGCGGCTCGCCACCCTAATCACCCCTGCAATAAGCGTGTGCAGATTGCCATGCAGTGACGAAAGTATCTCGTTACCAAGCGATTGAACCAACGCCCGGTGAAACGATGCATCCCCTTCCGTAAATTGCGAAAAGTCATTATTTCTTACAGAGTTACGCATGGCATCCAGAGATGTGGTAACGGCCTCTGACAGTTGACCCTCACCTGCAGCGATGCGCCCCACCACTTCCAGCTCAATCATGCGGCGAACATCCATCGCCTGAACGAGATAGGCAGTATCGCGGGCAAACAATGAGCCGACGGAAGCGACCAGCGATTCCATGAACTGACCGACATCATCGCGCACCACTTCGGCACGTTCGCCATGGCGGCGGCGCACCAGACCTCTGGTTTCGAGAATTTGTAGCGCTTCACGCACCGAACGGGTGCTAACGCCGAAATTACGGGCAAGCTCCGCCTCCGACGAAAGCCGTTCCCCCACCTGCAGTTCGCCGGTGAGGATGCGGGTTTCGATATCCGCAACAACCTGCATATGCAGCTTGCCGCGATCGGGCGCAGAGATTGCCGTTGCGCCTACCATGCAGTGAACCCACCATCGACGACGACGTTGGAGCCAGTCATATAGGTCGACGCATCAGACGCCAAGAAACGGATCACGCCGTTATATTCGCCCTTTTCCGCCTGACGGCCGAGCGGCACGCGCTCAAGAAATGCATCAACAAATTCCTTGTCGAAACTACCTGTTTTGACACCACCAAAGGAAATGAGATTGCAGCGCACATTTTTTGGCGCCCAATAAGTAGCGACATATCGCGTGAGATTAAGCAGGCCGGACTTCGAAGCAGCATAAGAAACCGCCTTTATGAATGGCACGCCATCTCGCTTCTCACGGTAGGCGTAAAGCGCCTGGTTGGGCGACACCATACCATAGATGGAGCCAACATTGATGATGCTGCCGCGACCAACTTCCGCCATGCGCGCACCAACAACCTGCGAGCACAACATCACGCCAGTGAGATTAACATCAATGATCTCATCCCAATATTTCTGCGGATAGCTTTCGAATGGTCCGTTCTGGTCAGCTGCACCGTTTGGTTTGCTGTCAATGCCGGCATTATTGACCAGAGCGTGCGGCACACCCCATTCAGCGCAAAGCGCATCAGTCGCCGCTTCCAACGCCTCCTTGTCGGTGACGCTCGCCACAAAAACCTTTAAACGGCCGTCATGCTGTGGAAACTTCTCTTCAATCGCCGCCGCATCGATCGGCCGACGGCTGTAAATGGCAACCTTCGCGCCAGCGCTCAAAAGCGACGAGGCAAACTCCGTCCCCAATTGGCCAAGGCCACCGGTTACAACAATCACCTTGCCCTCAACGCTAAACAGATCAGTCATAAAGCTCCTCCTCTTCGCAACTCATGACATATGACATATGTCATGATTAGTCAAATTGAATTCGGTTGAAGTGTGATGGAACACCTGTGAAAAGGCGCGGCAAACAACGCTCCAATTACCCTACACAGCGAAACGGAAAGCCTAACTAAGCGCAAAAAATAGCGCGAAACACCGCGGCCACGAGCGATTAGCCGCCTTAGACATTTCGCTCCCGCACGCCAACTGCGTCACAACTGCAGGGTAACGGCCCGACAGTAATGATTCTGGTTATACATGCGCCTGAACTTATAGAGAATCGGGCACCAAATATTTCCTATCGCCTCCAGCGATCGTGGCCAGAAGCACGCCTCTCAACGAAATATCGGCATGGAAACACACCCTGAAAACCCTCAAAAAGACAAGAATCAGAAATGCAATACTTCAGATAGAAAACACAGAATCACTTACCGAAAGTCGATTTATCCACCTCAGCAACACGCATCGACAACACGACACAAAAAAGCCAACAAATCCCAAAATAAAAGCTGCAGCGACTACGCAGATATTCACGTGGAATGCCGAACTTGAAGCCGCACAACTCCAAAAACGCGAGAAAATCAGTCAAATTTCCAATAAAAAAACAGCAAATCGCAGTAGCCTTAACGTTATGAATTACAGAAAGTTATTGACTTTCGACTGCAAGAAATTAATGGTCAATAATTAGTTAATCGGAAGTAATTGATATACCGATTTTTCACATAGGCCAATAATGGGAGTATTTTTATGGCAAAACCTACTGCTGTCGCCGATTTCGACACTATTTACCTCAACGACCCTGACGGTTCCATTTTCGGTAACATCACCGCAAATGACACATCGGACGGCGGCGCTATTTACCTACGCTCACTGAATGGTACAACTGTTGGAGCCAAGAAAGGTCTTGAGCAGGTTACGTACATTGAGGGTAAATACGGCATCTTCGAAGTTAGTCCAAATGGCAACTACAAATACACGCTCAACCCTGACATGAAAGATAAAGAAGTACCAGTTGGCGGCTGGGTGGAGCGCGTTGGCTATAAGATTTCCGACGGCGGCGGCAATACTGATTATGATTACCTAACCATCACAATTAAAGGCGAACACATCAAGCCGGTCGCAGTTGACAAGGAAGTTACCGTCACTGGAAACCTCATCACTGGTGACCTGACTGCAGACGATAATATATTCGTCGGCCGCATCGGTGGCGAAAACCTAGCTACAGCTAATCCTAACGACTTCAGCCTCAAGTTCGTACAACCTGATGGTTCTACCGTTATTTCCGGCTTGTACGGTGACCTTCACATTGACCGTGATGGCACATATACTTACGAGGTTTACAAAGGCCACAACTTCAGCGAAACCGTCTCTGAGCGCTTCCAGTTCCGAATTTACGACGACGCCTTTGGTGAATTTGCAGACAATTCGCAGACAACCGACGTCGGCGTCCTGAAGATTTCGATCCCAGCTCACACAGACTTGGTATAATCAAGATCATATCTCGACCGATTGCGTCATCATAAAAAGGCCCGTCAAAAATTGGCGGGCCTATTTTCTTTCCAAACTAGGTTCCCATTGATCAACGACAAAATGCCGACGCATGAGATGCGTGTTCAGAAGAAATCGTCAACTGCAATAGATTTGATAATCTGGTCCACATCAATGGAAATTGAAATATAACCAGCATCGATATGCTCCCCATTCGAAACTTTATATTGAAATTTTTCCGTTACAACACCAGACAACAATTTCAGTTGATCTACGTCGACAGTGAAACTGTAATCTCCATCCTGTTCGATATGAAGCATACCAAATTTACTTTCGATATTCATAACTGGAGATTTTTTAAAGGAGGCGCCATTAAGATTGCGCAACGAAAGAACACCGTTTTCTGATTGGTCATTATCCAAAACATTGCCTGACAGAGACAAATTCCCAAAATCAGTAAATACAAGGGTGTCCATAGCGGCATTTAGGTAATTTTCAACGGAAGTCGAAGCCGCTCTCAGTGCGATGCTACCTTCACTCGGGCCTGAAACTATGGGAATGGTATCTATATCGCCCAGCGTCGGAATGGGCGTCATCAAGTCTGGAGAAGCGCCAACTGTACTTGGTGTCGCCAGAAATGTTCCGGCGTCCAAAAGAGCTTTGGATAGGTAAATATCCCTATTTACTGAATCGGTGATTACGTTATCTCGAAAAAGCCCCTCAGCAGCACGGTCCACTTTTAGAGCGGCAGAACTTAGCTCGTCAAAATAATTATCGGTGATACTAATACCTGTTCTTGTGAGGGTGTCAGTTCCAGCGGCACTTACAGACACACCCCATACGCCATCGTGAATGTAATTATCACTGATGATGTAATTTTTGATATCAACCTGTTGACCAAGACCAATTCCGTACGACCAACTATAGCCTTGATAACCCGATATGTCGTTGTGGGTGATTGTTATATCTTGGCCATGCGCACTAATTCCAAAGCCGCCGCCGGTTAAAATATTGCCATCAACGAAAGCATTTTTGGCATCCACTAGAACCAAAACACCTTTGGCACTGCTATTTTGACCAGACATATCAAGCACGTTATTTTTTATGATAATATCGCTGCTTGCGTTCAACTGCATTGCATCAGCATCATGTCCGTAGGCATTCAACACCTCGTTGCCGGTCAATATCGCACCCTTGACATTCAGCATCCATATCCCGTCGCCGGCAGTTCCAGAAATATGACTATCGGTAATTGTTATATTGCTGCTGGATTGGAAGCTGATCGAACCCGCCTTGGAGGACGATCCAGTGTCCGTCACAGTTACATTTTGAATTGTCCAGTTGCTCGCACTGCCAGCGTAGATCGCGTTACCAACGGTCTTTTCAATCGCAAGGTTCTCAATGACGATATTTGAAGTCTTCGAACCATAAATACCAACCGCCCCACCTGTCAGGGCTGGAGGGTCGCCCAAGCCGTAACTACCAAACGTTATTGGATTTTCGACAGTACCGGAGTATTTGACATCAAGCTGACCCTGATATTCGCCACCCGAGCCAAACAATACAACGTCACCAGCCTTCAGCTTAAGAGCGTTCACAGCAGCTAATGATGCAAGTGGAGCGATTGCTGACGTCCCAGCATTAGCATCAGAACCGGTTGAAGAATTGACGTAATACGTAGTCATGGACGGGCTCCTGCCTCTAGTTATGGCAAGATCATTCCAGAACCATGTTGCGTTGCATTAAAATCTATCGGTAAAATTTGAAGCAATGGCTGATTATATATTTTTCACACCAAAGCGTAGCTTATAATTCAATAAAATGCGTTTTACGGAGGTTATCACGTAATGAGCAACAACCTCCGAAAACCACAACGAAAATTGATCACTAAATCATCAACAACCCGACACCCAGGAAATGTAAAAAGTCCGGCATAGAACACGCCGTGAAAGGACATAGACAAGCGTTGCGGTTTCACCTCAAGCGTTATTGAGCACAAGGGCTCTCTCCCCGCACCCAATCGCAGAGAGGACATACCTCAACATGATGCTACCAAGATCAGTTAAAAACGGTCTCTCCGACAGGTGGTCGACTGGTGGCGCATAAAGATCTTGCCAAAAAACGCGCATCAGACACATTATAATTCCGAGAAAATCCACGCTTATGAAAATAACGTCGATGAACACTATTTATGGAGCCGATCGCGCAGCGCTTTGTTTGAAATTCGACGCGTTTAGAATTTCTTTCGCAAGCTTAGCAGAACCAGCAAGCGACAGATGCTGTTTATCGATGTAGAGCACACCTTCCCCGCTTCTGTGCTCGCATCGTTCAGCAACACATAAGGTATTGTACGGATCAATAAGCTCTATCGATTGCGTCTGAGCCGCAGCAACTTCACTTACAACCGAGCGAGCCGAACTGAGTTCTTTTTCAAAGCGAACACTTGCTGGCAATGTGAATTTATCATTTTCAACCGGATGAGAAAGACTAGCAATCAACGAGCGCAACGGTAACGCATCGCGAAGCGCAATAGAGACAGGATTTTTGTCGAAAAGTGGGACATCCTGCAGTACAATGACTTTACGGCCGAGTTTGGTAATCCGTTCGATCTGATCCGCGAGTCCACGTTGCAGCATTAATCTATTTGATTCAATTGGCGCATCGGCATCGGGCAATATAGAATCCACATACCTTGATCCGCTATTGGCCTCAACAAGCGGTGCGGCCCAATATCCTGCGAGGATAACTGTTTTGATATCTGAATTATTTTCAATAACATCAAAAACTGACTGGTTAAATGCCGCGCATTCCTGGTCATGTTTAGGGTGATTTGGCATAAATCGGGTAACGGACACCATAGGAGGGCAAGAACTCTTCGTCATGACCGTGATATTAAAGCCATCGCGTGCCGCCAATAACCTCAATCCGGGCGCCAAAGCCGCCGCGTGACTATCACCAATCAATGCGATCTCCGATGTTCCGTTCTGCGGTACACAGCTTAGAGACATCGATGGTGCTGTCGATCCATAGGACACAAGACAAGGCTCGCGTTGATTAATGGAGCTTTCCAATTCGTATACCGAGCTACTAACTCGTCCGGGAAAACCATTAAACAATGCCGGCAACACAACGATAGCGGCGACAACAGCAGCTGCGGTACCATAGGTAAGTAAGACACGCGTTTCTGTAACCTTGGTCTTGCGGAACGGTTGCTCAACAAACCGATAGGAAACCATAGCAAGCAACAGCGAAACACTGACGTTCAACAACAAATAGTGTTGAGGAATCTCATCTGGCGAAGACACTCTTGCGAAAACCAGCAGCGGCCAGTGCCAAAGGTACCAAGAATAAGAAATCTTACCAAGAAATACCGCCGGTTTGAAACTGAGGATTTTGTTGGTTATAGACACACGCGTGGCGATAACCATAGCAGTTCCAACAACTGATGGCAGTGCTGCTGCGCCTGGAAAAATTGTGTCCGTTGAGTAGATGAAAATTGGCACCAAAATTAATGCCATACCTATTGCGCTCGTAAACTCACGGACTCCACGCCGGTAATTCAACATTGAAAAACCCTGCGCCTGTGCGATCGCCAGAATAGCGCCAGCACCAAGCTCCCAAGCACGCGTTGGCAACATATAAAACGTCAAAGACGGGTAGAGTTGAACACCTAAAATAGATAGCAACAGAGAAACGACGGATATACAAACGATCGCCGCCAGAAGCCGTTGCCGGGCAAAGCGAAATAGAGCGATAAGAATTATCGGGAATATTAAATAAAACTGCTCTTCAACCGCGAGACTCCACGTCATTAACATTGGGATGTGATCGGTTGATGGCGAGAAATAGTTCGCAGAAAGCCAGAAATAAAAATTGCTTACCCCCAAAACCGCGCTTGCGGCGGAAATACTATAACCCTTCATTTCCGACGGGGAGAGTATCAATGCAGCAAGGGCTGTAGAGATGAGCAAAACCACGAGCAGTGCAGGAAGAATTCGCTTAAATCGACGGACGTAAAAGAACTTGTAAGTGAACCTACCGGCTCGAACCTCAGAGTATATATGTCCGGTAATCAAATATCCTGACAAGACAAAAAATACGTCTACGCCTACGAAACCTCCGCTAGAGGCGTTAACTCCTGCATGAAAAATAACGACCGCAGTCACAGCAATGGCACGTAGACCATCTATATCTGGTCTATACGAATTATTTTCTTCTGCTTTAAATAAAATCATTTCATCTCTAAATTGGAACTAAATATAAATCATGAAATGAGAGTTCAATACAGGTGTTTTAACAGAAGATAATTCATAAATTCTGTTTTATTCATTAGTAAATTAAAACACAACATAAGTCTTCAGCAAAATACCCCACGGTATTTCCCGCCGTGAATAAAATATCGAATACAGAAACGGTAGGAATTTACCATTTATTTTGACTTTGATAGCTGCTCCGGCCATCGCTGGCAAGCACGTCAGAGCCTATGAAGGCCAAACTCCCCGAATTACAATGCATACGCCTTGAAATAGAATGAGAAAACTCACTATCTACCCCCTACCCACGTTATTTTTTGCGTCGACATTGGACTTTCTGTCGGACTACCTGATCAACAAAGGCGACATTTAATTGTTCGCTATGAACGCACAACTAACGCCCTGCTAGGACGCGGACTCATTAGCTGACGCAATCCAGATTCTCGTTGCGGCAAGTTTGAGCCCGGCAAGGTAATTGTCGGCACGTCTGTCATATCGCGTTGCCAGTCCGCGCATCTGTTTGATGCGATTGAAGAAACGCTCCACCAGATTGCGCTGGCGATAGACCCAGCGGCTGAAGCTGAAGGTCTGTTTGCGGTTGGCCTTGGCGGGGATATTGGCCCAGCATTTACGTTGCTTGGCAAAGTTACGGATCGCGTCGGTGTCATAGGCCTTGTCGGCAAGCAGCGTCGACCCCGGCTGAATGTCACTCAGCAGCTTTTCGGCCATGGGAGCATCGCCGGCCTGGCCTGCGCTCAACTCCAGTCGAACAGGCAAACCATCAGCATCGACGAGCGCGTGGATCTTTGTCGTCAGGCCGCCACGCGAACGTCCCATGCAAGGATCGGCAGATCCCCCTTTTTTGCGTTGGCACCATGCTGGTGAACGCGAACACAGGAGGAGTCGATCATGACGATCTCTCCGGCATAATGCCTTGAAACAGCGCCAAGAAGGCGATCCCAGACGCCCGCTTTGCGCCAGCGCGAGAAGCGATTGTACAGCGTCGTGCGCGGACCATAGCGCTCCGGCACATCACGCCAGGATGAGCCGGTCCGAAAGCGCCAGAGGATACCATTGATCACCCGGCGGTCATCCACTCGCTCAACTCCACGGCTGTTGGTCGGCAGCAACGGCGCGATAACCGCCCATTCCTCGTCGGTCAGTTCGTGACGGCGCATGACGATCTCCTTTCACGGTGATTGAATCACACAACGCCACAGACATGAACCCCGTTATGGGGACACGACCTAG
>NZ_DAMDBP010000048.1:13235-29663 GCF_032092815.1 Agrobacterium sp. | reverse complement strand
GTGCCTTCCATGCGCAAGGACTGGCCGGCCGGATTGGACTGGAATGTGCAGGTACCCTTTACCGGTGATGCATTGGTGCGCATGCGCACAGTTCCACTGCCTTTCCAGCTGCCACCAAGACTGGCGAGAAACTGGCTCTCATTGGCAAATGTCGGTGTGGCGGCAAGAGACGCAGCCAACACAAAGATCGATGCTACTTTATAGCTCATGGCGCTGTTCCTTGTTTCATGAAAAGCCAACGCCGCTGACGGGCCGTTAGTTCCTTCACACAAACCGTGATCGCTGCCAGCAACCACATTCAGAATCGCGCTTTTCCTGCTGGTCCGGCACGACATCGTGCCGCAGATCATGCCGCGATCGATCTCTGGATCGAAAGCCGGCACGCCGAGATCAGCAAACATCTTGCCGTTTTCGATCAGGTCGGTGATGCGACCGGTGAAAGGATAATCTTCACGGGTCACCGTTGCGTAATGCTTCAGCTTGTCGCCAACCAGTTCGCTCAGGAACTCGTGGTTCTTGATTTCCTCAACCAGATCGAAACCATATTTCAGTTCGGCCACGTCACGGCATGTATGTGTGAGAATGACTTCCTCGAACTTCTCATAGGTTTCCGGGTCTCGGATAAGGCTCGCGAATGGTGCAATGCCGGTACCGGTCGAGAACATGTAGAGACGTTTGCCGGGCGTCAGCGCGTCCAGCACCAGCGTGCCTGTCGGCTTCTTGCGCATCAGTACCGTGTCGCCTGGCTTGATGGCCTGCAGATGCGAGGTCAAAGGACCATCCGGAACCTTGATGGAGAAGAACTCCAGTTCTTCATCCCAGGCAGGGCTGGCAATCGAATAAGCACGGTAAACCGGCTTCTCGCCAACCATCAGGCCGATCATCGCAAACTCGCCGGAGCGGAAACGGAAACCGGCCGGGCGGGTCATGCGGAAACGGAACAGACGGTCGGTATAATGCTCAACCGAAGTCACCGTTTCAGCGTAAACGCCGTCCGGAATCTTGGCTGCGAATTCTTCATTCTTGGCTGGAGCATTCATGCGTTGGTCCGTCCATTTCAGGTCTACGATGGATATTGCAGGGCAATTATACCATTCCATGCCGCATTAAAAGGCATGGAATGTCATAGCTGGTCTACGTTTGAAAAAATATGCACCAAAATCTCATGTTTTCACGAGATGTGCTGCAAACCACCATCTATATTCAACGCCGAAGCGCCAAATACCAGATGTCATACTGACGCACGACGACGCCAGCTGTAGGATTCACCAACCGTTGAGGCTTTGACCGCCGGTTGATAATGAACATCAATTCCCGGAATACGATGTTCGGAAAGCCTGCGGATCGCCGTCTCGTTGGTCACCGACAGGCTGGTAAAGCCGGTGCGCAACATATGCGGGATCTGGTCGAGCAACACGTCACCAACCGCCCTCACCTCGCCGCCAAATCCAAGACGGGAGCGCAGCAGCGACGCATGGCTGAACCCACGACCGTCATTATAGGCGGGGAAGGAAATTGCCACCAGTGCAATGCGGTCGAGATACGGTGCGAGACGCAGAACATCATCGGCCGGTTTGATCAGCACACCAAGGTTCACGTCATTGCCTTCATCCGCCTTGATGATGAAGTTGTCGAGATCAAGCAGAGGCTTCTGCTCGTCCGTTGCCTTCACCTCCTCGGTTTCGACAACCCAAGGGTCGTTTTCAACAAAGCCGGCCTCGTTCCAGATTTTTGTCATGTCATGTCTTCCTTATGCCGCTTCTGCCGCAGAGCCATAGAGCGCATCCTTGAAAGGTTGCTGCCCGACACGGCGATAGGCTTCAAGGAAAGTTTCCTCTTTCGACAGACGCAGGCCAATATAGGTATCGACAATCGTCTCGATGGCGTCAGTGACCTTTTCAGGTTCGAAACCACGGCCGATGATTTCACCGATCGAAGTGTTTTCATCACCCGAACCACCCAGCGTGATCTGGTAGAGTTCTGCACCCTTCTTTTCCACGCCCAGAAGGCCGATATGGCCAACATGGTGGTGTCCGCAGGCATTGATGCAGCCGGAAATCTTGATTTTCAGCTCACCAATTTCCGCCTGACGCTCCGGAGAACCAAAGCGTGTGGAAATTTCCTGCGACACCGGAATGGAGCGCGCATTGGCAAGCGCGCAATAGTCCAGTCCCGGACAGGCAATGATATCGGTGATCAGGCCGGCATTGGCAGTTGCCAGACCCGCTTCGGCGAGAGCGCGGTAAACCGGCTCCAGATCAGCCAGCGCCACATGCGGCAGAATGATGTTCTGCTCGTGGCTGATGCGGATTTCATCCAGCGCATATTCCTCGGCAATATCTGCCACGATATCCATCTGCGCATCGGTCGCGTCACCTGGAATGCCACCAATCGGCTTCAGGGAAATCGTCACCATGCCATAGTCCGGGTGCTGGTGCGGCTGCACATTCTGGTCCACCCAGCGGGCAAAGGCCGGATCTGCCTTCTTCCAGCGGGCAAGGCTTTCCCAGCCTTCGGCACGTGCCTTGAGGTCAGGGGCCGCAAAATAGGCTGATATGGCCTGAACATCGGTCTCCGGCAGTTTCAGCTCGCCATTGCGCAGATGCAGGAACTCTTCTTCCACCTGACGGGCCAGTTCTTCCGTACCGGTTTCATGCACCAGGATCTTGATGCGTGCCTTGTATTTGTTGTCGCGGCGGCCATGCAGGTTATACACGCGCATGATGGCGGTGATGTAGGACAGCAGGTCCTCTTCCGGCAGGAAGTCACGCAGCTTCTTGGCAATCATCGGCGTTCTGCCCTGCCCGCCACCGACGTAAACGGCAAAACCGATTTCGCCCTTGTCGTTTTTCTTCAAGTGCAGACCAATGTCATGAACCTGAATGGCGGCGCGGTCGCGCTCTGCACCGGTCACGGCAATCTTGAACTTGCGCGGCAGGTAGGAAAACTCGGGGTGAACCGACGACCACTGACGCAGGATTTCCGCGTAAGGGCGTGGATCGGCCACCTCATCGGCAGCGGCACCGGCAAAATGGTCTGCCGTGACGTTGCGAATGCAGTTGCCTGATGTCTGCAGCGCATGCATTTCAACGCTGGCAAGCTCGTTCAGGATGTCAGGCGTATCCGACAGTTTCGGCCAATTGTACTGGATGTTCTGGCGGGTGGTGAAATGGCCGTAACCACGGTCATATTTGCGGGCAACATGCGCCAGCATGCGCATCTGCCGGGAGTTCAGCGTGCCATAGGGAATGGCCACGCGCAGCATATAGGCATGCAACTGAAGGTAAACGCCATTCATCAATCTGAGAGGTTTGAACGCATCCTCAGTCAGCTCGCCGGAAAGGCGACGCTCGACCTGATCACGAAACTGCTCCACACGGCTCTTTACGAAAGCATGGTCGAATTCGTCGTAGCGGTACATGTTATTCCTCAGACTGCAATAAAGGCGGAATCAGCAGGCTTGAAGCCGGCAGCGTAATGAATGGTCGGGCCAGCGGCACGAATGCGCTCTCTCAACCGGGTTGGCCACAGGCGGCCATCCTGTTCAGCGACATCAACCAGATTGACGTCGACCACACGGTTGGCGGAAAAGTCACGCTTGCCAACCTCTTCCAGCGAAGCAACCGCTTCGGCGTGGCGGGCCACAAAGGCCGCCTGCAGGTCTTCCGTCCACGTGCCATTGGCATCCAGCCACACGGCAATGCCATCGCCCAACCGGTTCGCAGTCAGAACCTTGTCAGCCATTTTCATACTCCTTGGTGCGATCCGTTACCTTGCCCGACAAAGCAAGTGCCTCGGATCTCTCGAAATTCGCGCCAGCAACCGCATCGCCGATAATGACCATGACGGGACCCGTCAGTTCGTCCCTGAACTCGAGGTCAGGAAGGTCATTCAGCGTGCCGTGCAACAGGCGTTTGTCGCTGCGGCTTGCATTTTCAATCACCGCAACTGTGGTTTCAGGTGCTAAGCCGGCATTCATCAGGCGGGTTGCAACAGAGGCCGCAACCGTGCGCCCCATGTAAACGGCAACCGTGGCACCGGAGACGGCAAGGCTTGCCCAGTCAGGCAGAATATCGCCGGTCAGATCATGGCCGGTGGTAAAGATCAGCGAAGACGCGACACCACGCAGGGTCAGCGGCAGCTCGAAATCCGCGGCTGCGGCAAATGCGGAGGTGATGCCTGGCACGATCTGATAGGAAATACCGGCTTCACGCAGCGCCGCCATTTCTTCGGCCGCGCGGCCATAAACAAGCGGATCGCCGGATTTCAGACGCACCACGCGTTTGCCGTCCAGACCCAACTGCACCAGCAGCTTGTTGATCTCGTCCTGCGACTTGCTGTGGCAGCCCTTGCGCTTGCCAACCGACAGACGCTCGGCATCACGCCGGCCCATATCGACAACGGCCTGCGGAACAAGCGCGTCGTAAACGATCACATCGGCTTCCATCAGCACACGCTGCGCACGCAGCGTCAGCAGGTCTTCTGCACCCGGACCGGCACCCACCAGCCAGACATAACCCTTGTTGTTGCCAGCGGTGTTCAACAGCCGGTTGGCCTCCGAGCGCGCCGATGCCTCATCATTGATGGCAACGGCATCGGCAACAGCACCAGAAAAGAACAGACGCCAGAAGTTGCGACGCAAGGCACCCTTCGGCACTAGCTTTTCAGCCGCATCACGATATTCAACGGCAAGCCGCGCCAGGGCACCCAGCGATGGCGACAGCATCTGGTCGATACGCGCACGGATCATCTGTGCCAGTACAGGGCCTGCACCTTCGGTACCAATGGCAATCGCCACCGGCGCACGCGACACCAGTGCCGGCGTGAAGAAATCGCAATAATCGGGCTGGTCAACGGCATTAGCCGGGACCTTGACCAGACGGGCTGCATCAACGATCTCGCGGTCTTCTGCGCCCTCACCCGTCGCAGCAAAAACCAGCGATGCGCCAGCAAGCAGATCAGGCACAAATGCGCGCGCCACATGCTGCACACCACGGCCTTCATGCTCGCGCAGAAAACGTGCATAATCCGCTTCCGGCTGATCGGCATAAGCGATGATACCGGCATCGGTGTTCAACAGCAGGCGAACCTTGGCAAAAGCCTCATCGCCATTGCCGAACACGGCAACACTCTTGCCTTCAACCCGGAAAAACGCGGGGAAAGTGGACAGCCGGTCATTGGCATATGGAGAGGTGCTGATCTGATACATGCTGGAAATTATCGCTGATCCGACCATATACTTGAAGAAACAGAAATTCCGCCCAACCCATTCGCAGGATTTATATTTTCTGTGATTGCTGGCTTTTGAGGATAACTAACCAATACGCCTGACGCCGGTTTATAGAAAAGCCCTAAATCCATCGAAAAACCGATGTTTTTGCTTCACATTTTTAACAAAAGGCGAATAAGGTCATCGCCAAGATAAAGGGATAAATCAGTGCCAGACAAGACCATCGCCTCTCGCCTTCTCAACGTCATCGAACATGACATATTGCCGCTGACAACAAAAGGCGTCGCCAGCGGAAACAAGGTGTTCGGAGCGGCAATCCTGCGCAAATCAGACCTGTCGCTGGTCATTGCCGAAACCAATAACGAGCTGGAAAATCCGCTGTGGCATGGTGAGGTTCACACGCTGAAACGCTTTTACGAGTTGGGCGAAAAGCTCAACACCAAAGACCTTATTTTCCTCTCCACCCACGAACCCTGCACCATGTGCATGTCGGCCATCACCTGGGCAGGTTTTGATAATTTCTATTCGTTTTTCAGCCATGAGGATTCGCGCGATGCCTTCGCCATTCCGCATGACCTGAAAATCCTGAAGGAAGTGTTCGGTCTTGAACCGGGCGGATATCGCCGCAGCAATGCCTTCTGGAATTCCTATTTCATCGCAGACCTTGTGGACAGCGAGGAAGAACCGGCCCGCACGGCGCTGAAAGCGCAGACAGATCGCATCAAGGCGATTTACAACAGCCTTTCCGACACCTACCAATCCTCCAAATCAGACAACGACATTCCCCTTAACTGACCCGGTAACGGACACAGCCGAAAGCAGCAGCATGAAAGCCTCGAAGGACATCTCCCGCCTCATCGAGATCATGGAGGCATTACGCCAGCCGGAAACCGGTTGCCCCTGGGATATCGTGCAGACCTTTGAGACGATCAAACCCTACACGATTGAAGAGGCCTATGAGGTGGCTGATGCCATCGAGCGCAATGACATGGATGACCTCTGCGAAGAGCTGGGTGATCTGTTGCTGCAGGTGGTGTTCCATTCCCGCATTGCCGAAGAAATGGGCGAGTTTTCCTTCGGTGACGTGGTGCATGCGGTCACTTCCAAGATGATCCGCCGTCACCCGCATGTGTTTGATGTGTCGGACGCATCAACGCCAGAAACGGTGAAAGTGCAGTGGGACACCATCAAGGCTGCCGAAAAACGCGAGCGCGCCGAGCGCCGTGCCAAACGTGGCATAACGGAAGATTTCAAGGCCGGTTTCCTTGGCAGTGTGCACCGCAGCCAACCGGCCTTGACCGAAGCATTGAAACTGCAGGAGCAGGCTGCACGCGTCGGTTTCGACTGGTCACAGCCTGAACCGATCCTCGACAAGATCGAGGAGGAAGTGGCCGAACTGCGCGAAGCGCTGGCCTCCGGCAAACCGGAAAAAGTCGCTGACGAGTTGGGCGACCTGATCTTTGCGCTGGTGAATATCGGCCGCCATGTCAAATCGGACCCGGAAACGGCACTGCGTGGCACAAACACCAAATTCAGACGCCGCTTCAATTACATAGAACAAAACCTTGAATCAAATAATGAGCGCCTGGAAGATGCAGGTCTGGAGCGCATGGAAGCACTGTGGCAAGCCGCCAAGGCCATCGAGCGACAGCTCGGCTAATCTCACGCGACAGCTCGAGTAATCTCACGCATCACCTAGGGTGAATTCAAGCGCCAACTGAATTGATCAAAAACCTCAAGTTGCAAACAAGTGTTGACCTGTCTCTCAGGTCAACAAACAGGCTCAGGAGATCGCGGAATTCAGTGTCTTGGCCTTGGCATATTCCACCGGCTCATCATCCTGTGAACGAAACATCGTCAGGCGGTTACGTCCCGCCCCTTTGGCAGCGTAAAGGGCAATATCGGCCTTCTTCAGCAGCAATTTTGCAAAGTTTACCTTTTCCTCGCAAACGGCAATGCCCATGCTCAGCGTCGCGGCAAATTCCTTGTCTTCAGCCATGTGCATCACCGCACTGACCTTTGCACGGATCGCATCCGCCAGAACGAGCGGATTGTCATTGCCCGACGCGCGCAAAAGGATCACGAACTCCTCGCCACCGAACCGGGCGATCACATCATTGGGACGCAGCAGAGCCGACATTTCCTGCGCCACGCGCGCCAGCACGTCATCGCCGGTCAGGTGGCCATAGGTGTCGTTGATCTTTTTGAAATGGTCGATATCGACCATGACGATCGCATCCCCGATCCGCAGTGTCTCGGGCAAGGCTTCAAAAAAAGAGCGCCTGTTGGCGATGCCGGTTAGCGCATCGATATTGGCGAGCCGCAGAAGATTGGCTTCAGCCCGTTCCTTGACCAGGGCCATCACGAATACCGTGATGGCAAAGTGGCAAACGATCGACAGGAAAAACGCATTGGCGGGCGTCATGATCGCGACCATTGGAAACTGATAACCAATAATCGCCATGATCCGCAGAACCGCAGAAATTCCAAGCGCCAGGCTTAACACCCATCTTACGGGCAAAACCTCGAGCATGCGGTCACGATAAACGCAGCAAGCAGCAAACATCAACATCACGGCTGCCAGCGCGTTGAAGATGCTGGCCCGTGTGTCAGTCACAACATACCAACCCGCCCAGACAAGTGCCGTCGTTCCCAAGGCTGGAATTAGCAGCACCAGCCACTGTTTTCTGGTCTTGCGCTGACTTGAGACGCGGCAAACACCCACGACAAAAACAGCATAGCCGATGGTACCGGCGAGAAAGGCAACCACAGACCAGAAATAAACCAGATCTGGTGTCTTGCGTCCAAAGATGACGAAGGTGGAGGCAAGCGAACTCAGGAAAAATCCAATGGACAGCAGGCCGAGACCAATGTTTCCGGTGGAGCGTGAGCGCACATAGAGAAAGCACAAAGCACCGACGAAAAACGACATCTGGTGCATCAGCAGAACAGTTTGCGTATCAAGTGGTCCGGTCATTCAAGAGCTCACACGTACAGAAAACATATCACCAGAAAGCCCTCCCAAACCCTATCCGATAAAATGTCCTTGCGCAAAAAGGTAAAAAAAGGGAAAAAAACGCCCAAAAATTGCAAAGCACACAGGCTGCAACAATCGTGAGGACACATCACGGATGTCGTCGTGACACACTGAGATTAGGCTGTAATTGCTTGTTTTACGGTAAAACAAAGTGACTAAACAGCGCAGTTTTTGCACCGCTTATTCTTCCAAACAATTTTTTGTGTTCATTGTGTCGCAGTTACGCGACGGTCCGCGAGATTGCCGTGGCCAAAGAGGACGAGAAGCAGCAGCTAGCGCTCCCAATCCTCCTGTTCACGTGTCGCGACTTTGCCAAGCTTGCGCTCCAGCTGAGCGGCCTGCGCTTCCGACATGCGCACATCAAGCGCCACAGAACCATCTTCGCGGTCTTCGCGCTCGTCGACAATAGCATTGTCGTAAACCCAGGACAGCAGATGCAGCTTGTCTACCGGCAGGATGATGGCCGTTACGGTCAACACGCCAGACAGACGAACGGAAATCTCGTCCATCAGCGCATCAACGCCCTCGCCGGTCACAGCCGAAACAGCCTTGATGTTGTCGCGGCCCTGTACACGCTGCATGATCGCATCGTGAGCTTCAGTCTCGAGCCTGTCGACCTTGTTCCAGACCTCGATGACCCGCTCTGAGGCTTCCTTCTCGTCAATGCCAAGGTCGGCCAGAATACGCAGCACATCGGCCGACTGCGCAGCATTGTCTGGATCAGACATATCCCGCACATGCAGAATGAGATCAGCTTCCAGCACCTCTTCGAGTGTCGCGCGGAACGCGGCGACAAGGTGGGTCGGCAGATCGGAAATGAAACCCACCGTGTCTGACAGAATGACGGTGCGGCCGTGGGGCAGCTTCATGCGGCGAAGCGTTGGGTCAAGCGTCGCAAACAGCATGTCTTCAGTCAGTACGCCAGCCCCGGTAATTCGGTTGAACAGCGTGGACTTGCCGGCGTTGGTGTACCCCACCAGCGCAACAATAGGATGTGGCACCTTGCGGCGCTTGGAGCGGTGCAACTGGCGGGTGCGCACCACCTGCTCCAGTTCACGCTCCAGCTTGACGATACGGTCTTGCAACAGACGACGGTCGGCTTCGATCTGCGTTTCACCCGGGCCACCCATGAAGCCCGCACCACCGCGCTGACGTTCAAGGTGGGTCCAGCTGCGAACCAGACGGCCTTTTTGATAGTTCAGATGCGCAAGATCAACCTGCAACGTACCTTCCTTGGTGGAGGCACGTCGACCGAAAATTTCCAGGATCAGGCCGGTACGGTCAATGACTTTGGCGTTCCACTGCTTTTCAAGATTGCGCTGCTGAACAGGCGTCAACGGATGGTCAACAATGACCAGGCCGGCATCATGTTCATTCAACAGGTGATTGATTTCCTCAATCTTGCCAGTACCAAACAGTGTGGCAGGGCGTGGCTGATTGACCGCTACGACAAGCCCGGCGACCACCTCAAGGTCAATGGCCAGTGCCAACCCCTTGGCTTCTTCAAGCTTTGCATCACTGGAGCGCACCGGTGACACAACAATCGAGGCGTCCTTGGACTCTCGCTGCTTGAGCACGGGAACCAGCACCACGGCGCGCATATCGTCCCGATGCTTTTCCAGTTCAGGAATAATGGATTCGCTTGATGTGTCGCGTGTCGAAATTGTCTTGCACCCTGTTAGAAAAAACACCTAAAGGGCAAACGGGAATAACGCCGGAACGTTCCCTTGCCCTTTCGGATTACTGAATTGTGTACTGCTCGAACCGTGCGGGGCTGCCCTGAAATCAGGCAGCGCCTTCCTCGGTTTCAAACATCTGCATCGGCTGACCGGGCATGATGGTCGAGATCGCGTGCTTGTAAACAAGCTGCGAATGGCCGTCACGACGAAGCAACACGCAGAAATTGTCAAATGACGTGACAACACCTGTCAGCTTCACACCGTTGATAAGGAAAATTGTCAGCGAAATCTTTTGTTTGCGAACAGTATTAAGGAAGAGGTCTTGCAAATTCTGAGAACGTTCCGCCATGGCGCCGCTTCTTTCTTTCTTGCCGGCGAAAAACGCCGGAAAATAATCAATCAATAACCGCTGGTTGAGTAGGTTCAACCCCTCATAACCCTCGCCCACGACTCTGGTATCAAATCACGCAAATTTGCGCAACGTCGAAAGCGTACGGAATGGTTCGCCCGTGAAATATCATCCACCAAATCGTGATTGGCAAGCCACCCCTGAAAATCCGGGTCGAAAAATCCCGGATTAGAAATACTGGATCGACACCCGGAACAGTTGCTCCACATCACGGACTGCATCGGCAGCGGCAAACAGTACCACCCGGTCTCTGGCCTTGATCTTCATCGACCCGTCAGGCCGCAACACCTTGCCTTCGCGGTAGATCGCGCCGATACGGATACCCTCCGGCAGATCGAGATCGCGCAACATGCGCCCAACCAATGGTGAGGTTTCCAGCGCTTCGGCCTCGATCACCTCGCCAGACCCCTTCTGCACAGAATAGACCGAGCGGATACGGCCCTTGCGCACATGCTGCAAAACGCGTGAAATGGTGACCGCGCGCGGATTGATGAAGGCGTCGATACCCAGCGATCTGGTCACATCATGAAACGACGTGCTGTTGAGCAAAACGAGGTTGGACTTGCAACCCAACTGCTTTGCCATCACCGCGCCCAGAATATTGGTCTGGTCATTGTTGGTCAGGGTAACGATCAGGTCTGCTTCCTGAATATCGGCCTGCTGCAATATTTTCTGGTCGAGCACGGAACCATGCAACACAATGGTCTTCGACAAGAGATCGGATGCAGTGACGGCCTTTTCATGATCAAATTCGATGATCTTGACCCGGGTATTGGGCTGCAACTCCTCGATCTTGCTGGCAACGTAATAGCCGATATTGCCAGCACCAGCGATGATGATGCGCCGCGCCTCCTGCTCTTCATGACCAAACAGGCCAAGTGTCCGGCGGGCATGCTGGCGCTGACAAATCACATAGGCCAGATCGCCGGTACGCAGCGGATCGGATGAATGTGGGACAATCAGTGTGCCGTCGCGATAGATACCGGCCACGGTAGCAATGAGATCCGGAAACAAGCTGCTGAGCTGATGCAGCGGCGTGTTGACCACAGGACAATCTTCCATGCATTCGATGGCCAGCATCGATATATTGTCATCGGCAAAACGCACAACGTCATTGGCGCCAGGAAAGGCGATGCGTCGCAACACCATCTTGCCGACCTCGACCTCAGGCGAAATCGTCACGTCGATCGACATGTTCTCGCGGCTGAACAGGTCGCCATATTCAGGCTGCAAATAGCTCTGGTCACGGATACGGGCAATCTTGGTTGGCACGCTGAACAGCGCGTGCGCAACTTCGCAGGCCACGATGTTGATCTCATCATGCAGCGTCACGGCAATGATCATGTCGGCCTGATCGGCTCCGGCCTTGGCCAGCATGTCAGGATGCGCGCCATGCCCCACGTAACCGCGCACATCAAGCGTCTCGGTAATCGCAGTGATCAACGCAGCAGATGTATCAATGACGGAGACTTCATTGTCCTCCCGCGACAGCTGCTCGGCAATACCGTAGCCCACCTGCCCCGCACCACAAATGATGACCTTCATAATACCTCTTCACCCGGCGAATCGACCCGCAAATCGCGTGCCCTTGCCGTGCTTATACGCCGAGTGATTTCAATTTGCGATGCAGTGCTGAGCGTTCCATGCCGACGAATTCCGCTGTCCGCGAAATATTGCCACCGAAACGGTTGATCTGGGCCACCAGATAGTCCCGCTCGAACATTTCACGTGCCTCACGCAGTGGCAACGTCATGATGTGCTGGTCACCTTGCGCGGAAATCTTCGGCAGCATGTCGCCAATATCTGCAGGAAGCATGTCGGCAGTAATCGTCGGATCGCCCCCTTCAGGACGCGCCAGGATCATCAGACGTTCGATATTGTTGCGCAGCTGGCGAATATTGCCCGGCCAGTCATGGCTTTGCAGTACCGCCATGGCGTCATCGCCGATCTTGCGCGAGCGAATGCCGGCCTGTTCGGAAATCTGGCGAATGAACATGTCAACGAGGTAAGGAATATCCTCGCGACGCTCGGAAAGAGCCGGCACCTTCACAGGCACCACGGCAAGCCGGTGATAGAGGTCTTCACGGAAACGACCCTCGGCAATCAGGCTTTCCAGATTATAGGCCGTCGACGAGATGATGCGGATATCCACCTTCACCCGCTTGCCGCCACCCACACGCTCAAACTGCTGATCGATCAGCACACGCAGGATCTTGTTCTGCGTTTCGCGCGGCATTTCGCCGACTTCGTCAAGGTACAGAATACCGCGATGCGCTTCTTCCAAAGCACCGATCTTGCGCGGCTGGCCGGGCTGACCTTCGGTGCCGAACAGCGCAATTTCCATGCGCTCAGGCGTGATGGTCGCAGCGTTCAGCGCCACGAATGGGCCATTGGCACGACTGGACTTCTTGTGGATCATGCGCGCTACCAGCTCCTTGCCGGAGCCGGATGGCCCAAGGATCATGATGCGGCTGTTGGTTGGTGCTGCGCGATCAATGGTCTGGCGCAACTGCGACACGGCAAGCGAGGCGCCAATCAGTTCGACGGCATCACCGGTGCGCTTTTTCAGTTCCTGCACTTCGCGTTTCAGCTTGGAGTTTTCCAGAGCACGCTCGGCAATCAGGATCAGGCGGTCGGTCTTGAACGGCTTTTCAATAAAGTCAAACGCCCCGCGCTTGATGGCATTGACCGCCGTCTCAATGTTGCCGTGACCCGAAATCATCACCACAGGCAGATCGGGGTGGCGGCTTTTGATCTCGTCCAGCAATGCCAGACCGTCAAGTCGGCTGCCCTGCATCCAGATGTCCAGAAAGACCAGCCGCGGAACGCGCTCCGAAATGGCTGCAAGTGCACTGTCGGCGTCATGCGCCATACGTGTCTCATGCCCTTCATCGGACAAAATACCCGCAACAATCTCGCGAATGTCAGCTTCGTCATCCACGACCAGAATATCAGACGCCATAGGCCACTTCCTTGTCACTTGCTGCTTCGGTCGCATCAAGATGCGGCAGAATCACTCTAATCATGGCACCACGGCCATGGTCGAAATCGGCAGGCGCATCATGAAGTTCGATTTGCCCGCCATGCTCTTCAATAATTTTCTTGACGATCGCCAGACCGAGACCGGTTCCCTTGTCGCGCATCGTCATGTACGGCTCGAGAATACGGTGTCGGTTTTCCGCCGGCAGGCCGCGACCATTGTCGATCACATCAACCACGAAATGCGAGTGATCAGTGTCAAAGGCGCTGCGCACCAGAACACGGCCGTCACGGCGTTCACCACCATCGGCCTCCACCGCCTCGATTGCCTCAACGGCATTCTTGATCAGATTGCCAAATGCCTGACCCAGCATGCGCGCATCAAACAGACCGTAAAGCGCGTCGTCACCCAACTCTGTGCTGATCTTCACGTGGCTTGCACCGATTTCCCGCAGGAAGGCGGCATCTTTCAGCACATCGCGCAGATCGGACTTTTCCTTGGTCGGCTTTGGCATACGTGCGAATGCGGAGAATTCATCGACCATACGGCCGATATCGCCCACCTGGCGCACAATCGTGTCGGTACACTGGTCAAACACCTGCCGGTCCTCATCGGCAATCTGCTTGCCGAAACGGCGCTTGATGCGCTCGGCCGAAAGCTGAATAGGCGTCAGCGGGTTCTTGATTTCATGGGCGATACGGCGCGCCACGTCAGACCATGCGGTCGAGCGCTGCGCAATCACCAGATCGGTAATGTCATCCAGCGTGATAACATAGGCATCACGGGCCGCTTCGCGCGTTACCTGCACGTTGAGTGCCCGCTCCTTGCCGCGCCGCATGATGTTGATCTGCTTGTGGAACTCGCCACGCGACCAGACGGCAGCCTCGGTTACCACCTGATCGATCTCGGGTGCGGCATCGCTCAGCTTCACACCCATCAGCTTGTCCGATGGCATGGCGAGGAAATCTTCAGCCGACGGATTGACGATGGTGATCTGCCGGTCTTCGTCCACACCGATAACCGCCGCCGTCACACCGGACAGCACGGCCTCGATGAAGCGCCTGCGCGCATCAATATCGTCCCTGGTTTCCAGAATTTCCCGCTGCTGCGTGCGGATTTCCGAAATCATCTTGTTGAAGGTGCGCGACAGCCTGCCGACGTCACCGTCAACCGCACGCACCGGCACCAGCACATTCATGTTGCCGCTGGCCACGCTGTCTGCCGCGCCAATCAACAGACGGATCGGCCGAACGATGCGGTCGGCAACCGCAATAGCCGTCCAGATGGCGGCCAGAAGCACAATCAGCGCAAATCCGAGATAGAGAATGGCAAAGGCCACCTGCAGCGAGGCGCGACCGGCTTCCATCGCCTTGTATTCATCGCGGTTCTCATCCATCAGCCGCATGGCGGCCATGACCTTCGGGTCCACAGCACGCACTGTGTAAAGGAAAGTGCCTCCAATGCCGTCGAGCTTGATGATAGCGCCAACAAGGTTGGTAATGCCTGGTGGAATGAGGGTCGGTTGACCGGCCGCCGCTTTCTCAAGCGCATCCTGCGGAATGGCTGGCAAAGGCCGTTCTGTCTCGATGTCGGCCTGCACGATGGCATCGCCATCTTCACGCACCAGAAATGCACCGAGCAGACCACGGCCCCGCGCCTGTCTGGTCAACAGGTCAACGAAACCGGTCCGGTCGAGATAAAAAAGGGCGCGGTTGCGGTCGAGATCATTGGCCATGGAAAGTGTCTGCCCCTGCACATAGGAGGCATTTTCCATCATATAGGCCTGGGCGACGTTGCTGGAGGATTCCACAATCGACTGGGTTCGGATCGAAAACCAGCGATCAAGACCGGCACTGAGTGTAATTGTGGCAAAAATCGCCACCAGAACGGCCGGTGTAATCGCCACCATCGAAAACAGCACGACGATGCGGATATGCAGGCGGGCCGCCGCACGGCCGACCCGGCGGGCTTTCAGCAACCGGCTGACCTCACGACCAATCAGATACATCAGGCCGAGCACGAAAAGCCCGTTGATAACACCAAGGGCAATCACCACATTGGAGGTTGGCGAAATCGGTGTAAAGCCAACGAGAACGAACAGCGAGAAAATGGCGCACACCAGTGCAGCGCCAGCCAGCAGAAGACCAGGCAAAGCAAAAGACATGCGCCGATCTTTCACACTCGCATCACTCACGTCACTGTCCGCAGCGTAATCAGCGGCAGTTGTTCGCATTCAATTCTCCCAATGGCCGACCATTTCGCGGCTATGTCCTGAAAAGCGGAATCACTCCAGTGAAATGGTTCCGCGTGTTTTTCAAGCAACACATTGTGGCGAAAATGCAACGAGAGTTTCCCCTCTGTCAATATCTCAGGTGGTACGCGAACTGCGATACACGGAGACACCCAGCTCACGAATTTTCTTGCGCAGCGTATTGCGGTTAAGCCCCAGGAGATCAGCAGCCTTGATCTGGTTGCCTCGCGTGGCCGTCAGCGCCGCCAGAATGAGCGGATATTCCATCTCGCGCAGCACGCGGTCATAGAGGCCGGCAGGCGGCAAATCATCGCCGAATCCGGAGAAATATTCGCGCATGTTCTCTTCTACGGCCTGCGAAATCGTCAGCGTACCGGTGCGGACATTCATCTTGTCCAGAGGACGTTCCGGCACATCGGAGTTCAGCTCGGAATCGATGATTTCCTTGGTGATGACTTCCTGCGGATAAAGCGCCATCAAACGGCGAATGAGGTTTTCCAGCTCACGCACGTTGCCCGGCCAGGCGTAGGCCTTCATCAATTCAAGAGCATCATTTTCGAATCGCTTGCCCTCAAGACCCTCCTTTTCACCTTGCTGAATGAAGTGACGCACCAGGTCAGGAATATCCTCGGCACGGTCGCGCAGCGGTGGCAGGCGCAGCGGCACCACATTGAGGCGGTAATAAAGGTCTTCGCGGAACAGACCCTGATTGATGGACTGTTTCAGATCCTTGTTGGTGGCAGCAACAATGCGCACATCGGTGCGGATCGGCGTGCGCCCCCCCACCGTGGTATATTCGCCCTGTTGCAGAACGCGCAAAAGACGGGTCTGCGCATCCATCG
>NZ_DAMDBP010000048.1:0-13225 GCF_032092815.1 Agrobacterium sp. | reverse complement strand
AGGAACAGCGTGCCGCCCTCGGCCTGCTCAAAGCGGCCGGTCGAACGGTTCTGCGCGCCGGTAAAGGCACCCTTTTCGTGACCGAACAGTTCGGACTCGATCAGGTCACGCGGGATCGCCGCCATGTTGATGGCAACGAAAGGACCATTGCGGCGCTTGCCATAATCATGCAGCGCGCGTGCCACCAGTTCCTTGCCGGTACCGGATTCACCGGTGATCATCAGCGTCAGATCGGTCTGCATCAAACGCGCCAGCACGCGGTAGATTTCCTGCATGGCTGCGGAACGGCCAACCAGCGGCATGCCGTCCTGCATGTCGTCATCCAGCTTGGCCGGCTTGCGCTTCGGCTCCGCCAGTGCACGGCCGATAATGGCAATCAGTTCGGTCAGGTCAAACGGCTTGGGCAGATAGTCATAGGCACCTTTTTCAGAGGCCTTGATGGCAGTCATGAAGGTATTCTGCGCACTCATGACGAGCACAGGCAGTTCCGGACGAGCCTTCTTGATGCGTGGCAACAGGTCAAATGCGTTCTCGTCAGGCATCACCACGTCGGTAATGACGAGATCCCCCTCACCTGCCGAAACCCAACGCCACAGCGTTGCGGCATTGGATGTAATACGCACATCATAACCGGCCCGGCTGAGAGCCTGATTAAGCACAGTGCGGATGGCCGCGTCATCGTCGGCCACAAGGATCGTCGCTGTCATGGGGTATTTCCTGTCGGGTTCGGAATTGTACGCTCTTCCTGCGTTACCTCAGGTGAGACGGGCATGAGAACACGGAATGTCGTGCGATGATTCTGGCTGTCGCATTCAATAATGCCGCCATGCGCACCGATGAGCTTTGCCACCAGTGCCAGGCCAAGACCGGAGCCATTGGTCTTGGTGGTGATGAACGGGTCAAAAAGATACGGCAAAAGGTCTGATGGTACGCCCGGTCCGTTATCCACCACACAGAATTCCAGCGGCAGCGAAATGCGCTCACGTGTACCGGCCACCGAAAGCCGGATACCGGGGCGATAGGCCGTCGTCAGAATGATTTCGCCATCCTGCTGGTTGCCGATGGCTTCCGCAGCATTCTTGACCAGATTGAGGAACACCTGAACCAGTTGGTCGCGGTTGGCGTAGACCGGCGGCAGTGACGGGTCGTAATTTTCACTGATCTTGATGTTGCGGGCAAAACCGGCTTTCGCCACAGCTTTCACGTGATCAAGCACCGAGTGAATATTGACGGGAACACGGTCCACCGGGCGTTCGTCGGAGAACACTTCCATACGGTCGACCAGCGACACGATACGGTCGGTTTCATCGCAGATCAGCCGCGTCAGCGCCCGGTCTTCATCGGCAACCGACGTTTCAAGAAGCTGTGCGGCACCACGAATACCCGAAAGCGGGTTCTTGATCTCGTGCGCCAGCATCGAGGCAAGGCCGGACACCGAACGCGCGGCAGCGCGGTGGGTCAACTGACGGTCGATCTTGTCGGCCATCGAGCGTTCCTGGAACACCACGACCACCGATCCCGGCTCGCTGACCACAGGCGCCACATAAAGGTCAACCAGCTTTTCCTGGCCAAGCCGTGGCGAACTCAGGTCAACGCGATATTCATTGACAGGCGCGCGACGTTCACGCACCTGCTCGATCAGCGCCAGCAGCGGGCTGCCGAACGGAATGAATGTCGAAATGCGGTAACGCGCCAGATGCACGGCACTGGCACCAAAAAACGCTTCGGCTTCCCAGTTGGCAAAGGCAATGAAGCCTTCGGCATCAACCAGAACAACGGGATTTTGAACGGCATTGAGAACCGCCATGGCAAGCGCATTGCTGGCTGCCGGATCATTCGCCTGACTAGTCATGCGGCCTTCCTTGCAGCAAAATTTGCCGCGCCTTCTTCCAGAGCAGCACGCAGGATCTGCGTGACATGCGCTGCATTTTTCGATGTCATGATCGTTGCCTTGTCCTCTCCCGCCATTTGCGGCGCGAACCTTTCAAGATACCAGCCAAGATGTTTGCGCGCGTGGCGCAACCCTGCCTCAAGTCCATAAAACTCAAGCATCATTTCATAATGTTCAACGGCGAGTGCTGCGATATCCTGTCGCGCAGGTCCGCCATGTCCGGCAAGCACGGCAGGCAGCCATGGCTGGCCCTGTGCACCACGCCCGGCCATAACGGCATCGGCTCCAGACCGGCGCAGAATTTCCTTGGCGTCCTCGATTGTCTCGACATCACCATTGGCAATCAGCGGCACGGAAATTGCCTCACGCACGGCGCGAATGGCATCCCAGTCGGCACGCCCCTCGTAAAACTGCATGCGGGTGCGGCCATGAATGGTGATCAGCTGCACACCGGCATCCTGCGCGCGCCGCGCAATCTCGGGCGCATTGAGCGAGTTTTCGTCCCAACCGAGCCGCATCTTCAATGTCACGGGAACCTTGACGGCTTTTACGGTGGCCTCAATCAGCGTCAGGGCATGATCAGGATCACGCATCAGCGCAGAGCCGGAATAACCGCCGGTTACCTTCTTGGCTGGACAGCCCATATTGATGTCGACGATATCCGCACCATTGGCTTCAACGATCTTGGCGGCCTCGGCCATCCAGTGCGCTTCACGCCCGGCCAGCTGCACAATGTGCGGATCCATGCCGGCATTTCGCAGCCGCGCCCAGGATTCACCACGGTTGGCGACCAGCTCGCGGCTCGCCACCATCTCGGTCACAACAAGGCCGGCACCGAAGCGCCAGGCAAGCTGCCGAAACGGCAGGTCAGTCACCCCGGACATAGGCGCAAGCACAGCCCGATTACGAACAGTGACGGAGCCGATGTTAAATGGCGCTGACAACTCCGGAATGGGCAATTGATGATCTTTCGTGCAGATGTGTGTTTTGCATTATTTTTAGACATATATTGTCCAGTTGCCAAGCACTTTCACACGGCAATGTGCTGCTTTTATAAAGATCAGGGATTGCGGCGCCTTCTGGCGACACGCGCGATCTTAAAAACCGGGCAAATGAACGTTTTACTCTCACCAGTTGGCAGGTGCCGGATGGCGCGTAAAAAGCCTTTTGTTGTTTGAGACTCTGGACCGCTCAAGTCAACTCCTTTACGAGCAAACATTCCTGTATGCGAAATGATTGCAAAAGAGAGAAAGCAGCATGAAAACCGGCGTCATCATTGTTGCCGCTGGCCGTGGCGAACGGGCAGGCTCCCCTGAAGAAGGACCGAAACAATACAGGTTGATCGGCGGCAAACCCGTTATCGAGCATACGCTTGGTGTGTTTCTCTCCTGGCAACAGGCACCATTGATCACCATCGTTGTCCACCCCGAAGACAAGGACCTGATTGCACCGATCGTTGAGCGGCTTGGCGCCGGTCAGCAGATCCGTTGTGTTCTTGGTGGTTCCACCCGCCAGAAATCCGTTCTTGCGGGGCTGCAGGCTTTCTCCGACGATGAGCTGACCCACGTCATGATCCATGATGCAGTGCGCCCCTTCATTGACCACACGCTGCTTGAGCGTACCAGCAATGCGCTGTCGCAAGGTGCGCTTTGCGCCCTGCCCGCTCTTGCCGTAACCGACACGCTGAAGCGTGGCACGGCCGATGGGCACATTGCCGAAACCGTACCACGCGCCGGGCTTTATGCCGCACAGACACCGCAGGCTTTTGCCTACCGCGCCATCCGCGACGCGCACGAAAAGGCAGCCCTTTCAGGCCGCGATGATTTTACCGACGATGCCTCGATTGCCGAATGGGCCGGACTGCCGGTCAAGCTGGTCGAAGGGCTGGTCGACAATGTTAAACTGACTTTGAAACGGGATATCACCATGGCCGATGAAAAACTCACCCAGTCAATGCCGGATGTACGCACCGGTAACGGGTATGATGTTCACCAGCTTGAGCCAGGTGAAGGCGTAACGCTGTGTGGCGTGTTCATTCCCCATGACCAGAAGCTTAAAGGCCATTCCGATGCAGACGTTGCCCTGCACGCACTGACCGATGCGCTTTTGGCCACCTGCGGGGCTGGTGACATTGGCGACCATTTCCCGCCATCCGATCCGCAGTGGAAGGGTGCTGCTTCGCGCATCTTCCTCGAACACGCAGCCAAGGTGGTACGCGGCAATGGCGGCACGATCATGAATGCTGATGTGTCGCTGATTGCCGAAGAGCCGAAAATTGGCCCGCACCGCCAGGCCATGCGCGAAATGCTGTCGGAAATCCTCGAAATCACGCTGGACCGTTGCTCGGTCAAGGCAACCACCAATGAGAAGATCGGTTTTGTCGGCCGCAAGGAAGGCATCGCCGCCATCGCCACTGCGACCGTTGTCTATCAAGGCCGGCAGTTATGAGCATCTTCCCTAACGACATCGAAGACCTGGCAAAAAAGCTGATTGCCCATGGCACGGCCCGTGGCGAGATGGTCGCCACGGCGGAAAGCTGCACCGGCGGATTGATCGCCGGCTCACTGACCGACATTGCCGGTTCTTCCGCTGTCGTTGATCGGGGTTTTGTCACCTATACCAATGAAGCCAAGGCCGACTTGCTTGGTGTGCAGGTCAAAACGCTTGAGACATTTGGTGCGGTATCGAAGGAAACCGCCTTGCAGATGGCGCAAGGCGCACTGTTTCGCTCGCGCGCCAGCCATTCCGTGGCGGTCACCGGCATTGCCGGTCCAGGCGGTGGTTCTGACACCAAACCGGTTGGCCTTGTGCATCTGGCGGCAATGAGCCGCAACGGCGCGATCCTGCACCGGGAAATGCGCTACGGCGACATTGGCCGTGACCAGGTACGTCTCGCCACCGTCAGAACGGCACTGGAAATGCTGCTGGACGTATCCGGAGCGGAATAATCAGGTGCCGTAAATCTTGTCGGCGCGGGCCTCGAAGGCTTCGGCAAACATGCGGAATGCCCGATCGAACATCGTGCCCATGACGGCACTCAGGATGCGGCTTTTGAATTCGTAATCGATGAAGAAATGCACCGAGCAACCGCCATCTTCCAGCGGCTCGAAACGCCAGCGATTGTCGAGATATTTGAACGGCCCGTCGAGATATTTCACATCAATGGCCAGATCATTGCCGTTCAGCAGAACCTGCGTGGTGAAGGTTTCGCGGATCGCCTTGTAACCCACCGTCATATCGGCAATCAGCAGCGCCTTGCCATCCCGCTCTTTGCGGGAACGCACAGTCAGGCCTTCGCACAGAGGCAGGAATTCGGGATATCGCTCAACGTCGGCAACCAAGGCATACATGCGTTCAGGGGAATGCTTGACGGGGCGACTGGTTTCAAACTGCGGCATAGTCCGCAGTTAATCTGCGAGCATCAGAATATCAAGAAGCCTTTGCATGTCGCGGCGTGATTTCACCTGAAAGATCGGCACTTCAGGGCCATATCGTTCAAAATTGCGCAGGAACGCCGGCGCGTATTTCTTCTCGAAGTTCCAGATATATTCAAGGAAATCCCGGTCGGGCAAAGGTTCAGGGCATCCATCGGCCATCGCAGGCCTGACCGTGCCGTAATAGCGTGCCACCCGGCGGGCAACGCCCATAAGGCAGACAAGACGCGGCATGCGCACCCAGATGACGATGTCAGTGCGTGGCAGACGAATGTCAAAGGTCGAGGGATTGCTGCCGTCCATCACCCAGCGTTCACGCGCTACCAGCTCTTTCAACAGGGCATGTTGTGCACTTCTGTCGCGCTGCTGCCAACCGGGCAGCCACCTGATGTCACGATCAATCGACTGGTATTCCAGCTCAAAAGCCGATGCCAGCTTGAGCGACAGCGTCGTCTTTCCGCCGCCGGAACAGCCAACAACCATGATGCGGGATGCCTGGCGAATAATGTCAGCTGCTTTTTGCGCTTCATCAATTTTCTGCATCGCACCCCTTCCCTCAATGCAGCTACCCGAAATTGACTATTGCAACCCTGCCTACAGGATTGCTATTGATTTGCCACAATGAGTACATCTTTTGGGTGCAAAAGAGGCAAGCCTCCCAACTTGTTTCTGTATCGGACATCCGAAGAATACTTACCCTAACAACAATTCAGGTTTGACCTGCCGAGTGAGCCGATGGACGATTTTTCAAATATCATCAACCTTCTTGAATCCGCAAAGCAACTGGCATCCATGAATGGCATGCCCGTTTTGGCCTATCTCATCGATGTCGCCAAGTGTGAAGCACGCGAAAACAAGCCAACACTGCGCAAGCGCAAGCGTGGCGAATCGACAGCCAAAGAAGAAACCACCGCATGACCATGAACGGCTGTCGCCCGTGATGTGGCAGCCGGATGTTTGCAGACAAGACAATCCATAAAAAAAGCGCCGTCGTGGCGCTTTTTTATTGTCTCTGTTTCTGAAGGCAAAGCGGATTATTCGGCCGCTGTCAAAAGCTTCTTCTCACGGGCAGCACGCAGCCGCTCAAAATCATCACCAGCATGGTGCGAAGAGCGTGTCAGCGGGCTGGATGCAACCATCAGGAAGCCCTTGGAATAAGCCACAGTCTCATAGGACTTGAACTCTTCCGGTGTCACGAACTTCTCGACCTTGTGGTGCTTGCGGGTTGGCTGCAGATACTGACCAATGGTCATGAAATCCACATCGGCAGAACGCAGGTCATCCATCAGCTGCAGCACTTCATTGCGCTCTTCGCCAAGGCCAACCATGATGCCAGACTTGGTGAACATGGACGGGTCCAGTTCCTTCACGCGCTGCAACAGGCGAATGGAGTGGAAATACCGTGCACCCGGACGAACCGTGAGGTAGTTGCCCGGTACGGTTTCCATATTGTGGTTGAAGACATCTGGCTTGGCAGCAACAACACGCTCCAGCGCGCCTGGCTTCTTCAGGAAGTCAGGGGTCAGGATTTCAATGGTTGTGCCAGGCGATGCCGCACGAATGGCCCAGATCACCTTTTCAAAGTGTTCAGCGCCACCATCGGGCAGATCGTCACGGTCCACGGAGGTGATGACAACGTGGGAAAGCCCCATCTGCTTGACGGCCTTGCCGATGTTCTCCGGCTCGTTCTGGTCAAGTGGGTTCGGCTTGCCGGTTGACACGTTGCAGAAAGCGCAGGCACGGGTGCAAATTTCACCCATGATCATGAAGGTCGCGTGTTTCTTGCTCCAGCACTCACCAATATTCGGACAGCCGGCCTCTTCGCATACTGTCACAAGCTTGTGCGAGCGCACCAGTTCGCGCGTTTCCAGATACCCTTTCGAGGTCGGCGCCTTGACGCGAATCCATTCCGGTTTGCGCGCAACCTCGGTATCAGGCTTGTGCGCCTTTTCCGGGTGGCGAATACGCTTTTCTTCCGACGAAGTTCTGTCGAGAATGGTGACCATGAAAACCTGCTTTCACCGAGTTTTACGGCTCATTAGAACAATTCCAGAAAAACTGTAAGAGGTTTCTCCGAAAGCGCATAAAATAAACGGCATTCAGACGGGATGTTGTGCGAAAGGCACCATCAACCCACCTGCCATTCCCTGTTTTATCGCCGCACCAGCTTGGCAACAAACAGCAGAAGGCTGGCGCCAAGAAACGCCGTGATAAAGTAGCCGAGACGGCTATCCTGCACGAAAACATCAAACTGCCGCAGCACGGCAATGGCCACAACCGAGCCGACGATGCCCAGAATAATATTCATGAAAACGCCAAAGCGAATATCCATCAGCTTGCCGGCGAGCCATCCACCCAGTCCGCCAATGATGATTGCGCCAATCCAGCCAACACTTTCCATGATTTACTCCGTTAAAGTTCCGCTCCCTACAAGGGTCTATTCCAGATAGGGAGCGGCAGATATCAATCAAGCATTCAGAACGCGACCATAGGCATCCAGCACGCTTTCCTTCATCATTTCCGACAGGGTCGGATGCGGGAAGATGGTGTGCATCAGTTCTTCTTCGGTGGTTTCGAGGTTCATCGCCACCACGAAGCCCTGGATAAGTTCGGTCACTTCTGCGCCAACCATGTGCGCGCCGATCAGCTCACCGGTCTTCTTGTCGAAGATGGTCTTGATCATGCCCTGGTCTTCACCCAGCGCGATTGCCTTGCCGTTGGCAGCGAAGGAATAACGGCCAACGCGGATTTCGCGGCCCTGTTCTTTCGCCTTGGCTTCCGTCAGACCAACCGAGGCAACCTGCGGGTTGCAATAGGTGCAGCCTGGGATCTTGCTCTTGTCCATCGGATGAACATTCGGCAGACCGGCAATCTTTTCAATGCAGATCACGCCTTCATGCTCGGCCTTGTGCGCGAGCATTGGAGGACCGGCAACGTCGCCAATGGCGTAGAGGCCCGGCACGTTGGTCTTGCCGTAACCGTCAATGACCACGCAACCACGGTCGGTCTTGACGCCCAGTGCTTCCAGACCAAGGTTTTCGATGTTGCCCTGAACGCCAACAGCCGAGATCAGACGGTCAGCCGTGATCTGCTGAACCTTGCCATCCTTGGTTTCAACATGCGCCGTAATCGAGTTTGCACCCTTTTCGACCTTGGAAACCTTGGCTTCGGTGATGATCTTCAGGCCACGCTTTTCAAGCTGCTTGCGGGCGAATGCGGAGATTTCCGCATCTTCGACCGGCATGACATTGGCCATCAGTTCGACAACGGTCACGTCAACGCCCATGGAGCGGTAGAAGGAGGCAAATTCGATGCCGATAGCGCCGGAGCCCATCACAACAATCGACTTCGGCATGAAGTCTGGCTTCATGGCTTCGAAATAGGTCCAGATCAGCTTGCCATCCGGCTCGATGCCTGGCAGCGCGCGCGGACGTGCACCTGTGGCAACGATGATGTGCTTGGCCGTGTAGGTGCCCTCACCGAGAACGCCCTTTGGAACAGGGTTCTGCGGCTGAACGGCAGGCTTTGCGGTCTTGCCGACAACGACCTCGTTTGGCTTGGTCAACTTGGCTTCGCCCCAGATCACGTCGATCTTGTTCTTCTTCATGAGGTAAGCAACGCCACCGTTGAGGCGGGCGGAAACGCCACGCGAGCGGGCGACAACTTCCTTCACGTCGGCAGTGATGGTGCCGTCCAGCTTCAGGCCGTAATTCTTGGCGTGGTTGGCATTATCAAGCACCTCGGCAGAGCGCAGCAATGCCTTGGTTGGAATGCAGCCCCAGTTAAGGCAGATGCCCCCCAGATGCTCGCGCTCGACAATAGCCGTCTTCAAACCAAGCTGGGCAGCACGAATGGCAGTGACATAACCGCCGGGACCGGAACCGATAATGATGACGTCATAAGCGTTCGACATTTTAGGCTATCACTCCTTGTTTCATTTTTGAGGTGGTCGCGAGGCATTCGCATTCCACCCTTCTGTCGGGAGCAAAGCCTGGGCTTGAAGCCTATTGTCCGAAATCTTCCGGTATTGGCTCGGCCGCTGTCAGCATCCCGTATATTTCGTCTTTCAGAACCATTCTGCGCTTGCGCATATCGGCCATATGAAAATCATCGCATGGCTCGATATCTGTCTCCGCCCGGTGAATTTTCCGGTTCAGCTCCTCATATGCGGTGCTGATCCGGTGAAAGTGTCCATCCCTGTCGCGCAGATGGCGCATGAGGCTGACATATTCAGCAAATTCCTCGGCCAGTTGGTGCGGTGTGTTCGACATGCCGTAACCTCCATTTTCAGGTATACGGTCAGGCTAAACAGCCGCTGCATTTGCTCCTTGATCCTGATCAAAACGTATCAAATTGCATTCAAGTCCAGTTTTCACAGTCCAAGCATCATGCGCACGACAGACTCCAGGCCACGTCCAAGCGCCCGGGTATTTTCTGCATCCAGATGCACACCGTCGATGGGTGTGGCAACCGATACCGAACCGGCATCAAAGAAGCCGCATTCCTGCTCATCGGCCAGATCGCGGTAAAGCGACGCCAGCATCTTCGATTCCTCGACCGCACCGACATACATCGCTGCGAAATAAGAATTGGCCGTTTCGCAAACAAGCGGTGGCGCAACAATCAGGATTTCCGGCTGCTCATCCGCACCGAAATGCCAGTCGTGATGACGCACAAGGCTGACGAGCTTTTTCACGCCACTGGTTGCAGCAACGGCAAAACCGCCACCCGCTAGGCCGCGTTTCAGATCATTCGTGCCAAGCATGATGATGACGAGATCAAGCGGCCCATGGCTGTGCAACAGCGTTGGCAAGGTGCGGGCACCATTGCGGTCACAATCCGAGAGATGATCGTCATAGGCTGTTGTGCGGCCATTCAGCCCTTCAGCGATGACAACCACGTCGTCGCCCAATGCCTTTTGCAGCACAGTTGGCCAACGATCTTCCATCGCATGACGCGCCATATGAACGGCATCATACCCCCAGGTCAGGCTATCGCCATAGCAAAGAACGGTCTTCGTCACGTTCAGCTCCTGAATACAGCGAGCCGAAAACCGTTTCCGGTTTCCGGCCCTGCCATTTTCTTAGACCAGCATGCCCATCGGGTTTTCGATGTAGCGCTTGAAGGCACCGAGCAGTTCGGCACCCAGGGCGCCGTCAACGCAACGGTGGTCAGTCGACAGTGTGACCGTCATGACATTGGCGATCTTGATCTCGCCATTCTTGACAACCGCACGCTGTTCACCGGCACCAACAGCCAGAATGGTGGCATGTGGTGGGTTCACAACAGCCGAGAAGCTCTTCACGCCCATCATGCCCATGTTGGACACGGCAGTTGTGCCGCCCTGATATTCCTCAGGCTTCAGCTTGCGTTCCTTGGCGCGCTTGCCGAGGTCCTTCATCTCGTTGGAGATGGCAGACAGCGACTTGAGTTCAGCCTGACGAACGATCGGGGTGATCAGACCACCGGGGATCGACACGGCAACACCGACGTCAGCATGCTTGTGCTTGACCATGTTGGTTTCGGTCCAGGATACGTTGGCATCCGGAACGTCACGCAGGGCAAGAGCAAGGGCCTTGATAACCATGTCGTTGACCGACAGCTTGTAGGCTGGCTTGCCGTCCTTTTCAGGGGAAGCAGCGTTCAGCTGGGCGCGCAGTGCCATCAGGGCATCCAGCTCGCAATCCACCGACACGTAGAAATGCGGAATGGTCTGCTTGGATTCCTGCAGGCGCTTGGCAATGGTCTTGCGCATGCCGTCATGCGGCACAAGCTCGTAAGAGCCCTGCTCGAACAGCTTGAGAACGGCGTCGTCGCTCATGCCCTTTGCAGCAGCAGGTGCCGGAGCGGCAGCAGCAGCGGCTGGAGCAGCCTTTGCACCACCGGAGGCAACGGTCTTTTCAATGTCCGACTTCACGATACGGCCACGTGGACCGGAACCGGAAACCGCAGAGAGATCAAGACCAGCTTCCTTGGCCAGACGGCGTGCCAGTGGCGACGCGAAAACGCGATCGCCAGACTTTTCAGCCTTGGCAGCAGGTGCCGGTGCGGCAGCAGCTGGTGCTGCGTTAGCCGCAGGAGCAGGTGCAGCCTCGGATTTTTCTTCCTTCGGTGCTTCTGCCTTTGCTTCAGCCTTGGCCGGGGCAGCATCGCCACCCTTGGCCGCAGCCGCGACATCTTCACCTTCTTCGGCAAGAATGGCGATCAGTGCATTGACCTTGACCGCATCGGTTCCAGCTGGAACCACGATCTTGGCAACAACGCCCTCATCGACCGCTTCCACTTCCATGGTTGCCTTGTCGGTTTCGATTTCGGCAATCACGTCGCCGGGAGCAACCTTGTCGCCTTCCTTGACCAGCCACTTGGCGAGATTACCCTCTTCCATCGTGGGAGACAGGGCAGGCATTGTAATGTTGATAGGCATCGAAACGCCCTCCCCTTATTTGTAGCAGACGGTTTTGACGGCCTGTACGACTTCATCAACGTTCGGCAGAGCCAGCTTCTCGAGATTGGCCGCGTAAGGCATTGGAACGTCCTTACCGGTAATCGACAGGATCGGCGCATCCAGATAGTCAAATGCAGCGCGCTGAACCTGGTTGGCAATGAAGTCACCAACCGACGACTGCGGGAAGCCTTCTTCAACGGTGACCAGACGACCGGTCTTCTTGACCGATTCGATAACGGCTGGAAGGTCCATCGGACGGATGGTGCGCAGGTCGATCAGTTCAACGTCGATGCCGAGCTTTTCGAGTTCAGCAACAGCCTTGACCGCATAGGTCATGCCGATACCGAAGGAAACGATGGTCGCATCCTTACCCTGGCGGTGAATGCGTGCCTTGCCGATTGGCAGCACGAAATCATCCAGCTTCGGAACGTCGAAGCTCTGACCGTACAGGATTTCGTTTTCAAGGAAGATGACCGGGTTCGGGTCGCGGATAGCAGCCTTCAGAAGACCCTTGGCGTCAGCAGCCGTGTACGGCATGACGACCTTGAGGCCCGGAATGTGGCTGTACCATGCAGCATAGCACTGCGAGTGCTGTGCACCAACGCGCGCAGCAGCGCCCGACGGACCACGGAACACCATTGGCGCGCCCATCTGACCACCAGACATATAAAGTGTCTTGGCAGCAGAGTTGACGATCTGGTCAATGGCCTGCATCGCGAAGTTGAAGGTCATGAACTCGACGATCGGGCGCAGACCCGTCATCGCGGCACCAACGCCGATACCGGCAAAGCCGTGTTCAGTGATTGGCGTATCGATAACGCGCTTTGCACCAAATTCCTGCAGAAGACCCTGGGTGATCTTGTAGGCACCCTGGTATTCAGCAACTTCTTCACCCATGACGAATACTTTTTCGTCAGAGCGCATTTCTTCAGCCATCGCATCACGAAGTGCTTCGCGAACGGTGGTGGACACGAATTCGGTACCAGCCGGAATATCCGGATCAGCAGCAACTTCGACCTTCGGCGCAGCAGGAACCTTGGCGGCTTCCTTGTCAGCGGATGGCTCGTCGCTTGCTTCGCGGGCCTTGCCGCCAGCAGCGTCAGAGGCAGCAGCTTCAGCCTTCGGCTCTTCCTTCTTCGGTGCGGAAGAAGAAATGGCGTCAGCGCTTTCACCGTCCTGCAGCAGAACGGCAATGGCGGTGTTGACCTTGACGTTTTCAGTGCCGGCATCGATCAGGATCTTGCCGATAACACCCTCGTCAACAGCTTCCACTTCCATGGTTGCCTTGTCGGTCTCGATTTCAGCGATCACGTCACCGGAGGTAACCGTGTCGCCTTCTTTCTTGAGCCACTTGGAAAGCGTGCCTTCCTCCATGGTCGGGGAAAGTGCAGGCATAAGAATTTCAATAGGCATGGATTCTCTCTCCCCGGATCAGAGCAGAATATCGGTGTAGAG
>NZ_DAMDBP010000047.1:0-29970 GCF_032092815.1 Agrobacterium sp. | reverse complement strand
GGTTACGCTTGGTTGCGTCCGGCTTGATCATCGAAAATGTGCGTTCAATCGCCATAAGTCCGTTTCCCTGTCTTGAAAAGAAAGTGGGCGGTGTTTACCCGCCCAAAGGCCCGAAAACAAGGGGGACAGCCCAAGTTTCATGCAGGCGTCACACTGCGACCCCTTGCACCGTGAAGGTCAAGGCAGCGCTCGAACCACTCCCGCACCGGATCGTCAGCGGCAAAAAGATCAACGCCGGAAACGATCCGTGCCCATTGCAGCGCGCCAAACACGATGTAGTCGGCAAACAGCGGACCATCACCGCCGATGAACGGCTGGTAGCTCAATGTACGGCGCAGCGGCTCCAGCCTTTGCGGAAAGGCGGCAATTTCTGCCTCCCGTGTTGCCGTTACCTCTTCCAGCGACCGACCCAGCGCACGCGTGCGGCTTTCGCGGAAATATACCTGATCCTTTGGCTCCAGCATGTCGTGAATATCCACAACCGCGATGCGAACAATTGCAGGATGAAGGGTTGTCTGCGACCAACTCTCGATCATCCGGGCCATGGCCTTGCCGCCCTCGCCATTAAACAGCGATGGTCGTTCGGGATAGGCTTCATCCAGATAGGCCGCGATCTGGAAACTGTCATTCACCAGATAATCGCCGTCGCGCAAAATGGGCACTGTTTTTGAAAAACCGCCCTCGACATCCGGGATAGCGCTGAACGGCAGCGGCCGTTCTTCAAAATCCAATCCCTTGTGCCCCAGGGCGAGAACGGTCTTCCAGCAATGCGGTGAAAACGGCCGGGTCGTATCCTTGCCGCAAAGGGAATAAAGCGTTCTCGACATTCTCATCGTCTCCTGACTGCACTTTACGCATCAAACCTCATCTGCCGTTTGCAATCAAATCAGCAAATGTCATGGCGCCTATCAACAATAACAATAGCGAAGCATCGTTCCAAAAATACTCGATTCTGCATTGGTGCCTTTATTCAATTTTAAGGAGAGTTTGCCATAACATGATGGAATTTCTGCACTAACCATGAAAACTACAAGTAATCGCACGAACTTGATTGCGTTCGACAAAAGGACACAGAGGATATGGGCGCTGAACTGGCTAAAAAAGCGAATAAAAGCGTTGCCAGGAACAACCTTGTTGCTTCCAAAATCATTCAGTTCATGGCCAAGATGCATATTGCGCCGATTCCTCGCAATTATGAACTGTTCTACGAAGTGCTGTCCGGTCACAACCCGGAAATGGGGCGCGATATACTTGCACTTGGCAATGCGCCGCAGCAGCATGACCTCGATGAAATCGGCCTGAAATATAATCTTCCCGGGCATTGTGGCATTACGGCTGGCAAGGCCGCATCTGAAATCAGCCGCACAATCGACCAGATTTCCCAGCGCCTGTCTGTCGCGTTGCAACGCTCCACTACACTTCTCGGCTCGTCCGGGCTGGATGCTGAGCACATCGGTACGCAGGAAGAGTTGCTGCAATTTGCGACTTCCCTGCATGAGGAACAATCAAGCCTTCTGCATTTCGTGACCAAGGGCCTGGAAACGATGAAGGAATGTGAAGCCAGCATTGAAAAGGCGCGCCATATTTCCCTGCGTGACCACCTGACGATGCTGCCCAACCGCATTGCATTTTCGGAAAAGCTGTCGGCATTGTTCATCGACAAGAAACCGCAGGCATCCTGCGCCATGTTGCTGGTCAATATTGACAATTTCCGTCAGGTGATTGAACGGTATGGCCCAACGGCTGGCAACCGTGCCTCGCGCCGATTGGCCGCGTTGTTTCGCAAATCCATCAAGAAGCAGGATTTTGTCGCCCGCACCGCTGGCAATGAATTTGCGTTCCTGTTTTCCGAAGTGCCGCTCAACTCTGCCGAAAACATTGCTGAACGCCTGCGCCGCTCTGTGGAATCGCTACGTTTCGTCAACAAGACTGGCCAGGACGACAAACTCACCGTGTCAATCGGCGTTGCGGTTATCGATGGCCTGACCTCGGCCGCCGAGTTTTATGCCAATGCCGAAATTTCCCTGCTGGCCGCGCGTAGCCGCGAAGGCAACTGTGTGGTTCCCTATTCGCGTGACGTCGCAAAACGCTCGCGCAACAGCTATCTGCTGCAAATCGGCGCCTGAATTCAAAGCACCAAAATTCCTGACGTAAACTGTGGCTTTCGCGCTCTTGCCTTAGGGCGCGAGTTCAGCCAAAACGGCGCCATGATTACGATTAGCGACCTTTCAGCCCGCATTGCCGGACGCCTTCTTCTTGACCACGCCAGCGTGACACTGCCTTCCGGTACAAAGGCCGGTCTGGTCGGACGCAACGGGGCGGGAAAATCCACCCTGTTTAGGGTGATAACGGGCGATTTCAGCGCGGAAAGCGGGTCGGTATCGATCCCTAAAAATGCGCGTATCGGACAGGTTGCACAGGAAGCGCCCGGCACCGAAGACAGCCTGATCAAGATCGTGCTTTCTGCCGACAAGGAGCGCGCAGCACTGCTGCTGGAATCCGAAACGGCGACCGATCCGCACCGCATCGCCGAAATCCAGATGCGGCTTGTCGATATTGATGCCCATTCGGCTGAGGCCCGTGCCTCCAGCATTCTGGCCGGTCTCGGCTTCAATCAGGAAGCCCAGCTGCGCCCGGCCTCGTCCTTTTCAGGTGGCTGGCGCATGCGCGTTGCACTTGCCTCTGTGCTGTTTGCCCAGCCGGACCTTCTGCTGCTCGACGAACCGACCAACTACCTAGACCTTGAAGGCACGTTGTGGCTGGAAGATTATATCCGCCGTTACCCCTACACGGTCATCATCATCAGCCACGACCGCGACCTGTTGAACAACGCGGTCAACGCTATCGTGCATCTGGATCAGAAGAAGCTGACCTTCTACCGCGGTGGTTATGACCAGTTTGAGCGCCAGAAGGCCGAAAACGACGAACTGCAGATGAAGGCCAAGGCCAAGAACGATGCAGCGCGCAAACATCTGCAGAGTTTCATTGATCGCTTCAAGGCCAAGGCCTCCAAGGCCAAACAGGCGCAGAGCCGCGTCAAGGCACTGGAACGCATGGGCACCGTCGCCTCGGTGATAGAAGATCACGTTCAACCGATCACCTTTCCGGAACCGGAAAAACAACCCGCCTCGCCGATCGTTGCCATCAATGGCGGTGCAGTGGGTTACACACCAGGCAAACCGATCCTGAAAGGCCTCAACCTGCGGATCGACAATGACGACCGCATTGCGCTGCTCGGTTCAAACGGCAACGGCAAATCGACATTTGCCAAGTTCATCTCCGGCAAACTGCCGCCGGAAAGCGGTGATCTGCGTCTCGCCTCTTCGCTGAAGATCGGCTTCTTTGCCCAGCATCAGCTGGATGATCTGGTGCCGAACGAAACACCGGTCGAGCATGTGCGCAAACTGATGCCGGAGGCACCGGAAGCCAAGGTACGCGCCCGTGTTGCCCAGATGGGCCTTGCCACAGAAAAGATGGCAACGGCTGCCAAGGATCTGTCCGGTGGTGAAAAGGCTCGCCTACTGATGGGCCTTGCCGCATTCCATGCACCCAACCTGCTGATCCTCGACGAACCGACCAACCATCTTGATATCGACAGCCGTCGTGCGCTGATCGAAGCGCTCAATGATTATGATGGTGCGGTTATCCTGATCTCCCACGATCGCCACCTGATCGAGGCGACCGTTGACCGGCTTTGGCTGGTGAACAACGGCACCGTGACGACCTTCGAAGGCGACATGGATGAGTATCGCGACCTCATCGTTTCTTCCGGCAAAAAAAAAGAAGAAAAAGTTGAAATCGCAGTAGATACGGCTTCAAAGGCGGATCAGCGCAAGGCCAATGCCGAAAAGCGCGCGTCGCTTGCTCCGCTCAAGAAAAAGATCAATGAAATCGAATCCCTGACTGCAAAACTTGAGAAGCTGATTCAGTCTCTTGATACCGAACTTGCAGACCCGGCGCTCTATGAAAAGGCACCGGCCAAGGCTGCTCAAAAGGTCAAGGAACGGGGTGAAGCCGCCGCCAGGCTGTCTGATGCAGAAGAGCAATGGCTGCTGCTTTCCAGCGAATACGAAGAGGCAATGGCGGGCTGAAACCTTACCCGTCTATTAAAAAGCATATGCGTCGGTAACCAGCCATTAACCATAATCGGAGAAAGTCGCAGGCACTTGAGCCTGCTCTTTTTTCGAGAATATTCATGCTGTTTCGCGCCATCTCCGCCGCCGCACTCGTTTCTGTCTGCCTTTCTGGTTGCGCCGGAAAACCCAATCTCAACGGCGCCTCGCTGAAGACCTCCTTTGCCGCCACCATGCCGGCGCAGGGGCCAGTACATGGTCCGGTCTTGGCAAATGACCCGGTCGCGCTGTCGCCGGTTGCGTGGATGCACCCGTCCAATCCCAAAGAGCTTGCCGGCCGCGACATCATCGTCTCCTCCTTTGCCGATATCAGCCTTGCCAACAAGGAAGTGGTGCTGAGTTTCGACGACGGCCCGGTTCCCGGCAAAACGGAATCCATTCTGGCGACACTTGACGAGTTTGGCGTGAAAGCAACCTTCCTGATGGTTGGAGAAATGGCCAGGTCTCACCCCGACATTGCCAAGAAGGTTGTGGCCGAAGGCCACAGCATCGGCAGCCACACCTACCGTCATGCCAACCTGCGCTCGCTATCGTTTGACCAGGCACTGTCAGAGATTTCCAGAGGCGCCAAGGCTGTTGCCGATGCAACGGAAACCGAGGCTGCCTTTTTCCGTTTCCCCTACCTCGCCGACACAGGCCGCCTGCGCCATACGCTCGACAGCCGCGGCATGATCATCATGGATGTGCAAATCGATTCGAAAGACTACTTCAAGGACACACAGGCTGTGGTTGCCTCGCGCACCATGGAGGCCCTGCGCCATCGCGGCAGCGGTATCATCCTGATGCATGACATTCACAGACGCACTGCAAGCATGCTGCCCGCCCTTCTCACGCAACTGAAGGCGGAAGGTTATAAAGTCGTACATTTACGTTACAAAAAGCCTGCAGCCAAACCGATGCTGGTCGCAGGCATCTAACAAAAAGCTTATATTTCACAGGCATGAACGTCGGAGAAAAAACTTGGGCGCGGATTACTTCGCGCCCATCTTGCTCGCATTCATCTTTCTGCTACAACCCTGTAAAATAATATTTATAGCGTGAACAGTCAGACGGATTAAAGCAATCATGCCAAGTACAAAGCTCGCCATCGTTGGCGTTGGTAAAATCGTCCGGGACCAGCATCTTCCGGCCATTGCCAGCAACCCGGATTTCAACCTGATCGCTACGGCAAGCCGCCACGGCACCGTTGAGGGCGTCCCTTCCTACGGTACAATCGAAGCACTGCTGGAGGCCGTGCCCGAGGTGGATGCTGTATCGCTGTGCATGCCGCCGCAGTATCGTTACGAGGCTGCCCACAAGGCGCTGATGGCTGGCAAACACGTGTTCCTTGAAAAGCCACCGGGCGCCACTCTGTCAGAAGTGCAGGACCTGGTTCGCATTGCCGATTCCAAGGGTCTTTCGCTGTTTGCAAGCTGGCATTCGCGATACGCGCCTGCGGTAGAGGAGGCCAAGTCCTTCCTCGCTTCCACCAAGCTCAACAGTGTTCACGTTATCTGGAAAGAAGATGTGCGCCACTGGCACCCAAACCAGGCTTGGATCTGGCAGGCTGGCGGTCTTGGGGTGTTCGACCCCGGCATCAATGCCCTGTCAATCATCACCCATATCCTGCCGCGCGCCTTGTTCATCACAAAGGCAACGCTTGAATTCCCTGAAAACCGTGACGCGCCGATTGCCGCCGACATTCATTTTGCCGATGTAACCGGCCTTGATGTTCACGCGGAATTTGACTGGCGCCAGACGGGCAAGCAGAGCTGGGACATCATTGCCGAAACCGACGCAGGACAGATGATTCTGTCGGAGGGCGGCGCGAAGCTGTCGATCAATGGTGAGTTGAAATTTTCCGAGCCAGAGCGCGAATATCCAGCGCTTTACGAGCGTTTTGCCGAGATCATCAAGGCGAAGCAGTCGGATGTCGATCTGGCACCACTCACGCATGTTGCCGATGCATTCCTGCTAGGCCGTCACAAGTTCGTGGATTCCTTCTACGATTGATGTGTTTCTTTCCGCGCCGCTCTTTGCAGTGGCGCGGAAAACCCCTGCTGATGTCGATCAGCTGGTGCGGCAGACGAAGCGGTCGCGGCCTTCGGCCTTGGCTTGATAAAGCGCCTTGTCAACGGTGCGCAGCAAGGTTCCGAGATCCCGCCCTGCCTGCGGCGCAATGGCGCCGCCAATGCTTAATCTGGCATGAACGAGATGTTCGCCATCGGCATCGAAGGGTTCGCGGAATGCCACCAGCAACCGCTCTGCAAGTTCAGCCAGTTTCTCAGGGCCAACCGGTCTTGGAATAAAGATCGCAAATTCATCGCCACCAACCCGGATCACCACATCCTCGGCACGCACCGTCTCACGTATGCGAATGGCGGCCTCCTGCAACACCGTGTCGCCAGCGCTGTGCCCCAATGTGTCATTGATGGCCTTGAAGCCATCCATATCGAGATAGAGCGCACCAAAGAACTGGTCGTCCCGTAGGGCGGCATTGAGCTGCAAGGTCACGAGATGGTCGAGCGCCTTGCGGTTAAAGAACCCTGTCAGTGGGTCGGTCATGGCAGCCGTTTTCAAATCCTGTTCGGCAAGGCTCATGGTGAAATTGGCGCGTTGCAAACGCAGCAATGCCGCTGCCAGCACGGCAAAGCGGTGCAGACTTTCGATCTCGTTGGGTGACAGATCGCGCGGATAGGTATCAACGATGCAGAAGGCGCCAACCATCAGACCGGTATCAAGCTCAATCGGCACACCGGCATAAAAGCGCAGGCCCGGTCCACCCTGCACATAGGGCATCACCTTCAAGTCAGGATGCAACGCCAGATCCGGAATGATGACGGCCTTTTGTGTGGCGATGACCCGTGAGCAGATCGAGATATCCCGCGAGCAAGCCGAAAGCTGCATGCCTGCCTGATAGGCAATATGCATCCAGTCTTCATCGACAATATGAATGGCGGCACGCAGGGTGGAAAACACGTTTTGCGCCAGTTCCGTCAGAGCCGACAGTTCCGGAGTGGGCTCAATGCCAAAAGGCATGATCGATCGTACCGCCAGCAATCGTTCAGCTTCGTTGTCCGGCACTGGAACGTTCAGACCCATTGTGTCTCCTCTCTCGCCCCGTATCGAGGAGACTGCTGTCCTCGATCAGGGCTCACGACACAAAACATTAGCCGTGACGTAACAACAAAACAAAGTTCTATAAGCAAATTAAGATATTGATCCACATGAGAATCAACCCGTAATTATTTCCATTGAGATATTGGGTTGGCAGCGTACCGCTGCCAAAAAGACTGCCCTTGTCAGGCAGATAAGGCGCTCGCCTCAGGCTTTTTTCTGCCAGCGCCCCTCTGGCGATTGTTGCCAGTAGGTGAGGTTATGCCCCTCGCCTTTCAGTTTTTTCCACTGGCTACGCGCGCCCTCGAGTTGACCTGCATCATAACCGTCGAACATGAAGACGATACGCTCATAGGCATCGATGGACGGTGGCTCGGCACCATCGACAATAAAACGCACCGTGGCCTGATTGATATTGTCCTGTGAACTGGTCAGCAGCACTGGCTGGTTTGCGGCCTCATCCGAAGCTTCTGTGGCATGCGGCAAAAAACTGTCGTCGCGAAATGCCCAGAGATGCGTGTCCAAGAGATCTCGCCGCTCGTCGGCAGCCGTTTGCACCACGACCTTCCAGCCGCGCTCCAGACTTTTTTCAAGCAAGGGCGGCAGGGCATCCTCCAGCTTCGATTCCGTCAGATGGTAGAAAAGAACTTCCGTCATCGGAATGCCCACGCCTTTATTCAATACTCACTTACGATGGAAAGACCCGGAACGAATATCCGCTCCGGGTCGTGGTCATCAATCTTCGTAGTGCGCGCGTAGCAGTTCGTTCAGCAGGCGCACACCGTAACCGGAACCCCAGGACTGGTTGATTTCCGTCAGCGGAGAACCCATTGCCGTTCCGGCAATATCCAGATGCGCCCAAGGGGTGTCACCCACAAAACGCTTGAGGAACTGCGCTGCGGTGATCGAACCGGCCAGACGCCCAGCACTGTTCTTCATGTCCGCAAACTTGGAATCAATGATCTTGTCATAGTCCTTGCCGAGCGGCAGACGCCACAGTTTTTCTTCAGTCACGTCACCGGCGGTGCTTAGACGCGCAGAAAGTTCGTCGTCATTGGAGAACAGACCAGCCTGCAGATTGCCCAGAGCAACCGTGACCGCACCGGTCAGCGTTGCGAGGTTGATCATGAATTTCGGCTTGAAGCGGTCATTCGTGTACCACAGCGCATCGGCCAGCACGAGGCGACCTTCCGCGTCGGTGTTGATGATTTCAATGGTCTGGCCAGACATCGAGGTAACGATATCGCCCGGACGCTGCGCGTTGCCGTCAGGCATGTTTTCAACAAGACCGATCACGCCAACCACATTGACCTTGGCCTTGCGGGCGGCCAGGACATGCATGAGGCCAGTCACCGCGGCAGCGCCACCCATATCGCCCTTCATGTCTTCCATGCCAGCACCTGGCTTCAGGGAAATACCGCCAGTGTCGAACACCACACCCTTGCCGACGAAAGCAACAGGCTCATCCTTTTTGGAACCACCCTTCCATTGCATGACAGCCAGGCGTGGCGGACGCACGGAGCCCTGTGCCACACCGAGCAATGCGCCCATGCCGAGCTTCTTCATTTCCTTTTCGCCGAGGATTTCCACTTCGACACCGAGCTTCTGCAACTCGACAGCCTTGTCGGCAAATTCTTCCGGACCCAGCACATTCGGCGGCAGGTTGACCAGTTCACGCGCCAGATTGACGCCATCGGCAACGGCCTGCGCTGTCTTGAAGGCTTTTTCGGCGGCATCATGCGCGGTGGTGACAATCGTCACCTCAACGCTCTTGGGTGTCTTTTCGTCGTCGGACTTCTTTTTTGTCTTGTAGGCATCAAAGGAGTAGGCGCGCAGCAGCAGACCAAGTGCCAGACCACCGACAGCTTCACCATCGACGTCCACACCCGGTGCATCGGTATAGATGACGACCTTGCTTGCCTTCTTGAAATTGGCGGCAGCAACGCCGCCAGCACGCAGCCAGTCATGCGCCACCAGCTTGCCCGGCTTGCCGAGGCCGAGCACCACCAGACGGTCCGCGTCGGAATTATGCGGGGCGAGAACATCGAGCACGCTCATCGACTTTGCCGAAAAGCCTGTAATCTTCGCCGCCTTGGCTATCACGCCACCCGGATCAGCCTGCTCGGCACCGGCGGGCGCATCTTCACCCGCCGCCTGCAACAACACGGCAACGGCCCCTTCGAGGGAAGCGGATTTGGCGAAAGAGATATTGAACTTGGCGGACATGATTTTCCTGCTCATACGTAATCGTTTAAGGACCGGTTCGTGGATCGGGCATCCCGGAGATGCCACAGAAAGATCAAACCAGCGTGCCGATCATGGTCTTTTAAATGACCAGCGCAAGTGTTCAATCCATCTCGAAGCTGTCATTTTGATGATTCATTGCACACAATTGATGATCAAAGAGGCAGACAAGCTTGCGACAAGGCTGAGCACGTCATAAGCAACGGATGAAAAGACACAACGTCACAAAAAAACATTTTATAAAACGGATTTGTGACCGCCACAGAGTCGCCAATGTCGTTTGTTGCGATTAGATAGGCCAAGTTCCCCGTAAGGGAGTGACGCAGAAAAACGTCTTCAGGGACCGGAATGACGCTACTTGAAAAATACATAATGCGACGCACAAGCCAGATGTTTCTGGCTGCCTTGCTCCCGGTCCTGGCAATTATTTGGACGATACAGGTTCTCCAGCGGATCAACCTTGTGACGGACACGGGTCAGTCCATGGGTTCATTTGCAACGCTGGCGACCATGCTTCTGCCGACCCTTATTCCCGTCGTTCTGCCATTTGCACTGGTCATTGGCATTACACAGACCATGACGGCGATGAACAATGATTCCGAACTGGCCATCATCGATGCCGCCGGTTCACCGCGCAGCATCCTGTTCCGGCCGGTGCTGATCCTGGCCGTAGTGTTGGGCGCGTTCTCATTCGTTGTGACCAATTTCATCGAGCCGCCTGCCCGCCGCACGGCGCGCCAGATGGTGGCAACGGCTTACGCCGACTTGCTATCTTCAGTCATTGAAGAAAAGACATTCCGCACCATTCAGGATGGCCTTTACGTGCAGATCGATGCGCGACAGGGCCGTGTTTTACGCGGTCTATTCGTTGCAGACCGCCGTGACCCGAATTTTGATCTGATCTATTACGCCAAGGAAGGCGCCATTGATCCCGGTGGCACGTCCCTGACAATGCGTGACGGTGAAGTCCAGCAAAAGACCCCCGATGGCAAGGTCTCCATTGTCAAGTTCATGTCATACGCTTTTGATCTTTCGACCATGTCGGAAAGCAGCAAGACGGAACAGACATTCGGCTCCAGCGACAGCAGCCTCGCCTTTCTTCTTTCTCCGGATGAGAATTCGGATTCCTACAAGAAGTCACCGGGCAACTTCCGATCCGAACTGCACCGCAGACTTTCCGACTGGATGTTCCCTGTCGTCTTCGCGCTGATCTCGCTGGTTATTGCGGCTGATGCCCGCTCCCACCGCGAGGCACGCCTGCACCCGATGGTCGCGGCATTGATCACCGCCTTCATGCTGCGCTGGCTCGGGTTCTACTTTACCAATCAGGTCAAGCAGAACGCGGTCTTCATCCCGTTCGTTTACGCCATTCCGCTGATAAGCGGCGCGATTGCCCTGTTCCTGCTGGCCACCGGCCGCAAGCTGCGCCTGCCATCCGTGCTGGCAGAGGGACTTGCCTCCATTCGCCGCGTCTTGGTCAAGCGCTTCACGTCCGACAAGGGAGGTGCCAGCGCATGATTTTCAACACTCTGTCGCGTTATTTCCTCAGCCGCTATCTGATCACCATGGTCTGGTTCCTGCTTGGTGTGTCCGGCATCATCTTTCTCGCGGATTTCAGTGAAACCGCGCGCCGCCTGTCCGGCCTTCCCGGCTACTCCGTGCCGGCTGCTCTCGGGCTGACCGCACTGCGCCTGCCACTGATCCTGCAGCAGACAATTCCATTCATTGCGCTGTTCGTCGGCATGACGACCCTTATTTCACTGAACCGTCGTTACGAGCTGGTGGTGACCCGTGCCGCCGGCATCTCGGTCTGGCAATTCATGACACCCTTCATCATTGGCGCTGCATTGATGGGGGTCGCCACGATGACCGTCGTCAACCCGCTTGCGGCCTGGGGCCAGCGGCAGTCTCTGACCATGGAAGCTGGCTGGCGCAATACCGGTGGCAATGTCCACCAATCAGACATGATCCCCTGGTTGCGACAGACCAGCGCGGGACAGGACACCATCATCGGCTCCAAGAGCTTCGAGGATGGCGGCACCCTGCTGAATGACGCCGTGTTGATCCATTTCGATACGGACGGCAACATCACCATGCGGCAGGATGCACGCACAGCAAAGTTGGAGGATGGTTACTGGAATCTTACTGATGTGTATCAGACACAGCCAGGACAAATTCCGAGCTTCCTTCAAAGCGCAAAAATCAGCACCAATTTGAGACAGGAGTACGTGCAAGAGCGCATGTCGCAGCCGGAAACCGTTGCTTTCTTTGACATTTCCAGAAAAATCGAGATTGCACGTTCATTCGGACTGTCGTCAAAAGCGCTCGAAACACAATATCATTTCATGCTTTCGATGCCGTTACTGCTGGTCGCCATGACCTTGATTGCAGCAACAGTATCACTAAAATTCAGCCGGTTCGCTCAATCCCGCTCGGTGATTCTGGGTGGAATAGTTTCCGGCTTCGTGCTTTATGTAATAACCGTGCTCGTAAGAGCATTCGGAAGCAGTGGCGTGATCCCACCTTTCGTCGCGGTCTGGGTACCAGTCATCGTGGCGGTTGCGTTGGGTGCAACTGTGCTGCTTCATCAGGAGGACGGCTAGTGGCGGTATATGACCGCGGGAATATCAGACGGCTATGTGCGGCCCTTCTGACGGGTGCCGCTGTGTGCGCGTACATATCATCAGCTCCGGTGGCATTTGCCGAAGACGGCATTGTCGCAGCGGAAAATACAGATGATTCGAAACTCCTGCTTACAGCAAATCAACTGACCTATAATCGTGATGCAGAACGCGTTGTCGCGACTGGTGGCGTGCGCATGCATTATACGGGTTACCGCATGGTGGCCCAGCAAGTTGAATACGACCAGAAATCCGGCCGCGTTATTGCGCGTGGCAACATCGAACTGATCGAGCCAGACGGCAACAAGATCTATGCCGATGAGCTTGATGTGACCGACGACTTTTCGCAGGGCTTCCTCAATGCCCTGCGCGTCGAGACAACCGACAACACCCGCATTGCCGGCGAAAGCGCCGAACGCATTGACGAAAACACGACTGTTTTGAACAACGGCGTGTACACTGCCTGTCTTCCATGTGCCCAGCGCCCCGACAAGGCGCCGCTGTGGCAGGTCAAGGCAGAGCGCGTTGTTCAGGATGGCAAAACACACACCGTACGCCTTGAAAAGGCGCGTTTCGAGTTGTTTGGCAAACCAATTGCCTACCTCCCGTTCATGGTCGTTCCCGATAATACGGTAAAGCGCAAGTCCGGCTTTTTGTTCCCGCGCATGAGCGTGACGGACAATCTTGGCTTCGGTATTGGCGTTCCGTATTTTCAGGTCCTGTCTGATACGTCAGACGCAACGATCACACCTTATTATTACACGAACCAGGGTCTTCTGCTGCAGGCAGAAATTCGCCAGCGGTTTGAAAATGGCAGCCATACCGTCAACATTGCTGGCATCAACCAGAAAAATTCCGACGACTTTACGCTCGGCACCAGTGACGCGGAAAATGATACTCGCGGCATGATTGCCTCCAAGGGTGATTTCAAGATCAACCCGCGCTGGTCGTTCGGCTGGGACGTGATGGTCCAGACCGACAACAACTTCTCGCGCACCTACGAATTGCCCGGTTACAGCAATTCAACGCAGACGAACCGCCTCTACCTGCAGGGTGAAGGCGAGCGTAACTCGTTTGATCTGGCCGCTTACTACTTCAACATTCAGGACCGCGACGAAAGCGAATTTGAAGAGCGCAAGCAGGCGATCGTTCATCCGTCACTGGATTACAAATGGTACGCTCCGGAAGATGTGTATGGTGGCGAATTGTCTGTCACGACAAACTTCACCAGCCTGACGCGTCTTGAGCAGGACATTTACACGCTTGATGGCAGCGAGCGCCGCAATGGCCTCGATGGCACCTATACGCGTTTCACCGCTGAAACCGAATGGAAGCGGACCTTCACATTTGACAGTGGTTTGCAGGTCACCCCGCTTCTCGCCGCTCGCGGTGATGCAAGCTGGAACGACATGACTGTTCCAGCCACCTATGACGGTGACTTCCGCTCGGATGCAACATTGCGTGGCATGGTGACCGGTGGTCTTGAAGTCCGTTATCCCCTGCTGATTTCGGGCAACACCAGCAGCCACGTGATCGAGCCAATCGCACAGTTGTTTGTTCGTCCAAACGAACAGTATTCCGGTGGCCTGCCGAACGAGGATGCACAGGCATTCGTGTTCGATGCCACCAACCTGTTTGACCGTGACAAGTTCAGCGGATTCGACCGTATTGAAGGCGGCACGCGCGCCAATCTCGGTATCCGCTACAACGGCACGTTCGACAATGGTTACGGCATCCGCGCTATCGCCGGACAATCCTTCCATCTGGCTGGGGACAATCCGTTCGCAAGTGCCGATCTCGTCAATGCCGGTGCCAATTCCGGCCTCGAGACCGATCGTTCCGACTACGTGGCCATGGCAGCCATTGATGCCCCGATCGGCATCACGCTGTCGTCCAGCCTGCGTTTCGACAAGGACGATCTGGAAATCGAACGCTCTGAAACCGGCGTTGGTTACACCGACCGTCGTTTCAGCGCCAAGGTCAGCTACACCCAGGTCAAGGCACAGCCTGACTATGGTTATGTGTTCGACCGCGAGATCGTTCAGGCATCGGGTAGCGTCAAGGTCAATGACAACTGGTCTCTATTCGGTTCGATCAATTACGACCTGAACAACAAGTATTCCAGTGAGCGAAAGATCGGCATCACCTATCAGGATGAATGTACCATCTTGACCGTGGCCTATACCGATGTCGGAACAATCGATTCCCAACGTCAGGCGGCCAACGACTGGTCAATTGGCGCCCGCCTCAGCTTCCGTACGCTGGGCGACGTCAATATCGGTTCAACAGACTGACGATATGACTTTCAAACCGGTATCGGTCTCCGATACCGGTTTTTTGTTGCCCTATCTGGCCGCAAAAGCAGCAGCGCCACGCTTTTGCCAAATCCTGAATGCAGGAATAACGCTTTGCAACCGTTGCCGTTTCAGCATAAGCGGTGATATATACGGGCGCCTTAACAGTAACAGACAGCATAGATCGTGATATTCAGGGGCGGATATCTTCCGCTTCGGGGATAAGGAGAAGGACATGATGAATTTCGGCAAGGCCACATTTCGTACTGTGGCATTCGGAACGGCTCTCTTGGCCCTGCCCCTGTTCCTTGCTCCGCTTGCGTCTGACGCACAGGCTGCCAGTGCGGTCACGGTTGTTGTGAACAAGAACCCGATCACCAGCAGCGACATTTCCAAGCGCGTTGCCTTTCTCAAGCTGCAGCGCCAGAAAGGCAACCTCAACACGCTTGCCAAAGAACAGCTGATCGATGAAGCATTGAAGCGCGAAGAAATCGCGCGCATGCGCATGTCTGTGAGCACGGATGCCGTGGATGCCTCTTTTGCCCGCTTTGCCGCAAGCAACAAGATGACACCGGCCCAGTTGACGCAAATCCTGTCGCAGTCTGGCGTAACGGCCGAACACTTCAAAGCCTTTATTGCCGTACAGATGAGCTGGCCACGTCTGGTCAATGCCCGTTATGGCAGCTCTGGCCGCATGTCCAACCAGGACCTCGTCACGCGTATGATGGAGCGCAAGGAAAAGCCGGTTACTACGGAATATTTCCTGCAGCAGATCATCTTCGTCATTCCGGAAGCCAAGCGCAAATCCATTACCGGCAAGCGCAAGTCGGAAGCTGAAGCATCGCGCTCAAAATACCCGGGTTGCGAACAGGCAAAGACCTTTGCGGCCACAATGATGGACGTGTCCATTCGTGATCTTGGCCGCATTCTGGCCCCTGAACTGCCGCCGGATTGGAAGCCGCTGATTGAAAAGACCAAGGAAGGCGGCACCACCGGTACCCGCGTCACCGAAAAAGGCGTCGAATATCTGGCCATTTGCAAACAGCGTCAGGTTTCTGACGATTTTGCCGCTGAAGTGGTGTTCCGCGCCGAAGACCTGACGAAAGAGCAGAGCAGCGACAATCCAAACGAGAAGAAATATCTTGATGAGTTGCGGAAAAAGGCTCAGATCGTCAATAACTGAGTCTGAGGAATATACGTGGCTGCTCTTGAACTTCCGCTTGCCCTGACGCAGGGCGACCCCGCCGGGATTGGTCCTGATATTGCAATAGCCGCATGGAAAAACCGCTCCCAGAACGGCATCCGTCCCTTCATTTATGTTGGTGACCGCTCCGTTCTGGAAAGCCGCGCCGCCGTTATCGGCGTCAGCATTTCCGTTCAGGACGCAACGCCGGAAGAGGCTGTTTCGATTTTCGATACGGCAATTCCCGTACTGGATATCCCGGCAGGTTTTGCCGTTCAGGCTGGCGAACCGCATGAAGCGTCGGCTCTGTCAACAATCAAGTGCATCGAGACCGCCGTTCAGCTTTGCCTCGAAGGTCGCGCCTCGGCAATTGTGACCAACCCTGTTGCCAAGTCGATCCTATACAAGGCCGGTTTTGGTTTCCCCGGACACACAGAATTCCTGGCAGATCTGTCGCTTAAACTTGCCGGCAAGCAGGCATTTCCAGTGATGATGATCGCCGGACCGAAACTGAAGGTCGTGCCGGTCACCATCCATATTCCGGTCAAGGATATTGCCGGCCAGCTGACCCAGCAATTGATCGTTGATACATGCCGGGTTGTCGCCAAGGACATGAGAGAGAAGTTTGGCATCGCCTCGCCTCGGCTTGCCGTTGCCGGCCTCAACCCGCATGCGGGCGAGGATGGCGCGATCGGTCACGAGGACCGCGATATCGTACACCCTGCCACCATGCAGCTGCGTGACGAAGGCATCGAGGCCATCGGCCCCCTGCCCGCCGACACCATGTTCCATGATTCTGCGCGCAAGCGTTATGACGTGGCGATCTGCATGTATCATGATCAGGCGCTTATCCCTGCCAAGGCACTTGGCTTTGACGACTCGGTCAATGTCACGCTGGGCCTGCCGTTTATCCGTACGTCGCCAGACCACGGCACGGCCTTCGGCATTGCCGGCCAGGGCATGGCCAGTGAAAGCAGCCTTGTTGCGGCTCTCAATCTTGCGGCAGAGCTTGTCGCACGCCAGCAGATGGCTTCAGCATAATGGCGGCGATTGACGGACTTCCGCCACTGCGCGAGGTCATACAGAAACATGGTCTGGATGCCCGCAAGGCATTGGGCCAGAACTTCTTGTTTGACCTCAACCTGACGCAAAAGATCGCCCGCACGGCCGGGCCACTGGACGGCGTGACGGTTTTCGAAGTTGGTCCCGGACCGGGGGGGCTGACCCGCGCCATCCTGTCACTGGGTGCGAAAAAGGTCATTGCCGTCGAGCGCGACCCGCGTTGCCTGCCGGTGCTGGCCGAGATTTCAGATCATTATCCGGGCCGCCTTGAGGTTATCGAAGGCGATGCGCTCAAAACAGATTTCGCCTCGCTGGTTCCGGCCAGTGAACCTGTGCGTATCATTGCCAACCTGCCTTATAATGTTGGCACGCAATTGCTGGTCAACTGGCTGTTACCACCCGCCTGGCCGCCATTCTGGCTGTCCATGACGCTGATGTTCCAGAAGGAAGTTGGCCAGCGCATCGTGGCGGAAGAAGGCGACAATCATTACGGCCGGCTCGGCGTGTTGAGTGGCTGGAGAACCGCGTCGGAAATGGCATTTGATGTGCCGCCACAGGCCTTCTCACCACCACCAAAAGTCAATTCGACCGTGGTTCATCTTCTCCCCAGGGAAAAACCTTTGCCCTGTGATGTGGCCAAGCTGGAAAAGGTGACTGAAGCTGCCTTTGGTCAACGCCGCAAGATGCTGCGCCAGAGCCTGAAACCACTGGGTGGAGAAACACTGCTGGCAAAAGTCGGGATTGACGCCACGCGCCGTGCGGAGACCCTGTCGGTCGAGGAATTCGTGGCAATCGCCAACGCCCTCTAGTCCAATTTGAAAAATGCGCCTTGTCGTCCGCCCTTTCAGGGCTAACGGAAACCATGCGGCATGGTGCCATGCCGCACGGCGAGTTATGATCAGACCGGCGCTTCGACCAGGATCTTGATCTGGGTCTTTTCCTTGACCAGCGTTTCAAACCCTTCGGCCACGATGTCATCAAGCGCGATGCGTTTGGTGACAAGGCGTTCAGCAGAGAAGTAACCCTGCACCATCAGGTCCATGACTGCCGGGAAGATATCACGGTAGGCTATGATGCCCTTGAGGGTCTTTTCTTTCAGAACGACCGTGTTTGGCTGGAAGCTGGCGTCCTTTTCCCAGATCGACACAATGACCGTCTCGCCTTCATAACGCGTGGCATCAATGCATTGCTGCAGAACGGCCGGCACACCCGTCACCTCGAAAGCGACATCCACACCACCGCCGGACAATTCCTTGATCCTGGCAGCTGCATCTTCCTTGGATGGATCAATAACCGCAGTTGCACCCAGCTCCTTGGCTTTCGCGCCACGCTGCTCGGACAGCTCCACCACATAGATCGACGTTGCGCCGGCCACACGCAGAGCTTCGATGACCAGAAGACCAATCGGCCCTGCACCGAATACGGCGGCTGTACCGCCTGCCTTGAGACTTGAGAGGCGCACAGCATGCAATGCGACAGCAGCAGGCTCCACGAGGGCGCCCTGCTCGAAGGAGAGGCCTTCCGGCATCTTGTGGGTCCAGCGCTCACCAACCACAGTGTAGGCCGAAAAGCCGCCGCCACCGCCGGAAAGGCCATGGAAACCTAGGTCTTCGCACAGATTGTATTTGCCGTGTTGGCAAGCGGCGCATTTGCCGCAGGACAGGATTGGTTCAACCACCACACGGTCGCCGGGCTTGACCTTGGTCACACCCTCACCAACTTCGGCAACCTCACCGGAAAACTCGTGCCCCATAATGATGGGGGCAACATCGTGGCTGACGGCATGCGGCTTATCAACCGGTACGAAAATCGGGCCTGCGACATATTCATGAAGATCGCTGCCGCAAATCCCGGTCCACTTGACCTTGATCTTGACCTGACCGGGACCCGGAACAGGCGTCGGAACATCTTCAATGCGAATATCTCTGGCTTTGTGCCAGCGCGCAGCTTTCATGGTATTCTCCTGTATGCTGTGAGTTCACAACCAGGAGAATACATCGCAAAAATAAGACTGACGTGACTTAGATCAGAAAGGCCACAAAATATGTCGCCTTCCTGCGACACTTTACAGTTGAGGTTCTTCTTCCAGCAACTTGCTCACAAATTCGAACATGCCATGGCGGCGGTCGCGGCGCAGCCGTTCTGCGTAAACAATGCTTTTCACGGAGCGGAATGCATTGTCGAGGTCATCATTGACGATGACATAGTTGTAATCGCGCCAGTGTTCGATTTCCGAGCGGGAGTTCAACAGGCGTGTGCGGATAACCTGTTCGGTATCCTCTGCGCGGCGATGAAGACGCGACTGCAATTCTGTCATGGTTGGTGGGAGAATGAAGATCGACACCACATCGGCCGACATCTTCTCCTGCAACTGCTCTGCGCCCTGCCAGTCGATATCGAACAGCATGTCGCGCCCCTCGGCCATCGCTGTTTCGACAGGTTCGCGTGGCGTTCCGTAAAAATTCCCGTGAACCTCGGCCCATTCCAGCAACTGGTTGGATTCGCGCATGCGTTCAAATTGCGGGATCGTCACGAAATGGTAGTGCTTTCCGGCAATTTCACTCGGACGCTTGGCCCGAGTGGTCACGCTGATGGAGATACCCAAGGTCGGGTCATCTTCCAGAAGATGATGGGCAATCGTTGACTTGCCTGCCCCCGAAGGAGACGAGATCACCAACATCAGTCCTCTGCGGGCGATCTTTTCGGGAGATTTGCTCACCGGTGCCATATATCTACTCCAGATTCTGAACCTGTTCACGGAACTGGTCGATGACCACTTTCAATTCGATACCCGCTTCCGTTACGGCAACGGCATTCGATTTGGAACAGATGGTATTCGACTCCCGGTTAAATTCCTGTGCAATAAAATCAAGCTTGCGTCCAACAGGACCGCCTTTTTTCAACAGTTCTCGTGATGCAACCACGTGAGCGCCGAGACGATCGATCTCTTCACGCAGATCAGCCTTGGTGGCAAGCAGCGCCGCCTCGGCATGCAGGCGGTCACGATCCAGCCCATGCACTCCTTCGCCAAGCTGGGCGAGTTGCGTGGCAAGACGTGCGGCAATTTTTTCCGGCTGGCGGGACGGGTCGTTTTCAACTACCGCCGTCAGGTCGGAAATACGATCAATGTGACCGCTCAGCACCGCAAACAGAGCGGCGCCTTCGCGTTCCCGCATGTCTTTCAATTTGGCCAGCGCGCTGGTGAAACCGGCCAGCAAGTCCCGTTCGCGATGGGCGCGGGTTTCCTCGTCATCTTCAGCCTCGCGAAAATCGACAAGGCCACGAATGGACAGCAGTGTGTCGAAACTCATCGGTCCATCGGCGATGATGCCGCCAAGCTGCGTTTTCAACGTCATGACGGCGTCGAGTGTGTCCTGGTTGACCACGGCTTCCAGCCTGTTGTCGGTCACTGAGACTGACAGGGATGCCTGAATGTTGCCACGCACGAGGCTTTCCCCCGCTAGGCGTCTGACATCGACCTCCAGCGCCTCCATACCTGGCGGCAGGCGCAGGCGCATATCGAGCCCCTTGCCGTTAACGGAACGAAGCTCCCAGACCCAGCGATGGCGACCGCTGGTGCCTTCACTACGGGAAAAACCGGTCATGGATTGCAATGTCATCTTGCCCTCATGGCTAAGGCATTTCAGGTGAACGTGGTTCACCGGAAATGCCCTATCTCTTGTTTGGCGTACTCAAAAGGAAAGGCACCTGCACTTTTCATGCAGGCGCCCGTAACAAACGATCAGTTCGCAGGCTTTTCCGCGTCAGTACCACCCGGCTGGCCATCAACGGCCGTTTCGGGGTTGCCGCCAGCGGCTGCACGTTCCGCCTCGATCTTGCGCCAGCGGCGCACATTGGCGTTGTGCTCATCCAGTGTCTTGGCAAACACGTGTCCGCCTGTGCCATCGGCCACGAAATACAGGTCTTCGGTGCGCCATGGATTGGCAACCGCTTCCAGCGCCGCCTTGCCTGGGTTGGCAATCGGGCCTGGCGGCAGTCCGCGGATGATATAGGTATTGTAGGGCGTTTCCTTCTTCAGGTCGGATTGGTAGATCGGACGATCAGATGGTTTGCCGTCACCACCGAACAGACCATAGATGATGGTCGGGTCAGACTGGATACGCATGCCCTTCTGCAAACGGTTCATGAACACCGAGGCAACATGGGCGCGCTCGTCGTCCTTGCCGGTTTCTTTCTCGACGATGGAAGCCATCGTGACGAATTCTTCAATTGTCTTGACTGGCAGGTCGGCATCGCGCTTGGCCCAGACCTGCTCGATCAGAGCCTTCTGAGCGGCCTGCATCTGCGAAACGATTTCCTGACGTTTGGTGCCGCGCGAGAAACGGTATGTGTCCGGGCGCAGGCTGCCTTCCGTCGGAATTTCGGACGGCAGGTCACCTTCGAGAACCGGATCGTTCAACAGGCGGTCAAACATCTGCTTGCTGGTCAGACCTTCTGGCAGCGACACCGAATAGAGAATCGATTTGCCCGATTCGAGAAGGTTCATGATTTCCTTCATCGAGGCATTGGCCTTGATTTCATATTCACCGGCTTTGAGGCGCTGGCCCTTGCCCATGCTGTCGGTCATGTAACGGAACACACGGCTGTTATCGATGATGCCGCTGCGCTCAAGATTGTTGGCAATATCGAACAGGCTGGCGCCATTGCGCACGATGAAGTGCGTGTTGGTTGCCAGCGGTCCCGGCGACTGGAATGTGTTGATCATGTAGTAGAAGCCGGCCACAGCCACGATACAGCCGATAACCGCCAGGCTCATCAGGAAGTTCAGGAACACGATGAACTGGCCGTGGGCCTTACGCGAGCGCTTCGGCGGGGCTGGAACCTTCTCCGGCCGCAAGGCCTCAGTCGGCGATTTGGGAATGATGGGTCCGGTCTTATTTTCGCCGGAAGCATCACGTCCGAAAGGCGGCTGATTGTTCTGGTTCGTATCGCTCACCGGCGGTCCTTTTCAGTTCTGCATTCCAAATCGGTCTATTTGACCATCCAATACGGCAAAAACAGGTTCGGCAGGCAGTCTGCACAAATTTGCCCATGTTTCGAGGTCGTCTTGCGTAAAATCTATGACGACAGGCCATGGATACAATAACGGGCCGGAAAGCATTTGGTTTTCCGGCCCGCGATGTTCATCGCTTTTTGATTGATTCCGCTACAAACGGCAAGTCACGAAAGTTTGGTCAGCCTTCGTAACGGCGCAGTACGAGCGACGCATTGGTGCCACCGAACCCAAAGGAGTTCGACAGAGCCACATTCACGTCACGCTTGCGGGCCTTATGCGGCACGAGGTCGATCTTGGTTTCGACGTCGGGATTGTCGAGGTTCAGCGTTGGCGGGACGACATTGTCGCGGATCGCCAGGGTCGCAAAAATCGCCTCGATGGCACCGGCCGCACCCAGCAGGTGACCGGTGGCCGACTTGGTCGACGACATGGAGATTTTCGAGGCGGCATCACCAACCAGACGCTCAACCGCGCCCAGTTCAATGGTGTCAGCCATGGTCGATGTGCCATGCGCATTGATGTAGTCGATATCAGCCGCTGTCAGCCCTGCACGCTTCAGCGCCATGGACATGCAGCGATATGCGCCATCACCATCTTCCGATGGAGCGGTGATATGGAACGCATCGCCAGACAGGCCGTAACCCACCACTTCGGCATAGATCTTGGCACCACGTGCCTTGGCGTGTTCCAGCTCTTCCAGAACAACGATACCGGCACCCTCACCCATCACGAAACCATCGCGGTCACGGTCATAGGGACGGGACGCTTTTTGCGGATCGTCATTGTGCTGGGTGGACAGTGCCTTGCAGGCGGCAAAACCGGCCAGCGAAATACGGCAAACCGGTGATTCCGCGCCGCCGGCAACCATCACGTCAGCATCGCCAAGCGCGATCAGACGGGCAGCGTCACCAATGGCATGCGCACCGGTCGAGCACGCCGTGACAACGGAGTGGTTCGGTCCGCGCAGCTTGTGGCGAATGGACACCTGGCCGGACACCAGATTGATAAGACGTCCTGGAATGAAGAACGGCGATACACGACGTGGTCCCTTGTCGCGCAGGGTGTAACCCGCTTCAACAATACCTTCGAGACCACCAATACCAGAACCGATGAGAACACCGGTCATGATCTGGTCTTCGTCCGTTTCAGGATGCCAGTTGGCATCGGCCAGCGCCATGTCGGCGGCTGCCATGCCATAAACAATGAAAGGATCAACCTTGCGCTGTTCCTTCGGTTCCATCCAGTCATCTGGATTGAACGTACCATCGGAGCCATCTCCGAGAGGAATGCGGCAAGCAATTTTTGCTGGAAGATCTTCGACTTCGAATTCGGTTACAAGACGGGCACCGTTCTGGCCGGCCAATAGCCGTTCCCACGTTACTTCCGTTCCACACCCAAGAGGAGATACCATGCCGGTACCGGTGATAACGACACGCCTCATCGCCAACGCTCCACCCTATAGAATTCACATGTCTATGATAAAACTTTGGCCCGGAACTTGCCGGGCCAAGGCAGGAAGGATCTCACCTTCCCTCATTACGATCGATTAGGCCTGAGCCTTTTCGATGAACTTTACAGCGTCGCCAACCGTCAGGATGGAGTCCGCAGCGTCGTCTGGGATTTCAACGCCGAATTCTTCTTCGAAGGCCATAACCAGTTCGACCGTGTCGAGCGAGTCAGCGCCCAGATCGTCGATGAAGCTTGCGCCTTCAACAACCTTTTCGGCGTCAACGCCAAGATGATCAATTACAATTTTCTTTACGCGTTCTGCGATATCGCTCATGTCGGTTTCCTCGACCTTTATCCTTGAAGGGCTGCCTGACGGCACCCTGCCCTGTTAACACCCGCATGCGCCGTTCAAATCCGGCACCGAGGGCAAACCCTTTTACCCCGCCCAAAGCTAGCCATAGTCACAAAAAAGAGCAACCATCGCCTGTTCCCGACGGGACAACTGTTCACAGTCTTCGCCCGCTTAACATGGTTTCATTCGGGCGAAAAGACTGAAAATCGCGCCACACACCGCACTCTACAGACTATTTAAGCCTGACAATGCCTATGGGCATAACGCGTGTCACGCAAAGCGGAAAGCCGTTTTGCGCTGGCGACACGCGAAACGTGTAACCTTAGATCATCGCCATGCCGCCGTTGACGTGCAGGGTCTGCCCCGTCATGTAGCCAGCCTCGTTGGACGCGAGATAAAGCACAGCGGAAGCAACTTCAGCGCCGGTCCCCATGCGCTTCATGGGAATGGCACCCATGATGGCTTCTTTCTGCTTGTCGTTCAGCTTGCCGGTCATGGCCGATTCGATAAAGCCAGGCGCCACGCAGTTGACCGTGACGTTACGGGTCGCGATTTCCTGGGCCAGCGACTTCGAAAAGCCGATCATGCCGGCCTTGGAGGCACAGTAGTTTGCCTGGCCTGGATTGCCGGTTACGCCAACGATCGAAGTGATGTTGATGATGCGGCCAAAACGGCGGCGCATCATCGGATGTGTCAGTTCGCGCGTCAGGCGGAACATCGCCGTCAGGTTCACTTCCAGAACATTGTCCCAGTCTTCATCGCTCATGCGAACAAATAGGCCGTCCTTGGTGATGCCGGCATTGTTGACCAGAATATCGACGCCTTCCAGCTCGGCTTCAGCCTTTTCGCCCAGCGCCTTGACTTCAGCGCGGTCGGACAGGTTGGCCGGGAAAATCTTGACGCGGTCGCCAAGCTCGGCAGCCAGTGCTTCCAGCTTTTCGACACGGGTGCCGTGCAGGCCGACAGTTGCGCCCTGCGCATGCAGCATACGAGCGATTTCTTCACCGATGCCACCGGTTGCGCCGGTGACGAGAGCTTTGCGGCCAGTCAGATCAAACATATTCTTTTCCTTATCCAGAAATGCGCGCAGCATTCAGCCCAGAAGAGTTGCAATCGCGGCGTCGATATCCGCAGCCGAGTTGACCGCAATACCATTCACCGTCTTGTCGATGCGGCGGGCAAGACCCGTCAGCACCTTGCCGGAGCCAATTTCATACAATTGAGTCACATCATTGGCAGCGAACCATTCAACGGTTTCGCGCCAGCGAACCTGTCCCGTCACCTGCTCGACCAGAAGTCTGGCGATTTCCTCGGCGTCTGTCACCGGGGCGGCGCGCACATTGGCAACCACAGGTACGACAGGGCTGTTTTTGGTGACACCAGCCAGAGCCTCACGCATTGCGTCGGCAGCAGGTGCCATCAGTGCGGAATGGAACGGTGCGGAGACTGGCAGCATGATGGCGCGCTTGGCGCCCTTTTCCGATGCCAGCGCAGCCGCCTGTTCAACAGGAGCCTTGGAACCGGAGATCACCAGCTGGCCACCGCCATTGTCATTGGCGATCTGGCAGACGCCGCCAACGGCCGCTTCGTTGCAGATTGCTTCCACATCACCATGCTCAAGGCCGATGATGGCAGCCATGGCGCCCTGACCGACCGGAACGGCCGCCTGCATGGCGTTGCCGCGAATACGCAGAAGGCGCGCAGTATCGGCCAACGAGAATGTGCCGGCAGCGCAGAGTGCCGAATATTCGCCGAGCGAGTGACCGGCGACAAAGGAAACCTTGTCGGCAAGGTTCAGTCCCTTGGCTTCCAGTACGCGCATGACGGCAACGGATACCGCCATCAGGGCTGGCTGGGCATTGGCGGTCAGTGTCAGGGTTTCTTCCGGACCATTCCACATGATGTCGGAAAGCTTCTGGCCGAGGGCCTCGTCAACTTCTTCAAAAACCGAACGTGCTTCAGCGAAATTCTCGGCAAGATCCTTGCCCATGCCAACGGACTGGCTGCCCTGTCCGGGAAAGGTGAAAGCGATTTTCATGAGGTATTTCCTGTTTTTCCGGTTATTTTTTGCTTTCCAATTCACGCAATGATGTACGGAGTCAAGTGCGATGAAGCCTAGAAACTGCGGATTCACAAGTCCTTTGAGGTTTATACCCGGTTGGAAAGGCCAATATTTTTGACTTGCGTCAACGCAATTCCTTCCTAAATTCCAGGTCCCTCCCTTCCTCTTCAGCACGTCAGGAATTTCAGTCATGAAATATAACACCCTCGGCCGCACGGGCATATCCGTGTCGGAGATCTGCCTTGGCACCATGACATGGGGCACACAGAACACAGAAGCACAGGCGCACGAACAGATGGATTACGCCATCGAAAACGGCGTCAATTTCTTCGATACAGCCGAATTATACCCGACGACGCCGGTCTCAGCCGAAACGCAGGGCCTGACCGAAGACTATATCGGCACATGGTTCGAAAAAACCGGCAAACGCAGCGAAGTCATTCTGGCCACCAAGGTTGCCGGCTCGGGTCGTCCTTATATTCGTAATGGTCGCGACATCGATGCCGTGGGCATCCGCGAAGCCGTCGACACCAGCCTGAAGCGCCTGCGCACTGACTACATCGACCTCTACCAGATCCACTGGCCAAACCGTGGCACCTACCATTTCCGCGGTGTATGGGGTTTTGATGCTTCGGGACAGGATACGAATCGCACACTTGCTGAGATCAACGAAAAGCTCGAAACACTGGGCGAGTTGGTCAAGGCCGGGAAAATTCGTGCTATCGGCCTTTCCAACGAAAGCGCATGGGGCACGCAGAAATATATTGATCTGGCCGAAGCCAAGGGTCTGCCGCGTGTTGCCAGCATTCAGAACGAATATAACCTGCTCTATCGTTCGTTCGACCTCGATCTGGCCGAAGTTGCGCATCATGAAAATGTTGGCCTTCTGGCCTACTCGCCGCTGGCTGGCGGCATTTTGACCGGCAAATATCAGAACGGCGCACGGCCGGCCGGTTCGCGGGGCACCATCAACACCGATATTGGCGGTCGTCTGCAGCCGTTGCAGGAAGTGCCTGTTAAGGCCTATCTCGATCTGGCTAACCAGCACGGGCTGGATGCAGCACAGCTGGCCATCGCCTTTACACTGACCCGTCCGTTCATGGCGTCTTGCATTATCGGCGCAACCACGATGGAGCAGTTGAAAACAGACATCGCCGCCAAGGACGTAACACTGTCCGACGAGGTTCTGAAAGCGATTGCTGCCATTCACCGCCAGTACCCGATGCCAATCTGATTCTATAAAGCGCGGTAGCCCACAGGCGTTACCGCGCTCCTCAATCTGCCTAACTACCCATCGGTACCTGGCATGACTGTGCGACAGCCCTTTTCAGTCAACGTCTAAATGAAGACTTCAACAGCAGCCAATTAAAGACCTCAGTGTTAAAAGCATTGCCAGACGGGCGTTTCTACAGTGCCTTTTTGCTGCGAAGTCTTGCAATACAGCCCAAAATGCGTATAAGCGCGCTGTTCGCAACATCCGGTCTTATGGCTGGTGGCTGAACGGAGGGCTGGTTTCGTTTTCGAAACAGCAGGAACCATAAGGTTTTTCCGGCCTCCCGTGTCTCCGCTCTCGACCGTCTCGAACAACGCTTTTCTTGCCATCGGGTTTTCCCGCTCAAGAGCAGTCGTTGAGGCTTAGCGCCGTAACCGGGTGAGAACAAAACGCAAGAAAGGCAAGCTACTATGGCTCTTTATGAACACATCTTCCTTGCTCGGCAGGACATTTCCGCCCAGCAGGTTGACGCACTTGTAGAACAGTACAAGGGCGTTATCGAATCGTTCGGCGGCAAGGTTGGCCGTGTCGAGAACTGGGGCCTCAAGTCCCTGACATACCGCATCAAGAAGAACCGCAAGGCTCACTACGCCCTGCTGGACATCGATGCACCGGCTGCTGCCATCCACGAAGTAGAGCGTCAGATGCGCATCAACGAAGACGTTCTTCGTTACATGACCATCGCTGTTGAAGCTCACGAGGAAGGCCCATCTGCTATGATGCAGAAGCGCGACCGTGACGACCGTCCACGTCGTGATGGCGACCGTCCAGAGCGTTCTGACCGTGGCCCACGTGAAGGCGGCTTCGAGCGCGCTCCACGTCCACGCGCAGACCGTGCATAAGCGTTAAGGAGAAAAAACAATGGCTGACGCATCCTCTTCTCAGGCACGCCGTCCTTTCCACCGCCGTCGCAAGACGTGCCCTTTCTCCGGCGCTAACGCACCGAAGATCGACTACAAGGACATCCGTCTTCTGCAGCGCTACATTTCTGAGCGTGGCAAGATCGTTCCTTCCCGTATCACAGCCGTTTCGCAGAAGAAGCAGCGCGAACTCGCTCAGGCGATCAAGCGTGCACGCTTCCTCGGCCTGCTGCCATACGTTGTAGCATAATGATTTTTGGCGAGGCTGCACCTTGTGCGGCCTCGTCTTTCTACCAGGCAACTGACTTTTAATCAGTCGGTGGCGACTTCGAATTCCTTCCGCGTTGGGCGCGGATCGAGACTAGACACAAAACCCATGTTGGGGACGACGTTTAAAAAGACGGTCCTCTAACTGCTATAGAAGCAGGACAGCGACGTGAAACAGTTGAACCAGACAGTGCTGATTGCCGGTATTCTTGCCGGTATTGCCGCCGTGTTTCTGACACTTGGCGCAAGTCAGCGTTCGTCTTTTTCGTTCCTGCTTTATGCCGCATCCGCCATGCCCGTTTTCATTGCCGGTCTCGGCTGGGGCAACCGCGCTGCCATTACAGCCGTTGTGACCGCCGTCATCCTGGGCTCCATCATCGCCAACCCACCGTTCGCGGGGGCTTTGGCAATCTTTACGCTGATTCCGGCCGCGTGGATTTCGCATCTGGCCAATCTGGCACGCCCTGCTTCGGAAATCGGTGGACCGGAAGATCTGCTGGCCTGGTACCCACTCTCCGGCATCATTCTGCATCTCTGCGTGATCATCAGCATCGCCGTCATCATTCTTGGCTACATCATCGGCTATGGCCCGGAACTGGTGTCGCAAATGGTTGACCTGATGATGTCATCGGTGACCGCACAAGAACCCTCCTTCTCCCCTGACCAGTTGGCGCTTGCCCAGACAAAGGCATTGATGGTGCTGATGCTGCCAATCGTGCAGGGTGGCATCTGGGTCATTCTGTTGTTTGCGGCCTATTATTTTGGCAGCCGTCTTGCTGGTTCCTTTGGTAAGGCTCTTCGTCCACGCGAAGACATTCCGGCCGCTCTGCGCATGCACCGTAACGCCGTATTCGTGTTCCTTGCCAGCATCGTGGCAACCTTCCTTGGTGGTGCTATCGCCATGTGTGGTGCCGTGGTTGCAGGCACGTTCGGCGCGGGTTTCCTGATGTCCGGATTTGCGTCACTGCATTACCGTTCTCGCGGCAAGGAATGGCGTTTGCCAGTTCTGCTGCTCGCCTATCTTTCAGCGGTCTTCATGTTTCCGCTGCTCATCATTCTCGTCCTCGGCATGAGTGACGTGCGAAGCACGATCTCTCTGACACCGATGCGGAAAACAGACACAACAAACGAAACCAACACTTAAAACTAGAAAGGATCAAGAAGATGGACGTTATTCTTCTCGAACGCATTAACAAGCTCGGTCAGATGGGCGAAGTCGTCAAGGTTCGTGACGGTTACGCACGTAACTTCCTGCTGCCGCAGGGCAAGGCACTGCGCGCCAACGCAGCCAACAAGACCCGTTTCGACGCTGAGCGTGCAACGCTCGAAGCTCGTAACCTCGAGCGCAAGTCCGAAGCCGACAAGGTTGCAGCAGCACTCGAAGGCAAGTCCTTCGTTGTTGTTCGCTCCGCAGGCGAAACCGGTCAGCTCTACGGTTCTGTTGCTGCTCGCGACGTTGCTGAAATCCTGTCGGCAGAAGGCTTCACCGTTGGCCGTAACCAGGTTGAGCTGAACACACCGATCAAGACCATCGGTATCCACAACGTTACGCTTCACCTGCATTCCGAAGTTGAAATCTCGGTTGAACTGAACGTTGCTCGTTCTGCTGAAGAAGCTGAGCGTCAGGCCAAGGGCGAAAGCCTCACCTCCGCTGACGCTATCTACGGCGTTGACGAAGACGCTCTGCGTCCAGAAGATTTCTTCGACCCAGAAGCCGAAGGCGACTTCGACAACGAATAATCTTTTTAGCCCTCGGGCTGAAAAACAAACCCCGGATGGCAACATCCGGGGTTTTGTCGTTTTGGGGCAATGAAAAGACATTGGTGATGGCCGCCTCTCCGATTGAGGAAAAGGCGGCCGGGCAGCGGCCAGAATTACTCTGCGACCGTCTCTGCAGCGTCAGGAGACTTGCTCTTGTCGATGCGTACCACCACGGACATACCAGGTGTGAGTTCGCCAGCCACCTCCTGACCGGGATCGATGGAAACCCGCACACCGATGCGCTGGGCAATCTTTACGAAGTTGCCGGTGGCATTGTCCGGCTTGATCACCGAGAA
>NZ_DAMDBP010000046.1:390-30862 GCF_032092815.1 Agrobacterium sp. | reverse complement strand
CGAAACGAGCGTGGCTGGCGTGGTTAGATCCTCGCCTCAAGGGCGAGGATGACGTCGAGGACATGGTTGCTCCACCCATCCTTACTCCATTGGTGCCGCACAATACGCAACCGAAGCAAAAGAGGGGCATATCTCGTTCATTGCAAGCGACATGGGATTTCCTATGATGTGCCGGTGTCGAGCAGGCACAGACTCCACACCGTAACGCGTGTGGTTTAAAAGCGGGAGCAAACAGCATGGCCATGGACCAATCGCAGCTGATCGACCGCATCAGTGACGCGTTGCGCGATGACACCGCGATACGTGGCCTTTTCCTGGCAGGCAGTTTTGGTCGCGGCACGGATGACCGTTTGAGCGATGTCGACTTCATAGCATTGATTGAAACAGATGCTCAGGATGACATGCTGGCGCGGTGGCGAGACCTGCTGGACACCATCACGCCAATCGTGTTCTGGCGAGTAAGACGGCAGGGCGGCATACTCGTCAACGCCATCAGCCAGGACTGGCTGCGCTGCGATCTCTCTGTCATGCCACCATCCGCGTTGACCGACTATGCGCGCAACACGCTAAAGCCGCGGATCGACCGCGACGACATATACCAGACCTTGCCGGCAGAGCGACCAGCCAAGGGCCCGGATGCCGCGAAGGTCGAATATCTGATCCAGGAGTTCCTGCGGGTTCTCGGATTGCTGCCGGTGGTGATTGGCCGGCAGGAATATCTGACAGCGGTCAGCGGTGCCGGAATGTTGCGTGACCTCTTCACCAACCTGCTGCTGGAAACTGTCGCCACATCAGGTCGTGGCGGGGCGCTGCATCTCAGCCGCAATCTGCCGCCCGCAGACATGCAGATGCTGATGTCCTTGCCGTCTCCCGGGCCGCAACGGCAGGCTGTCACAGAAGCTCATTTTGACATCGCACGACAGTTCCTGCCGCGTGCTCACACGCTGGCCACCACGCTCAATCTGGACTGGCCGGAGGCGTTTCAAAAAGCCACGATCGAACATCTCGCTCGCCAGCTCGGGCCATCACCAGACTGGAATGCGCTGATTTGAACGTGTGCTATAAGAGTCGTCATGAGTTGAAGGGTAGGGGTTTACCCTGCCCCTGAAGGTCATATTGACGACGAACTAGACACATTCAAGTGTGCGCGAACAAGGCGCCAAAAATCGCCTAATGAAATTGATTTTAAAGCAACAAAATCATTACATTATATATTTTCTCTAATTGACATTATTCAGATAGCGCTACACCAGCCCACTTCACACAAGAAATAGAAATTGTGAATTTGTTTTCTCATTTAAATTCATTGCATTGTATAATTTTTATAATGTAAAATAAAAACGAATTACGGCGTCGCGTGAGATGCTGGCAGATAGGCCAGGGGTAGGGGAGCGCCCTACTCTCAATCCGACCGTTTTTCAGCGATCAAGAATTCTGTTCATCTCGACCAAACCAACTATTTGACGACGTGTCTTTCCTGAAATTCAGCGCCCAGAGCTGCGCTTACTGGCCGACATATCAACATGCATCAAAGCCATTCGAACGAACCATAGATGCGCATGATACGGGTTCTGATCAGAGCCAAAATCGCTCAACCAAGACACTGTGACGGAACAGAATTTGGTCCATGATGTAGCTCGATGATCGATAAAATTCTGCCCATCTAAGCTTGGTAGCATCACGGTGGAAACGACGCTGAAGCGTACACATGTCGTCAATGTGGAGCTGCGCATGCAGAGTGTCAGGAGTAAACAGTTGGGCTATGTGAAGGACGACGTCGTTAGCGTGGACGATCGGAATGCGCTGTATGCTTCAATCGATCGGTGGCAGAGCAGTCAGCCAGTGAAAGACAGAGAAGGACCTGAACACGACACAATGCAACAACCAACACATCGCAGGCAGCAAACGGCAGAGCGGCAAAACATGGGTTTTTCAGGCTTTTTTCCCCACGACACCACATAGATAAGTTCCATAATATATCTTATGTGATCTTTGTATGTAGCCGCAAAGTTAAAGTCTCCTGTTTCTGCAAAGTTGGAATGTCACACTCCCCGGGTCTGAATAACGTGTGGGAGATTGCAGATGGGATTGATAGCGATGAGCGAGCGCGATCTGCAGCGGATCGAGGTTTTGTCGAAGGTTGTTTCCGGTCGGATGACGACGGTGTCTGCGGCGCTTTTGAATGCGTCAGCTGTCACTGTGAGACTGGACTTGAAAACATCCCCAACCATCGTTCTCGCCACCCAGTGGCGTTATCACGTTTTCGAGGAACATTTCGATCTCGGTGATCTCCGTGTGATCAGGCAGCATCACGCGGCTGGCAGTGACATCCCAGTCAAAGCCGCGCATGGCGTTGTCGAGCAATCGGATCTTGATCCTATCGAATTTGCCGCCAACAGCTCTAGCAAAACGGATGGCTGATTTTTCATCTGGAAACAGGATCGAAAAATCGATTTCGCGAGGCAAAGAGAGATTGTCTCCGTCCGCTATCATTCTGCGCAGGACGTCGCCATTCACGTCGTCTGGAATGTCATGCTGCATTAAGAATCCTTCCCCCTGAAATCACCCAGAATTCGCAACCGTGTTTTCCATATTGCGGACAAAAGCAATGAGACGTTGCAGCTCATTGCTTTCTATCAGCAGGCATCAAACACGATGATTTGGCCAGCAAGCGCGACCTTGATGTCTCGCGCTGAATTGCAGAAGTCCGGCCGTCTGAAAAGCGTGCCACTGATCGCCTGTGGGGCATGGCCACAAAAAAGTCGCCGGCACAGCAAGGCACCGGCAACGGGCTTTCAGAAGGTCCGGATAATGTCGCCAACCCTGGCGGTAAAATCGTCCAGCACCTTACGCTGTTCAACCCGCTGGCCCTCGATTGCGGTCAGCTTGTCCTCCAGCACGTTGAGCTGTTTGTCGAAGCGGTTTTTCGTATCGCCATCACCAACAGCCCTAAGGTTTTCGCGCACCCTCGCCTGTTCGTCTGACGTGCGGCTATAATCCTCATCAAGTTGCTGCAGCTTGATTTCCGCATCATTCTGGCTGCGGCGGGCATCGGCAAGCTCAATGAGTTTGGCTTTTGTAGCGTCATCCGCAGCCGCTTCCTGCCAGGCAACCAGCGTAAAGGCATCGGCATCGATCAGCGACACAGTCTCGTCATTGACCAGCTCATAGCGGGTTTCGAGCGTCTTTTTTTCGCCTGCCTTCAGGCTTGTTTTGATGCGGTAGTCGCTGGCAGTCGCTTCGTCCTGTCCCTCGGCGCTAAATGCCCAGCCGCTGCGTTTGGGAACCTCAATCACCACAGTGCGCTCACCGTCCTGTGCGCCTGTAATCTCGTAAGTCGCCACCTCAACGGTTGAGGACTTGGTGTGGATCATGCCATCAACGACCTTCAGGCTGACAATGTTCTGGCTGGTTTTTACCGCAGCACCGATATTGACCTTCTGGTCCACGGCAAAGCTGACCGATTGTTTCTGGTCGCGTGGAAGGCCATTGATCTGGGCATCCCCGACATAACCGACATTGTCGTCATAAACCGTCATGATGCCGGGTGGCAGGCTGATGCCGGCATTGTTTTCAATCAGTGCCGCAGCCACGGGATGTTCACCTGCCATGCCGACCCGGTAAAGCGAAACCATCTCGGCCTTCACGCCCTGATCAAGGATCGGCACGGAGATCGTGTCGCCATTCCTGACGTCATAGCTGCCTTTCAGCGCAAAAGTCGACGTCACATCCTGCTCGGCTGCACTGGCCTCCTGGCCACCTGCCATGGCAAAGGGTGCTGGCGCTTCAACCGCCATGGCCTCCGCCATGGGTGCGGATGCCAGGAAATCTGCACCGCCCGCGCGGTTCCTCATCACCATGGGTTTTGCCATGGCACCGGCTGGCAGGCCAGCGGCCGCAGTATCAACCGGCACCTCTATGCGTTCCCGCATGAAATGGCGATGCAGCGCCTGTTTGAGCGTGACTGGCTTGCCGGACGATAGAGTGACACCAACACCGTTCCAGTCTTCTCCGGAGGCATTTTCAAACACCGCCCAGGCCTGCAGGCGCACCTCACCTTCCTTGCTGGTGACAAGGCGATAGGAGGTCTTCCAGATCGGCGCCGGCACGACATAGGAGATATCAACCTGCCGTGCAGCGGCGCCATCCAGTTTCAGTGTCACGGTTCGCGCACCATCCGTATTGCCCTTGGCAATCACATCCATGGCCGTCTTGAGTTTGTCTTTGACGGCGGGATCGAGAATTTCCACCTTGGTGCCGGGGATCGGCGCCATGGCAATTTCGCCGTCATCGGTCATCAGGGAGAGTTGCCAGCTCTTTGCCGTCTTTTCATTTTCACTTGCCGTCACACCAAGTACAACGCCCTGTTTATCGCCGGCCTTGACCCGCGTTCCCTTGATGGCATCCAAGAGCTTCGGCATGGAAGAGAGATCGGACGCCTTGAACGGCAATGTGCGGAAGGTCTCTTCCAGCGGGTTTGGGCCAGCCAGCGACAGGTTCTTGACCCTGCCCTCCTTGTCCCGAACCACAAGGCTTTTCAAGACGTCATCGATCTGGTCGAGCGGCACTTCTATGGTAATTTCGGAGTCTTGCCCCACCTCAGCAGACCGGACAATTTCCGCCAGCCCGCCGGACGACAGTGTCACTGACTTGACGGGACCATTCACGGCGGCAAAGGCTGTGGTTGAAACAAGCGCGAAAAAGAGGGCTGGAAGAACGCGTTTGGTGGTGATCATAAAAACTCCCCGACTGTAACTATGGCAAAAGCCACGCAGCTCCCAGCTGCATCAATCGCATAGGATTGTAGTTTTTGGTGCAATTTGAGGCAACTCAGGACGCAAACAGCTGTCATTCCCCTGTTGTGATAACAAAGCATTGGTGAACCTACGCAAAGAACGCCGTAGCGGCACAGGTGCTGGAACAAATCAGCCGAAATTGCCGTTCTGTTTGGCGACAATTTGTTTGACCACAATTGCTTTGGAGACAGCAGATGAAACTCAAGCTTGTTTTGGGCGTGGCATTGGGCGTTGGTTTTTCGGCAGCCGCCGCGCAGGCACACAATAACTGGTATCTCTACGGCGCTGTGCCGGTGGCAGGTGATCCGGTGCTGGAGGCCGCCTATCGCGCCGCCCTCGACCACTGCAGCTATGAGGGATATGACGGATATCACCGGGTTGGTTTTTACGGTGGCGACTATGGTTCTGCCGAAATCCGCCGCTGCATGTCGCGCAAGGGTTTCATCCTGCAGGATGGCCAGCCTCACGCCTACCCCGCACGCAAGGCAGCCTACCACGTGAGGTAACACGCCTGAAAACATCCGCCATTGCCTGGACGCTACATCACCAGACAGCTGAATTCTGTTTCGTGAGACAGTTGTTTCGCGTGGCCAGGCGTGCCGCATATTGAAATTGGACCAGAGAATATCGACATCAGGGGTAACCTGGAGATCGACATGTTCTATGTTCTTATTGCGATATGCGCGCTCGCTGCCACCTTCTTTATCTGTCGCTACTTTGCGGCCAAGACCCTGATGGTCGAAAAGGATATCGAAAAGGCCATTGCGCAGAAATTCGCATCGAGCAGCAAAGCCATAGAGCTGGCAAACCTGCGCGAAGAAAATGCCGTGATGCGAAACCTGCTGCTCGATCTCCTGGAAAACGAAGCGGTTTTGCCGATGCATCAGGCATCCGTCTCTAGGGATGAGCTGGTGCGGATGAAAACCACCAAGATCCAGCGCTACCGAGAAATCCTCGCCGAAAGCCATCACGTGTTGAAACGCCGTGAGGTGGCGGCTGTTGCGGAACCGTTCAACTCAACCTTCAAGGCCGAACGCAGATTGTGATCGGCGGCACCACACACAACAACATAATTCAGCAAATTCAGAAAATTATGGCAATATATTGAAGTGAAATATCAGAAAATTTCATTTCAACATAGCCATCCCGATCAGGTCACTTTCAACACCGCACCGGTGTCGTATTGGCGCACATAATCCACCCGTGTGCCATTCCAGTGGTAACAATAATGCCGCCCCTGGCCGGGAATACTGACCACATCTGGCCAGAACACGCCAATACAGCGCCCCTGCGGCATACGCACACTGTCCCACACCAGACCGTCGCTACCGGCGTCGCGCAGCCTTTTACCTTCCACCTGTGAGGCCGTATAATCCACGGGGTGGCGCACATCGGCGACAGCGTTCACGTCATCCAGCGTGCGGTCAATGCTGCCAACCAGCACGCGGAAATCGGACGTCCAGCCCGGCGCCTGATCTGTAGAGCGCATGAAGTTCTGGTGGTGATGCACGGTTTCAGCCACCGCCACTTCTTCCGTTTCGCCGGCATAATAAATGCCGTAACTGCCATCGGAAAAGCGACCCGGACGGTCTTTCGAACAATGCACGAAAGGCGCCATCACCAGGCTGGCACCTGGGCCGGACACCCGCCGGGCAGCCGGCACCTTGCCCAGGTCCCCCACCTCGTAGCGCACACGCGGATTGGTCTTTTCTTCCACCGCCACCAACGCTTCCCAATCCTGCGGGTCGGCAATATCCTCAAACAGGTGGATCGGCGGAAAGATGGAGCGGATGATGCGGTAGGTCTGCGGCCAGCATATATCGGTCCGCACGGAGGTGCCGCTCACCATGCGCTTCTCTCGGCATCCAGCCATTCACGCATCACGGCGAGATCAGAAAGCTCACCTTGCAACATGATATCCAGTGCCGATTTGCCGCCAAACGCCGTGTTGGGCGCCTTGATCCACTCGTAACCGCGCGCCACATCCTTGAAGAGATAACGCACACCCTTATGGATGCCCATGAGATGCGCCATGCGCATGCGCAGGTCACGGTCAATACGGCCGGCGCTGCCTTCTTTCCAGCGCGCCCATGTGCGGGCGGAAAGCCCACCCAGCAGCGTGCAGGCCTGCGCATCCGTGAGTTTCCATGCGGTAAACAGGTTGACGGTGGTGCGGGCCAAAGCCCCCGCCTCCGCATCTGTAATCTCATTCGATCCGGCATCCGCCAGGGTGGAAACGACAGGCAGTAGTTGCATGGCAACCTCACTTTCTGGCATATATGTAACATATTTTTGCCAATTGGCAATGATTGCATCTTAAATGCCGATGGAACTTGGCCAGTTTCAGCACAAATCAGCGCCGACTAATTAACACTTGCGGTGCTACGTTACGCCTGCGGAAGGTAAAACGACAAAAGACAGCTTCCCCCCAGCAGTGTAGAGATGACGATACGGCGAGCCAAAAGTGAATTTCAGCACCGACTCAAAGACCAATCGTATTTTTGAAATTGAATGTTTGCGCGGTTTTGCAGCGCTCTACGTGGTGTTGTTCCATGTGCTGCGGCCAGAACTTCAGGAATACTCCTACATCCTGTCCATTCCCTTTCGTTTCGGCCAGGAAGCGGTCATCCTGTTTTTCCTGCTGTCGGGTTTTTCCATCAACTATTCCTGGTCAAAACGGCAGGAAAAAAGCTTCCCGATTTTTGCGCGTGACCGGCTGGTACGCATCATGCCGATTTTTCTGGTTGCGCTGCTCGTCACCTATGTCTGCACAGCGCTGGTGGCGCAGGACTGGGTGGACATGGATTTCGGCACGCTCATCGGCAATGCGCTGATGCTACAGGACCGCCCTCGCCCCGGCACGATCGTTGAACCTTACATGGGCAATCAGGCGCTGTGGTCGCTGTCCTATGAGGTGGCGTTTTACCTGTTCTATTATGTGCTGGTGCGTTTTACACCACCGGCCCACCGCACCCTTGTCGTTGGCATCACCTCGGTGGTGTTTTTCCTGGTCATGCTGGTCTACCCCAACCAGCTCAGCCGCTTTCTGGCCTATTTCTGCATCTGGTGGTTAGGCGCGGTGATGAGCGAAATCCATCTCGGCCGGGTCCGGGCAAAAGAGTTTTTCCTCGCCCTTTTGCCGGTTGGTTTTGTGGCGCTGTGTCTTGCCGTTCTGGCGGCAAACACCAGCGTGCCGATTGATATTGGCGCAAGTGTGCTGTTTCCCTATCTGGAACTGCGCCACTTCGCAGGCGCGCTGGTCATTGCCCTTGCCATGTTCGGCTGGTCGCTGATCGGCTGGAAAGGGTTCCGGCTGCTGTTTGCGCCCTTTGCCCTGCTCGCCCCGATCTCTTACGCCGTTTATGTGCTGCATTTCCCCATCATGGCGGATATGCGCGAAAGCCTTGAACTCTCGCCCTGGCTGACCATTCCGGCAACCGCCCTCGTGACCCTGCTGTTTGCCTTGGCTCTGGAGGGCCCGTTCCAGCGCGCCATCAACCGCGCAGTCAAGGCCCGGCGACAGAAGATCAGCCTCAGCACCGAAAGCCACCAGACGCGGTGAAAAAACAAAACATGGGTTTGTTAGAGCTTCCTGCCGGTTGGTTGTCTCCTTCCCCGGAATCTGCCCGGCAATTTGAGCATGAACTGCAACGGGAGTTGTGCCCGCATCACCTTCTTTACAATGTTCCCGCACAGGCCGTGGGACGAAAAGACCGACGCGATGATTTCCTCTTCAAAATTCCGGACAATTATTTTGCGCAGGTGCATTTGACGCGGCGACAGGAAACAGATCCGTTTTGGCCCGCAACCACGCTTACAAGGCGCCCCACTCGGCCCGCAACATGCCCATGATGGCAGTGTCCCAGCGCTCGTCGCCCACCTGCACGGAGGATCGCCGCACCCCCTCCGGCACAAAACCCACCTTGGCATAGGTGCGTATGGCCGGTGCGTTCCAGGTGTACACGTTCAGCTCCACCCGCTCGATTTCATTGTATGAAAAAGCGCGCTCCACAACCGCCCGATGCGGGCAACGCCATGCCGCCAATCCAGCACCAGTTGAATATGCCCGACCAGCGCCTGATCGGCATCAACCGCCATCCAGCACAGACGTTTGGGCGGCGTGCCAGACGCTTCGGCCCGCATCTGCTCCAACTGCTCGTCACTGACAGGAAAACTCAGGTCGGGCCCGCCCCACTGCACAAGCTCTCGTTCGCTGGAAAGCCAGCTACGTAACACGGGAAAGTGCGAAGGTTCAAAGTCAATCAGAGTCATCATGTCAGTGTTCACAGGTCATTTTTCGTTTTGCCACGCCGCGCCCACTGATGCCGGGTCTACCAGCTGTCACGGCAGATAACGCGGAACTCGCGCTTGAAGTATCTTCACCAGTTCAGGGTCCATGAACTCATAATCATCAGGAATATCCAGACAGATAAGTCGTTTGCTGAGCAGAAAATTCTTGTACTTTTGCTGAAACTTGTTCCGGTGCGCCTTTTATATGACGAAGATGATATCCGCCCACTCGATCTATTCACCCTCAAGCGGATTAACGGCGTCATTATTGGTTCCGGCAGACGAAACCTCAAGATTGTCCCATCTTGCGAACACCTGTTCGGCAGTGGGGCTGCGCAGTTTGTGTTGACTGCAGATGAATAATACGCGTTTGATTTTCCGCCTCGTTTTTTCAGTGAGCACTGCTACTTTGTAGCAATGAATTTCTCACAATTGCAACGTGAGGTTTCGGCGTGACCGATCTCTCAAAACACTCACACCAAACTCAGCGTCACGCTTGCCAGCACCACATAACGCCCAACCTTGGCGATGGTGACGAGAGCCAAAAACACCGGAAACGGTTCGCGCATCACGCCGGCGACCACGGTCAAGGGATCGCCGATGATGGGTGCCCAACTGAGCAGCAGCGACCATTTTCCGTAACGCTGGTACCAGCCCTGCGCGCGCTCCAGTGCCGTCTGTTTGACCGGAAACCACGAGCGATTGCGAAAGCGCTCGATGCCACGCCCCAAAAGCCAGTTGACGACGGAGCCGAGCACATTTCCGACGCTGGCGACCGCCACCAGCAGCCACACGGCGCAATGGCCGGTGTAGATCAGCCCCACCAGCACCGCTTCCGATTGGGCAGGCAAAATCGTGGCGGCCACAAAGGCGGCCATAAACAACCCGGCAAGGGCAGCAAGTTCACTCATCAGTGGTGGGACCATTCCGTGTGGTGGCTGTCGATGATGAAGGTGTGGCGGTGGCGATAGCCCCTGCCCACCGCCTCCGCGCCGTGAATATGCGGGTGGCTGGCATCGAGATTATAATGGGTGTGTTCAATCTGGTCCGGATCATCGGCCGGCCAGAGATAACAGGCAACCAGCAACGCGCCGGCAGCAACAAAACCGAGCATGATAAAGGTCAAGGGCAATCCGGCCGTCACCCCCAGCCAACCGGCCAGCGGATAGGTGATCAGCCAGCAGGCATGCGACAGTGCAAATTGTGCGGCAAACAGCGCCGGACGATCCTCCGGTTGGGCTGAACGGCGAAGAAGCCGCCCGGAGGGCGTCTGCGCCAGCGAATAACCAAGCCCCAGCACGAACCAAAGCGGCAGCAGAACCAGATAGCTGCGCATGAAACAGCCGGCAAACAGCCCGACGACCAGCAGGCCAACCCCGCCCAGCATCGCCTTTCGATCCGGCATGCCATCCAGCAGACGCGGCAACAGCAGGGCTGCCATCATTGAACCGCCACCAAAGGCGGCAAGGGCAAAGGCAGTCTGGCGTTGACCAAGCCCGAACTGGGCCTGCACCAGAACCACGCTATTGACGATGACCATGGCGCCGGCCGCCGCAACGGCAAGGTTGAGCGCCAGAAGCCCACGTAGGCGCGGCGTAGCGAGATAGATACGCAAGCCGCGTGTGGTGCGGTCATAAATACCGCGCGGCTCGGCCGCCTTGGGGCTTGGCAGGATAACGGACACCACCAGCGCTGCCGAGGCCAGAAAACCAATGGCTGTGCCGGCAAACAGGCTGTGAAAGCTAATCACGGTCAACAACAGTGCCGCCAGCATCGGGCTTGCCACACTTTCCAGATCATAGGCCAGGCGCGACAGAGACAGAGCGCGGGTATAGTCCTTTTCATCCGGCAACACATCGGGAATGGTTGCCTGAAAGGTCGGTGTGAAGGCGGCAGAGGCCGATTGCAGCACAAAGATCAGCACATAAACCTGCCAGACCTCGCTGATAAAAGGCAAAAGAACGGCCACCATGGCCCGCACCAGATCAAGGCACACCAGCATGGTGCGGCGTGGCAGGCGTTCGGCAAAGGCGGCGGCAACTGGCGCCACGCCAACATAGGCCACCATCTTGATGGCAAGGGCCGTGCCCAGCACGACACCAGCATCCGCACCCGCCAGATCATAGGCCAAAAGACCGAGCGCCACCGTGGCAAGTCCGGTGCCAACAAGGGCAATGACCTGCGCCAGAAACAGATGACGGTAGGTGCGGTTTGCAAGAACATGCAGCATGACAAGGGTTCCGTAGAAGGCCTTAGAGATATTTGGTGATCAGCTTGAACTCATCCAGCGACCGGCGCTGGTCGTGCTGCAGTGCGCCAACCGTATCTTCCAGACAGTGGTCGAGATGGTCCTGAATGAGCGTACGCTTGGCATTGGTAATGGCCTTTTCAACCGCGTGAAGCTGCTGGGCAATGTCCAGACAGGGCCGACCATCCTCGATCATGGCGATCACGCTTTTCAGGTGCCCTTCGGCGCGTTTCAGCCGGTTGATGATATCAGGATGCGTATCGTGTCGATGTTCTGCCATCAAAATAACCTATCCCCCAGGATAGGATTTTTCAACGAGAATTCTTGTCTGGCCCTGTCACACCAAACCTCCGGGAAAACATCTCGCACCGGCAGGCCCGCTGCCGGTTGGCTGAAAGCTGCATTGTCTGAAGGGCGAGAGTGGTATTTCTGTTGTTGCATTTGGCTGCTTGCGTGCAGGTTGCTACCGCCAACAATGTTTCTGCCGCCAATCACAGGCGTGGCGTTCCTCCGCATGACGGTGAGGAAACAAGCGCAAATTCCGACATCAGTCGCATGACCCAACAATAAAAGGAGGCAGTCCTGGCACCGCCCCTACCCCCGTTGCAGGCTCGTCAGATTTCGCCCGATGCCTCGCGCCGGCGCTGTTCCAGCTCTTCACTGTAACGGCGCAGCGTATGGCTTTCGGTCAACAGGCCAACCGGCCGGTTTTCGATCTTGTCATTGACGACAACAAGCGCTTCGCTTTCTGCCGCATCAAAGGCCGCCGCCGCCTGGCGGGCATTCATGGTGGGCAGCAGAATGTCGTTTTTATAATGCAGGTAGGTTTCAAGGTTGATGGTTTCGGGGTCGCGGTCCATCGGATCGGCATAGATTTCAGGCACCAGCACCATGCCGATATAACGCCCGTCATCATCGGTCATGATCACCCGCTGGGTGGAGCCGAGCGGGAATTTTTCCTTGAAGGCGGAAAGCCCCATGCTGACATTGGCCTTGCGAATGTCGGCACGCATCATGCGGCCCACCGTCAGGTCACGGATCCAGCCAATGTCATGGGCGCTGCGAATGCTTTCACCCCTGAGGTGAAAACGCCATGTGGCAAAGGAGTAACCGAAGGTGGTGCGCACCACCAGCGAAGTGGTGACAACGGCTGCCAGCACCAGCACTGAGATCTGGAAGTCTCCGGTCAGCTCCAGCGCCAGGAAGGTCATCGTCAATGGTCCGCCGATGATCGCGGCGGCAAAGGCGCTCATGCCGATCACGGCGTAGACGATAGGCGCCGTCTGACCATAACCGATAAAGGGCACGATAGCGGCAAAGATCTTGCCGAGCAGCGCGCCCATGAACAGCGACGCGAAAAACAGGCCACCACGGAAATTCGAGCCGATGGAAATGGCGCTGGCTGCGGCTTTCAGCAAAAACAGCCCGGCCAGCATGTAGATCGGCAGGTCGGCATCGATGTTGAGATGCAGCGCGCCATGGCCGCTGGACAGAACCTGCGGCGAAATCAGCGCCAGCGCCCCCACCACAGCGCCGCCAAGCGCCGGGCGTGCCCAGGTGGGAATGGCGCTTTTGCGTGCTGTTTCTTCAATGAAAGACACCGCCTGCATGAGCACGATGCCGATTGCCGCACAGATCACGCCGAGAATGATGGCCGGCACATAATCCGGGGCGGTTACACGGCTGGCATCGAAGAGGTCGATTGTCAGGCCGTGGCCGCCAATAAAACCGATAACGATGGTGGCAACCAGTGCGGAGACGATCAACGGTGCCAGCGTGACGATCGTATAGGTGCCGATAATCAGCTCCACCGCATAAAACGCCCCGGTCAACGGCGCGTTGAAGGCGGCGGCAATGGCACCGGCCGCACCACAGCCCACCAGAATGCGCATGTCACCACGCCGCAGTTTCAGCTTGGTGCCAATCTTGGAGGCCACACCACTGGCAATCTGCGTGTAGCCGGCCTCAAGGCCAACCGAGGCACCAAAGCCGTTGGACACGATGTTTTGCAGGCACACCAGAATACTGTCGGTCAGCGAAAGCCGCCCACCATGCAGCGCATTGGCCTCAATGGGGTCGACCATCGGTTTCTTGCGGGTTTTCGACAGAATGAAGATGATGAGGCCCAGCACCACACCGCCCATCATCGGCCCCAGCAACACACCCCAACCAGTCAGATCGCTGCTGCTCAACCGCTCCACACGAAACACCAGCACATGCAAAGCCGTGCTCATTGCCCCGATCACCCAGACCAGAAGGCCGGCGGCAATGCCGATGATGATCGAAAGCAGCACCAGCCCCAGCTCGCCACGCCGGAACATGGCGCGCAACCGGCTGGCGCGCACATTGTCGAAGAAGCTTGCCATATTGGGAGCACGGAAAGGCTTGGTCGACATGGGTTTCCTTTACAGGCAGTCTTTAACGGCGGTCAGTCCTGGAGGACGTCGATTTCGACCTCAAAACGCATCAGGTCATAGGCCGGTTCGACATGATCAGGCGTTTCACGCATCACGGTGTCATAGTCCAGGGGTATATGCATATGGGTCAGCACTGCGCGTTTGGGCGAAAGCGCCGCGATCCAGTCCAATGCTTCTGACAAGGAAAAATGGCTGGGATGCGGCTTGTATTGCAGCGCGTCAATCACCAACACATCAAGCCCCTGCAGGTTGCTCAGGCTTTGCTCGGTAAAACGGCTGACATCGGTGCAGTAGGCCACATCACCCATGCGGAACCCGAGCGAAAAAATATCGCCATGGTGCTGTTGATGCGGCTTGAAACCGATCGGCCCACCCTCGCCCGTAATCACGAACTCACCGGCCGCCGGGTCAATGAGATTGGCCTCGATAATGGCGGGGTAATTGCTGCCGACTGGCGTTTTCAGGCAATAACCAAAACCGTCAGCAATGCGGTCCAGGGTCGCCTGGTCGGCATAGACGGGAATACGTCGATGCTGCTGCGCCCAGTAGACGCGCAGGTCATCAATACCGTGCAGATGGTCGGCATGGGCATGGGTGTAGATGACGGCGTCGATCTGGTCGACACCGGCATTGATCATCTGCTGGCGAAAATCAGGCCCGGTGTCGATGACAACGGTCGTCTTGCCACCATCGGGCGCAATTTGCTCCACCATGAAGGCCGCGCGGCTGCGCCGGTTTTTCGGATTGTCAGGGTCGCAGGCGCCCCAGTCACCATTGATGCGCGGCACACCGGGGGACGATGCGCAGCCAAGAACTGTAAAGCGTCTTTTATAGACGCCCATCAGAGCCTCGGCATTTTGGAAAAGCAGCGAAACGCATTGTCGGTGGTGATCTTGGCCATGTCGGCATAACTCATGTCATGCACCTCGGCCAGAACCTCGGCGGTGTTGATGACATAAGACGGCTCGTTGCGCTTGCCGCGCCAACGCTTTGGCGCAAGGTAAGGTGCATCGGTTTCCACTAGCAGGCGGTCGAGCGGTACGGTTGCGGCAATATCGCGGATGTCCTGCGACTTCGGGAAGGTCAGGATGCCGGAAAAGGAGATGTAACCGCCAAGCTCCGCACCGGTCTTTGCCAGTTCAGGCCCGGCCGAGAAACAATGCAGGATGAACGGGAACGCCCCCTTTTCCGTTTCGGCACGCAGGATCGCCGCCATGTCATCATCCGCGCTGCGGCTGTGAATGACCAGTGGCAGGCCGGTAACTCGCGCTGCCTCGATATGGCGGATCAGACCGGTCTTCTGGTCTTCCGGTTTCTGCGTGTCGTAGAAATAGTCCAGACCCGCCTCGCCAATCGCCACGATCTTGTCATGGCTGTTGGCGATGTTGATGAGTTCCTCGGCTGTTATGTCGAGTTCTTCATCTGCATTGTTAGGATGCGTGCCCACCGAGCAGAACACGGATGGGTATTTCTCGGTGATTTTCAACAGCTCGGGCAAACGCCGGACACGGGTTGAAATCGTCACCATCTGCTTGACGCCGGCCGCATGCGCGCGCGCGATGATGTCATCGCGCTCCGCTTCGAAATCCGGAAAATCCAGATGGCAATGGGTATCGATCAGCATCTGTTAAACCTTACGCTTCCGGCGCCACATAACGCGGGAAGACCGGTGTCGGTGCCTCAAGCGGTGTGCCGGGCACAAGACGTCCCGCCTCACCGAGTGCTGCAAAGTCACGTTTGCCAGCCGGTGCCGCGACCAGATCCAGCAGCTTTGTTGTGCTGTCTGGCATGAATGGCTGCAGCAGCAGCGCAATCTGGCGCACGACTTCAGCCGTTACATAAAGCACGGTGCCCATACGCTCCGGGTCGGTCTTCTTCAGCGCCCATGGCTCCTGACCGGCAAAATAACGGTCGGTTTCAGACACAACGGCAATGATCGCCGCCAATGCCTTGTGAATCATCTGCTTGCCCATTTCGTCGCGGCAGATTTCCAGAAGCGCATCGGCAGAGGCCAGCATCGCCTTGTCTTCGTCGGTGTAAGCGCCCGGTGCCGGGATCTTGCCATCGCAGTTCTTGACGATCATCGACAGCGAACGGCTGGCAAGGTTGCCAATGCCATTGGCAAGGTCGGCATTGATACGGATGCCGATGCCTTCTTCGCTGTAGCTGCCGTCCTGGCCGAAGGAGACTTCGCGCAGGAAGAAATAACGCACCTGATCAAGGCCGAAATGGTTCACCAGATTGACCGGATCAACCACGTTGCCGAGCGACTTCGACATCTTCTCGCCCTTGTTGAGCAGGAAGCCGTGGGCAAAGACACGCTTTGGCAAAGGCAGGCCAGCAGACATCAGGAAGGCCGGCCAGTAAACGGCGTGGAAACGAATGATGTCCTTGCCGATGATATGCACGTCAGCCGGCCAGTACTTGGCGCGTGGGCCATCCTTGTCTTCAATGTAACCAGTCGCGGTGATGTAGTTGGTCAGCGCGTCCACCCACACATACATGACATGGGCAGGATCGTTCGGCACCTTGATGCCCCAGTCAAAGGTGGTTCGCGACACCGAAAGGTCACGCAGGCCCGACTTGACGAAGGAGATCACCTCGTTGCGGCGCTCGGCCGGACCGATGAAGTCGGGGTTTTCTTCGTAGAGCTTCAGCAGCTTGTCCTGGTATTCGGACAGCTTGAAGAAATAGCTTTCTTCCTGCACCCATTCCACCGGTGTGCCCTGCGGCCCGTAACGCACGCCATCGGCGCGCACTTCGGTTTCGTCTTCACCGTAATAGGCTTCGTCACGCACCGAGTACCAGCCGGCATAGCTGTCCTTGTAGATGTCGCCTTTCTCGGCCATCAGCTTCCAGATATTGCGCGATGTCTCGTGGTGCCGCTCTTCCGTGGTGCGAATGAAATCGTCGTTGGAGGCGTTCAGCAGCTTGCCCATGTCGCGGAACTGGTCGGAATTGCGCTGCGCCAGCGCTTCAGGCGTAATGCCTTCTGCCTTGGCGGTCTGCTGCATCTTCTGGCCATGTTCATCGGTGCCGGTCAGGAAGAACACATCACGACCGTCCAGACGCTGGAAACGCGCCATGGCATCGGTTGCGATCAGCTCATAGGCATGGCCGATATGCGGCTTGCCATTGGGGTAAGAAATCGCGGTGGTGATATAAAAAGGTGTCTTCTCTGTCATGACGGCTATCAGCTTTACACTATGTTTCCTAGGTAAACCGCTCATAGCCTATTGTTCGCACAAGCGAAACACCAACTTGGACGCCACAGGGCTTTTTATCTGACCTTGGGTTGCTGACACCGGGCGCACGTTCAGCGCTGCATTTCCTCGAGAATGGAAAGCACAGTCTGCTTGCGGTCAAGGTTATAGGCCTGCGCAATGGTGATACGCTCACCAATCGAAGATGACAGCCGGGCATGATAATCTGCCGCGTGCAGATCTCCCGCCAGAGCAGCCGCCTTGGCACGAGCAATCAGCTCCTCGCTGGCATAATCCATGAAGAAGCTCAAAACCGTATCGCTGTCTTTCTGTGACAGCACATCGGCCAGCTTGTGCATGGATTTTCTGGCGGCAGGGCCGGTATTGCTCATGATCGCGCCAAAGGCCTCGATAATGTCGGCGCCACCGTAATTCAAAAGTTTCAATGCCTGCGAAACGCTGCCGCGCGCCGCCGTCAGCAGCTCGTCCTTCTTCTCGTCCGGCAGGCTGACCCCGAGATGGGAAAGCGAACGTTCGAGATTGCCGTCACTCAGCGGGTTGAGCTTCAACGGCAGGCATCGCGAGCGGATGGTCGGCAACAGCTTGCCCGGCGCATGCGACAGCACCATGAACAGTGCCCGTTTCGGCGGTTCTTCCAGTATTTTCAAAATGGCATTGGCGGCGTTGCGGTTGAGGTCATCGGCAGGATCGATGATCACAATACGCCAGCCACCGGTGCCCGAGGTTTGCGAGAAAAAATGCCCGGCACGGCGCACTTCATCCACGGTAATTGCAGATTTGACCCGGCCGGTCTTTTCATCCACCGGGCGCGACAGGTGCAACAGATTGTGCGATGCGCCAGACATGATCTGGCGGCTGATCGCACTCTCCGGCACGGGATCGGCAATCACCTCAGGTGCACTGGCCGGATCGGGATAGGAGAGGATGTGGTTGGCAAAGCGGAAAGCCAGGGTTGCCTTGCCAATGCCCTCCGGTCCTTCGACCAGAATGGCATGGTGGCCCTTGCCGGACCGATAGGACGAGGCCAGAAAATGTTCTGCCTCGGCATGGCCGAACAGCTTGGTGTTCTGCGCCGGTGGAATGGCACCATCCAGCACGCCTGGAGTATCACTCATTGGGAAGCCTGCTTTTGTGGTGCCGGCTTGTTCAGCAATGGCTCAACCATCGCCCAGACATCTTCCGCCACCTGTTTGAGCGGCTGGTCGGCATTGATCACCCGGCAACGACGCGGGTCAGCCAGCGCAATATCCAGATAGGCCTCGCGGCGCTTTTCATGGGTTTCGAGTTCTTCCTTCTCGAAACGGTCAGGCACCGCACCTTCGTCAGCGCGCTTACGTGCACGTGCAAGGCCTGCCGCAGCGGGAATATCAAAGATCAGCGTCACGTCTGGCATGAAGCCGTTAACGGCAATGCGCTGTAATGTCTCGATAAAATCAGGCTCCAGATTGCCTGTCGTGCCCTGATAGACGCGCGAGGAATCCAGAAAACGGTCGCAGAGAACAACAGTGCCTTTTTCCAGCGCCGGGCGAATGACCTCTTCCACATGGTCATTGCGGGCGGCAGCAAACAGGATTGCCTCCATGCGCACACCGAAGGATTCTGCCGCACCAGACAACAGCACATGGCGCACCGCTTCCGCACCGGTTGAACCACCCGGTTCGCGGGTAATGATCACCTCAAGGCCGCGCTCGCGCAGTTGCTCTGCCAGCATGCGAATCTGCGTGGATTTTCCGGCGCCCTCGCCACCCTCAAAGGTTATGAACAATCCACGTTTATCGGACAATTTCAGTATTCCCGTTTGCTTGATCGGCAAATCATCAATTTTAAAGCATAGTTGAATATTCGGTGGGCGACCAGTCGCAACACCTTTGTTGTTATAACCAGAAGAACAGAAGCTCCATAAGCGCATCCCCGGCGTTTTGCGAAAGCGTGCCCTTTTCCACAGACCCGGTTGTCACCAGCGGCACTTCACGCAGCAACCGGTCACCGGCGAAGATCTGCAGGGTGCCGGCCGCAAAGCCCGGCTCGACAGGCGCATTGAGCGGCCAGTGGTAGACGATGTTACCGGTCAGGCGCTCCGGGTTGCTGATTGGCACCACCACATTGACCGGTTCTGCCACCGCCACATCGATCGAGGATTGCGCACCACCGTAAACGCTGACGGCCCCCACGGTCTCGCCCTTGCTGTAGAGCGTGCGTTTCTGGAAACTGGTGAGGCCCCATTCCACCACACGGCGGGTTTCTTCAAACCGCACCTTGTCATCGGGCAGACCGGCCATGCCGAGATAGATGCGCCGGCCTTCACGCTCGGCTGAGGCGACAACGGCAAATCCATTGGCCTGATCGAAGCCAAGGCCCAGACCATCAATGCCCGGCGCAGCACCGAGAACCGAGTTCTTGTTGCGCTGGTAAATCTTGTTCCACTCGAAATCCGGCTTGGTGAACAGGCTGTAAAAGGCCGGATAGGTCCGGTGCAGGTGCTGCGCCAGCACCACCATGTCCTTGACGGTGGTCTTGTTGCCGGGGTCCGGCAGGCCAGTGGAATTGGCAAATGTGCTATGTTTCAGCCCCAGCTCGAGGCCGCGCTCGGTCATGCGTTTGGCAAAATTGGCGTCCGAACCGGTCATGCCTTCGGCCAGAATGATGCAGGCATCATTGGCATTCTGCACGATGATGCCGGCCAGCAGGTCCTTGACGGGGATTTGGGATTTCAGCGCCGCAAACATCGTGGAGGTGCGCGATGGCGCGCCCCCGGTCCGCCAGGCATATTCGGATACGGCAAAGGTCTGTGCCGGATCGACATCACCCTTCATCACCCCATCCAGCACCAGATCAACCGTCATCAGCTTGGAAAGCGAGGCCGGCGGAAACACCTCTTCTTCGTTCTGCGACAAAAGCACCGTGCCGGTTTCAGCATCGATGACATAGGCCTGTTTCGCCTTGACTGTGAAGGCGGCCGCCGGCGTCTGCGCATGCGCCACCACAGGCTCGACAGCTGCACCGGTTACCAGAACAGCCAAAAGGCAAAGGGAATGGAGTGTGGTGTTACGCATGAAAGGCCCGAATCGTCGTCTCATTTTTGCGATGATACGCATTGAACCCTGTCTGGCAGGTAAAGAAGGCTGCCAGATCAATGAGCCATGAACAGATTTTACTGTCTGGCCTGCTTCTTTTTCACAAAGCTGAGAATGGACTGCTCGGTCAACGCGCCACGGTCAGCCGTCAACACCTGCTGAAACACGGCTTCGGTCTTCGACGCCGCGTCATTGTCTGCGGAATAGGCAGCGGCATATTTGGCAGACGGCAGCCTCAGATAGTGCTCATCGGGACGCTGCGGCAAGAACGGACCGATTTCAGGCAGAACGACAAACTGCTCATAGCCCTGCTGAACCTGTGCGGCTGGGGTCGCAACGGCGAAAGGTGTCGGCGCCTGCAACGTATGGCTTGGCGTATTGCCAACCAGCGACGTCTGCGCAGAGCCGGAATAGGACGGATTGAAGGATGGCACCGGAACAGCATCCCGTGAGGCGGAGGCCACCATCACGCCGGTTGCAATCTGTCCATCAGGGTTCACAGCCGGGCTGCGGGAACCCTTCGGAATATAGGACGCCATGAGGTAAGGCATGTCATGGCCGTCCATGCGGGCGCGGCCAACATATTGCACACGCACATTGGCAGTGCCGCTGCGCTTCATGTCAAGAAGATCGGCCGTCTTGCTGGAAACGTCAATGATACGGCCTTCGTGGAAGGGGCCTCGGTCATTGACGCGAACAATGACCGAGGATCCGTTTTCCATATTGGTCACGCGGGCATAACTTGGCAGAGGAAATGTCGGGTGCGCACCCGACAAATGCTCGGAATCGTAAACTTCGCCATTCGCCGTCAGGCGACCGTGGAAGGCAGAACCATACCACGAGGCCAGACCACTCTTGTCATAGCTGGTATCTTCCTTTGGGAAGTACCGGCGGCCTTTCACTGTGTATGCGTTACCGACCATGAAGCGCCCGCCCCCTTTGGGAACCTTTGCGCCAGTGGCCACGCGAGGACTTGCCTTCACGCCATATTCGGATTCGGAGAAGTATTCCTTGCTCCGCGTTTTCTTCTTGGGCTCGGATGTTGTTGAACAGGATGCTGTCGCCACACACAAAGCCGCGACCGCCAAAAATCTTGCGCTCAACCCGAATTTATTGCCGTCTAAAGTCAAAAGTAAGCCCCATCCTGCTGTCTGGCCAGCTTCCACACTGGCCGCGATGCTTGATGGGTATTGACCTGCCACCAAGCGTCTAACAGATGCTTAATCTTGTGGACAACATGGCAAAAATGCGAGTCCCGATGCCTTTTTTGGTAAAATTGTATTGGTTATGGTTAGCGGGCGGTTAATGAGGGGCCGTTTGACCGGCCTGTCGTTACGTCAGATCGGGTCAACATCACCCCTCGCCCACATCTCCTGCGTCTCGGCATAAAAGTCCTCAAAACGCCCCTCTTCGATCGACTTGCGGATGCCCTGCATCAGCTCCTGATAATAGGACAGGTTGTGCCAGGACAAGAGCATGCCGCCGAGCGCCTCATTGGAGCGCACGAGGTGGTGCAGGTAGGCACGCGAATATTCGCGCGATGCCGGGCAGTTGGACTGTTCATCCAGCGGGCGCATGTCTTCGGCATGGCGGGCGTTGCGAATATTCACACGGCCACGACGGGTAAAGGCCAGACCATGACGACCAGAGCGGGTCGGCATCACGCAGTCGAACATGTCGATGCCGCGTGCTACGGATTTCAGAATATCGTCCGGCGTGCCGACACCCATCAGGTAACGCGGCTTTTCGGTCGGCAATACCGGCAGCGTGGTTTCCAGCATCCGCAGCATCACTTCCTGAGGTTCACCGACGGCCAGACCACCAACGGCATAACCCTTGAGATCAAGCTGCTTCAGACCTTCGGCCGAACGGATACGCAGATCGGGAATGTCACCACCCTGCACGATGCCGAACATCGCCTTGCCGGGCTGCTCACCAAAGGCCACGCGGCAACGTTCTGCCCAGCGCAGCGACATTTCCATGGCCCGTTCGATTTCGCGGCGTTCAGCTGGCAGCGCCACGCATTCATCGAGCTGCATCTGAATGTCGGAATCCAGCAGACCCTGAATTTCAATCGAGCGTTCCGGTGACATGTGGTGCAGGCTGCCATCCACATGGCTCTTGAAGGTCACGCCCTGCTCGTCCAGCTTGCGCAGGCCAGACAGCGACATCACCTGGAAACCGCCGCTATCAGTGAGGATCGGGTGTGGCCAGCGGATCAGCTCATGCAGACCGCCAAGGCGCGCCACGCGCTCCGGGCCTGGACGCAGCATCAGGTGATAGGTATTGCCGAGAATGATGTCGGCACCTGCATCCCGGACCTGATCGAGATACATGGCCTTAACAGTGCCAACTGTGCCAACCGGCATGAAGGCCGGGGTGCGGATGACACCGCGCGGCATTGCCACTTCGCCGAGACGGGCGCCACCGCTGGTGGCCTTGAGGGTAAAGCTAAATTTGTCGTGCATCAGTTTTTCCGAAATAGCAGGCTGGAATCGCCGTAGGAATAGAAGCGGTAGCCGGTTGAGATGGCGTGCTCATAGGCACTGCGCATCGTTTCCAGCCCGCTGAATGCTGATACCAGCATGAACAGCGTGGACCGCGGCAAATGGAAGTTGGTCATCAACACGTCAACCGCCTTGAAGCGATAACCCGGCGTGATGAAAATACCGGTGGAACCGGACCATGGCAGAATGGCACCGCTGTCATCGGCGGCACTTTCAATCAGGCGAAGCGAGGTGGTGCCAACGCAGACGATGCGCCCGCCTTTGGCCTTCACCGCATTCAGCTTGGCCGCCGTTTCTTCCGAGACATAACCGATCTCGTGATGCATGCGGTGATCATTGGTATCGTCCGCCTTGACGGGCAGGAAGGTGCCAGCGCCGACATGCAGCGTCACGAAGTGGCGCTCGACACCGGCAGCATCCAGCGCCTCGAACAGTTCAGGCGTAAAATGCAGACCAGCGGTCGGTGCAGCAACCGCACCTTTTTCGCGGGCATAGATGGTCTGGTAATCGGTCTGGTCCTGCGCATCCTCAGGACGTTTGGCAGCGATGTAAGGCGGCAATGGAATATGGCCAACCGTGGCAATCGCTTCATCAAGCGCCGGACCGGAGACGTCGAACAGCAGGGTGATTTCCCCCTCCTCGCCCTTTTCCTCAACCGTCGCTTCAAGCGCGCCCAACAGGCAGGTTTCACTATTACTGGTACCGAACCGGATGCGGTCTCCCGCCTTGATCCGTTTGCCCGGCCGCGCAAAGGCCTTCCAGCGTGAGGCACCAACGCGCATGTGCAGCGTGGCGGAAACCGGCGTTTCCTGCGCCCCTTCGCGCAGACGAACACCTTCAAGCTGGGCCGGAATAACGCGCGTATCGTTAAACACCAGCGCATCGCCCGGTCTCAGGAAGGACGGCAGATCAATAACGCTGTGGTCATTCATGGTATCCGCATTCGGATCAACAACCAGCAGGCGTGCGCTATGGCGTGGATTGGCCGGGCGCAGCGCAATATTTTCATCTGGCAGATCGAAATCGAACAGGTCTACACGCATTTCTGGACTCTCAAAAAAACATCAAAACCCGCCCCTCAATCTGGTGTGGGGCGGGTGAATACGATGACAGGGCCTCGTTACACCTGCCGTCATCCTCGGGCTTGACCCGAGGATCTAAGGAACCACCATATCAGACGTGGTTGAATCCTCGGGTCAAGCCCGAGGATGACGACAAAGAGGTTTGTACCCGTTGTCAGCGAATTAAAACCCGCTCCGCATGTCTGCGAAGCGGGTTCTGCTGTCAAAACCGCAAATCAGGCTTCAGAAGCGAGACGGATCGAAACGATGGAATCAGGATCGCGAACCGGTTCGCCGCGCTTGATCTTGTCGACAACTTCCATGCCTTCAATAACCTGACCCCAGACCGTGTACTGCTTGTTCAGCCAAGGTGCATCGGTGAAGCAGATGAAGAACTGCGAGTTGGCGGAGTTCGGGTTCTGCGAACGGGCCATGGAGCAGGTGCCGCGAATGTGCGGAGTTGCCGAAAATTCAGCCTTCAGGTCAGGCTTGTCGGAACCGCCCATGCCAGCGCGGGCCGGGTTGAAGTTGTCGGAACCCTGCTTGCCGAACTGCACGTCGCCGGTCTGCGCCATGAAGTCTTCGATAACGCGGTGGAACACAACGCCATCATAGGCCTTCTCGGCTGTCAGTTCCTTGATGCGGGCCACGTGGCCTGGAGCAACTTCAGGAAGAAGCTGGATAACAACCTTACCCTTGGTGGTTTCCATGATGAGGGTGTTCTGCGGATCTTTGATCTCGGCCATTTTTATCTCCTTCAATCGGGCTTGTTGGCCCTGTTTCAGTTTTTGCCGACAGTGACTTTGATCATTCTGTCTGGATTGGACACTTCGCCGTTGCCGCCTTCGCCGCGCTTGATCTTGTCAACCGCTTCCATGCCGGAAACGACCTTGCCAACCACGGTGTACTGGCCGTTGAGGAACGGGCCATCAGCGAACATGATGAAGAACTGCGAGTTGGCAGAATTCGGGTTCTGCGAACGCGCCATGCCAACGGTGCCACGCTCGAACGGCGTCTTGGAAAATTCTGCTGGCAGGTCTGACAGCTTGGAGCCACCGGTGCCGGCGCGCTGGGCGTTGAAGCCATTTTCCATGTCGCCGAATTCGACGTCGCCGGTCTGCGCCATGAAGCCTTCGATCACGCGGTGAAAGGCAACATTGTCATATTCACCGGCCTTGGCCAGTTCCTTGATCTGCGCAACATGCTTTGGCGCAATGGCCGGCAGCAGTTCGATAACCACCGGGCCGTCTTTGAGCTGGATGGTCAGGAAGTCGTCTTCGGCGGCAACTGCGTTGGTGAACGCTGCTCCGAGAAACATTGCGCCAGCAAGGGCAAGGTGAAGCAATTTCATGTCAAGCTCCGGATAATTGATATGAACCAGGTCAATTCTGGCGTTTGAATTTGCCGTTCAGCGCATCAAGCACTGCGGCGGGTACAAAGGCAGAGACATCGCCTCCCATGGCAGCGATCTGACGAACCAATGTTGCGGTAATGGGTCTGGAGGCACTGCCAGCCGGAATGAAGACGGTCTGGATATCGGGTGCCATCTGCCTGTTCATGCCAGCCATCTGCATTTCATAATCAAGGTCGGTGCCATCGCGCAGACCACGCAGCAAAATGCTGGCGCCGTGCTTGCGGGCGGCATCCACCACCAGATTATCAAAGGACACCACAGAAATGCGGCCTGCCGCATCCGGCAAGGCCTGCGCCAGCGAATCCTTGATCAGGCCTGCACGTTCCTCAAAGGAAAACAGCGGCGTCTTGCCCGGATGAATGCCCACCGCCACAATAACGCTGGATGCAATATTCAGCGACTGGACGAGTACATCCAGATGTCCATTGGTCATCGGGTCAAAAGACCCAGGGTAAAAGGCAACCGTCATTTCGCTCTCAAGCCAGTACGATGTCGCCGCCTTTTGTCATGGACAAGAGCGCGCCGCAAGGGTTTTGCCTGATTTCAAGAAAGAGACCAGGGGTTGATAAGCCATATTTGGGCGTCTTTATATTATTGATCAAGTCGATTACCGCCAGACAACAGGGCTGGCTTCATGAACATATCGATGTCATCGCCAACAGCACCTATCCCCATCCCCGCATCGACATGGTTGATTTCCATGGGCCGGTTTTGCCGTGAACACCCCTGCCCACCTGCTCAACCTACACGAGCAAACCAGCCCAGGGCAAAGGCTTTACCCATGAATTTCACGCGCGGTGGAACCGAAAGCCCGCCTCGTGACTTGTTGCAGTGACCACCGCAACGATTGCTTTGCCTACCCGGCTACCTCCTTAGCTGAACGGCATATGAATGCTCCATTCAGGGGCGTTTCAGCGCCGTGACTATAGACCTGTTCCCGGGTTTGGACGTTGTCGAAAGACACGTGGGTAAAGGGATTTTGAACCATGATTGTTGTGTTGGCGCTGGGCGCAATTGCCGTTTCATTTGCCGTAGAATATGCGCTCTACGGATAGGATGAGGGGCCGATTTCGAGAAAGATGAACGCCAGATGAACGGACCATTCAAGGAAGCTTCAGAGGCGGCATGCTAATCGATTTTTATGATGGCGCGAACAACGCGACAATGATGGGCCAACCGACCCAATCAAGGAAGGAATAAACATATGTTTATCAAGGGAAAACAGTCTACTTCGACGAAGATTGGCGCGATCAGCACGGCCTGGATGGTGCTAGTGTTTACCATGCTCGCCACCACATTTACCCTTTATGAACAACGAATCGAAAAACAGGGTCCTGAATACCCGCAGGTTTCCTCCCGTTATCAATATATGAACTACTACTGAGGTAGGCGACGAACATCGCCAAGCCTTTGTGGAGTATCGGGCTATGTTCGTTGTTCTTTCAGCACTCGCAGCCTTGATCAGCTTGATGTTCATGGCATCCTTCGCAACCGCATTGACCGAACTCAAGCGGGAACATGACGAGGTCCGCGCAGTGGCTGAACGCAACAAGCTTTTCTAAGCTTAGCCGGCCGTCCAATCGTCCTTCCACAGACCGGAACCCAGCGCTGTTTCCTTGAAACCCGGATCACCGATCTGCCCCAAATGGCACGTTTTACGCCGCCCTCGTTATCTGCGACGGGCGGCTTTTCTGTGGAGCAATTCCCCCTCACCCGACCATTGGCAACCTGACAGCTGCACGATCGACGCCACGATAAGGTCAATGTGATTTCATTCACGTTGTTATCTCGCGCTTTTCACCTTCAAATTCATCAAGGATTGTTCTAAGGAACCCGCAACAATCAACTCCTGGCTTTGCCGGAGTGAAAAGACGAGGTTTACCTTACGATGCTCGATGCCCTGCGAAATGCTTCCAAAACGATGGCCGCAAAACTGTTGCTTTTGCTTCTTGTGGTCTCCTTCGGCGTGTGGGGTGTTTCGGCATCGCTCATGACGTCGGCATCGAACTCGGTTGTAACGGTTGGTGACCAGTCGGTTTCACCAAATGACTTCCGTCTGGCCTACCAGCGCCAGATCTCGGATCTCAGCCGCCAGTTCGGTACCCGGCTGACCACAGAACAGGCCAAGGCCTTCGGCATTGACCGCCAGGTGTTTAGCCAGCTTGCAGCCGGTGCCGCTCTCGACCAGCTCTCGGCCGACATGAACCTCGGCCTCTCCGAAGACCGTCTTGCCGGCCTGATTGCCGAAGACCCGGCTTTCCGCGCCGTCAACGGCCAGTTTGACCGCACCCTGTTCAGCGAGCGCCTGCGCAATTCCGGCCTGCGCGAAGATGATTACATCAAGGAAAGAAGCAAGGTCGCGGTTCGCAGCCAGATCGTTGATGCGGTTTCCGATGGTTTCACTGCACCGAAGGTTCTGGTTGACGCGCTCAAGCAGTATCGCAACGAGCAGCGCTCCATCGATTACGTCATTCTGTCCAACGCCAATATCGATCCGGTCAAGGCACCGGCCGATGACGTGCTGAACACCTGGTTTGAAGGTGCAAAGAACCGTTACCGTGCGCCTGAATACCGCAAGTTCTCCTATGTGAAGCTGGAGCCGTCGGATATTGCCGACCCAACCGCCATCACCGAAGCGCAGATCGACGAATATTACGACAGCCACAAGGACAGCTTCCGCACCGCCGGTCGCCGCACCATCGAACAGGTTGTGTTCCCGAATCGCGAAATGGCCGATGCCGCTGCAACGCAGCTGCGTGAAGGCACCACCACTTTTGACCAGGTCGTAAAAGATCAGGGCAAGACACCAAACGACGTGATGCTGGGCGAATTCACCAAGGACACCATGCCTGACCAGTCGATCGCCGCAGACGCCTTTGCTGTCCAGAAGGATGGCGGCACCACCTCGGCACTCAATGGTGCATTCGGTCCGGTCATTCTGCGCGTTACGGGCATCAGCCCTGAATCGGTCAAGACACTGGACGAATCCCGCGAGCAGATCAGAACCGAACTGGCAACGGCTGCCGCTGTCGACCAGATCAACAGCGTTCATGACCGCTACGAAGATCTGCGTGGCGCAGGCTCTTCGCTTGCCGAAGCCGCAACCCAGCTCAACCTCAAGGCCGTGACCATCAACGCCGTTGATTCCACCGGCCTCGATGACAAGGGCGATGCGGTCAAGGACCTGCCAGCACCATCGCTGGTAACCGAAGTATTCAAGACCGAGCCGGGCGCAGAATCACTGCCAATCAACCTTGGTCGTGATGGTTATGTCTGGTTCGACGTTGAGCAGATCACCCCTGACCGTGATCGCACGCTTGATGAAGTGCGCGAAGACGTTCTGGCCGACTGGACTGCCGAACAGCAGAGAACCGCCCTCGCCGCCAAGGCTGACGAGCTGAAAGCCCGTATCGAAAAGGGTGAGACACTGGCTGCCATTGCTGACGAACTCGGCATTGCGGTTGAAAACAAGGTTGGCCTGAAGCGCAACAGCGATGAAGCGGTTCTTGGCATGCAGGCTGTGACAGCAGCCTTCTCCGGCCCGGTTGGCACGGTTGCCAGCACACCTGGTGCCGACAATGAAGGTCGCATCCTGTTGCAGGTCACAGCCGTTGATGCGGACGCCCTGCCGGACGCACTTGGCAATGACGACCAGCAGCTTGAAGCCATGGCCCGTGCAGCCGGAGATGACATTCTCGACCAGATGGTCAACCGTCTTCAGTCCGACTATGGTGTGACGATCAATCAGGCCGCAGCAGATCAGGCTCTGGTCGCCTTCTGATCATCCCAGGGAGCATTTTGAAATGGCAGAACTGAAACCGCTTATTGCGAAGGTGGCAAACGGCGAAAGCCTGACACGGGACGAATCGCGCAGCGCGTTCGATATTCTGATGTCCGGCGAAGCCACCCCATCCCAGATTGGCGGTTTCCTGATGGCGCTGCGCGTGCGTGGCGAAACGGTTGATGAAATCGTTGGTGCCGTCGCGTCCATGCGCTCCAGAATGCTCAGCGTCAAGGCACCGGAAACGGCGGTTGATATCGTCGGAACCGGTGGCGATGGCATCGGCACCTACAACATCTCCACGCTCGCCGCGCTCATCGTGGCTGGTGCAGGCGTCACCGTTGCCAAACACGGCAACCGCGCGCTCAGCTCCAAGTCAGGCACGGCAGATGCGCTGTCCAACCTCGGCGTCAAGCTGGATATCGGCCCGGCACAGATCGAAAACTGCATTGCCAACGCCAATATCGGTTTCATGTTTGCGCAGATGCACCACAATTCGATGCGCCATGTCGGCCCGTCGCGTGTGGAACTTGGCACCCGCACCATTTTCAACCTGCTTGGACCGCTGTCCAACCCGGCCGGTGTGAAAAAGCAGCTGCTTGGCGTTTTTGCTGAAAAATGGGTGATGCCGCTGGCCGAAGTGCTACGCGATCTCGGCTCGGAACATATCTGGGTCGTTTACGGCGATGGCATGGACGAAATCACCACCACCGGCACCACGCAGGTGGCTGAACTCCACAATGGCAAGATCCGTACCTTTGAGCTGACACCAAAGGATTTTGGTGTGCCGGTTGCCCAGATGGCAGACCTGAAGGGCGGCGACGGCCTCGTCAATGCGGCGGCCCTGCGCGAGGTGCTGTCGGGCAAGCGCAACGCCTACCGTGATATCGCGCTGTGCAACGCTGCTGCTGCGCTGAAAATTGCTGGCAAGGGTGAAACCATAACCGATGCCATGCGCATTGCCGCATCCTCGCTGGATGATGGTGGCGCAGCGCTGGCCCTTGAGCGGCTGGTATCGGTATCCAACGAAGCATAAGAGACCAGGACCATGAGCGATATTCTGAAAAAGATCGAGCTTTACAAGCGTGAGGAAATCGCTGCGGCCAAGGCAAAGGTCTCGCTGGCCGATCTGCAGGCCATGGCCAAGGACCAGAGCGCACCGCGCGGGTTCTACAAGGCTTTGCAGCAGAAACAGGCAGACGGCAAGTTTGGCCTGATTGCCGAAATCAAGAAGGCAAGCCCATCCAAGGGTCTGATCCGCCCGGATTTCGACCCGCCGGCATTGGCGCGCGCCTATGAGGCCGGTGGCGCTGCCTGTCTTTCCGTTTTGACCGATACGCCAAGTTTCCAGGGCGCACCGGAGTTTCTGACCGCAGCGCGTGAGGCCTGCAACTTGCCGGCGCTGCGCAAGGATTTCATGTTTGACACCTACCAGGTCCATGAAGCACGTGCCTGGGGTGCAGACTGCATTTTGCTGATCATGGCATCGCTGTCCGACGACGAGGCAAAACGCCTTGAAGACGAAGCCTTTGGCCTTGGCATGGATGTGCTGGTGGAAGTGCATGACGCCGAGGAAATGGAACGCGCCTTGAAACTGGCCTCGCCGCTGGTTGGCATCAACAACCGCAATCTGCGCACCTTCGAAGTGACGCTGGAAACC
>NZ_DAMDBP010000046.1:0-247 GCF_032092815.1 Agrobacterium sp. | reverse complement strand
GGTTGGCGAAAGCCTGATGCGCAAGGACGATGTGACCGCAGCAACCCACACATTGCTGACCGGACAGGACGCCATACAGGCAGCAGAATAAGGGCGGCCCTCGTGAGCGCAGGTGACAAACTCTCCCATATCGGTGCTTCCGGCGAAGCCCATATGGTTGATGTGGGCGACAAGGCCGAGACGGTTCGTGTTGCCAGCGCCGAGGGTTACGTGCGCATGAAGCCGGAAACCCTGCGCATCATCCGCG
>NZ_DAMDBP010000045.1:0-34247 GCF_032092815.1 Agrobacterium sp. | reverse complement strand
AAGCCGAGAGATTTGAGCCTGTGGAATGCCTGACAGCTTACTCAATTCGGTCTGGGTCATGCCTTTGGTGAGGCGTGCCTCGCGGAGAGCCATTGTGATTTTTTTTGCCTCGTAATTCATCTTTATATCGAATTCTGCATAGAGGTATGTTTGTATGTATAATAAGACATAACTCCATCGCTTGCAATTTGTTATGTCGGAAGGTGCATAAGCAAAGGGAATCTATATAGTATTGTGCATAATGAACACCGTTAAGGACGCCTCTCTGTAGTTCCGTCCCTCCCTGTGAGGCGGCATGTTTTGTGCGACGCTTCCACTTCGGTTTATCTGTTTGGGCACTATCGCGCACTGACATTTTCTCCATCCAGGTCACCCCCAAAAAGGCGGACAGATTCATGAAAAGCAACGCGAGCCGTGAAAGGTATGCTCCTGGAAGCGGAGACCGTCATCATCTCCGCCCTCAAAGACGTTTTTTATCATTTCAATGAAAGGCTTTCGAAACCGCCCATTTCTCGAACAATACGTTGGACGTTTCTCTCTCCAGCAGCGCCATCAATCGTCAGCACATCGCGTCCCGCGCCATCGGAAACAACGCCGCTTTCGCCGGCGCTATGATATCCGATGCCGGTGATGGTACCCTGTGGGTCCGATGGTTCGTAACCGCCCTGAAATGCAAAACCGATTGGGGAGGAGGGAAACATGACGGCAATGACCAGACCGTTTTTGATCACCCCGCGCGGACCCAACAGGTGCCACTGGCCGCTCACGTCATTATCCGCTGCCGTTCCACCGATGATTGGGCAATGATCGCCAACGACATTGCGCAAGCCTCGCATCACGGCTTCTTCATGTCCCGGTGTCTGGTAAAGCCAGATCAGTTCCGGGAGCTGTCCAGTACAATCGCAATTGTCCAGTGCCTGGGTCAGAACTCTTTCTGCCAGTTGCTCGGGATCATCATCATCGAAGACACCGTCGGCCACACCGTAGTCGCCGGCTTCATCGTCAAGAACCAGAAGCCTGATCGTGTCTTGATCGTGAAAGCCACTTTCGGTTATCAGTCCACCGGAAGAGCTGCCGCCTATGATCGCTTTGTCAGAGAAATTTTCCTGTAAAAAAGCGTCAATAAGAATGCCATTGTGATCACAACCATAAAAAGTGATCACCAGACCGTTTCCGTTGTCGGGGTTTTGCAATTGCTCGGCCAACAACGCCAAAGCGGCTATCGTATCGTGGTGATTGGCTGTGTAGCTGCTGACCTTGTCCATGCCGCTCTCCCGCAAGCCTAATCTCATCAATGCTGTATCGCCAATTCATTCAGCGGGGTGTTGCCTTTCATGGGCAGGATGCACAGCCACGCTGCTGCGTGTGGCATTGCGTCTATCTTGTTGTGCTAAAGTAAATGCGCGGTATAGTTTTAGCCGACTTCACATTAGGCTTAAGTACCTGTTTCCACATTATGTCCAGTTGTTTGAACATGGTTCGCCGGACTTGTTGACGATTGCGGTGTGACGCGCAAAGCATGTGTTGTGCTGACGCCGATTGACTGTTTATTGTGGTGTCGAGGAGTGGGAGGACCAAGCGTTCAGACGCGCTGTCGATACAGTCGTTTGAGGCCTTAAATTGAATGCCATTTCCCTTGTTGATATTTAAAATTCAGGACATGCTCATATGACGACTGTTGATAGTTCTTCTCTGGCTGGCGTTCTCTTTAATGCCATGACGACAGGCCAGAGCCTCGACAGAGGCACCATTGCTCCGCTTGATATTGAGGAAGCCTATAGGGTTCAGGCAGAGGTTTTTCAGCGTTCCGGCCGTCCGTTGGAGGGTTTCAAACTGTCGAAACGGGCAGATGGAACATTCAGCGCTCCGCTTTTTTCTGTCATTCACGACAACAAATATCGGTACGTAGACGGTATTGTACTTGAGGTGGAACTGGCTTTCACGCTGCAGAGCGATCTGGCACCACGCGTGGAACCATGGACACGTGATGAGGTTGTAGCGGCAATCGGCAAGGTTTCAATCGGCGCAGAATTCGTGCGCAGCCGTTACGAAGGTGGCGCAGGTGGCATTTTCCCGCTGGGTCTTGCAGATAGTTTGAGCAACATTTCTTACGCTGTTGGGCCTGAGCTATCGCGCGGCATTCTGCAAGATCTGGCTTTCGATGCGCCTCTAAAGGTTTTGGCCAACGGCGCAACGCTTTACGATGCGCCTTCAAGCCACCAGGATATAGACCCTGTTGCGGGTGTTCTGGCTTATGCCAATAGCGCTGCAGCCCCGCTTGGCTTCCTGCGCAAGGGGCAGGTGGTCACCACGGGTACCTTGTGCGGTGCTGTTCGAATTGCCGAGCCAGCCCGGTTTGAAATCCTGCTGGACGGAAAAACCTTCGTGCTTGAGGCCGAATGATGTGGAGTGCCGGTGTTGGGTTCAAACAACGCCGGCATATTGCTTGAAGAGTGCGGGGTCAGCGCGCAGCGCTTCGGTTTGCATCACTGCTTTTACCGCGCCGTTTTCGATGAAACAGACACGGTCGGCCACTGCCAGAACCGCATCTATGCGCTGTTCGACCAGAAACACTGCTTTGCCGCTTTTTTTCAGTTCGAGGATGACGTCACGAATGGTTGCGATCATCGATGGCATCAGGCCTTCTGTCGGCTCATCCAGCAACACAACGGACGGGTCGATGCAAAGCGCGCGGCCCATGGCCAGCATCTGTTGTTCACCGCCGGAGAGGGTGCCGGACACCTGAGATAAACGTTCTTTCAGCACCGGAAACAGACTGAACACCTCGTCAAGAATCCGCCGATCGGTTTTTCGGGTCATCAGCCCGATTTCCAGATTTTCCGCGACGGTCAGCTCTGCAAACAGGCGTCTGCCTTGCGGGACGTAACCAATGCCGCGTTTCGGCACTTCGTGCGCGGGCAGGGCATTCAGTTCGACAGCGTCCAGCGCCACGGTGCCGGAGTGAGTGGGCAGCAGCCCCATGATGGCCTTGAGTGTCGTCGTTTTTCCGGCACCATTTCTCCCAAAAAGGCAAAGCACTTCACCCTGTTCGAGCGAGAAAGAGACGTCTTTTAACGTGTGGCTGCTGCCGTGATAGACATTGAGATCGCGAAGGGTCAGCATGGTTCAGTGTCCTCCCAGATAGGCGGTTTGGACTGCACTGTTGCTGCGAATGTCATCCGGTGTTCCTGTTGCCAGCACTTCACCGTGGTTCAAAACGGTAATCCTGTCCGCAAGCTGCATGACGACATCCATGTTGTGTTCGATCAGCAGAGTGGTCACCTCACCGGACACGGTTTTCACTAGCTCGCAGAAATTGGCGATTTCCATATCTGACAGCCCCTGTGTCGGCTCATCCAGAATCAGGAGTTTTGGCTGCAAGGCCAGCCCCATGGCAACTTCCAGCAATCGCTGATGACCGTAAGCCAATGCGCCGCCAGCTTCATCGGCATATGTGCCAAGACCAACCTTTTCAAGAATGGCATGAACCTCTTTTGACAGGGCACTGGTGTCGATGCGGCCAAACAGTCCAGTATTCCGACGTTGTGCCGTCTGTGCAGCAAGGGCGACATTGTCGTAGACGCTGAGGTTCGAATAAATGCTGGTGATCTGGAATGTATAGGCAATTCCAAGCCGCACCCGCTCAAATGCCGGCAGCGCGGTAATGTCTTGTCCGGTAAAAATGATCTTGCCGCTTGTGGGTTCTATTCGTCCCGATAAGAGAGACACAAATGTGGTTTTACCTGCACCATTGGGGCCGATCAGAGCGTGAATTTCGCCTTGGTGGATTTCGAATTCCACAGAGTTGACGGCCGTAAGGCCACCGAACCGCCGTGTCAGGTTTTGCGTAGAAAGCAGCGTCATGGCAGCCATTTCAACCACCTTTCACGAATGCTTCCCAGGATACCTCGAGGGAAAAACAGAACGAGAAACACCAGCATAAGTCCAGTCGCTAGCATGTACGCTGCGGTATAATTGCTTGTGATGTCGATCATGTAGAACATCGCAACGGTGCCTAGCAGCGGGCCGAGAATGGTGCCGCCTCCGCCGAGCAGGGTGAACAGCAATGCTTCGATGGAGTATTGGATCGAGGCGAAAGACGAGCCGATATAGGCAAAAAGCAGTGCATAGGTGGCGCCGGCCATGGCCGACAGTGAGCCGGAGAGAACCAAGGCCAGCAGCTTCAAACGGAAGGTGTCATATCCCAGCATCAGCGTGCGGGGTTCATTTTCACGCACGGCAATCATTGCGCGCCCTACCGAACTGCGCACCACAACAAAACAGATCACAAGTGCCAGTGTCATCAGCACAAAGGCCAGATTGTAACGTGTACTGGCATTTGTCAGATCGAAGGTTGCGCCAAGCAGTTCGAAACTGCGGGCCGATTGCGGCAGAACAAGCCCTTCCTCACCGCGCGTCCACTGTGAGAAATACATGCTGGCGAGATAGGCAACCTGCGCAAACATCATGGTGACAATCATGAAGGCAACTCCGGTGGTGCGCAGCGATATCAGCCCAATCACCAGCGACACGGCAAAACCGGCAAAAATGCCTGTCAAGAAGGCTGCCGGAATGCTCCATTCCAAGTGATAGGCGGCGAGGCCCGCACCATAAAGACCGCTTGCAAAAAACAGCGCGTGACCAAGGCTGAGCAGGCCGGTGTAGCCAAACAGCAGATTGTACCCCATGGCAAAGATCGCCAGCACCATGACGCGGGTCATTGCAAGGTGGTGATATTCCGGCAGAACAAATTGCAGGGCGAAAAAGGCTGCGATGACTGCGACGTGCAACAGCACGACTTTGATCGAATTTGAGGCTCTCATCGTTGTTTCGCCCCAAAAAGTCCTTCAGGCTTAAACACCAGAACAAGTGCAACCAAAAGGGTGGACAGCATTTTGGCAAGTGTGGGCGAAAAGAACATCGAGATAATGCCGTCGCTCAGGCCAATAACCAGCGCGGCAACAACAGTGCCACGAATGCTGCCAAGGCCACCGATGATGACAACGATGAAGGACAGAAGAAGAGGATCAAGGCCCATGAGGTAATGGGCCTGCCTGATCGGGACGATCAGCACCGCAGCAATGGCCGCCAGCATGGCGCCGGCGGCGAAAACAAGTCCGTAGACCTTGCCGATCGGAATGCCAAAGGCCTGCGCAGTCTCACTGTCGAATTGTGTGGCGCGCATGATGAGGCCGATTTTGGTCCGGGTCAGAATGAACCAGGTGGCAATCAGGACAATGACGGCCGCAAATATGACGAACAGATTGTAGGCTGAATATCCAAACCACGGCAGTTGCAGGCGATAATAGAATGGCGCTGTCACCGGACGGGCATCTGGCCCATAGGTCAGCAGGACCGTTTGCTGGATGATATAGAGCATGCCGATCGTTGCGACGATTGTCGCTTCGGGATTGTAAGACAAGCGCCGCAAGACGAGCCGTTCACCGGCATAGGCAACGGCCCCAACGACCAAGGGACTGATCAGCAGCGCTGCCACAAACCCCAGTGCGGGCGGCAGACCAAGCATGGAGGTTACCCACCATGCCACAACGGCGCCGAGCATGAAGAATTCACCATGTGCAACATTGACCACCCGCATGACGCCGAAGACGAGCGAAAGACCAAGCGCTGTCAGTGTCAGCACGGCTGCCTGCAGCAGACCCTCCAGTGTTGCCAACAACAAAAATGGACCAAATGCCAAGATGTGCTCCCGCCGACCTTGAAAAGGAATTCAGCGCCATTGCTTACGTAAGGCGCTGAATCATTTCAAATAAAGATTATTATCTCAAATTGAGTTAATCTGAAAATCAGAGTGACATCTTGGTGTAGTCGGCCGTTACTTCGTAGGCGCCATCCTCAATCGAGGTCTTGTGCACCACATTGAGTTTGCCGTTCTCCACCTTTGAGATGTACTGGTGACCATAGCACTGGTGGTTCTTGCCGTTAAAGACCTTGTCACCTTGTGGATGATCACGACCTTCATCGAATTTCTCGAAAGATTCCATGGCTTCAATGAAGGCAGCCTTGTCCTGAGGCCCGCGATAGCCAGCCGTTTCCATGGCCTGCTTGATCACGAAAAGGGTTTCCCAGCAGCCGAACATGTGGGCATAGGTCGAAATGTCCTTGGCGTCGCTGGTACTGGCGCCATTGTCATCGATGCCAATGGCATTGCGATAGAACTTGTCCCATTCGCTTTGGTCTTTCTGGGCATACCGCGGCATGCCTTCCCAGAAATAGGTTCCATCGAGATAGGAAAGTTGTGGTGTCGCAAGGTCAACGGCTTCAAGGCTGTCGATGAAACCGAAAATCTCAGGGCGTTGCGAACCGTAGAACTGGCCAAGTTCGGTCACGAAGGTCAAGACGGATGGGCCGACCATGACGTGGTACAGCACTTCAGTGTCTGACGGGATGCGTGGCAAATAACGCGTGAAGGAGGTTTCTGTCGGCGGAATGGCAATCATCTCAACGATCTCGCCGCCCTGCGCCTTCATCGCAGCCGAGAAATAGTCACGGTGATCATGACCAAAGGCGTAATCTGGGAAGATCATGGTGGCCTTTTTACCGAGGTTTTGTGAAACCCATGGTGCCATAGCCGTTACCTGGCTGCGCACATCGGTAATGCACGGCTGGAAGCAATAGCGGTTTAGGTTGCCGGAGGCGACATGGTAACCTTCCGAAACCACAATATAAGGCATTTTCAGCTCGCCGGCGCGCGGGGCAGAGCCGATGACAACATGTGAAAACAGCGTGCCGTAGACAGCGTCGACCTTGTGCTGGGTGGCAAATTTTTCGACCACTTCGGCGCCGCGTTTGGCATCTGTACCGTCATCCTCGATGACAATTTCCAGCGGGCGTCCGTTGATGCCGCCTTCGTCATTGATGATTTTGGCAGCGGCCTTGGCAACGCGCTCGTACCAGCGGCCATAGGATGCGCCAATACCGGTGCGGTGCAGTTGCATGCCGATCTTGATTGGCTCGGATGTTTGCGCCTGCGCGTAACGTACAAAGCCCGGTGCAGCGCTTGCTGCAAGGCCTGCGCCGACGGCTGCGCCCATTCCAAGCAGGGTCGAACGGCGGGTGATGATGGTATTGTCAGGTTTGATGATTTTGCCGGGCATGAAATTCCCCTCTCAGGCAAATGATACAAATATTGACCACGCAATGCGCAGCTTATCTGCCGCGCATTGTGGCTCGCGTTGATTGTATGAATTTGCCGCTTTCAAGCGTACTCGTATTCCTGATGGCATACGAACGGTGACAATTCTCCCCTGTCGGACCGTGGCGGCAAGTAAGGAAACTGACTTGCGTCATGTTATGACAACAGCTGTTGCCCACGTAAACAGAACATTTCAGATTTGGCGCAGAATGACCATGAAATGTCGCATTTTTTCATTCTCAATCGTTTGAAGCACAAACTGTATTAACTCTCGAAAGTTGCTTCTGGCGGTTTCTTCCAGCTATTCGGGTTTTCAGGGCTTTTCATGTGAATTTGGTACTGCCGACACAGTGCCAGCGCGTAAGATGACGGTCGAGTCGGCAATGACACTGGACGGATTGGGGGAGACATGTTTCGACACCAGGGAAAGGGCTTTAGCCTGAAATCTCTCATCAGTGTCCCAATCCTTCTGGTCCTGACCGCGGAAGCGCACGCCCACGGGGCAGAACGTGGGCTGGTGATGTTATTGCCAACGGGCTTTTACCAGACGGGCGGGGCGCTGGCGGTGTTGTTATCATTCCTGTTGCTGGCCGTTGTCCCCGCAGACTGGTTTGAAAAAGGGCATGGCCGTTTCATCAGGTTGGCACCATCATTTTCTGTTCCCAAGGTGCCGTTGAGTTGCCTGTCCTTTATTGTGTTGGCGTCATGTGTGCTTGCGGGCTTCATTGCGCCATCGGATCCGCTCAGCAACCCTTTGCCGCTCATCATCTGGACGGGGTGGTGGGTGGGGTTCACTCTGCTGCAAGTCTTAACCGGCAATCTCTGGCCATGGCTTAATCCTTGGACAGGCCTCGTCGCCGTCATGCGTCAGGTTTTAAGAGCCGGTTTCGGGAAAAGGCAGTATTTGGGCTTGCCTCTTTGTCTTGGCTTCACGCCGGCCATCTTGCAATTTTCGGCCTTTGCCTGGTTCGAGCTGGGTTCACTGGCCCCAGATGATCCGCCAAGACTTGCCATGGCTATCATCATCTATTGGCTGGTTAATTTTGCAGGCATCCTGCTGTTTGGGGAAAGGGCCTGGCTGGACAGGGCGGAGCCCTTTTCCGTCTTTTTCCGAATGATCGGCATGGTATCGCCCTTTGCCATTCTCCGCGCGGGCACACGCGATGTTCTCGTCTGCACCTGGCCGGGGCAACGGTGCCTGAAGGCTGAACCATTGCCGCCAAGCGGCGTTGTTTTCATGCTGCTGACATTGGCCACAGCATCGTTCGACGGATTTTCAGAAACATTCACGTGGCTTGGTTTTATTGGCGTAAACCCGCTTGAGTTTCCCGGCAGAAGTGGGGTGATGTTTGCCAATACGCTGGGACTTGCCGTATCACCGGTCCTCCTCATATCGTTGTTTTATATGGCAACAGTAGCGGGGGCGTGGCTCAGTGGGGAACGGCAGGTGGCTGGCTTCAAGACTCTGAGTGGGCGTCTTGTCTATTCCATCATACCGATTTCGATTGCGTTTCATGCGGCGCATTATCTCACCTTGCTTCTGGTGAACGGACAATATCTGCTCGTCATGATGTCTGATCCGTTTGCCTTGGGATGGAACCTGCTTGGTATGTCCCATTGGCATGTCACGACATCCTTTTTGCAGAATATCGATGATGTCAGGTTTATCTGGATGGCTCAGACGGCAATCATCGTTATCGGACATGTGGTTGGCATCGTGCTTGCGCATTCAATTGCGCTCGATCACTTTGGCGGCGCGGGAAAAACCGTGGTCTCGCAGCTATTGCTGGCAGCCCTGATGGTGTTTTATACGGTCTTCGGCTTGTGGCTATTGTCGACGCCCTCCGTCGGTTGATGCGTTTGGTCGTAAGGTCGGCGTAAAACAACGCCGTTATTCCGCCTTTATTCGTGCGCATTGCAGCACATCCACCGAGCTTTTCGGCGCGATATTTCCTGCTACCTTGACCATATCCTGAACGGCAATTCGGTGTTCCATGCCTGCACAAGAACAAGTGCCTGAACAGCTGCCCGCTTCCTCCGCGCTCTGGGCATTTCTCATCCGCTTCAAACCCTATCTCACGTCGTTTGCCATTATCGCGGTGTTCGCGCTGACGGCCTTCGCCATCTATCACCTGACCGCCGAAGTTCGGTATGATGAGGTGGAGGCGGCACTGGTCAACACCAGCTGGACCTCGATTGCGCTTGCGGTCCTGTTTACAGGTTTAAGCTTTATTGCGCTGATTTGTTATGATGTGAATGCCATCGACTATATTGGCAAAAAACTGCCATTGCCGACTGTAGCCATAACCGCATTCAGCGCCTATGCCATCGGTAATACAGCCGGTTTTGGCGCGTTGAGTGGTGGAGCCATCCGCTTTCGTGCCTATTCCCGGCTTGGCCTGAACCCCGGCGAAATTGGCCGCATTATTGCCTTCGTGACCCTGGCATTTGGTTTGGGCCTTCTTGCGGTGACAGCTCTTTCGCTGTTGATGGTCGCCCCGCGTGTCGCCACCATCGTTGATCTCGATCCCATTTGGTTGCGTCTGGGCGCCCTAGTCGTTGTCTGTGTGATGGTGGCGTTGTTTGTCGCTGCCCGGGGTGGCCGTATCGTCAGCATTGGTCGGCTGAAACTGCGCCTGCCAGATACGCGCACGGCCTCACGCCAGTTTCTGGTGTCGGCTTTTGATATCGCCGCAACAGCAACGGCACTTTACGTGCTGCTGCCCGATACCCATGTCGGCTGGCCATCTTTTTTTGCCATTTTTGCAACGGCGGTCGGGCTTGGGGTTCTCAGCCATGTACCTGCAGGGTTGGGCGTGTTCGAAACGGTGATGATTGCCGGCCTTGGCAATGCCATTGACGTTGATACGCTGCTCGGCAGCCTTGTTCTCTACCGGATCATCTATCACGTCATGCCCTTGTTGTTGGCCACCATTCTATTGGTCGCCAGTGAAATCCGGCAACTTGCGGCAAGACCGCTGTTTGCGGATATCGGCCAGATTACCGTGCGGCTTGCACCATCACTCCTTTCAACACTGGCGTTGATCGTCGGCGCGATGCTGATTTTTTCGAGCGTGACGCCAACACCGGATGATAATCTCGATTTTCTGTCGAGCATTTTGCCGCTGCCGATTGTGGAAGCGGCGCATTTCCTGTCCAGTATTCTCGGGCTTGGACTGGTGGTCGCCTCGCGCGGTATCGGCCAGCGGCTGGATGGAGCCTGGTGGGTTGGCATTATTGCTGCATCGGCAGCGCTTGTTCTGTCGTTGCTGAAAGCTGTTGCCGTCTTCGAGGCGATGTTCCTCGGCGTCTTTATCGCGGTCATGTTGGTGAGTGCGGGTGAATTTACCCGCCATGCCTCATTGTTGCGCATGACCATGGGGCCAGCCTGGTTGTCAGCAATCGCAATCCTCGTTGCCGGTGCTGCGACAATCCTGTTTTTCGTCTATCGCGATACTCAATACAGCCACGCGCTCTGGTGGGAATTCGAATTCTCTGAAGAAGCGCCTCGCAGTCTTCGCGCCTTGCTGGGACTTGTGCTAACCTCAAGCGCGCTTGCGATTTTCAGTCTGTTGCGTCCCGTAACCTACAGGCCTGAAGTATCCGGCAATGACGACCTCGACCGTGCTGTCACAGTCGCGCAAAAGCAGGATATGGCCGATGCCAATCTGGTGCGCATGGCGGATAAACGCATCATGTTTTCGCAAAACGGTAACGCCTTCATCATGTATGGCATTCAGGGACGCTCTTGGATTGGCCTCACAGACCCAATCGGTGACGAGGCGGAGATGTCGGAACTGGTCTGGCAATTTGTTGAAACGGCGCGTGCCGCCGGTGGGCGGGCCTGTTTTTATCAGGTTTCTCCCAAATTGCTGTCTTATTGCGCCGATGCCGGGCTTCGTGCCTTCAAACTTGGTGAGCTTGCCATTGTTGACCTTGAGAAGTTCGATCTCAAGGGAAGCAGGCTTTCCGGATTGCGCCAGGCTCTCAATCGCGGCACCCGCGACGGGCTGGCGTTCAGTCTGTTGATGCCGGATGAGGCAAGGCTGGTGCTGGACGATCTGCGCGGTGTCTCGGACGCCTGGCTTGCCCACCACAATACCCGCGAAAAAACCTTCTCGCTTGGTGCCTTTTCAGACGACTATGTCCTGTCCCAGCCAGTCGCTGTGCTGCGGAAGGATGACAGGATTATCGCTTTTGCCACTGTGATGGTGACGGACACCAAACAGGAAGCGACGGTGGATCTGATGCGGTTTCTGCCCGAGGCGCCGCGGGGTGCCATGGACTTCCTTTTCATCAGTATCATGGAGCAGATGCGCAATGAGGGATACCGGACGTTCAATCTGGGTATGGCACCGCTTTCCGGCATGTCGAAGCGCGATATCGCGCCGGTTTGGGACTGGATTGGCGGTACACTTTTTGAACACGGCGAAAAATTCTATAACTTCAAGGGATTGCGAGCTTTCAAGACCAAGTTTCATCCGAAATGGGAACCGCGCTATCTTGCCGTATCAAACGGTGCGGGTGCGGCTCTGGCCTTGATGGATGTCACGCTTCTGATTGGTGGTGGTGTAAGGGGAGTTGTCGGCAAATGAGATTATCGCATTTTATCCCGGCTGTTTTTGGCTGCACGCTTCTGGTTCTGCCTCACATGGCAAAAGCCCAGGAAATGCCGAACTACCAGATGGGCATGTTGCCACCGGGGCATGTCATGTTGCCGGATGGTGAGGTGAAGGCCAATGTGTTCCTGATTTCCGATGCCGGCGGATGGGACGATCAAGAACAGAAACAGGCAGAAGCCCTGGTTGAAAAGGGTGCTGCCGTTGTTGGCATTGATTTTCCAGCTTACATCAAGGCACTGGCCGCTGATGACGGTGACTGCGTCTATATGATCTCGGATATCGAGGAACTGGCGCATGAAGTTCAGCGTGAAGCCAAGGCAACAACCTACCGTCCGCCCATTCTGGCCGGTGTCGGTGAAGGTGGCGCACTGGCTCTGGCAATGATTGCCCAAAGCCCCGCCGCAACCATTGGCGAAGCGATTGCAGTTGATCCGTTGGCTGGTATTCCTTTGCAGAAAATTCTCTGCACGCCTGCGAGCAAGCAGACCTCCGGTAATCGAACCATTTACGGTTTGACGGATGGGGACCTTCCGGCGCCAGTGACGGTGCTGTTGTCGCCTGCCGCCCCAAGGGACGGGCGTGACCATGCTGCAACCTTGCAGGCCAAACATTCAGATGTCGATATTCAGGAGGTTGCCGGGCAGGCAAATGATGCATTGCTGCAGGCGCTGAGTGATCGTGTGGACGCGGCCGGAGATACTGACCAGCCGCTTGACCTGCCTTTGACCATTCTCGACGCAAAACCGACAATCGACACGATGGCGGTTATCTATTCTGGTGATGGCGGTTGGCGGGATATCGATAAAGAGCTTGGTGGTTATCTGCAAAAACAGGGTATCCCGGTCGTCGGAGTGGATTCTCTGCGTTACTTCTGGTCGGAACGTAAACCGCAGGAAGCCACCGACGATCTCGCGCGCATCATCCAAACGTACCGGCATCAGTGGGGCGTCCGTCACGTGCTTTTGGTCGGTTATTCCTTTGGCGCCGATATTTTGCCAGCGATCTATGATTTGTTGCCGGAAAAGGACAAGAGCCGTGTGCCCATGATCTCACTGATGGCTCTGTCTCATCAGGCTGATTACAAGGTATCCGTCGAAGGTTGGCTCGGCATTCAGGGTGAAGGATCGGCTGGCGATCCGGTTGAGTACATCAAGAAAATGGATGCCAGCATGGTTCAATGCATCTACGGCAAGGATGACGATGATAATGCCTGCCCCGCATTGGAAAGCCTGGGTGCCAACGTCATTGCTCTTGATGGGGGCCATCATTTCGACGGTGACTATGAGGGCCTTGCCCAGCGGATCCTTGCAATGCTGAAAACCCGCATGGGCAAATGAAAACACCGTCATCTCAAAAGGATGACGGTGTTTTCATATACGCTTTATCCAAGCTTACTGAACTGACGTCAGTGTCATGGATGTACCGGTAACAGCGGCATTGAGGCCAACCTGACCCTGCACACTGATGGTCTGAAGATGGATGGAGCCAGAGGTGCCGCCAACCAAGATGTTGGTGCCAACGCCAACGCCAAGTGTCGCCTCGGCAGATGCGCCCTGATAAAGGCCGCTCAGCGAACCGCGGTGGTAGCCGGCGGTCGGGGCAAATACTGCCCAGACGATACGGCTTTTGGCCGTGAAGCCCAGGTCGATGCCCATCTTGCGAATGGCGCCTGTGTATTGTTCCGTTGCCTTACGACCGACCGTAGACTGGAATGTGCACTCAACTTCCTTGGCAGATCCGAGAACATAACCGACGCCGCCACCAACGGAGCAATCGAGATAACCGATTTTCACGCCGTTACGGTCGTCATCGTTTTGATAGGCAGGATATTCTCTTGCCAGGTCTGCGGCAAAAGATGAGGTTGCGCCAGCCAAAGCCAAAGCGGAACCGATCAGGGCCATGGGAACGGTCTTTTTCATGTTTTTCTCCTTGTATACCCCCAGCAGGTAAATTGTATTGCGCAATCTCTATTTCAATTCAACGGGCACCGTTTTGTTCCGTAAACAGGACATTATCGTGACAATAAAAATGCCGTTCCTTTAATTTCTGGGCTTTATTGTGGAGAACTGATTTTATAGCTTCTGGCTTTTAAAAGTTGCTGATTGCGCTCACCCTGTTTCCTTGAAAAGTACATTGTGATCCAGGAGGTAACGATCAAAAAGGGGCAGGCTTGCGCCGCCAATGGCGCGTGCCTGGCTGCCGACCATGCCTTCGATGATCTCAGGGACAACGACACCCTGTAGGTCGTGCGATCCTAGCGCCTTTTTTGTTGCGATAACAATGCGCTCGCGTACCCAGGCGGGAAAGCCGCCATCGATGACGACGGCTGAAAAGTCGATCACTGACGCGGCGGCAATAACGGCTTGCGCAAGGGCGGCCGCCGTATCATCGATCCAGATATCCAGAGGTTTGCCGAAGTCGATCCAGTCATCGGGAGAAAACCACAAGGGTTTTGGATCGATACCGTGATCGCGCAGAATATTTTCCAGAACGAAAATTGAGGCGATTTTCAACAGCTGCACGGTTTTGCCATCGCGTCGCTGAACCGGCAGGGGGCCAACTGCGCCGGCTGTGCCGGTGCGGCCGGAAAAAAGCGCCGAATTCAGGAGCCGATAAACAGGTAGAGAAAGTCCGCGTGGTTTTGTCCGGCGCCAAATACCAGTTCTGCACCGCAGGCGCTGGTGGCGTCGTTTTGCAGATAGACAGGGTAGGGGATGCGGTCCGCTATTGCCCGCTGCAGGTCGATACCCCGCCAGCTGTCCATTTCTGCTTGAGGCGCGCCGACTTCGTCTGCCCAACTCCACAGTTCAAAGGGGGCTGCGATGCCTGCCCCGACAATGCGTTTTCGTTCACCGTCATCCAGCTTTTGTTCAAGCTCCCGAATGCCGTCTGTCACGAAAGAGATAATGCTATCAGGCAGAGGGTATGGATAGGCGCGACGTACCTTCAGGCGGATATTGCCAAGGAAATCCATCAATACCAGATCGGCGCTTCGACGGCCGATTTTGACACCAAAGGAATAGGCTGCATCCGGATTAAGGCGCATCGGGGTGGAGGGTTGACCGACTTTTCCACGCTTCGGTTCGTCGCGCAGCAACAGCCCATCATTTTCAAGCGCCCGCATGATCACGGTCACAGTCTGGGCCGAGAGGCCGCTGCGCCTGGCAATTTCAGCCTTTGAGAGCGCCTTGTGGCGGCGCACAAGCGACAGTACCAGTCGCTCATTATAGGCGCGGACTCGCACCTGATTGGAGCCACCGCTGATATCAAGGGTGGCTTGTGTTGCTGGCCATGTCGGTTCGACTGCTCGAGACATTATTCCTCCCTCCCTTCATGACTGCCTATGCCGTCACTCAGGGCCTGCAACAAGCCGTCTGCCCGAATATTTTGTCGTCTTTTGTGTTGTTTCACAGGCGAATTTGTAAGGCGGGCAGTTTGGCTGCGCTGATAGAGAATGCCACATCGAATTAATAATTCAATTGGATTTATTTATTGACACTTTGTTCATTTGGTGTTTCCATTCGTGTGGTGGTGCCGCTCACACCTTGGAGGAGGTTGGCCCCCGGATCGCTTCATGAGAAGCATCCGCAGTCTTTAGGAGGATTATATGAAGACGACCGTTTCCGCCTTTCTTGGCGCTCTGGCGCTTGGCGTTTCTTTTGCAGGCATGGCGTCTGCGGCTGATACATCCGTATGCCTCATTACCAAAACAGACACGAACCCCTTCTTTGTGAAGATGAAGGAAGGTGCAACTGCGAAGGCCGAGGAACTTGGTGTTACCTTGAAAGCTTACGCAGGCAAGATCGACGGTGATTCCGAAAGCCAGGTTGCTGCCATCGAAACCTGCATCGCCGATGGTGCCAAGGGTATTTTGATCACTGCATCGGATACCAAGGGTATTGTGCCCGCCGTGCAGAAAGCGCGTGATGCTGGCCTGCTGGTCATTGCGCTCGACACACCGCTTGAGCCAATTGATGCGGCCGATTCCACATTTGCGACCGACAACCTGCTTGCCGGTGAATTGATCGGCAAATGGGCTGCTGCCACTTTGGGTGACAAGGCCAAGGATGCACGCATTGCCTTCCTCAACCTCACCCCATCGCAGCCAAGCGTGGATGTTCTGCGCAACCAGGGCTTCATGAAAGGTTTTGGCATTGATGTGAAAGACATCAACAAGATCGGTGATGAGGACGACGCGCGTATCGTCGGTCACGATGTGACCAACGGTAATGAAGAAGGCGGTCGTGCTGCCATGGAGAACCTGCTTCAGAAAGATCCGTCGATTAATGTGGTGCACACAATTAACGAACCTGCTGCAGCTGGCGCCTATGAAGCGCTGAAGGCGGTTGGTCGTGAAAAAGATGTCCTGCTAGTCTCCGTTGACGGTGGCTGCCCGGGTGTCAAGAACGTAGCCGAAGGCGTGATTGGTGCGACGTCGCAGCAATATCCGTTGGCGATGGCAGCTCTTGGCGTTGAGGCCGTCAAGAAGTTTGCCGACTCAGGCGAAAAACCAAAGCCAACCGAAGGCAAGACCTTCTTTGACACCGGCGTCACGTTGGTAACGGACAAACCAGTATCGGGTGTCGAATCCATCGATACCAAACAGGGCCTGGACAAGTGCTGGGGCTAATCGCCTGAGCAACATCCCGCGACAACAGGAAAGGTGCTGAAGCACCTTTCCTTCAATCTGCCGATGCCTTTTGCGCTTGTGAGGCTATTCACACCAAAAGGCGAAAAAATACGGGCAACCGGGGAGGAGTGGCATGGACGACCAGACGACAGGGCGTGCCCAACCGCACAATGAATTCGAAAAAGTGCTGACGGGCAGTTCTACGCAGCTTGCCGCATTCGACACACACGACAAGACGCCTATCGAAAAGATTCAACATTTTCTGCATTCCAGCCCTGCAGCCGTGCCGTTGATCGTTCTGGTCATGTCGTTGGCGATCTTTGGTTTGCTACTCGGCGGCAAGTTTTTTTCCGCCTTTTCGCTCACGCTTATTTTGCAGCAGGTGGCAATCGTCGGTATTGTCGGTGCGGCTCAATCTCTTGTCATTTTGACAGCTGGTATTGATCTGTCCGTCGGCGCGATCATGGTGCTGTCATCGGTTGTGATGGGGCAATTCACCTTCCGTTATGGCTTTCCGCCAACCGTATCGATTGCCTGCGGTTTTGCGGTAGGTGCCGCATGCGGTTATATCAATGGTTTTCTCGTGTCGCGCATGCGTTTGCCTCCCTTTATTGTCACGCTTGGCATGTGGCAGATCGTGCTTGCTGCCAACTTCCTCTATTCTGCCAATGAGACGATCCGCGCTCAGGATATTTCCCAGAACGCGCCGATTTTGCAGTTATTCGGCCAGAGCCTGCGTCTTGGCAATGCGGTGTTCACATACGGCGTGATCGTTATGGTGTTGCTGGTTGCTCTGCTCTGGTATGTGCTGAACCACACGGCCTGGGGCCGGCATGTCTATGCAGTGGGTGATGATCCTGATGCAGCCGAACTTGCCGGCGTTAACGTCAAACGCATGCTGATTTCGGTCTATACGCTATCCGGTGTCATCTGCGCACTTGCTGGATGGGCATTGATTGGACGCATCGGTTCAGTGTCGCCAACCGCTGGCCAGTTTGCCAATATCGAATCGATTACCGCCGTGGTGATCGGTGGCCTGTCCCTGTTTGGCGGACGTGGCTCCATTCTCGGCATGTTGTTTGGTGCGCTTATCGTCGGCGTATTTTCACTCGGTTTGCGCCTTATCGGCACTGACCCGCAGTGGACATATCTTCTTATCGGCGTGTTGATCATCACCGCCGTTGCTATCGACCAATGGATCAGAAAGGTAGCTGGCTGATGTCGAACGAACCCATTCTCACGGCCCGCGGCATCGTCAAACGTTATGGTCGTGTCACAGCGCTCGATCATGCAGACTTCGATCTTTATCCAGGTGAAATCCTTGCAGTCATCGGCGATAACGGTGCCGGGAAATCTTCGCTTATCAAGGCAATATCCGGCGCAATTTCGCCGGATGAAGGGGAAATCCGACTGGATGGTGAACTGGTCAACTTCAGGTCACCAATCGAAGCACGCAAAGCCGGCATCGAAACCGTGTATCAGAACCTTGCTTTGTCTCCGGCTCTGTCTATCGCGGACAACATGTTCCTCGGCCGCGAGATACGCAAGCCCGGCTTGCGTGGCAGTCTCCTGCGTACGCTGGACAGGCCAGCCATGGAGAATTTTGCCCGCGAAAAACTCTCTGAGCTTGGCCTGATGACCATTCAGAACATCAACCAGGCGGTGGAGACACTATCTGGCGGTCAGCGTCAAGGGGTGGCCGTGGCACGTGCTGCGGCATTCGGTTCCAAAGTCGTCATCCTGGATGAGCCGACAGCGGCGCTGGGTGTAAAAGAAAGCCGGCGTGTTCTGGAGCTTATACAGGAAGTTCGTGCCAGAGGTCTTCCCATCGTGCTGATTTCGCATAACATGCCGCATGTCTTTGAAGTCGCGGATCGTATCCACATCCATCGGCTTGGGCGGCGATTGTGCGTTATCAATCCGAAGGATTATTCCATGTCAGACGCGGTGGCTTTTATGACCGGAGCGCGCGAAGCGCCTAAGGATGCAGTAGCGGCATGACGCTGGAAAATCTGGTTGCCGAAATAATGAAACGCGCGGCTGACCGCCCGCGTTTCATTGTTGCCATTGCTGGTCCGCCCGGTGCGGGAAAATCAACCGTTTCCGAGGCTTTGCGGTCAGCACTTCTGGCAAAAGGGCAAAGTGCTGAAATATTGCCAATGGACGGTTTTCACCTGGATAACGGTCTGCTGGAGGCGAGGGGGCTTCTGCAGCGTAAGGGCGCGCCGGAGACTTTTGATGTCAGAGGATTTCTGGACATCGTCACGGCAGTTCGCAAGGCAGATCAGGAAGTTCTTGTGCCGGTTTTTGATCGATCGCGGGAGATTGCCATTGCTTCTGCTCGGGCGGTTGCAGCCGGGACGCGTTTCATTCTGGTTGAGGGCAATTACCTCTTGCTGAACGAGGAGCCCTGGAGCCGGCTTGATGGCTGTTTTGATTACACCGTCTTTATCGGTCCTGAGGCCGATGTCCTTCGAGATCGTTTGACACAACGCTGGAGCGAGATTGGCATGGATGCCGATGGCATTGCGCATAAGCTTTATGGCAATGATCTCCCTAATGGTGAGCGGGTTATCACCAATTCTCGACCCGCCGATTTGCGGGTCGAGGCATTTGAACTGTAAGCATGGTTGGGCCGAACCGGCTTTGGCAAAGCCGGTTCTTAAAGCCGTCCTTAATTTTCCGAAAAAATCGGATCCTTGACGAACTGGCCGCCCTGATAAAGTGAAAGCGGATCATCAGGTGCCGGGCGTGGCAGGGTCTTTTCAAGTTCAGCGCGATAGATCTCGGCATTGTCCTTGGGACGCCAGCCAAGATAGTCGGCCTGCGAGTTATTCCACCAGCGGCTGTCATTGTTGGAAACGCCCCAGATGATCGGGCATCCGAGAAGTGGCGCGCGAAACGCGCAATTGATCAATGACGCGAAGTCGTCATAGGACATCCAGCTGGACAGCATGCGGTAATTGACCGGTTTCTCAACGCAGCTGCCAATCCGCACCAGCGCTGTTTCCTGTCCGAATTTCTCAAAATACATCCGGGCCAGCGCTTCGCCGAAGCATTTGGAAACACCGTAGAGCCCATCGGGACGCATGGGCGCTGTTGCATCGATGTGCTGGTCCTGACGGTAGAAGCCGATCGTATGATTGGAGCTCGCAAAGATGATGCGTGGCTGGCCGTTGGCGCGTGCCGCTTCGTAGAGGTTGTAGAGCCCGAGAAGATTGGCGTTCAAGATCTTGGAAAATTTGTCTTCAACGGAAATGCCGCCAAGATGAATGATGCCATCGCACCCTTCGACCAGTTTGTGCACCGCCGCTGCGTCAGCAAGGTCGCAGCGCACAAAGCTCTCATTGGCCGCCAGATCACCCTGGATCTCGACAATATCGGAAAGACGCACTTCGTCCGCCATTTTGGCAAACCGTTCCCGCATGGCCCGTCCAAGTCCGCCGGCTGCTCCCGTTACCAGAAGTCGCTTCACAATCATTCCTCCCGTCATCAGCCCTGCCGGGCTGTATAATGATTTCATGTAATATCGCTTTAAAGTTATCATACATCTTGATAGAGTGCGGTCAACCAGTGTGATTGGTAAGTTGTGGGTTCTGTGTAATTTCTATGATAGCCAACCCGGAAATTGGCATTTGCATGAACGGGATAGTGAAAGAGGCGGGAATGAACACGCAGGGCAAAATAGAGGGCGGTGCAGGCACCTTGACGGAACGGCTGGGTGAAAACCTGCGTCAGGCGATTGCTGCGGGCCAATTTCCTCCAGGTACGAAACTGCCAAGTGAGGCACAGCTTGTCGAGGCGCATGGGGTCAGCCGAACCGTTGTGCGTGAAGCAATCGCGGCCTTGCGAGCAGACAAGCTTGTAGAGGCAAGGCGCGGGGCGGGGGTTTTTGTTCTGACGGCTCCAGCTGTAGGTGATAGCCTGTTGTCACTGCATGCCGTTGATCCTGCTCGTGTTTCTTCGATGATTGAGCTTTTGGAGTTGCGCACTGCTGTTGAAGTTGAGGCGGCCGGTTTGGCAGCGCTTCGTCGCTCTCCCGCGCAAGAAGAGGTTATTTTTGAGCGCCATCACGCAGTCCGCGCCTGTCTTGAGGCGGGCACATCCAGCTCTGAGGCTGATTTTGCGCTGCATATTGCCATCGCAGAGGCTGCGAACAACTCAAGATTCCGAGAATTTCTGACGATGATTGGCCGAAATGCCATTCCGCGTGCAGCGCTGAGCAGCGATGAGTCTGAGGCGGATCAGGCCGCCTATATCAAGCTTCTCGATGAAGAACATGATCGAATCGTTGTGGCCATTTCCAATGGGGATGAAGAGGCTGCAAGAGAAGCCATGCGCACGCATTTGCGCGGCAGTCAGGCGCGATACCGCGCTTTGCTGCGCGAACAACGAAAACATGTATGATAACTATTGACAGTTTTCCGACCTAGACGTATGACAAGTTAACTGAGTACGTAGAAAAGGAAATCAGTGATGAATCCGCAAGAAATCAAGGTCGCGCTTGGCTCGGGCCTGCTATCGTTCCCCGTCACGCACTTTGATGCCGAAGGCAAATTCCAGGCTGAAAGCTATCGTCGCCATGTTGAGTGGCTGTCTGGTTATGATGCTCCGGTGCTCTTCGCAGCCGGCGGCACCGGTGAGTTCTTCTCGCTGGCCCCGTCGGAAATTCCTGAAATTGTCCGCGCTGCCAAGGAAGCCTCTGGGAAGACTGCCATCGTTTCCGGTTGCGGTTACGGCACGGAAATGGCCATCGATCTGGCACGTTCCGTCGAGAAGGCTGGTGCTGACGGCATCCTGCTTCTGCCGCATTATCTGATCGATGCGCCGCAGGAAGGCCTCTATCAGCACGTCAAGCGCGTCTGCCAGTCGGTCGGTGTCGGTGTCATGGTTTATAACCGCGACAACTCCGTGCTGCAGGCTGACACATTGAAGCGCCTGTGTGATGAGTGCCCGAACCTTGTCGGTTTCAAGGACGGTACTGGTGATATCGGCCTCGTGCGCCAGATCAGCGCAACGATGGGTGATCGCCTAACCTATCTTGGTGGCATGCCGACCGCTGAACTGTTTGCCGAAGCCTATCTGGGTGCTGGTTTCACAACCTATTCTTCGGCCGTCTTCAACTTCGTGCCGGGTCTGGCTGTTGAATTCTACAATGCGCTGCGTGCCGGCGACCGCACGAAGTGCGAAACCATCCTCAAGGACTTCTTCTATCCGTTCATGGCTCTGCGCAGCCGTCGCAAGGGTTATGCGGTTTCGGCAGTCAAGGCCGGTGTTCGCCTTCAGGGCTTCGATGCCGGTAAGGTTCGTCCACCGCTTGATGACCTGACCAAGGAAGAAGAAGCAATTCTCGAAAAGCTCATCGGTACCTGGAAGCGCAGCGCATGAAAATAACAGCAGTCCGCAGACATCTGCTCGAACATCGTCTTTCGGTTCCTTTCGAAAGTGCTTCCATGCGCTTCGATCGTCGCCTGCATGTTCTGGTGGAAATCGTTTGTGATGATGGCACCATTGGCTGGGGTGAATGCCTTGGCCCTGCGAAAGCAAATGCTGCCGTTGTCGAGACCTATGCGGGCTGGCTGATTGGCGAAAACCCGCTCGAAACGGAAAAGCTCTGGGCGAAGCTCTATAATGCGCTTCGTGACCAGGGGCAGCGCGGTCTAACACTGACCGCGCTTTCCGGCATCGATATCGCCTTGTGGGATATCAAGGGCAAACACTTCGGTGTGCCCGTTTCTACATTGCTGGGTGGTCGTTTTCGTGAAACTGTCCGCGCTTACGCCACGGGCAGTTTCAAACGTGATGGCGTTAATCGCGTTGAGGACAATGCGAAGGAAGCCGCGCGCTACCGTGCGGAAGGTTTTCACGCCAGCAAGATCAAGATCGGTTTCGGCGTCGCCGAAGACCTTCAGGTCATTCGCGCCGTCCGTGAGGCCATTGGTCCTGATATGCGGCTGATGATTGATGCGAACCATGGGTATGGTGTTCTCGAAGCCATTGAACTTGGGCGCAAGGCTGCTGAATATAATATCGACTGGTTCGAAGAGCCCGTGGTGCCTGAACAGCTTGCAGCTTACCGCGAAGTGCGTGCCAAACAGCCTATTCCCGTTGCTGGCGGCGAAACCTGGCATAGCCGCTGGGGCATGAAAGAACCGCTTGAAACCCGCGCGGTTGATATCATCCAGCCTGACCTTTGTGGGGTTGGTGGCTTTACGGAAGCGCGCCGTGTAGCGGATTTTGCGTCCATTCATGGCGTTCGTGTTGTTCCTCATGTGTGGGGAACAGCAGTGCAGATCGCTGCAGCCTTGCAGTTCATGGCATCGATGGTACCAGACCCTGTTCGCACAAACCCTGTTGAGCCGATCCTTGAGTTTGACCGCACTGACAATCCTTATCGTCAGGCCATCGTCACAACACCGCTGGAACACGTCAACGGTGTTGTGAGCATTCCTAACGGCCCTGGTCTTGGTATTGAAATCAACCGTGACGCTCTGGCGGAATACCGCCTGAAGGAGGCGTAATATGGTTGTCCGTACCCTTTCCGGTCGCGCGCCGAAAATTACCATGCCTACAGGGGCTGTCGACACGCAGATGCACATGTATCTGCCAGGCTTCCCCGCTCTGCCGGGTGGGCCAGATTTGCCGGCGGGCGGCCTGCCTGATGCTGAGCAATATCGCCGTTTCATGAAATGGCTCGGTATTGACCGCGTCATCATCACCCAAGGCAACGCGCATCAGCGCGACAATGGCAATTTGATCGCTTGCCTGTCCGAGATGGGCGATGTGGCGCGCGGCGTCGCAGTGATATCGGGTGATACGACCGACAACGAGTTGGATAGTCTGGCGGAAGCCGGTGTGGTCGGTGCCCGTATCATGGATTTGCCGGGTGGCGCCGTTGGCCTTGACGCGCTTGAGCAGGTGGATGCCCGTGCTGCCGCCCGCAACTGGATGGTTGCCGTTCAGTTCGATGGCAGCAATATCGCAGAGCATGAGCAGCGACTGTCGGCCATCAAATCCCGTTGGGTGTTTGATCATCACGGCAAGTTCTTTTGTGGTGTGACACCGCAAAGTCCACAAATCGATGTTCTCAAACGTCTGATCGACAAGGGAAACTGCTGGTTCAAATTTGCCGGCGTTTATGAAACGGCCAAGAAACCAGGTCCAGATTATGCCGACGTCGCTGATGTGGCGCGCGCGATTGCTGCCTATGCACCAGAGCGTATCGTGTGGGGCACCAACTGGCCGCATAATCTGGCGAAAACAACTGCGGACTATCCCGACGATTCATTACTGACCGATACGGTCCTTGGCTGGTTTGCGGATGATGCAGCGCGCAAGCTGGCATTGGTTTCCAACCCGGAAACACTTTTCAATCTGCCTGCTTTTACTGCGGCATAGTTTTAACCGGCATACGCTGGGAGAGTGGAGGCTCCTGCGTGCTGAACCGAAAGACATGAAAGGCATTGCATACCCGCCCGAACGGGCAGGATGACAACGGACCCGGGACCGAGGGAAGGTCGGGCCGTTTTAACGGAGGAGGATGATAATGAAGAATATTGCTGGCATGCTTTGTGTTGCCATGGGTATTGCCCTTGGCGGTGTTTCGGCACAGGCGCAGGAAATCACCTTGCGCTCTGCGGACATTCACCCGGATGGTTATCCAACGGTCGAGGCCGTGAAATATATGGGTGAACTGCTATCCGAACGCACAAATGGCCGCATCAAGGTGCAGGTCATGAACAATGCTGTTCTGGGCGGTGAAAAAGACACCATCGAACAGACGCGCTTCGGTGTGATCGACATGAACCGCGTCAACGCGGCGCCGTTCAACAATCTCGTCAAGGAAACCACCGTTCTCGGCCTGCCATTCCTGTTCCGGTCGACCGAGCATATGCACAACACGGTTGACGGCCCGATTGGTGACGAGGTCCTGGCAGCTTTTGAACCGCACGGTCTTGTTGGCCTAGCATTTTATGATTCCGGTGCGCGTTCGTTCTACACCACGAAAAAGCCGATCGAGAAACTGGACGACCTCAAGGGTCTGAAAATCCGCGTTCAGCAGTCTGATCTGTGGATTGCTATGATGCAGGCCTTTGGCGCCAATCCAACCCCAATGCCAATGGGTGAGGTCTATTCCTCACTTGAAACAGGCGTTGTTGACGGTGCTGAAAACAACTGGCCGTCCTACGAGTCTGCTCGTCACTTCGAAGTGGCCAAGAACTACACACTCACGGAACATTCTCTCAACCCTGAAATCCTCGTCATCTCCAAGGTGTCCTGGGATAAGCTGTCGCCGGAAGACCAGACGCTTGTCCGCCAGGCTGCCAAGGATTCCGTTGGCAAGATGCGTGAACTGTGGAGCGCCCGTGAAAAGGCATCCGAAGAAAAGGTTCGTGCAGGTGGCGTCAATGTCATCAAGGTCAACAAGGAGGAGTTCGCTGCCGCGATGAAGCCGGTCTACGACAAGTTCGTAACCGATCCCAAGATGAAAGATCTTCTGGAACGTGTTCAGGCGGTTAAGTGAACAATCACGCGAAGAACCGGCTCTCAATAGAGCCGGTTTTTTTGCCTCCGGCGTTACATTGCCGGGATTGTGGAGGATGGGAACATGCGAAATTTTATGCGGGCGATACGCCCCGGTCTCGGTGCGCTTAACCGCGCGTCGCTTTATATTGCCGGTGTCGGTATGGTTTTGATGACGCTGATTATCGGCTGGCAGGTTTTCAGCCGCTATATACTCAATGACTCTCCAAGCTGGTCAGAACCTCTGTCCATTCATTTGATGGCATGGTTCATCATGCTCGGTGCGGCCGTCGGTGTGCGTGAAAGCGTGCATTTGGGCCTGGATATCGTGCGCTATCTGATGAAGCCTGGCGTTCAGAAAGTCATGGATCTGATCAGTTTGGGGCTCATCGTTTTTTTTGGTTGCGCTATGTCTTTCTACGGCCTGCAACTCTGCATGGGCACATGGTCTGCAACGATACCCGTATTGGGTTGGCCAGGAGGAGTGGACTTCTTTCCGCTGATTACCGGAGGCTGCCTAAATGGCCTATACTATTCTTTTCGGCGTCTTTGCCCTGCTGATGTTTATCGGCACACCCATCGCATTTTGTCTCGGCATTGCCTCACTTGCGACTGTTCTTTATCTCGGCCTGCCACCGATTGTCGTTTTTCAACAAATGAATTCGGGTATGAGCGTGTTTGCCATGATGGCAATCCCGTTCTTCATCTTTGCAGGCGACCTTATGGTTCGCGGTGGCATTGCGCATCGCCTTATCCGCTTTGCGGCAGGGCTTGTTGGTCACCTGCGTGGTGGTCTTGGTCAAGTGAATATTGTGGCTTCAACCTTATTCGGCGGCATTTCCGGTTCTGCCGTGGCTGATGCGTCTGCCGTTGGCGGTTTGATGATCCCCCAAATGGCCAAGCGTGGATATGACAGGGACTATGCGGTCAACGTCACTGTGAATTCTGCCATCATCGCCTTGATGATCCCGCCATCACACAACATGATCCTGTATTCGATCGCGGCTGGTGGTAATGTCTCGGTAGCCGATCTTTTTACCGCAGGGATTGTTCCAGGTTTCCTGTTGGCAGTTGCACTCATGGTGACAGCCTATATCGTTGCGCGTCGAAAAGGCTATCCTTCAGAACCGTTTCCGGGGTTTTCGAAGCTATTTTATTACCTGCTTGCATCGTTCCCGGGCATCTTGCTGATTGGTATTATATTTGGCGGCGTACGTTCCGGCATTTTTACCGCAACGGAAAGCTCTTGCATCGCCGTTCTCTACGCTTTCCTCGTTGCGATGTTGGTTTATCGCGAACTGAACTGGGAAGGATTTGTCGAGGCGGTCATGGGTGCCGTGCGTACAACTGCCATGGTGTTGCTGGTTATTGGTACTGCGGCGGCCTTCGGTTGGTTGATGGCCTTTCTGCAGGTGCAAACATTGATGATCAGCGCAATCAGCGCGATTTCAGACAATCCGATCATCGTATTGTTGGTCATTAATATCATTCTTCTGCTGCTGGGTACCTTCATGGACATGGCGCCGTTGGTGATTATTGCCACCCCGGTCTTGTTGCCTGTCGTCAAGGCATTCGGAATCGATCCCGTACACTTTGGTGTCGTCATGATCCTCAATGCAGGTATTGGTTTGAATACACCGCCAGTTGGAACCGTGTTGTTTGTCGGCTGTGCTGTCGGTGGCATTTCAATACGTGAGGCCATGCGCACGATTTGGCCGTTCTTTGGCGCCAGCGTTCTCGTATTGTTGGCGGTCACCTACATCCCGGCTCTATCGCTTTGGTTGCCAAGTCTCTTCAGGTGACAACGACGTGAAAAATAAAAGCGCCGCAAACTTGAGGTTTGCGGCGCATTTTATCAGGTGTCGTTGTATACCTTTATCTGGCGAGACTATTTCTCGTCTTTCTGGATCTCTTCCAAAACGGCCCCAGCTTCCAAGATGGCACAGACGATGTGGTAGAACGTGCTGGCCGGCGCGGGCTCATCGAGGATACCTCCGTCCTTTGTCCACTTGTCATACCACAAGCCTTTGACCGGCGTTTGCAGGAATGGCTGCAAAGCATCAAGCGCGCGGGACGTCGATGCGAGATAGCGCTGATGCTCTTCACCGTCACTGTTCAAAGCCAGTTGCAGCGAAGCTTTCAGCCACTCGGTTTGAGGCCATAGGCGAGCCAGACTATCTCTGACAGTAAAGTCGTCATAAAGACCCATGACCGCAACTTTTCGGTCGGGACATATTCCAAAGGTCTCGGCGATTTCAAAGAGTTTCCGGGCCTTGTTGCAAGCTGTACTGTTTTTACGTGACGATCCGTAACGCATCAGCAGCCAAGCCCATTCGAATTGATGGCCGGGTTCAACCACGCGGCCGGCCTCACCCGGCATCGGTTTCCAGTCGTGATCAAAAAATTCTCTTAAAGCGCCGCTGTTGGCATCGATGAAGCGCGTCATCGCCAGGTTGGCAATCTCATCGCACAATTTACCCCATGGGCCATCCGGATCGACGGTTTCCCATGCCTGCATGGCTTCGAAAAGATGCATGTGTGGGTTGGAACAGAGTGGTTGGCGTGGTGGATTTGCCTCTTCAAACCCGGCAACAGGATGTTTGTAATCGCTGATAAGGGCGTTCAGAATGCACAACGCCTTGTCACGCATTTCGCCTGCTTTATCGGGCGTTGAGACACAAATCTGGGCGCAGGCAAATATAGCGAATGCCTGATTGTAAAGATCAAAATCAGGGTCGATCAAAGTGCCTTCGGCGTCGGCCAGATTGCCGTAGAGACCGTTGTCCTTCCTGTAAACCTTATCAAACCAGTCCATGCCTTGGTTGCAGAGTTGCTGCCATGGGCCTTGCCATCCGGCAATGCCTGCGGCTGCAAAACAGTAACTTTGCCGGGGTTGAACCCGGGAACGGCGGTCGTCGGCAAGCATCGGTTTTCCGTCTTGGCCTACCCGCTCGAAAAAGCCGTTTCCATCAGGCGCCACACCAGTCTCTGCCCACAAAGGCAGGGCGGCGTTATCAAGCCAATGGCGCAATTCTGCAATGCGATGCTCAAGCGCATGAAAGCGGCCAGCCGGTGACGATAAGGTCATATCTATCCTTTTGATCTCGTGCCTCTTGTCATCTTAATGCTTCAGTATCAGGTTGGTTCACAGCTTAATTGTGATGCAGTTTGTGATTGCCACCGCTAATGTATTATACGAGTTGTGTCGATTACGGTGTTTTGTCATGAACATTTTTTACGTGTACGCATTTTGAGTATATGTTCAAAACTAGTTTCAAAGTGGACTGATTGGTATGAATGATATGACGGATAAAATTACCCCGGTGCTTCTGGCTGGAGGTTCGGGGTCAAGATTATGGCCCGTCTCTCGCGATCAACTCCCCAAGCAGTTCCAGCCTTTGGTTGGCAAGCTCTCCACATATCAGCAGACTTTGAAACGGGTATCCAGTCCCAAACTATACGCGTCACCCCTGGTCATTACCAATGAGGATTTCCGCTTTTTCGCCAAGCGGCAGGCGGAGGATGTTGGCGTTGATGCCACTGTTGTTCTCGAGCCTGCGAGGCGTGACAGCGCTGCCGCCATGGCCGTCGCCGCCGTGATGGCGGAGCGACGCGCTCCAGGTTCTTTGGTGCTGGCGCTGGCGGCCGACCACGTTGTGTTGGACGAAGGGCTGTTTTCCGATGCCGTAACACTTGGATGTGAAGCTGCTGCCAAAGGCAACATCGTGGTGTTTGGTCTGGTGCCGACAGAACCGCGCACCGCTTATGGCTATATCAACCCAGGCGAATTGTTTTCCGACAATGCCGATTTGCGCATTGTTGAAGCCTTTGTTGAAAAACCGAATGCCGAGACCGCAATTACCTATCTGCAAAAGGGCTATCTTTGGAACTCGGGTAATTTCCTGTTCCGTTCAGATGTGATGATTGCTGAATTGCGCGCCTTTTCGCCTGAGATTCTCGATGCCGTTGAAAAGGCGGTTGACCTGTCAAAACAGGATTTGGGGTTCGTGCGTCTCGATCAGGAGAGCTTCGAAGCCTCGCCGAAAAACTCGATCGACTATGCCGTTATCGAAAAGACCAAACGTATGGCAGTGGTGCGTGGTCATTTCCGCTGGTCGGATATCGGCAGTTGGGATGCAATCTGGGAAGTTGCGGACAAACAGCAAGGCGATAACGCCGTCGAAGGCGACGGGCTTGCCCTTGATTCCGAAGGGTGCCTTGTGCATTCGCATGGGCTTATGACGACGGTTGTTGGTGCCAAGGATCTTGTGGTCGTTTCCACCAAAGATGCCGTTCTGGTCGTGCCTAAAAACAAGACCCAGGCTGTCAAAGGCCTTGTTGAGCAGTTGAAGGCCGATGGCCGCAATGCCGAGACAGAGGTTCACACCCGCGCTTACCGTCCGTGGGGTTATGTCGAAAGCATGGATGACGGTGAACGGTTCGGCGTTCGGCGGACCATGCTGGATGCCGGCACGCGCACCTCCCTGCAGAAGCATATGCACCGCTCCGAACATCTGATTGTCGTGAAAGGCACGGCCAGTGTAACGATCGGCACGGAAACGCTGTTGTTGACTGAAAACCAGTCGATCTACATCCCGATTGGTGCGCTGCACCGAATTGCCAATGAAGGCCGCATTCCGCTCGAGATTATCGAGGTGCGCACCGGTGCATATCTCGGCGAGGATGACATCGTTCGTGTCGAGGATGATTACAAAAGAGATTGAAAACAGTTGCCTTCAGAACAAAGCCCCGGCCTGGACCGGGGCTTTGTTCCATGCGGTTTAGTTCTTTTCCTGGATGTGGGCTTCCAGAAACCACAGCGCCTTGTCGAGATCACGAGAGGCGGCCGTAAATATATCGGCGGTGTTTGCATCGCCTGCCTCGTCAGCATCATCGATTGCTTTGCGGACCATGTTGGCGACGTCGCCATACCGCTCGATCAGCGCCTGAAGGTGATCGTGGACGGGATAAATATCTGTCGGGTAAGCAGCCAGCTTCGTTGCAGAGGAAACGGCCTGCAAGCTGCCAAGCGCAGTGCCGCCCAACTGGACAACACGTTCTGCAATCGTATCACCATGGCCATCGAGCTGAGTGCGGAAGCCATCCAGCATTTCATGAACCGCGATGAATTGCGGGCCTTTCAGGTTCCAGTGCGCCTGTTTGGTGGCGAGCGCCAGATCGATCATGGAAGCAAGGGTCTCATTCAACAATGCGCTTACGGTTGTTTTGGCGTTTGAGGGCAGGTCATTTCTGGTCTTGTGGGTCTTCACGTCTGTCTTCCTTCTGTCGATAAGAGCGGTCAGAAATAGTGTCTCATGGAAACTTTATGGAGCTGGCAAGGTTCCGTCTTGTCTTAAAGCGCGATTGGAAATCGTGAAATTCTTCCAAAACAGTGATGTCGTCCGGTGTCTTATTGGTAAAATAGCCCGATGCGACGTCCATCGATGTCATGAATGGCGATCTGCCTGTCGTAGATCTCGTGCAGTGTAGCGGTATCGATAATCTCGTTCACTGTGCCGCTGCCCCACACCTTGCCGTCCCGCATGGCGATGATGTGATCGGAATACCAGGACGCAAAATTGATGTCGTGCAACACCAGTACGACGGTCTTTTTCAGCTCGTCCGCTGCCTTGCGCAGAATCTTCATCATCGCACTGGCGTGCTTCATATCGAGATTGTTCAGTGGTTCGTCCAATAGCACATAATCGGTGTCCTGGCATAAAACCATCGCGACAAAGGCACGCTGGCGTTGGCCACCGGATAATTCGTCCAGAAAGCGGTCAGCGAGCGGCTCGAGATTAAGATATTGCATGGCTTTGTCGACATGCACTTTTTCATCGAGGGTTGGACGCCCCTTGGAGTAGGGGTATCTGCCAAAGGTCACCAGATCCCGCACGGTCAAGCGTGAGGAAATGTGGTTGTCCTGACGCAGGATCGAGAGACGCCGCGCGAGCTGGTCGCTTTGTGTTGTCGTCACATCCATGCCATCGACAGTGACGGTTCCCTTATCCATGGCCATCAGGCGTGCGACGATCGACAGAAGCGTCGATTTTCCTGCGCCATTCGGGCCAATGATTGAGGTTAGGCCGCCGACGGGAATGGTGATGGACACATCGTCAACCACGAGCGTGTTGCCGTAGGATTTGCTGACCTTGTTGGTGACGATCATCGCGCACCCCGTTTGAGAATGAGAACAATAAAGACGATGCCACCGAGAAACTCGATGACGATGGAAAGCGCAGTATCAAAGGCAAAGATCCGCTCGAGGATCACCTGACCACCAACCACGCAGACGATGCTGATCAGAATGGCGGCCGGCAGAATGTGGACATGTTTGCCGGATCCCGTAACGTAATTGGCGAGAGCTGCGACCAGCAAACCGAAGAACATTACCGGCCCGACAAGCGCCGTTGAAACTGCAATCAATATGGAAATCAGCACCAGAAGAGCGGTGACAACACGTTTATGGGCGACCCCAAGGCTGATAGCAGCCGGCCGCCCAAGCGACAGCACATCGAATGTATGGAAGAGCCGCAACCCGGCGATGCTCGCCAGCCCGACAATGACTGCGGAAATGGCGAGCAGGGTGGTGTCTATCGTATTGAAGCTGGCAAACAATGTGTCCTGCAGCACCATGAATTCGTTGGGGTCCAATACGCGCTGCATGAAGCTGGACAGGCTGCGAAACAGAACACCAAAGATAATGCCGACCAGCACCAGCAGATGCAGGCTTCGCTCACCGCCAGAAAACAGCCAGCGAAACAGAATGCCGGCAAATATCACCAACAGCAGTGTTTCTCCGATAAAGCGCAGGCGCGGGTCTATCATGACAACTTCGGACGATCCGAATGCAAAGATCATAAAGGTGTGTACCAGCACAAACAGGGAATCGAACCCCATGACAGCTGGCGTCAGAATGCGATTGTTCGTAACCGTCTGGAACATGACGGTGGACACCGCGATCGCATAAGCAACCAGCAAAAGGGCCGCGAGTTTTATGCCGCGAAATTTCAGCACGAAGGCCCAGCTTCCCTTGGCGCCGAGTGTCATGAATGCGGCAACAGACAGTAATGCCAATACCAACAGCACAACAAGCGTGATTGTAGAGCGTTTCTGCTGCAATTCAGTGGGCATGGTCACGTTTCCGCAGCAACAAATACAGGAATAGGGCGCTTCCGATGACGCCAACCACCGTGCCAATCGGGATTTCATAGGGCGCGCGGATGGTTCTGCCAACGATGTCACATGCCAGCACGAAGATTGCACCCAGTGTCGCGACCCATGGAACAGAGCGGCGCATGTTGTCGCCAATCATCAAGCTGACGATGTTGGGGACGATCAACCCCAAAAACGGGATCATGCCTACTGTCACCACCACGACGGCGGAAACCAGCGAAACGATGACAAGGCCAAATGTTACAACCCGGCGGTAATTGAGGCCGAGATTGGTGGTAAAGTCACGCCCCATGCCTGCGACGGTAAAACGGTCTGCAGCCAGATATGCGGCGATTGCAAAACAGAAACCGATCCACAAAAGCTCATAACGCCCGCGCAGAACACCGGAAAAATCTCCCGTCGTCCAGGCCAGCAAGGATTGGGTTAGTTCGTAGCGATAGGCAAAAAACGCAGTGATCGCACTGATAATGCCGCCGAGCATGATGCCGATTAGCGGCACGAGCAGCATGTCCCGCAGTGGAATTTCGCGCAGGATACGCAGGAAAAGGGCGGTTCCAGTCAGAGCAAAGACCGCAGCCACCAGCATTTTGCCAAAAATCGGCGTCTGCGGTGCCAGTAAGGTCACAACCAGCAGGCCAAGGCTGGCGGACTCAATGGTGCCGGCTGTTGAGGGTTCGACAAAACGATTGCGAACCAGCATCTGCATGATGAGCCCGGCAATGGCCATGGAGCTGCCGGCAAGAATGAGGGCCAGTGTGCGCGGGATGCGGCTGACCAAAAGTACCTGGACGGCGCGCGCTTCCGTATCCGACGACATCAATGTCGTCAGCGACACATTGCTGACCCCGATGAACAGGCTGGTAATCGCCAACACCAAAGCTGCAAGCAAGGCAAGAGCCAGATATTTCAATGCATTGTCCTAAAGCGCGAACAGCTCCCGACGACATCTTGTCATCGGGAGCTTGAAAAAGTGGGCTGTATTACTTCTTTTCGGAAACGGCCTTGTAAACCTGATCGATCAGCGTGGTGAGGGCGGTGTAACCGCTGCTGACGATGTAGGCTGCCTGCGGGTCGAGATAAACGATCTGGCCTTTTTTCCACGCGGTGGTCTGGTGAACGAGCTCGTTATCGAGAACCTGCTGGGCTGCATTTCCACCTTTTGCGTTGCCGACGCCAGCATCGCGATCAACCACAAAAAGCCAATCCGGGTTCACTTCCAGCAGATATTCAAATGACACGATGTCACCGCCGTGGAAGCGGTCATCGATATCTTCTGCGACGGTTTTAAAACCGACTTCCTTGTGCAACCAGCCCACACGGGAATTGGGGCCGTATGCGCCAATCTTGCCAGCATTGGTAACAAGGATCATGGCGCGGCCGGCATCTGCGGCCACAGCTTTCAGGGCCGCAATCTTCTCATCGATCGTTGCGTCCAGTTTTGCGGCTTCTGCATCCTTGCCGAACACCTTGCCGAGTGTGACGATGTTGGCCTTGGTGCTGGCAATGTAATTCTTGGCGTCAACCGTCATGTCCAAGGCCGGCAAAATTGCTGACACCTCTGGATATTTGGCGCGCGAACGGCCACCGACGATTGCAAGATCAGCTTCTGCTGCATTGATGGCTTCGTAATCCGGCTCAAACAGCGTGCCGACCTTCAGATATTTCGCATCCGAATATTTGGAAAGATAAGTGGGTAAGTTGGAGCTGAGTACGCCAGCTGGTTCAACGCCCAGCGCGTCCATTGTATCCAGTGAGGGAACATCAAGCACCAGTACTTTCTGCGGCACGCCTTTAAGAACAGTCTCGCCCTGGGCATGCTTGATGATGATGTCCTGTGCACTGGCTGCAAGTGCACTGAGCCCGAATGCTGCGAAAGCAAACAGGTGGGCAGGGCGAAACAAGTTTATGGTCACGGGAATGTCCTTTGTCGTCACGTAATGAAAAGTGCCCAAACGATGTGGCGGCACGCATTAATATGATACCTTTGGTCACCTTTAGCTGGCCGTGTTTGTGATGTCAAAATACGTAATTTAGAGAATTTCTAAATTTCTCTGCCGTTAATTTATGGAAGACGCATATGATGCACTAGGTGTTTGGTCCCAACATGTCATGGCTTGGGGTTCGAATGAAGATTTCCGGC
>NZ_DAMDBP010000044.1:29427-34818 GCF_032092815.1 Agrobacterium sp. | reverse complement strand
CATAGAAACGCGAATTGTAGGTCGCGACGTTTTCAGCCGTCTTGAAGCCGGTTGCATGTTCGAACTTCACGTTCGGGAACTTCTGCGCAACCTTGATGGTGGCGTCCATGAAGCCGAAGGAGGTGGTGAAGATCAGCTCGCAGCCGGAACGGGCCATACGCTCGATGGCGCGCTCAGCATCCGGACCTTCCGGAACGCTTTCCAGGAAAGGCGTTTCGATCTTGTCGCCGAAATGCGTCTGCAGTTCCTGACGGCCAATGTCATGCGCCTGTGTCCAGCCGCCATCGGTACGGGAACCAACGTAGATAAAGCAGACCTTCTTCGGGTCTTCAGCACGTGCGGCTGTTGTGGCCAGACCGCCAAGGACTGCCGCCGTTGCGGTAAGTGCGATGATGAACTTCTTCATTTTTACCCCTGCTGTGGTTTGATTGCAGAACTACTAAAACGCATTGTTTTTCATTTCAGACAAGGCATTTTAAACTTTGGATGCGGATTAACGATCCGGCACGAAGGGTTTACCCAGGGATGCCGGAGTGTTGATGAGTGTCGTGCGCCGGTTGTAGGAAATGATGACCAGCACGATGATGGTTGCCGCGTAAGGCATGGCCGACAATAGCTGCGAGGGAATGCCAAGCCCGAAGGCCTGCGCATGCAGCTGGCCAATGGTGACAGCCCCGAAGAGGTAACCGCCCGCCAGCACCCGCCATGGACGCCAGGAAGCAAACACCACCAGCGCCAGCGCAATCCAGCCACGACCAGCAGCCATGTTTTCCACCCATTGCGGAGTGTAGACCAGTGACAGCTGCGCACCGGCCAGACCCGCGCAGGCACCGCCAAACATGATGGCCAGATACCGCGTGGCAATGACATTGATGCCAAGCGCATGAGCGGAACCGTGGCTGTCGCCAATCGCACGCAGTTTCAGGCCCGTGCGGCTTTTGAACAGGAACCAGCTGATGCCGACGACAAGCGCAATCGACATGTAGAAAATGATGTCCTGCTGAAACAGCAACGGCCCAATGAACGGGATTTCCGACAGCACCGGAAAAACGATCGGCTGCAACTTGACACCCGGCAGGCCAACGAAACTTTCGCCCAACATGCCCGACAGACCAAGCCCGAGAATGGTCAGCGCCAGACCGGTTGCCACCTGGTTGGTGACCAGCGTCAACGTCAGGAAACCGAACAGCAGCGAAAACACCGTGCCGCCAGCAATACCTGCAATGATGCCGAGATAGGGATTGCCGCTAAGATGGGCAGCCGCAAAGGCGCAGACCGCGCCCATGATCATCATCCCCTCAACGCCAAGGTTCAGCACACCGGAGCGCTCGGTGACCAGTTCACCCAGCGATGCGATGACCAGAGGTGTTGCCGCGGTGATGACGGTTAGCAGAATGGCTTGCAGCATATCCATCAGACAGCCCCCTCGCTCGACGTCGCCCGGTTGAAGCGGATGCGGATCCTGTAGAGAATGAGTGTGTCGCAGGACAACACGAAGAACAGCATCAGTCCCTGGAACACGCGGGTCACCTTGTCGGAAACACCAATCGACAGCTGTGCCGCCTCACCACCGAGATAGGTGAGCGCCAGGACCAGACCCGAGGCAATGATGCCAAGCGGGTTCAAGCGCCCCAGAAACGCAACGATGATGGCGGTAAAACCATAACCGGGCGAAATCGATGGCTGCAAATGGCCAATCGAACCGGACACTTCCGAAATGCCGGCAAGACCAGCAAGAGCACCAGACAAAAGCAGCGAGAACCAGACTGTGCCCGACGTCGAAAAACCTGCAAAACGACCGGCACGCGCCGATTGGCCAAGCACGCTGATCTGAAAGCCTTTCAGCATGTAGCGCATCATGAACCACAACAGCACGGCGGCGAGAATAGCAAAAACGAAGCCATAATGCGCACGGCCCGAGGACAGCATTTCCGGCAGAACGGCGTCTGACGAGAACGGCTGGGTCTGTGGGAAGTTGTACCCCTTCGGGTCACGCCAGATGCCGCGCACCAGCCAGTCCAGAAACAGCTGGGCAATATAGACCAGCATCAGGCTGGTCAGAATTTCATTGGTGTTGAAACGGGTTTTCAACAGCGCGGGAATGGAGGCATAAAGCGCACCGCCGATAAAGCCCATCACCATCATCAATGGCAGGACCAGCGGCGAATGCCAGTCCGGATAAAGAACCGGGATCATCGATCCGGTAATCGCGCCAATGGTGAACTGACCTTCCGCGCCGATATTCCAGTTGTTGGAGCGATAACAGATCGACAGGCCAACGGCGATCAGGATCAATGGCCCGGCCTTGATGGCCAATTCGTGCAGCGACCACACTTCCAGCAACGGCTCGACAAAAAAGCTGTAAAGCGCATGCAGCGGGTCCTTGCCCAGCATCGCGAACATGATGGCGCCAAACACCAGTGTCAGCACCAGTGCCAGCAAGGGCGAAACAATGGCGAAAAAGGCGGAAACGCCGCTGCGCTTTTCAAGCTCAATGCGCATGGGCAACAGCCTCCGGCTTGTTTTCCTGCAAACCACCCATCAGCAACCCGATCTTTTCGCGCGTCATGTCTTCCCTTGGATAGGCATCGGACAGGCGGCCATCGGAAATCACCGCAATATTGGTGGCCACTTCAAAGATTTCATCGAGATCCTGGCTGATGACAACCAGTGCCGAGCCTGATTTGGCCAGATCAACCAGTGCCTGACGAATGCGGCTGGCCGCACCTGCATCCACACCCCATGTCGGCTGGTTGACGATCAACAGCGAAGGCTGACGGTCCAGCTCACGCCCGACGATGAATTTCTGCAAATTGCCACCAGACAGCGACCCGGCGGCCGGATCTTCAGCACTTTTGCGCACATCCATGGTTTCACAGATGCGTTTTGTTGCCTGTTTGATGGCGGAATAACGGATGATGTTGAGCAATCCGCCGCTCAGAAAACTTTTACGGTCTGAGCGATGACGCGCCAGAAGCATATTGTCGGAAAGGCTAAGGCCTGTGACAGCCGCATGGCCGTGGCGTTCTTCCGGCACGAAGCCGGCACCCAAAAGACGGCGACCATTGATACCGGTGCGGCCAACCGGCTTGCCCCGGATAAAGATCGCCTCGTCATGATAGACCGGGAATTCGCCCGATAGCGCATCGAACAATTCGCCCTGGCCATTGCCGGCAATGCCGGCAATGGCCAGAATTTCACCGGCCCGCACATTCATGGTGATGGATTTCAGCGACACCGCAAACGGTGTGCGTGCCGGAACCGACAGCGCCATGACTTCCAGCTGCGTATCGCCCAGCGTGCAATAGGCATCACGCTCGATACCGGCAATGTCATTGCCCACCATCATGCGGGCCAGCGACGCCGGAGTTTCCTTGCGCGGATCACAGCTGCCCGTCACCTTGCCGTGCCGCAGCACGGTGGCGCGATCACAGATGCGCTGCACTTCTTCCAGACGGTGGCTGATATAAAGAACGGAGCGCCCTTCGGCCTTCAGCTTGGCCAGCGTTTCAAACAGCCGGTCGGCTTCCTGCGGTGTCAGAACCGAGGTTGGCTCATCAAGGATGATCAGTTCAGGGTTTTGCAGAAGAGCACGAACAATTTCGATGCGCTGACGCTCACCCACCGAAAGGTCGGCCACATGCGCATTGGGGTCCAGCGGCAGGCCGTAAGCCTTGGAAAGCTCTTCGGCCTTTTTGGCAATTTCCTTGATGGAGATGCCGGGATCGAGTGAAAGGGCAATGTTTTCCGCGACGGTCAGCGCTTCAAACAGCGAGAAATGCTGAAAAACCATGCCGATGCCGGTTTTGCGCGCCACGCCGGGCGAGGTAATCTTGACCGGTTTTCCGTGCCAGAGAATGTCGCCGCTTGTCGGTTCCAGCACACCGAACAGCATTTTGACGAGCGTGGATTTTCCCGCGCCGTTTTCACCCAGAAGGGCGTGAATTTCGCCGGGTTGAACAGTCAGGTCAATTTCGTTGCAGGCAGCAAAATTGCCGAAATACTTGGAGAGCTGAGAAACAGCTAAGAGAGGCGCATCCTTCTGCGCAATCGTTTCCGTCACCATTCCCCTCTTTCGTCTGCCTTCTGCGAGGCATTTGAAAAACCAACCGTCTTACTTTTCTACGACGTTTCCGCGCGTACTCAATATGTTTTTTGACTTATTGATAAAGACTTTGTTGCCATGCACAACAGTTTTTCAAATTTAAGCCGAATACGCAGCTTGCAGCCGTGTTACTTGGCGCCAAGCGACGGGAAAAACTGCAATATTCCACCAATGCAGTAGAGGTAGATGCCTGATATGACCACACCGACGCCAACCCAGACCGGTGTATCGAAGTGCAGGAGCAGCGCATAACCGCCAAGCGCGCACCAGACCATGAATACCGCCATATTGAGACCACGCAGACGCTTGACGCGCACAGGATGCAGGAAGTTGATCGGCAGGAAGGTCAAGATGACCGAAACGGTGACAACAGCCATGGCTGCAATCGCGCTGGCATCAATCACAAACAGCGTGAACACAACCATGTTCCAGACAACAGGGAAACCGGAGAAAAAATATTCATCGGTCTTCATGCCCATGTCGGCATAATAAATGGCACTCGACACCACAATCATGCCCGCCGCCACAAAGGACCAGGGTTCACCGATCATGCCGCTTTGGTAAAGCGCAAAGGCCGGCAACAGCACATAGGTCACGTAGTCGATGATATTGTCCAGCATGTCGCCGGACCAGTTGGGCAGAACCTCTTTCACCCGCACCTTGCGGGCGATTGGCCCGTCAATTCCATCCACCGCCAGCGCAAGACCCAGCCACCAGAACATGTCGACAAAGCGATGTTCAGCCGCAGCAACGACGCCGAGAAAAGCCAGAAACGAACCGGATGCGGTGAGGATATGGACTGAAAAGGCCCGAATTTCCGCATAGGGCACGCGCTTGTATTTGAATATTTTCATCACTGCGGGTGCGCCTCATTTTTAATCTTCAGTCCATGTCCGGTATGCGACCATTCAACGCGCAATGCAACCATCGAAAATGCCTTATCCTAAGGCATATTACAGTATGGTACAGCAAGATAAGCATAGGACGCACCATCCCCACAGTGGATTTCAACTGGCAATGTCTTTATGCTTGGCACGCATATATAACGGATAATGACCATGACGGATTACGATATTTCAGTTGTTGGCGCCGGCCTTGCCGGGCAGATCGCGGCCATCGCACTTGCACGGTCAGGCCGCCACGTCGCGCTCATTGCTCCCAAATCCGCCCGCAATGACCACCGCACCACGGCGCTGATGGATCAGTCGATCCGCTTTCTCGACCGGCTGGGTCTGTGGAAAAACATCGAGCCGTTTTCGGCCAAACTCTCTGTCATGCAGATCATC
>NZ_DAMDBP010000044.1:22663-29417 GCF_032092815.1 Agrobacterium sp. | reverse complement strand
ATCGACGGAACTGATCGGTTGCTGCGCGCACCGACCGTCCAGTTTCGCTCTTCCGAAATCGACCTGCCAGCCTTTGGCTGGAACATTCCCAACAAGCCGCTCAATGATGCGCTGGAACAGGCCATTGCCGTTGAACCTAATATCACGGTGATCGAGGCCATTGCCGACACGATTGAGCTGACACCAGAACAAGTGACCATCACGCTGGAAAAGGGTGACGTCATTACCTCGGCCTTCGTGATTGGTGCCGATGGCCGCAAATCCAAGGTGCGGGACGCAGCCGGTATCGGCGTGCGTTCATGGGGGTATCCGCAGACTGCGCTGGTCATGAACTTTGCCCATACCCTGCCCCATGGCAATGTTTCGACCGAGTTTCATACACCAACCGGCCCGTTTACACAGGTGCCCCTGCCCGGCAATCGCTCCAGCCTCGTCTGGGTGGTGACACCGGAACAGGCGGCCGACATGATGGCACTGTCGCCCGAAGAGCTCAGCGCACGGGTTGAAGAGCGCATGCAATCCATGCTCGGCAAGGTCACAGTGGAAGATGGCGTGCAGAGCTGGCCGCTTTCCAGCATGACGGCTGACCGTTTTGGCAAGGGCCGCGTTGCACTGGTGGGTGAAGCCGGCCATGCCTTTCCGCCAATTGGTGCACAGGGCCTCAACCTCAGCCTGCGAGATATCATGACGCTGAGCGACCTGTTGGGCGCCAACAAGGACAAACCGATCTCTGGCGATGCCGGCAACGCATTCGAGCGCCGCCGCAAGGTGGATGTGATGAGCCGCACCTGGAGCGTTGACCTGCTCAACCGCTCGCTGCTGACATCCTTCCTGCCAGTGCAGATGTTGCGCGCCGCCGGCCTGCATCTGCTGTCTGGCCTGTCACCGCTGCGCAGCACCATCATGCGCGAAGGCATTGAACCCGGCCGTGGGTTGAAGTCCATTCCTTCGCTTCTGTGGGCCGGGTTGAAGAGATAATCCGGTTTACCGACGACCGGATCAGCTTTGAATACCAAGACGACACGCGCGAATGTTGCTGATGTCGTCAGCGGGGCCGCGAGTGCCTACCTCTACCCTTGTGGGAGAGGAAGAAAAATCATCATCTTAGCTTGCTAAGTGATAGATTTTTCAGGTGAGGGGTTTTGTTATGCCGCAACCAAACCTGCCGTCATACTTGGGCTTGTCCCAAGTATCTAACCACCTATCCATTACCGCAACATGCCTGGCTGGCGTGATTGGATCCTCGCCACAAGGGCGAGGATGACGTCGAAAATGTAGTTGGCACCGAGTGCGAACCCTCGGCCAATCGTACGGTCCTCACCCTCGCTCACTGCTTATCTCCAACAGCCGCCTAAACCACCCTTCATTCCTGTACTTTTTACAGGAATCCAGGCCAGCCCAAGTCTTTGGGCTGAAAAAGACTCTTTCGTTGCGCCGACGCGCTACGCTGAATTCCCGCAACAAGCCTGAGAATGACGACAAACGGGAAAGCTCACCCCGCAAGCTGCCGCACAACATAAAGCACGCCGGTCAACGTCACCACGGAAAGCACGGTGCTGATCAGGATGGAGGCGGACGCCCGCTCCTGCCACACCTGATATTGCTGCGCGATGACAAAGACATTGGCGGCCGTCGGCAGGCCTGCCAGAAGCACCGCCGAATAGACCCAGATCGGGTCGAACGTGCCAAATGACGTCAAAAACACGTAGGTCACCACGGGGTGAAGAATGAGTTTGGCCGGCACGATATAGCACATTTCCACCGACAGCCGCTTGATGGGTCTGAGCGCCAGCGTAACACCCATGGCAAACAGTGCGCAGGGTGCGGCCGTTGGCGCCAGATAATCAATCAACCGCTGCAGGGGTTCCGGTGGCGCCCAGGATGTACCGGCTGCAATAAAACCCAAGATCACCGCCAGAATGAACGGATGAGTCAGCACCTTTTTGCATATGTCACCGGCCAGCTTCAGGGGTGAGCGTTTATCACCGCCTGCAATCGCCATCATCGCTGGAGCGACGATAAAATGCGTGGCGTTTTCGAGACAGACAATAAGTGCCACAGGCACGGCCGCCGCTTCGCCGAACACCAGAAGGGCAAGCCCCGGCCCCATATAACCAATATTGCCGTAGCTTCCGCAAAAACTCTGAATGGTGGTTTCAGCAATGCTGTTCTTGCGGATGACCACACCCACGACGAACAGCAACGCAAAAATGGAATAGGTGGCCAGCAGGCTGGTGCCGACAAAATCCATGCGCGCCAGCTGTTCCATCGGGGTTTTGGCAATCAGCTTGAAAAACAGCGCCGGCAAAGCGGCGTAAAGAATGAACACATTCAGCCAGCCCATCGCCTCGGCCGGCTGCCGGATCAACCGTGCAGCCACATAACCAATGAAAATCATGCCGAAAAACGGCAACAACAGACTGAAAATGTCAGACATAGCACCCTACCCGCCGACGAAATGAGATCGACGGGGCGACGCTTAGCCTATTTGCATCAGGATTGGGAAGGTTTCCTGGAACCAGATTGCCATGTTGGTGATAAAACCGGTCATGAATGCCACACCGGTGAGGATGAGGAACACGCCCATGATCTTTTCAATGATGCCGAGGTGACGGCGGAACCGCGCCAGAAACCGCATGAACGAGCCGGAAAAACTGGCCGCAATCCAGAACGGCACCGCAAGACCCAGCGAATAGATGGCCAGCAGCACGGCGCCATCCCCCACCGTGTCACGCATCGAGGCAACACCAAGGATCGCGCCAAGCACCGGGCCGATGCAGGGCGTCCAGCCAAAGGCAAAGGCAAGGCCCATCACATAGGCACCAGACAATGTTGCCGGTTTTCCACTACCCTGAAACCGCGCCTCGCGCGACAGGATGCCGATACGGAACACGCCCAGAAAGTTGAGGCCCATGATGATGATGATCAGGCCGCCAATCTTGGCCAGAATATCCAGGTTCTGGCGCAGCAGCATGCCAACGCTGGAGGCCGCTGCACCGAGGCCAATGAACACGGTGGAAAAACCGAGCGTGAAAAAAAGCGCCGACAACATCACCGCCCATTTGACGCGCGGCTCTGCCTGCACAGTCTCCGACTTGAACTGCTCAACCGAAACACCCGCCATGTAGCAAAGGTAAGGCGGCACCAGCGGCAATACACAGGGCGAGAGAAATGACAGGGCACCGGCAAACAATGCGCTGAACAGGGAAATTTCGGCGATGGACACGTGTAACTCCGTATTTTTCAAGGAGTTTTAATCTTTGCCCCCTGTGTTCGCCAATCACCTTTTCGGGGGTGAGACAAAAAAACGCGGAATAGTGAAATAAAGTTGTTTTTGAGGGTTGACCCGAACCGAGGCCGTAAATATGTTCCGCCCACTTCCGCAGGGCAGACGAACTGCATGGGAGAGCATAGCTCAGCTGGTAGAGCAACTGACTTTTAATCAGTAGGTCCAGGGTTCGAATCCCTGTGCTCTCACCACTTCATTAACAGAAGTGGTTGATTTCAAAACAAGTCTGCAAGACACAAAAATCCCCACATACCGCGCAACAAGCCTTTTCGGCTTTACAGGCCCTACCCGCCTACGGCCCTCATTCGCGACTTGACGCCTTCCATCTAATTTCGATCATGACAAACGAATCACTCGCGATTCGCTGCAGTGATTCTGCTCGACGATTCGCATTTGCATCGCGTCTCACTCACGAAAGTGTAGGATTAAATCGTGTCGCGTGATATTATGGCGTCAGAAACGAAAGTGACGATCATGCGCACAACTCAGTCCCTCAGCATCACCTTGCCCATCGAGATGGCTGAAATGGTAAAGGCGAAGGTAGCCTCCGGCGAATACGCCACCGAAAGCGAAGTCATTCGTGATGGCCTGCGTACCCTCGCTGCGCGAGACGCTGCAGTAGAGCGCTGGCTACGTGACGAGGTCGCTCCAGCTTATGACGCCCATAAAGCAGACCCAACCCGTTCCGTCTCGCTCAATGAAGGTATGGCAAACATTCGCGCCCGCATCGCCAAAGGCGAAGGCCGCGATTAAATGAAATATTATGCTGTGCGCCTGTCGCCGGAGGCGCAAACCGATATCGTGCGAATACATGCTCGTATCGTTGAGAAGTCTGGCTCACCCGTCACCGCCGACCGCTATATTGACCGCATCAGCGTTTTTTTGAGTTCGTTGAACGTATTTCCCGAACGCGGAACAGTGCGCGAAGAAGTACGCCCAGGGCTTCGCATCATTGGGTTCGAACACAGCGCCAGCGTAGCATTTGTCGTAGAAGATGATGACGTGGTGGTTCTGCGTATTCTCGCCAAGGGCCAAGAGTTTGGCGACACAAACGCTGAGTGAATTACCACCCACGACACCACACAAATAGGCAAAGCAGAAAACAACCCTCGGGTTGTCTTATTCTCTTGCTGATTGCAAACCCGCAAACTACTAAACCTGAAAATCACGATTTGATTCGATGACAAACGCTTGCGTATTTTCAGGGGCATTTGAGATGAAGTTTGTTTTTCCAATACTGATTGGTGCCTTGGCTCTTTCGCTGCAGGGATGTTCAGCAAAAGACAGTACGCTTACGGTGGTAATGTTGCACACAGATGCCAAGGGCAAACTCGCGTCAACGACAATCGCCAAATCTTCGGGTGACATGGACAAAGACGCCTATGCGGTCAATTTGGCAAAGAACTATTTCAAATCAAAGGTTCCACAACCTCAATCTTCGCACACATACAGACAGCCTGTCCAAATCAATGAAGTAAGACCCTTGTTCGGGACAGAAAAAAGCGAACCGGATGCCAAAACAAAACCCAAGAGTGCCTCAGGCAGCACAAAATAGTGCTTCCGCTACACACGTATTCTTCAGAAGGTTTTTGACGTGAAATTCCGTTTTGCAATTATTGTTAGCGCATTGGCGCTTTTGCTTCAGGCCTGCACGACAGTCGATTCTGACACGGTCTACGTAACGATCAAGACGGATGCCCGCGGTAATATTTCGTCGACGCAACTGAGCAGTGTTACCGGTGACCGCAAGAAAGATGGTATGGCGCTTCACCTGGCGCTGCTGGCGTTTTATCACAAGATACCGAACCCGAGGCCTAACCAGACATACCGCCAGCCAGTGATGTTTGACTACACCAAATCAAACGCTGCAAAGGCGGCGGCGGCTGCCAAGGCAAAACAAGCTGGCAAGGCGGCAAAGTGATGCCGCGCTTGTGAGACGTCGCTCTTCCAGCCGTGGTTTCAATGCTCAAGGCATGATCATCAACCGGATGCCATAGGCCACCACGGTCAGCGTCAACACGCTGGCCAGCCATATCGCGGCAAACCACAGCAGGCGTTTCGACAATTTCCCCTGGGATGCGGGTTTGGGTGCGGGAGCAGCCATCAGTGATACCCCTCCTCCGGGTCGATCTTGCCGCGGAAAACCCAATAGGCATAACCGGTATAGGCAAGAATGGTGGGGATCAGCACCAGCGCACCAACCAGCAGGAAGGCCATTGAACTCTGAGGTGCTGCCGCTTCCCAGATGGTCAGCGAACCCGGCACGATATAGGGGTAAAAGCTGATACCAAGGCCGGCAAAGCTGAGGATGAACAGCCCCAGTGCCGCCAAAAACGGCTGCAGGTTTTTCTCGCGCATCAGCCCCTGCCACAGTGCCAGTGCGCAGATGGCAACCAGCAATGGCACAAGGGCTGAGAAAAACGCCGTTGGCCAGCCAAACCAGCGATCGAAATAAACCCGGTCAATAAAGGGCGTCCACAGGCTGACCGTGCCGATCAGCGCAATCGTGCCGACGCCCGCCACCATGGAAAGTTTGCGGCACCGGGCCTGCAAATCACCCGTGGTTTTCAGGTTGAGCCATGTGGCACCGAGCAGCGCGTAACCAACGACCACAGCCAGACCGGTGGCAACGCTGAATGGTGTCAACCAGTCCCACCAGCCGCCGGCATAGGCGCGGTCCACCACCCTGATACCCTGCACGAGAGCGCCAAGCGCCACGCCCTGCATGAAGGCCGCAATGGTGGAGCCAACAAAAAAACCGCCATCCCACCAGATGCTGCCGCGTTTGGTGCGCCAGCGAAATTCAAACGCCACACCGCGAAAGATCAGCCCCAGCAGCATCAGAATGATCGGCATGTAAAGGGCTGGCAGCACGGTGGCATAGGCCAGCGGAAACACCGCCATCAACCCACCGCCACCCAGCACCAGCCAGGTTTCGTTACCATCCCAAACAGGCGCGATGGAATTGGTCATAACGTCCCGGTCATGCCGGTTGGGAAACATCGGAAACAAAATGCCGATGCCGAGATCAAAACCATCGAGAATGACATAGGCAAGCACGGCAAAGGCAATCAGCGCCGCCCAGATAAAGGCAAGATCAAACATCGTGACGACCTCCGGAAAGGGTTTCATGGGCAAGTGCAGGGGTAATGCCTGCCGTGCGGGTGGGTGCATGGTCCAGCTCGTGGTCTTCATCCAGCACTGGCGTGCGGTACATCAGCCGCAGCAGGTAAAAGACCCCTGCCCCAAACACGATGAAATAGACCACGATGAAGGCTAGGAGTGATGCACCGACAGCGGGTGCATCAATCGGTGACAGGCTTTCAGACGTGCGCAGCAGACCATAGACCGTATAGGGCTGGCGGCCGACTTCGGTCGTAAACCAGCCTGCAAGAACGGCAATGAAACCCGATGGCCCCATGCAGATGGCGGCACGGTGCAGCAGACGGTTGTCGTAAAGACAGC
>NZ_DAMDBP010000044.1:19456-22653 GCF_032092815.1 Agrobacterium sp. | reverse complement strand
CGCCATCTCGCCCACAGCGACCACAGCCCAACACCCAGCATCAACACGCCAAGCCCCACCATGACGCGGAAAGCCATGAACGGGATCAGGGCCGGTGGCCGCGCATCTGGTGCCCATTCTTTCAGGCCCTTGATTTCGCCCTCGAGATCATGGGTCAGGATCAGCGAACCGAGCTTTGGAATTTCCAAGGCATAACGGGTCACTTCGGCCTTATCATCGGGAATACCGAACAGAATGAGCGGCGCACCTTTATGCGTTTCATAATGGCCTTCCATCGCAGCGATCTTGGCGGGCTGGTGTTCCAGCGTATTGATGCCGTGCAGGTCACCGACAAAAATCTGCACCGGTGTCAGAACCGCTGCCATCCACATGGCCATGGAAAACATCACCCGCGCCTGTTTGTTGGTGCGGTCCCGCAGCAGATGAAAGGCCCCGACAGCCCCGACACCAAAGGCGGTGGTCAGGAATGCGGCCAGCACCGTATGCGTCAGCCGATATGGGAAGGATGGATTAAAAATGATCTTCCACCAATCCTCAGGCAAAAACTGGCCGTTTTCACCGATGATGTGGCCTTGCGGCGTCTGCATCCAGCTATTGGCAGACAGGATCCAGGTGGCAGAGATCAAGGTGCCGACAGCGACCATGGCGACGGCAAACATATGCAACCGGTCGCCCACCCGTTTGCGCCCGAACAGCGCAATGCCGAGAAAACCTGCCTCCAGGAAAAAGGCGGTCAGCACCTCATAACCCATCAGCGGGCCAATGACCGGACCAGCCTTGTCGGAGAACACCGCCCAGTTGGTGCCAAACTGGTAGCTCATCACAATACCAGACACCACGCCCATGCCGAAGGTAATGGCAAAGATCGGCTTCCAGTATTCAAACAGCTTGAGATAAACGGGATCGCGCTTCCACAGCCACAGCGCATTCAGAATTGCGAGATAACTGGCCGTGCCAATGGAAAACGCCGGAAAGATGAAATGGAATGACACGGTAAAGGCAAACTGTATTCGTGCCAGAAGCTCGGCGCTGAAACCTTCAAACACTTTGATCTCCATCAATGAATGACATCAATGGCAGGTGTATTCCAAACTCTGGAAGCGCGCGCTGTGATCAATTACCGCGCGGTAATCTGGCGCGCGTGGCATTGTGACGCTGCATTTTGTGGCTTGTCCGCCTGCAAACTCCCCACACAATTGAGCTTATCAGACTGGTGCTGATTACAGAACCGTGCCCTTGTCAGGCGCGAGAGCTTTGCACGTCAACAGATTCAACTGAGCGCGAACAGCCAGCACCAAACACAACCATTGCAAACAACACACCCAAACAAGCAACCAAAAGGTGGTGTATTGCGTCCTAGCGTTGCTTGATTGCGACAAACTTGTGTCAAAATATCATATTTATTGCAGCCAATTCTTGACTCTTATTATCAGATTTTACTATCCCACCTCCAACGCGCCATAGCGCAGAATTTTCTGGAGGTTTTTCAAACATGTATCCGATCTTGAAAACGTCACGAAACGTGGCGAAGGCTTCCGTGTGCCTGCTTGTTACCATGGGTGGCATCGTGTCCATTTCGCCTGTTATGGCGCAGGAAACCACCATTGCACCAGCCAACGCGACGGTTCTTGATAACATCATAGTCAAGCTGCCCAACTGGCTGCGCTTCGGTGGCAAAGGCAAATCGGATACGGGCACGACGACGCTTGAAGGTGCACTGATCACCAACAAGACAAGCGGTCTCGGTGACGCAAACTCGATCCTGCGCAACCTGCCAAACGTTCAGTATCAGAACGATTCCGACAATGATGCCGGTGTCGATGGTCAGGACATGATCAACCTTCGTCCGCAGGAACTGTCGATCTCTGGCGCCAAGGTTTATGAAAACAACTTCATTCTCAACGGCATTGGCATCAACAACGTCACGGGGTCGCAGGAGTCATTCGTTAGTGATCTCCCAAGCTATGAAACAAAACCCAATATTTATGCGATATTTGGGCTTCACTCCCAGACAATGTTTGTTCCATCGGACTTCCTGGATGAGGTGAACGTCCTCGATAGTAACGTCTCGGCCCGGTACGGCCAGTTTCAGGGTGGCGTGGTTGAATATTCATTGGCAAAACCCAAAACCGACAAGGTCACCGGTTCGGTCAGCTACGGTTTTGAAAGCGACAAGACAACCAGTTACGTGTTGGGAACAAAAGACGGGCTCAATCTACAAAACAACCCGCCACCGGACTTTTACCGTTACAAAACATCTGCCAGCGTCAATGTGCCTATCACCGACTATTGGGCGGTGATTGGTCAATACAGCCGCTCTTCTGCCGATACCAGCAAAGCCAAGGATTACCGCTTGTATGGTAACACTGCGGATGACGTATCAGAAAACAACTTTTACCGCCTTGCCAGCCGTCACGACACCGACCTTGGCGTGTTCACACTGGATGGCTCCTACACGGACTACGATCAGGAGTGGGATGCCTTTTTCTATCGTGACGCGCAAATCTATGCGCAGACCAAAAGCTTTACCACGCAATTGCGCTGGGAAAATGATCTCGACACTATCGTATACGAACCACTGGGTATCGATAACGTCAAGATTGACGCAAAGGGGTATTTCAACAAATCCCGCACCATAAATGATGGTGGCGACAATGAGTTTTACGTTCGCACCGTCTGGGCGAGATCGAGTATCAATAACAACGATTCCACGACATGGTTTAATTCGACAGATGCCGACCTGCTGTCATGGTGCCAAACACCATTGGCCGCCGAGTTAACAGGCACATCCGAGGTTTGTCATGAAGGTGGTTTCGGCAACAAGTCACAGGGACAGGAAGAAAAAGGCTTCAAGGCTGACATCGACGGTGATTTTCTGGCCGGCACGTTCTCGACAGGGTTTGATTACCGCAGAATAGACGCCTACCGGAAAGCAGAGGAATACACACAATATTCGTCAAACTACACGCTGCTCAATCTTGCGGCACCCAATACAGCCTTCACATGCCCGGCAGGTGATACGGCCTGCACATATGAGCAATATACACGGATCAAAACCGTGACGCCTGCCTATCACAAAAAGGCATCCATCAACGCGTTTGATGGCTATGCGGAAGTCGATCAGACATGGGACTGGCTGAATTTACGGGCCGGTGTGCATGTCAGCTATGAAGACTACTTCGGCAATCTGAACTTTG
>NZ_DAMDBP010000044.1:16404-19434 GCF_032092815.1 Agrobacterium sp. | reverse complement strand
ACCCGTACGCACACAGCGACAGGCGTCGTGAACCCCTGGGGCAACCCCACTGCTGTGGGACGTTATTATACGTACAAAGGCACTGATCTCGATACGCCTTACAATGACGAATTCACTGCCGCGGTAAAATGGAATGATCCCTGGCTCGATGGTGATCTACGTGTGCGTTATGTCTACCGTCAGGGCAAGGACCAGTATTTAAAGTCCGAAGAGTCCACGACCTTGAATTCGATACTGACCAACGAAGGTGAATCCTCCTACCACTCCGCGACCATCGAATACGGCAAGACATGGGCCCTGCAGAACGCCAATCTGGAGACGGTGCGCCTGTCCGGTAGTTTGACCTGGGCCAAGAGCAAAACAACATCCAATGGTTATTTTGACGACCCGACCGACACACGCATATGGTATAATAACCAGTCCTATTCGCTGGGCGACTTCGCGGTCGCACAGGGCAACATGGACATCCCGATCAGGACGTCGCTTGATCTTGTCACCACCTGGTTCGACGACCGTTTCACCTTCGGCGTCTCGGGCAACCTGAACCTGCCGTATGATGGGGTTCGTGGAACAGACACGGTGTGCACACCCTCAACAAGTGCAACCGCAAAATGCCAACTACCTGCCGGTTCCGAAGGTCTGGGCATGTCCCATGATATCGTCGAAGACTTCCGTTTCAGGACGGCCGTGACAGTGGATCTGAGTGCAAATTACCGCGCCTACGAATCCAAATATGGCTCACTTGATCTGGAAATGAAGGTGCAGAACGCCTTCAACGAAACTGGCAATCGCGTTGCAACAGCGGCCCAACCGTGGATCCCCGGCCGCATGGTATGGCTTGGTGCAAAGGCAACCTTCTGATGTCGACGCATCTCAGACTGCTTTATGTCTTTTGTGCCGTTGCTGCATCGGTCATCCTGGCAATCTCGTGTTACGAGGTTGCCAAGGGACGCAGGCTGGCACATGAAGAACGGCTGGCCAACCTTCAAAACCAGGCGATAGAACAACGCCGGAAAAATCTGCTGGTCGAGTTTCCGCCCAACCCGACCGATCAGGATTTGTCGCTGCTGGCCAATACCTACCGGCAACCAAAAGAAAACTTCCCGGCTCTGTCACTGTTCTCAGGCATCAAGGCAGAGGATCTCACCCCGCTCGATATTCCGCCGCGCCCGCAAGGACAACAACTGGCCAAGGCGCAGCTTGGCTTCAAGCTGTTCAGAGACCCGCAGCTTTCCCGTTCTGGCCAGATTTCCTGCCAGAACTGTCACAACAGGGAGCTTGGCTGGGGTGATGGCCTGCAAAGCTCCTTTGGTCATGACAGGGCAAAAGGACGGCGCAATGCGCCGCCTTTGTTCAATGTTGGTTTGCGCGCACCACTGTTCTGGGACGGGCGCGCTGAAACGCTGGAAGAACAGGCCGTGGTGCCCATGACCGACCAGCGTGAAATGGCCAATCACGATCTGGCCTCGGTGGTCAAACGGGTTGGTGAACGCGAAGATTACCAGCAGGCCTTCAAGGCGGTTTACAACGTCTCAACGCCAACACTTGACCAACTTGCCGACGCCATTGCAGCCTTCCAGCGCACGCTGGAGGAACCGACCCGCCTTGATCGGTTCCTGGCTGGCCAATATCGCGCACTTAGCAATGAACAGATCTGGGGCATGCATATTTTCCGCACCAAGGGCGGCTGCGTGAACTGTCACAACGGCCCACTGTTGACCGACAACAAGTTTCACAACCTCGGCCTGTCGCTGCTTGGTCGTCCGCGTGAAGATGTCGGGCGTTATGCCGTCACCAACCAGTTGCTGGATGTCGGGCGCTTCAAGACTCCAAGCCTGCGCCATGTCTCGCAAACAGCACCCTACATGCACAATGGCATTATCCGTGATCTGCGCCGCGTGGTGCGGTTTTACGAAGTTGCCGGCGGCAGAACGGTGGCGCGCAATGAGGCACAGCGCAGCAACCCGCTACTGCCCTATGCCGGCATGACATCGCCGTTCGTCAAACCCTTTGTGCTGAGCGAACGGGAACGCCAGGCGCTGATTGCGTTTCTGGAATCCATCTGAACAATCAAAACATTCGGACGCGCGGCTGTTCAGCCGCGTGACACCGACAGGTTTTGCCAGCGGGCCACCATGTTTTCCAGCGCCAGCAGGCCGTCGTAAACGAACACTGCCAGCAGTCCGACCACCAGTCCGCCTTGCAGGATAAAGGCCATATTGCTGGATTGCAGACCGGCAATGATCACCTCGCCCAGCGTTTTGGCGGCAACCGTGGAGCCGATTGTTGCCGTTGCCAGGCTGATGACCACGGAAATCCGCACGCCAGACAGGATAACCGGCAGAGCGAGCGGCAATTCGACCCGTGTCAGGCTTTGCCATGGTGTCATGCCGGTGCCGCGTGCTGCGTCTCGCGTTACGTCAGGCACATTGGCAAGACCGGTCAGCGTGCTCTCGAAAATCGGTAACAGCGCGTAGAGGAACAGCGCCACCAGTGTTGGTGTTTCGCCAAACCCCAGCATCGGCACGGCAAGTGCCAGCACCGCAACCGGCGGAAAGGTCTGGCCCGTATTGACCACCAGACGCGACAGCGGCAGGAACTCGCGGCAGGATGGCCTTGTGACAATGATCGCCAGTGTAATGGCCAGAATGCTGGCAAGCGTCGTGGCAATCAGCACTGTGCGCAAATGTTGGACCGTCAGCATCAGCAGACTGGCCTGGCTGTAGATCACAGGGACATTGGCTGGTACCAGCGGACGAAACACCGGCTCGAACCACTGCGGCTGAATGAGAAAACCTGCCAGCAGCAAAAAACCAACGATACGCAGAACGTACGGCCAACGCTTTTTGCCAGATGCGGTTGCAGACCTCATCATGGGCTGCCTGCCGCTTGCTGGCAGAGCGCTGCCATGGTGACCTTGCCCAGCACCTTGCCCTCATCATTGGCCACGGGCGCTTCCTGCCGCCCGGTCCAAACGAGGTTGGAAAGCGCGTCGCGCTGGCTCATCGTGTCAGGGATTGGCACGCCCTC
>NZ_DAMDBP010000044.1:13535-16394 GCF_032092815.1 Agrobacterium sp. | reverse complement strand
ATTGCCCTCTTCCAGCGCCGCCGTAACCGGCAACAGGGCAAGCAGCCTGAACGGCCGCTCATCCGGGCCAATCATCGCGCCAACAAAATCCGTTGCCGGTTTGTGCACCAGTTCAGCGGGCGTGCAATATTGCACCAGCACGCCCTTATCCATCACGGCAATATGGTCGGCAATGGCAAAGGCCTCATCCATGTCATGGGTCACCAGAATGATGGTGGTGCCAAGCAGTGCCTTGATTTCCAGAAGATCGCGCCGTGCCCGTGTTCTGATAACGGGGTCAAGCGCACCAAATGGCTCATCCATCAACAGCAGTTCCGGTTCGGCCGCCAGCGCCCGTGCCACGCCAATGCGCTGCTGCTGCCCGCCGGACAATTCATGCGGAAAACGTTTGGCAAACACATCAGGCTCAAGCTGGAAAAGCTCCAGCAGTTCACGCACGCGTTCATCGATCCGCACCTTGTCCCAGCCTAAGAGCTGCGGCACCGTGGCAATGTTCTGCGCAACCGTGCGGTGGGGAAACAGGCCATAGCCCTGAATGGCGTAACCGATGCTGCGGCGCAGTTGATGCCCGGCAATGGTGCTGTTGTCGCGCCCGTTGATGCGCACGCTGCCCGATGTCGGCTCGATCAACCGGTTGATCATGCGCAGCAATGTGGTTTTGCCGGAGCCAGACGAACCGACAATCACGGTGATAGTGTTCGGTTGCACGGTAAAGGACACGTCGTTGACGGCAACAACATCCTCGAAACGTTTTGTCAGATGGTCGATCTCGATCATGTCATGGCACCCCCGCCCTTGCGTCCGACCTTGTGTCTGGCAGACAATTCAATGATGGCGTCAAAAGTGATGGCTGCGGTAAAGGCAAGCGTCACGGTTGGAATGGCGCCCAGCAGCACCAGATCCATGGCCATTTGCCCCACACCCTGAAACACGAACACACCAAACCCGCCGCCGCCGATCAGCGCGGCGATTGTTGCCATGCCGATATTCTGAACCAGAACGATGCGAATACCGGTGAGGATGACCGGGGCTGCCAGCGGCAGTTCGACCTTGAAAAACCGTTGACGCTGCGTCATGCCAACGCCCTTGGCCGCCTCGACAATGGTCTGCGGCACGCCTGAAAGCCCCGCCACCGTGTTGGTGACAACCGGTAAAAGCGAATAGAGAAACAGCGCCAGAAAGGCAGGAGCTGCCCCAATACCGGCAATACCGATGGAGGATGCACCGGGCACATTCATCGCAACCCAGCCAAGCGGTGCAATGAGAATGGCAAACAGCGCGATGGACGGAATGGTCTGGATCATGTTCAGCGTGTTGAGAACGGCACTGCGCAGCGCGGCAATTCTGTGTGCCAGGATGCCAAGCGGCAGCCCGACCAGCACGGCAGCGGTCAGCGATCCGACCGCCAGCGTCACGTGTCGCGCGCCTTCGCGCCAGAACACATCGGCGCGGCCCTGATATTCCTTCATGATCGAAAGATCGTCCCACACGCCAGTCATCAGCACGGCGGCGGCCCCGCCAAGCCCGCATAGCAGAAGCAGGATGCGAACGACCGGATGCGGTTGAAGCCGCATGACACAATCAGCCAGCGCCAAAAGCAGCGCAGCCAGCAACAGCCAAATGCCAGAACCGGGAGAAACGCGGGCATAGCTGTTGCCCTCCGGCATCAGGAAACCGGCTGAAATGCCAGCGCAGATGACCAGGAGTGACAGTGTTGTGGCGACAAGCACCAACCGCAGCAAAGCGGATACCCTGAACACCATGGCAAGGGCGGTCGCGCCAAGCAACAGTGCCAGCACGAGGCCAAAAGTCATAGGCAGGGCCTGAAACAGCGACATGGCCTCACCGGCCACGATACGATTGGGCTTGAGAATGACGAATGGCAGCCCGAAGGTGGCACCGGCCATCAGGAGGGCAATGACAATACCTGATTTGTCGAGCACCACTCTGCTCGACAAAGCCCTGTCAGAATGAACAGCAACCAAGTTGCAATGCCCCGCTGTTATTTCAGAAAGCCGTTCTGGCTCAGGAAGTCGTTGGCAACGGCCTTGGCAGGCTCACCGCCCACCTGCACGCGGCCATTCAACTGCTGCAAGGTTTCAAGGTCGAGTTTCTCGAATACCGGTTTCAACAGCGTCTCGATCTGCGGATATTTTTCGAGCGTTGCCTTTCGGATAACCGGTGCAGGCTGGTAGACCGGCTGCACTGACTTGTCGTCCTCAAGCACCACGAGACCTGACGGGGCAATGCCGCCATCCGTGCCATAAACCATTGCCGCACTGGCATTGTTGGTCTGGTTGGCGGCAGCGGCAATGGTGGCCGATGTGTCACCGCCCGAAAGCGTGATCAACTGGTCCGGGTTGAGGGTAAAACCATAGGCGGTCTGGAAGGCTGGCAGTGCGGCCGCCGAATTGACGAATTCGGACGATGCCGCCAGCACCACCTCGCCACCACCGGCAACATATTTGCCAAAGTCGCTGAAGGTGATGATCTTTTCGCCGTTCGCCAAATCCTTGCGAATGGCCACGCCCCAGGTGTTGTTCGCGCTGGAGGGTGTCAGCCAGACAAGCTGGTTTGCATCGAGGTCAAGCTTTTTGGCTTCTTCATAGGCCTTGGTCGCATCTTTCCAGATCGGCTCATCGGCACGGTTGAAGAAATAGGCCGCATTGCCGGTATATTCCGGATAGATATCAACGGCACCGGTGACCAGTGCCTCGCGCACCACAGGCGTCGCGCCAAGCTGCAGCTTGTCGGTCACATCAATGCCGTTGTGGCTGAGAACAGACAGGATGATGTTTCCCAGCACACCGCCTTCGGTATCGATTTTTGAAGACACAACGACCTGTGAAAAGGCCGGTG
>NZ_DAMDBP010000044.1:10074-13525 GCF_032092815.1 Agrobacterium sp. | reverse complement strand
TAGGCTTTTCACAATGTGTCTCCCCAGAATTGTGATATGAGATGGTAGTCTATGATGGTGAACGCAACCAGTAAATCAGACAGCAACAAACAGCGTCTTGCCGCGTGCGCCAGCGGGGAAACAGCCAATGACCGCAATAGGTTCCCCCACTGTCAGCTTATTTTTACCAGCGGGACGCAAACGAAGGCGCACAACATCAATGACGCCATATCACCAGCGGGAGACAACACGCATTCAGGCCATGAAAAGCACAGTCTCAAATCTGCGAGATATTGGCCTTGATGACACAGACCACGCCGTGCCTTTCATAGGAAATCTGTGCATCGCCTTTCAGCTCGGCAGTCAGCAAACGCTCCACCAGTGTTGAGCCAAACCCCCTGCGGGTTGGTGGCACGACATCAGGCCCGCCCTCTTCTTTCCAGATGATGGTCAGCTGCGAAGTGGCAAGGTCGTGGTCCCAGACAATCGAAACCCGGCCACCGGCAACCGACAGCGCACCATATTTGGCGGCATTGGTGGCAAGCTCATGCAGCGCAAGCGACAAGGAAACAACCGCCTTTGGCGGCAAAGGCACGGTTGGTCCACGAACGGTAAATGTCTCGGCGGGATAGGGTGATATGGCCTGCAGCACCACGGACTTCAGCTCGGCAAACTGCCAGTCACCATGCAACAGCAGATCCTGCGCCCGACTGAGCGACGACAAGCGGCTGGTAAAGGCATCAACATCCTCGCGGTGGTCCTTGTCGCGGCCCATGGTCTGCCTTGCAATGGCGGTGACGGTGGCAAGGATATTCTTGACGCGGTGATGCAGCTCTCCCACCAGAATGGCCTGCAGCCGCTCGGCCTCCTTGCGCGCCGAAATGTCATGCGCGAGCTTGGAAGCGCCGATCACCCGGCCCGAAGGGTCGATAATCGGCGACACGCTGAGCAGCACATCAACCAGGCTGCCGTCCTTGCGCAGACGCTGCGTCTCGTAGCGGTTGACCACCTGCCCCGCCCTGATCTGCCGAAGAATTTCAGGTTCTTCCTCGGCGCGATCATCAGGCACCAGCATCATCACGGAACGGCCAATTGCCTCCTGGCTGGAATAACCATAAAGCCTTTCGGCCGCGGCGTTCCAGCTGGTAATGACCATATCCAGATCGATGGCCAGCATGGCGTCATTCGATGAGGCAATCATCAGGGCCAGCAGCCGTTCGATCTCCTGCGCACGTTTGCGCTCGGTAATATCGACAACAATGGCAACAGTCTGCACGATGCGGCCGCTTTCATCACGGATGGCAGACACCGAATTGCCTCCCCACACCAGGCTGCCATCTCCACGCACATAGCGTTTTTCAATGTCGAAACTTTCACCTGTCTCGACCAGCCGTTTGAACAGTATCGCATTGCCCGGCACATCTTCCGCATAGGTGATGGCCTGAATATGCGTGCCAATCAGCTCGCTCGCCGGGCGGTTGACGATCTCACAATAACGCTGGTTCACGCTGATCAGCTTGCCGCTCAGGTCGCTGAGAGCGATACCGGCAGCCGACTGCGAGAAGATCGCCCGGAAACGCTCCTCGCTTTCGCGCATTGCCGCATCGGCTTTGACGCGATCGGTGGTCTCGTTGACGATACAGAATACGCCACAGACAGTTTTGTTCTGATCACGCACCGGCGAATAGGAAATGTCGAAATAGACGGTTTCTGGAAAACCATGTCGCTCAATGTAAAACGGCCTGTCCTTGGCTGCCACCGTTTCGCCATTCTCAAAAACGCGCTTCAGCAGCGGTTCGAGGTCATCCCAAAGTTCCGTCCAGTATTCCCGGCCAGGCCTGCCAAAGGCATGGGGGTGTTTGTCACCAATGGTCGGAGCGTAAATATCGTTATAAAGCGCGACGAATTCAGGACCCCAGAACATCGCGATCTGCGCCTGAGAGGGGATCATGATATCAACGGCGGCCTGCAGACAGGCTGGCCATTCAGCCCTTGGGCCCAGCGGAGACGCCGCCCAATCCACGGTTTCCAGCAAGTCGACAACCGAAACAGCGTTTGCTGGTTTTGCCTGCCCGGTCAGACCCAAGTCCCCCATTCCGTTCATTCCAGAAGGCCCACGCAGTTACGGTTACCAATACAGCCCTCTGTAACATGACAGGACTTCCAAACTTCGACAAGATGGGCTGTTCAAACGGCGTTTCAGAGCGAAGTCAGGGCACGACAGGCGCCCTGACAACGATAAAAACTCACTCGACGGTCCAGCTTTATTGGACGAACGGTCTCACTCAACGATTTGGCCGGTCGCAATCTGATCCATGAGATTAAACAACGCAGCTTCGGGGTCGATATCCACGCCCAGATTGATGTGAGAAACCGCTTGCATGGTGCGGTGAATCAGATCGATACGCACCTGCTCATTGCCGCTATACAGCGTGGAGCGGTCGTATAGCACGCCGCGTATTGTATCAGTGTTGGAATACGTCATGACGCCACCCTCCTTATGAAAGTGGGAGCACATAGGAACTCTCCGTCGCCACCGCCCACGAAGTCGGTTGGCAACGATGGCGGCATCATACGCCTAAGGTTTAAGAAGTCCATGTCACAATCATGACAGTGGCTTATTCAGCAGATAAAAACGCACGTTTGTTACGAGAGATCACATCATCTGCAGAAACGGAGATGAATTCGTGGTCTCCGGCACGCATGGCAGGCTCAAGTTCCCGCTGCAAAACATCCCACGCGTCGATTTTCATTCGCCGATCGCAAAGGCTCACCGATTTTGTAATGACCTGTTTCATGCTTGCATTCTCTCTCCACAAACACGGTATTTTACAAAACAATGATGTATGACCTGTTTTTTTGAAAATCATTTATCAGTCATATAATAATCATTAAGGTCTTGCGCGCAGATTGCATGCTTAAACAGTACGCAACCGAATCGACTTTGAGCCCTCACCGGCGCCATGGTCGCTCATCGAAATTTCACGGGGCACAGGTGGGGCAGATTATTTCCGAAAGCGTACTGGATGCGGCTTTAAAAGAGCTGTTTGATCTCTCACCAGTCCCGTTTTCCATTTCCACAATCGATCATGACTCGCGGTACATCAAGGTGAACCCCGCCTATCTCAGGCTGGTTGGTCGCACCTGGGAAGAGCTGAATGGCCAGCCACTGGGCACTGACCTGCCCTACCCGCTGGATGATCCCGCCCGCATGAAGCGTCTGCATCTCTTGGATACGCAAGGTTTTTACGAACTCGCCGAGGTTGACATGCTGCATTCCAGCGGCCGCGTCATTCCAGGCCTGATCAGTGCGCAACGCCGTCGCATCGATGGTGAGAGTTTCGACATCGAAATCATTCTCGATAACTCCGAGCGCAAAGCCTATGAGCGCGCCATCATGGAGGCGGCCTTTGTCGACACCATGACCGGCCTACAGAACAGGGCCTCGTTTGAAAGCTATCTGCGAAAAGCG
>NZ_DAMDBP010000044.1:0-9957 GCF_032092815.1 Agrobacterium sp. | reverse complement strand
TTCATTGCCCGGCTGGGTGGCGATGAATTTGCCATCGTCTCTGTCACGCCCGCCGCATATGAGTTTTCGGCATTGCGCTTTTTTGATCTGGGCACCCAGATTGCCCAACCCATTCTGCTGGATGGCAATACGCTGAGGGTCGGTGCCGCCATCGGCATATCAGAGGCCATGCCCGGCATGACTTTTGACGTGGTTCTCGATCAGGCCGACAAGCTGATGTATGACGCCAAGGCCAGCGGCAAGATCGTCGATATCCGCACCAACATTCAACCCGTGGCCACCAGCGAGTTTGGTATCTTGAACTACGCCAGCAAAACGGCCTGAACGACACTGAGATCAGGCACGAGAGATGCAAAATCAGGAGCACTGCGGCCATCATCCGGCAGCAGTCCGCTCTGCCTGAACATCCATTCCAGCACCTCCCAGAATTCCGGCGGCACCTGATGGCGTATGGCCTCGATGACTGTCGTCACCTGATTGTAGGTGTAGATGGCACACAGTGTCAGGAGCAAAAGAACAACCCATGGCCACACGGGTTTGCGACGGCGCGCAGGCGTCGTGTCTAGCCCGGTTTGCGGTGTCTGATTGCTGTTGTCGCTCACTTCTTTCTCTCCATCATCGGCCGCCATAGTGTTGCATCAAACGCGCCACACCGGTCATTCTTTCCGTCAATCAGGTAGATTTTAAGGAACTGCTCTGCAAGGGTCGCTTGTCTAGCGATTGCAACTGCAAATGTAACATTACCAAGATTTCACTTTCACAACCCCGTGACCTATGTAACTGCCATCACTACATCAGGTAGAATGAAGCGATCAGGATCCCGGGCATTTGCTTGAGGTTACATCTCCAAGGCAAAGGGCCAGGAATGAAAAGTCACAGGCGGATGCGATGAACAAGCGGGAAAATATCGACGACAACACCAAAAGCGCGCCAACGCAACCCAACCTGCAGGACATTCTTGCAGCCTCCGGTTCAACGCGCCGCAAAAGTCGCAAATACACCTATCTGTTTGCCGTCGCTGCCATCGCGATTGCCGCGGGTGGTTATTACTATTTCAGCGCCTCCAGTGGTTCTGTCTATACCTACACGACCGCTGCCGCCAAGAAGGATAGCCTGTCGGTTATCGTCACTTCGACAGGCTCCGTGCAGCCAACCGACCAGGTGGATATATCGAGCGAATTGTCCGGCACGGTGCGCAAGGTCAACGTGACCTACAACAGCGAGGTCAAGGCTGGGGACGTGTTGCTGGAGCTTGATACCAACAAGCTGGAAGCAGACGTTCAAAGTGCCCGCGCCAAACTGGCCTCCGCCAGGGCCAGCGTGTTGAAGGCCAAGGCAGAACTTGGCTCTGCCGAAACATCGCTCAACCGCCTGAAAAACCTCGTTCAAAACCGCGTATCCACCCAGCAGGATCTCGACGCTGCGCAATATTCCTACGATTCTGCCGCAGCGACTTTGGAGGTCAACGAAGCCTCGGTTCTGTCATCGGAAGCGGACCTGCGTCTGGCTGAAGTCAATCTTGGCAAGGGCAAGATCGTTGCACCGATCAATGGTGTCATCCTGACGCGTGACGTCGACCCCGGCGCCACGGTTGCCTCCTCGCTCAACGCCCCTGTTCTGTTCACCATGGCCGGCGATCTCCGCGAAATGGAATTGCAGGTGGCCGTGGATGAGGCTGACGTTGGCAAGGTCAATACTGGCCAGCAGGCAACCTTCAGCGTTGACGCCTATCCGGAAGAAAGTTTCCCGGCCGAAATCCAGACCGTGCGTTTTGCCTCCGAAACCGTGTCCAACGTCGTGACCTACAAGGCAATTTTGACGGTTGATAACAGCAACCTCAAACTGCGTCCTGGCATGACCGCCACCGCCAATATCGTGGTGGAATCCATCAAGGATGCGCTGCTCATTCCCAATGCTGCACTGCGTTACAGCCCACCGCAGCAGAACGCCTCCTCCAGCCGCGGCCTGATGAGCCTGTTCCGCGCGCGGTGACACAGCGGCAACGGCCGGCCAGCGCACGGTGTGGATCTTGAAAAACGGCACACCGGTCGCTGAACGGGTTGAAACCGGCTCCACTGACGGCCAGTTCACCGTTGTCAAATCAGGCAATATCCAGCCGGATGATGCGCTGATAACAGATGCAACCGCACGCAGGAACTGACCGGGAGGTGCCAGACATGCAGACACCGCCCCTCATCGAGTTTCGCAACGTCGTCAAGCAATACGGCATGGGTGAAGCCACCATCCGTGCGCTGTCCGGTGTTGACCTTGCCATCCACCAACACGAATTCGTGGCCATCATGGGCCCGTCCGGCTCCGGCAAATCGACCGCCATGAACATTATCGGATGTCTCGATGTGGCGACATCGGGCGATTATCTGTTTCAGGGCATATCGACCTCAGGCTTCAGCGGCGGTCAGTTGACCCTGCTTCGCCGTCACATGCTGGGTTTCGTATTTCAGGGTTTCAACCTTCTGCCGCGCACCTCGGCGGTGGAAAATGTCGAACTGCCGCTGGTCTATCGTGGCACGCCAGCGCATGAACGCCGCGCCCTTGCCATGCGCGCACTGGAACGGGTGGGTCTCAAAGGTCGCGAAGGTCATACCACGCAGGAGTTGTCCGGCGGTCAGCAGCAGCGTGTTGCCATTGCCCGCGCCATTGTCACCAATCCCGCCGTCCTTCTTGCCGATGAGCCGACCGGTAACCTCGACACCAAAACCAGTGTCGAAATCATGGAACTGATTACCGAGCTCAACCGTGAACAGGGCATCACTGTCATCATGGTCACCCATGAGGATGACATTGCCGCCTATGCCAAACGTCTTTTGCGCTTTGTTGATGGCCGTTTGGCGTCTGACAGCCTGAACACGCATGGAGAACCTGCCCATGTTTCCTGAAACGATCAAACTGGCCATGCGCGCCATCAGCCGCAACCTGCTGCGATCCTTCCTCACGGTTCTGGGTGTGGTGATCGGCGTTGCTGCGGTGATTGCCATGGTTACGGTCGGCAATGGCACGACAGCACAGGTCAAATCCGAATTGTCACGACTGGGTACCAACATGCTGTTTGTGCGCCCCGGCCAGTTCGGCCCCGGCCGCGCCAGCACGGAAGCCAAACGGTTTAACGACAGCGACGTGCAGGCGATGCGTGACCAGATCAGCGGCCTGCGTGCCGTTTCCCCGGTCAACCGCAGCACGGCGACGGCCATTTTTGGCGGCAGGAACCACTCCACCAGCGCGCTTGGCACCAATAATGATTATCTGATCGCGCAGGACTGGCCTCTGGCGCTGGGGCGTGACTTTACGCCAGCCGAAGAGCGCGGCGGCCAGATTGCCTGCATTCTTGGCCAGACGGTCAGAAGCGAGCTGTTCGGCGCCAGCAACCCGATTGGCCAGAGCATCCGTGTCAGCAATATTTCCTGTCCGGTCGTTGGCGTTCTGGCGGCCAAGGGCCAGTCCGGCATGGGCGATGACCAGGATGACACCATCATCATGCCGCTGAAAATCCACCAGCGCCGCATCGGCGGCACCAGCACCATTTCCAGCATCATGGTGTCAGCGCAGGATGGTGTTGCCACCTCCAAGGTGCAATCCGATCTGGAATCGCTGCTGCGGGAAAGACGCCGTATCGTCATCGGTCGCGAAGATGATTTTTCGGTCAATGACATGACGCAGATTGCCTCTGCCATGACCGGCACCACGACCCTTTTGACCGGCCTGCTCGGCTCGGTCGCGGCGGTCAGTCTGCTGGTTGGCGGCATTGGAATCATGAACATCATGCTGGTGTCAGTGACTGAGCGCACCCGTGAAATCGGCATTCGCCTGGCAATCGGTGCATTGGAAGCGCAGGTGCTGCGGCAGTTTCTGGTCGAGGCCGTCATGCTATCGGCCTTTGGTGGCATTGTCGGCATTTTGACCGGGCTTGGCCTCGCTTACGCCGTGGTCAGCTTCCTCAACGTGCCTTTTGTTGCCAGCCCGTCGATCATTTTCCTTGCCTTTGCCTTTTCAGCGGCAATTGGCGTGGTGTTCGGTTATTTCCCGGCACGGCGCGCCGCAAGTCTCAGCCCGATAGAGGCACTGCGCCACGAGTAAGATACGGAAAAACTTTTGTTTCTGACGATGCTGCACCTGCTTATATGAAGGATTTGGAATATTGCATGTCTGTGGCCTTCGTGCCACTACTGACGACAGTGCAATAAAGAATCGGTTTTCATGACGCAGGCGTCGCAAAGTCACCTCGCCTATCTGGCCCTTGAAAAGCTAATTGTTACGCTGGGTGTGGAACCCGGCGCCATCGTAAACGAAAGACAGTTGATTGAGTTGACCGGCCACGGCAGAACGCCGGTGCGCGAAGCCATCCAGCGGCTGGCCTGGGAAAACCTCATTCGCATTCGCCCGCGTGTCGGCCTGCAGGTCGCGCAGATCAGTCCGAGGGACCGTGGCAACATTTTGCAGGCGCGCCAGCAGCTGGAGCCGCTGGCGGTTCATCTGGCAGCGCAAAACATCTGTGATCCGCTGCGCGAACAGCTGGAAAACTGTACCGGGAAGATGGTGTTGTCGGCAAAGAACGACGACATCCTGACCTTCTACGAGGCAGACAAACATCTCGATGAAATTGTCGCCGTGGCCTGCCCGAACAATTTCATCGCCTCGTCACTCTGGCCGCTGCAAACCCATTTCCGACGCATCTGGTTTTCCTCGGCAGACAGCGCCGCCCTGCAAACGGCAGTGCAGATGCATCTGGATATCATCAATGCACTGCTGGATGGCAATTCCGAACGGGCCGAACAGGCCGACACCCGCCTGCTGTCACACCACGCGACGCATTGAGCGGGTGGCGTGGGGTGCCAACCACCGACGCTCCTCATCTCTGTGCTCGGGCCTGGCCCGAAGGATGTCACAGAGATCCAGTGGAGCGCGTCTGCGCGACGGAAGAGTCTTTTCAGCCCACGGACTCGGGCTGACTAGATTCCCGTGACCAGCACGGGAATGAGGTGAGTTTTTTAAGAACTCTGCGCCAACCATTTTCCCGGCGTCATATCAGGGCCTGACCCGAGGATCCAATCACGCGAACCAGATCAGCGACGCGAAGAGATGTCAGGGGCAGACGCCCAGTATTATCTCGAAGGAAAAATCGCTGCCCGCTTTGATCCCGGACAGCCCTAAGAAATCAAGCGTTGGCAGCTTCGCGCTGCTTGGCAAGTGCCGCAAGGTCAGCGGCCTGCAGCTCAACCGATTCACCGCAACCACAGGCCGATGTCTGGTTGGGGTTATTGAAGGTGAAGCCGGAGCGCATCTTGGTGGCTTCAAAGTCCATTTGTGTGCCCAGAAGATAAAGCACGGCAGATGGCTGCACCCACACCTTGGCACCGGAAAACTCGATCAGGTCATCCTTGGCGTCGGCTTCCTTGACGAGGTCGATGGTGTATTCCATGCCGGCACATCCGCCCTTTTTGATGCCGATGCGAATGCCCTGGGCATCAGGTCCGGAATTGGCGACAATAGCCTTCACGCGGGTTGCGGCGGCCTCGGTCATGGTCATTACAGCAAAGCCCATTGGCTCATTCTCCTGTCGCATCGTTCTTTTGAAGAGCTGAAAAGCGCTCTCAAACGAACCGACACTTTTAAAATAGCACCGGGGTAAAGGCCCGATGTTTTCATATGCTGAATTTAGCCCTAGCACCCCGCGATATCAAGGGATGGCAATCGTCAAAAACCGGTGAGAGTTCTCAAGCCAGATAGCAAAGCGCGAAACCCGGTACCGGATTTCGCAAAACTGGCGATGTGGCAGGATAGTCAAGCCTGACGCGGCTTAGTACCAGCCCACCGCAACCTGGGCTTCTTCGGACATGCGGTCCGGTGTCCATGGCGGATCGAAAGTCATCGACACTTCAACACCGGATACGCCTTCAACCGCGCCAACGGCATTTTCTACCCAGCCCGGCATTTCGCCAGCCACCGGGCAACCCGGTGCCGTCAGCGTCATGACGATCTTGACCATGCGGTCGTCTTCGATGTCGATCTTGTAGACAAGGCCAAGCTCAAAAATATCGGCCGGAATTTCAGGGTCGTAAACCGTTTTCAGCGCCGCAATCACGTCATCGCTCAGGCGCGCCAGCTCGGCTGGCGAGATGGACGACGCACCAGCGGTTTCTACGATATCGGCAGTCTGTTCGCTTGTTTCGGCAGTCATGATCCTGATCCTCAGGCAAAGAAATTGCGCGCATATTCCAGCGCATCGGCCAATGCATCCACCTCGGCCCGTGTATTATACAGGCCGAAGGACGCCCTGCATGTGGACGTCACGCCGAACCTTTTCAAGAGCGGCATGGCACAATGTGTGCCGGCACGCACGGCAACGCCGCGCCGGTCAATGACCATGGAAACGTCATGAGCGTGAATACCGGCAAGCTCGAACGAGAATATACCACCCTTGCCCGGCGCATTGCCAATAATCCGCAAGGAATTGATCGCCCGCAGCCGCTCTGTGGCATAGGCCGCCAGATCAGCTTCATGCGCGGCAATGGCATCACGGCCGAGATTATCCATGTAATCCAGCGCGTAACCAAGTCCGATGGCCTGCACGATTGGCGGTGTGCCCGCCTCGAAACGGTGTGGCGGGTCGTTATAGGTCACCATGTCTTCCGACACGTCGACGATCATTTCACCACCGCCCATAAAGGGGCGCATTTCTTTCAACCGGTCAGCCTTGCCATAGAGAACGCCGATACCCGACGGGCCATACAGCTTGTGACCGGTCATCACATACCAGTCGCAATCAATGTCGCGCACGTCGACCGGCATATGGACAGCGCCCTGGCTACCATCGACCAGCACCGGAATGCCGCGCTCATGGGCAATACGGCAAATTTCCTTGACCGGCACCACGGTACCCAGCGCATTGGACATATGCGTGATGGCAACCAGCTTGGTACGCTCGGTCAGGCTTTTTTCAAAGGCCTCGATATGGAAGGCACCCTCGTCATCAACGGGCACCCAGACCAGCTTGGCGCCCTGGCGTTCACGAATGAAGTGCCAAGGAACGATGTTGGAGTGGTGCTCCATGATCGAAATGACGATCTCGTCACCTTCACCGATCTTGGGCATGCCGTAACCGTAAGCAACCGTGTTGATCGCTTCGGTCGAGGACTTGGTGAAGATGATTTCATCCACCGAACCGGCATTCAGGAAGCGGCGCACCTTTTCGCGCGACGCTTCATAGGCATCGGTTGCGGCATTGGACAGGAAATGAAGGCCGCGATGCACATTGGCATATTCATTCGAATAGGCATGCGACACCGCGTCGATCACGACCTGTGGTTTTTGTGCGGACGCGCCGTTGTCGAGATAGACAAGCGGTTTGCCATAGACTTCGCGCGACAGGATTGGAAAATCCCGGCGCACGGCTTCAACGTCATAAGGGGCCACCACTGCGGCGCGTTCGCTATCAGGCATGATTTTCCAGCCAGTTGGAAATGATGTTTTCCAACGCCTCTACCAGGTTTTCTTCTTCCAGCTCTTCAACGATTTCAGCAACGAAAGCGTTGACGAGCATGGCGCGTGCCTTTGCCTTGGGAATACCGCGTGCCATCAGGTAATAGAGATGGGTGTCGCTGATATCGGCAACCGTTGCACCGTGGCCGCACTGAACGTCGTCCGCGAAGATTTCAAGTTCCGGCTTGGCCGAAAACTCGCCATCATCAGACATTAGCAGCGTGTTGCACGCCATCTTGGCATCGGTCTTCTGAGCGTCTGGAGCAACGCGGATCATGCCCTGGAAAATGCCCTTGGCGCGATCAAAAACCACGTTGCGGAAGATTTCCGTCGAGGTCGTGTTCGGCACGTTGTGGCCAAGAACCATGGTCACATCGGTATGCGTTTCGCCACCGAGCAGGTTGACGCCGCGAACGATCAGATCGCTGCCTTCACCTTCTACATCGATGCGCAGTTCCTGGCGAACCAGCTTGCCACCGGCATTGACGAGGAACAGACGCAGCTTGGCATCTGCACCCATGCGGATACGCAGCTGGCCAAGATGGGTGTCTGCCGCACCCTGCTGCTGCAGCAGGATCCAGGTGGCTTCCGCGCCGTCTCCAACAGTGATGTCACTGATCGAGGACACGAAGGCGCCGTCTTCAGTCGCCGCAAGGTGACGTTCGATCACGGTTGCCTTGGCGCCAGCACCAAACACGACTGGGAAACGGTTGTGAACCTGGCCACCGCCATGGATGGCCTGAATTTCGATTGGCGTTTCAATCTCGGCCTGCGCCGGGATGTCCACCACGAAACCATCGCGCACGAAGCTGCCGTTGATACGGCCAATGGCATCGTCCTTGTCGAGTTCGGTCAGCTTGGCTGCGGCCGAGCCATCCAGAAGTGCTTCGCCGAACGTGGAAACGGAAACACCCTCTGCCGTCACACCCTTGACTGTCACACCCTGCAACGACGCGATGACAGGCGAACCGTCAACGATCGGGGCAGCAGGAGACAGAACCGGCACTGGAACAGCGTCCGGCAGGGCACGCACCAGTGACTTCAGGTCGGTGTAATGCCAGGCTTCGATACGGCGGGTTGGCAGGCCAAGCGTTTTCAGGTTTTCCAGCAGGTTGTCGCGCGCTGCAATCACAGCGCCATTGCCCGGCAGGTCGCCGAGTTGCGCGGTATAGGCTTCAACGAGCGCTTCTTCTGCAGCCGTCTGCCTGTTTGTGTTTTGAATGTTCATCACATCATCCCTTTCGCGCCGGATCAGGCTGCTTCACCGATGATGTCGGCGTAACCGTTGGCTTCCAGCTCGTGTGCCAGCGTCTTGTCGCCGCTGCGGATGATCTGGCCCTTGTAGAGAACATGGACGGTATCCGGCACGATGTAGTCCAAGAGACGCTGGTAGTGGGTGATGACAACGGTCGCACGGTCAGGAGACTTCAGCGCGTTGACGCCGTCAGCCACGATCTTCAGCGCGTCGATGTCGAGACCGGAGTCAGTTTCGTCGAGAACGCAGAGCTTTGGCTCAAGCAGCGCCATCTGCAGGATTTCTGCACGCTTTTTTTCACCACCGGAGAAACCGACGTTGAGCGGACGCTTCAGCATGTCCATGTCGATCTTCAGATCGCCTGCGGCTTCCTTGACGCGCTTGATGAAGTCAGGCGTTGTCAGTTCGGATTCACCACGTGCCTTCCGCTGCTCGTTCATCGCAACCTTGAGGAACTGCATGGTGGCAACACCAGGAATTTCTACCGGGTACTGGAAGGCCAGGAAAACGCCCTTGGCGGCACGCTCTGCAGCGTCCAGCTCGAGAATGCTTTCGCCGTTATAAAGAATGTCACCGGAGGTGACTTCGTAATCGTCACGGCCCGACAGGATGTAGGACAGTGTGGACTTGCCGGAACCGTTCGGGCCCATGATGGCGGCCACTTCGCCAGCCGCAACCTTCAGGTTCAGGCCACGGATGATTTCGGTTTCGGTGTCTGCGATCTTGGCGTGCAGGTCGATGATTTCAAGCATAGTGTTGTTCCTAAGAATTGTGTGATCGATGGTGCGCGAAAGCCGCGCACTCAGGGTCGTATTCGTAAAAGGGTCAGCCCACAGAACCTTCGAGCGAGATGCCGATCAGCTTCTGCGCTTCAACGGCAAATTCCATCGGCAATTCCTGAATGACTTCCTTGACGAAGCCGTTGACGATCAGCGCAATGGCCGCTTCTTCAGGGATACCGCGCTGCAGGCAGTAAAACAGCTGATCTTCGGAAATCTTCGAGGTTGTCGCTTCGTGCTCGAAGTGAGCGGACGAGTTCTTTGCCTCGATGTACGGCACGGTATGCGCGCCACACTTGTCGCCGATCAGCAAGCTGTCACACTGGGTGAAGTTGCGGGTATTGGTTGCCTTGCGGTGCGCAGAAACCTGACCACGATAGACGTTTTCAGAGAAACCGGCCGCAATACCCTTGGCGATGATACGGCTCG
>NZ_DAMDBP010000043.1:27152-38788 GCF_032092815.1 Agrobacterium sp. | reverse complement strand
GGTGCGGAACGTTTTGTCGAAGAAATAGCCTATGCGGTGGGCAAGGACCCGCTCGAGGTCCGCAAGCTGAACTTTTACGGCCAGCCGGAATCGGGTCGCACCCTCACCCCCTATCATCAGGAGGTCGAGGACAACATCATCGCCCGTATCGTCGACGAGCTTGAACAATCCAGTGATTATCAGGCACGGCGACAGGCCATCATCGAGTTCAACAAGACAAGCCCGATCATCCGCAAGGGCATTGCCCTGACACCGGTCAAATTCGGTATTTCCTTCACGCTGACCGCCTTCAATCAGGCCGGGGCACTGGTGCACATCTACAATGATGGCTCCATTCACCTGAACCATGGCGGCACGGAAATGGGTCAGGGCCTTTACACCAAGGTCGCCCAGGTCATAGCTGACGCCTTCCAGGTCGATATCGGCCGGGTGAAGATCACCGCGACAACGACAGGAAAGGTGCCCAACACTTCGGCCACCGCCGCCTCGTCAGGCACCGATCTCAACGGCATGGCCGCCTATGATGCGGCCCGTCAGATCAAGGAACGCCTTGTCCAGTTCGCATGCGAAAAGTGGAATGTCGCACCGGAAGAGGTAACCTTCCTGCCAAACCGCATTAGAATCGGTTTGGAAGAAGTCGCCTTTAACGACTTCATAAAACAGGCTTATTTCGGTCGCGTGCAGCTCTCTGCCGCCGGCTTCTACAAGACCCCCAAAATCCATTGGGACCGTGCCGCCGGTCGCGGCAAACCGTTTTATTATTTCGCCTATGGTGCGGCAGTCTCGGAAGTTTCCATTGATACGCTGACCGGCGAATATATGGTTGAGCGGGCCGATGTGCTGCATGATGTTGGCAAATCCCTCAACCCCGCCATCGACATTGGCCAGATCGAAGGCGCCTTCGTGCAGGGCATGGGTTGGCTGACCACGGAAGAACTATGGTGGGATAACAAGGGGCGCCTGCGCACCCATGCACCGTCCACCTACAAGATACCCCTGGCGTCCGACCGTCCGAAAATCTTCAACGTCAAGCTGGCGGAATGGGCAGAAAATGCCGAGCCAACCATTGGCCGTTCCAAGGCTGTCGGCGAACCGCCCTTCATGTTGGCCATCTCGGTTCTTGAGGCGCTGTCGATGGCGGTTGCCAGCGTGGCCGATTACAAGGTCTGCCCACGCCTTGATGCCCCGGCCACACCGGAACGGGTGCTGATGGCCGTTGAGCGTTTGAAGAAGGTATGAGGAGAAGCTTGAATGAGCGACATCTCCCTCACCGCCTTTCTGGATCGCCCTGACCCTGCGATCCTGATTGAAATCGAATCCGCCAAAGGCTCGTCCCCGCGCGAAGCCGGCACCTTCATGCTCGTCTCGAAGGACCGCATCTGGCAAACCATTGGTGGTGGGCAATTCGAATATATGGCCATCGATCATGCCCGTGCGATGTTGAGCGGCAAGACGGCAGCCGACAGCATGGACATTCCGCTCGGGCCGGAAATCGGCCAGTGCTGCGGTGGCCGAACCCTGCTGCGTTTCACACCCGTCAACGAAGCTGTCGCTACCCGCCTGAAACAGCGGCTGGCCCAGGAAAACCGCGAGCAGCCGTCTGTCTTCATCTTTGGTGCTGGCCATGTTGGCAAGGCACTTGCCAGTGCGCTCTGCCTTTTGCCGGTGTCCATTACCGTGATTGAAACACGCAAAAGCGAGTTACACGACTTGCCGGATGGCGTGACACCCCATCTGAGCGCCATGCCGGAGGCGATGGTCACATCAATACCTTCAGGCGGCGCTGCAATCATCGTCACCCATGATCACGCGCTGGATTTCATGATTGCACGACAGGCACTGGCTCGCCCTGAGCTCTCCTATATCGGCATGATCGGTTCCAAAACCAAACGCGCCACCTTTGCGCACTGGATCGAGCGGGAAAATGAAGGCGAAGCACCTGTTGACCTTGCACGTCTGACCCTGCCGATTGGCGGCTCAGAGGTCAAAGACAAACGTCCCGCCATCATAGCGGCCTTGGTTGTCGCAGAAGTGCTTCACGCATTTCATCGCTCTGCCGTTCCCGTGGAAAGCCCACCCCTCGCCTTCCATCCATAAGACCGAGATCACGTTTGATATCGTCGCTCAGGCTGTCATCGACAAGGTTCTGGGGGCGTGTTTTCGCGCCGTTAATCCGTACTGACCTGAGAAGGTCCCACAGCCGCGAAACCGCAAGCAAAGGGCTTCGCACGCGCAAGGTTGCTGCACGCATCGTCTTTTCCTCATAAACTGAATTGTTGTATGAGATGAGAATGCCGTTGTTTTCTTTCAAAAACCAATGAAATATCGCGCGCGGTAGATAAAGAGAACTTATCCATGAAGATGTCACGCCAATTGCCGTTGAATGCCTTGCGGGTTTTTGAGGCCACTGCCCGCCACATGAGTTTCACCAAGGCGGGTGATGAGCTTGGCATGACACAGACCGCTGTCAGCTATCAGATCAAACTGCTGGAAGACTTCATTGGCGTGGCACTGTTTGTCCGAAAACCTCGACAGGTCACGCTGACAGAAAGCGGGCAGAAACTGGCACCAAGGGTTGCCGAGGCTTTTGGTGCGTTGCGCAATGCAGTGGCCGATGCAAAGCAGATCAAAAGTGACACGCTTTTTATCCACACCACGCCAACCTTCGCGGCCCGTTGGCTGTCACGCCATATCGGTGCCTTCCAGCTTGAAAATCCCGGCATTGCAGTCCGGTTGGAAACCTCGCAGGATTTCGTCAATTTCAGCCAGACGGATGTGGATCTGGCAATCCGCGCTGGCGCCGGTGTCTGGCCGGGTCTGGATTCGCATCTTCTGATGCGCGGCGGTTTTTCACCCATGTTGAGCCCGGTACTGGCTGAGACAATCGGCGGCGTAAAGACACCGGCCGACCTCCTGAAACTGCGCCTTATCGATGCGGGCGATCCATGGTGGCAACAATGGTTTCATCAGGCTGGGATAAGCGACCCACCCTTGCAGAACCGCACAGGCAGTCGCCTAGGCGCACAGACATTTGAAGCTGCCGCTGCCATCGCCGGTCAGGGCGTTGCCATTCTCACACCGGAATTTTACACCGATGAGGTGGCGCTTGGTCGCCTCATGCAGCCATTCGATATCACCAGCTATGACGGCGCGCATTATTGGCTGGTCTATCCCGAAAATCGCAAGAACACGCAAAAGATCAAAGCCTTTCGCGAGTGGATTTTCAGGTTGATGCCGTTGCCGGAAAGGTCTGCTCAGAAACCCATGTCGGGAGCGTAGAAACAGCGCGGGGTATTTTCATCCGGGTAGAGGCACAGGTGATATTCGCCGTCATCAGAACGGCGCGTCTGGTTTTGAGACCAGTTGAACACGTGGCGTCTCGTGACCAGTCGATGATCCCCCGGCACAAGAGAAACCTCGTAACCACCCTGTACGACCCGCACACTTTTCATCGGGATCATCTGGCAGTCACCAGTCTCAGCATTGCCGTTGCAGCAATAGCTTTCATATTTGAAACCCTTGTGTGACTCATGCGCCGATACACTCGGCACGAGAGCAAAAACAACGGTAATTGCGGCATAGAACCAAACCGGCTTGAAGCCGGAAAATGCATAGAAACAAGAGGCTGGAGCATTTGCCTGATTCAACTTCGCATGCAAACGCTCAATCACAGTCACAGTATGGCGCATGGGCATCGTCTCCGTTGACATGAACGGCAGTCACCCGAAACGCATTGCGTCCTGTATTACGACTTGGAACCTTACATTAAACATCACAAACGGGACGCAATGCATGCACTGGCATATCTGCAAATCCCCTCCCTGAACCGCCCCCGACCCAAGGATATGCAGCATTGCGATTTCGGAAAACCGCCACGCGAAACATCGGAACGTCATGCGTCTTTGAAGGGCGCACAGAGAACGCTCCAACTCATACCATCAACACATCGTTTTTCACGAAAAGCATGTCAGGCTTTTGCGGCCGATGCGCTCGTGGGCAACCCCACGACACGACAGGTGACGGGAAAATCATCTTGCCGCACAGCCTGTTGCGTACAACCGATTTTACCTGAGTCGTGCGTAGTCGGCTAACGGCTTTTGCGCAAAGCACAATCCAGCGCCATGCAAATTTGCAAGAACAGACCCATCAACAGGAAGAATGGGAACAATCCGTAGATCACCCCGGCTTTCCTCTTTTCAGCGGCTGTTTTTTCTCGCAATGTGCAATGCAATACACATAGGGGAACTGCATGTACGAATACGCCATTGCCTGGGAATGGATGGCTTTTGCCGTCCGTTGGGTGCACGTCATTACCGCCATCGCCTGGATCGGATCGTCTTTTTATTTCATCGCACTTGATCTGGGACTGGTACAACGCGCCCATCTGCCACCGGGTGCCTATGGCGAGGAATGGCAGGTCCATGGCGGTGGTTTCTACCACATTCAGAAATATCTGGTCGCACCGGCTCAGATGCCCGAGCACCTCACATGGTTCAAATGGGAAAGTTACGCCACCTGGGTCACCGGTTTTGCCATGCTATGTGTGGTCTATTATGGCGGCGCAGATCTGTTCCTGATTGACCGCACGGTCATGGACCTTTCGTCAGTTCAGGCCATCTGTCTTTCCATCGCATCCCTGGCGATTGGCTGGGTATTTTATGATCTTCTGTGCAAATCGCCGATTGGAAACAACACCTGGGGCCTGATGATCGTGCTTTACCTTGCACTGGTCGCCATGGCCTGGGGTTACACGCAGGTCTTTACCGGCCGCGCCGCCTTCCTGCATCTGGGGGCCTTTACCGCCACCATCATGTCGGCCAACGTGTTCATGATCATCATTCCCAACCAGAAGATCGTGGTTGCGGATCTGATTGCCGGACGCACACCCGATCCGAAATACGGGCGCATCGCCAAGCAGCGGTCTTTGCACAACAACTACCTGACCCTGCCCGTCATCTTCTTCATGTTGTCCAACCACTACCCGCTTGCCTTTGCCACAACCTATAACTGGATCATCGCGGCGCTGGTGTTCCTGATGGGTGTCACCATTCGCCACTGGTTCAACACCACCCACGCCCGCAAGGGCAGACCCACATGGACATGGGTCGCAACCGCGGTGATCTTCATCATCATCATGTGGCTTTCCACCGTGCCGAAGGTACTGACCGGTGAAGAGGAAACCACCTTGTCGCTGACACCGGCACAGCAGATGTTTGCAGGTGACGTTCATTTTGCCTCGGCGCGCGATATCGTTCAGGGACGCTGTTCCATGTGCCATGCCGCCGAGCCGGTCTGGGAAGGCATCAGCTTCACACCAAAAAACGTCAAGCTGGAATCGGATGCGGATATCGCCGCCCATGCCCGAGAGATCTATATTCAGGCAGGCCGCAGCCATGCTATGCCGCCCGGCAACATCACGGATATAACGCCCGAAGAACGCAAGGTGCTGACCGCCTGGTATGAAAGCGCCTTGTCACAAGGAAAAACTGAATGAGCATGCTTCTGCTGCGCGGTCGACTTTTGAGTTTTCGCCGCGCACCACACGCCATCGATGACACGGCAAGTTATCTTTACATCGAAGATGGCGGACTGCTGATTGATGATGGCAAGATTGTCGCGATTGGCGACTATAACGACATCAAGAAGTCAGCACCCGAAGATGTGGCAGAAAAAGACCACCGCCCGCACCTCATCGTGCCAGGCCTGATCGACCTGCACCTGCATTTCCCGCAAATGCAGGTCATCGGTTCTTACGCCGCCAATCTGCTGGAATGGCTGAATACCTACACCTTCCCGGAAGAGTGCCGCTTCGTGGAAAGCGCGCATGCACAGCGTATCGCCACGCATTTCTATGATGAACTGCTGCGCCACGGCACCACCACGGCTGCTGCTTATTGCTCGGTGCACAAGACCTCCGCTGATGCCTATTTCGCAGAAGCCATGAAGCGCAACATGCTGATGATTGGCGGCAAGGTGATGATGGACCGCAATGCGCCGCAAGGCCTGCTCGACACACCTGAAATGTCCTACGACGAAACCAGAGCGGTTATTGCCGACTGGCACGGCAAGGGCCGCAACCACGTTGCCATCACTCCACGTTTCGCCATCACCTCCACCCCGCAGCAAATGCAGGCGGCACAGGCGCTGGCGCAGGAATTCCCTGATCTGTTCATCCAGACCCACCTGTCGGAAAATCTGGACGAGATCAAATACACCTGCGAGCTTTATCCAGAGGCCACCGACTACACCGACATCTACGTGCGCTACGGCCTGATGCGTGACACTACCCTCTTGGGCCACGCCATCCACCTGTCGGAACGCGAAGCAGATGTGTTATCGGAAACCGGCGCGATCGCCGTCCATTGCCCGACCTCGAACCTGTTCATCGGCTCCGGTCTTTTTCCAATGAAAAAGCTGCAGCGCCGCGAAAAGCCGGTTCGGATTGCCGTTGCCACCGATATCGGCGGCGGATCGAGCTATTCAATGCTGCGCACCATGGATGAGGCCTATAAAATCCAGCAGCTGCTGGGTGAGCGTCTGAACCCGTTGGAAAGCTGGTATATGATGACGCTTGGCAATGCGCAGGCACTGTCGATGGCAGATCGCATCGGAACACTGGATGCCGGCACCGACGCCGACATCACCGTGCTCAACGCATCCTCAACGCCTGCCATGGCGTTGAAGATGGAAGTGGTCAACAGCCTGACTGAAGAACTCTTCCTGATGTTGACCATGGGTGATGACCGTACCGTCAGCGAAACCTATGTGGCTGGCAAGGCGATGAAATCGACATTGGCCTGAAGTCCATCACGCTATAACCTCATGCATGCGACACAGCGTGCATGAGGAGTGGCCGCCATGGCACTGACCAGCAAGATCACAGCCTATGATCCGGATTGGCCCAGCCTCTACCAATCAGAAGCCCTGCGACTGCGACAGGCATTTGGCCCTTCCCTTCTGGAAATCCATCATATTGGCAGCACCGCCGTTACTGGCCTTGCCGCAAAACCGGAAATCGACATCCTCATTCTCGTCAAGGATAGCGATGTCGCGGAGAACATGGCGGCAGCACTTGCTGATCTCGGTTACCGGCGTGGCGGTGATCTGTCCGCCGGTCACAGCTTTTTCAAGCGGGATGTTGATGGTGTCAGAACCCATAAGCTGCACCTCTGCCTTGCTGGACATCGAAAGGCTCTGGAGATGATCAAGTTCCGCGATCATTTGCGAGAAGACAACGAGGCACGCGATGCCTATGGACGTCTGAAACTGCAGCTTGAACAGGAGAACACCAAAGGGATCGCGGAATATCTGCGCGGCAAGGAGCCCTATATCCAGCGCATTGTCGACGGGCTTTAGACTGACTGTGCAACCTCTTGAACAGTGTGAGAAAAATCAAAAGCGCCGCCCCCCTTTTCGTCATCCTCGGGCTTGACCCGAGGATCCAACGACCCCCAACTTCAACGTGGGTAGATCCTCGGGTCAAGCCCGAGGATGACGTTGAGTTTAATGGGAGCCAATGAGAGCAACGTACTCCCTGGTACATGGACAACAAAACCATAGTTCGGCGCACACCGTAACATCAGGTGCGATATGTGATTATAACAAAACCATACCTGCCAATCACCGTACCGGATGCTCATGCCTGAAATGACAGCTGACTTATCTCTCGCCGCAATCGCGCTCATTACGCTTACCTTCTTTCTGGCCGGCATCGTCAAGGGCGTAACCGGCATGGGCCTGCCAACCGTTGCCATGGGTGTGCTTGGGCTGTTCATGCCACCGGTTGCGGCGGCAAGCTTGCTGATCCTGCCTTCTTTCGTTACCAACATCTGGCAGTTGCTGGCCGGGCCATCCTTCATGGCCTTGTTGAAACGGCTGTGGACCATGATGCTGGCCATCATCATTGGCACATTGCTGGGTGCTTCCTTCATGGCCGGCAATTCAGGCGTCTGGGCAACGGCGGCTCTCGGCGTCGCGCTCGCCTCGTATGCCGCCTATACGCTGTTGGCCCCGCCTTTTTCCGTGCCTGAAAAAATCGAGCCCTGGTTGTCACCAATCATCGGCCTGCTGACAGGCCTGATGACGGGCGCAACCGGCGTTTTTGTTATTCCGGCCGTTCCCTATATTCAGGCCCTCGGTTTCGACCGGGAAAATCTGGTTCAGGCCCTTGGCCTCTCCTTCACCATCTCCACCATTGCGCTGGTCATCGGTCTTGGCTCCCACAGCGTGTTCCAGCTGCAGGAACTGGCAACCTCGACACTGGCTGTTGCCCCCGCTCTTCTTGGCATGTGGGCAGGCCAGATCGTGCGCCGCGCCGTCAGCCCCGCCACCTTCAAGCGATGGTTCCTGATCTGCCTGCTGCTGCTTGGTTTGCAGCTTGCCCTGCGGCCATTGATGGGTTGAACAAGCACCATCGAGCGGCACTTTTAAAGTGCCGCACAATCCGTTGAATCGACTCTGCTTTACCGTGGCAGTTTCGCCAAAGCATGCTAGTCATGGATGCAGAATTTGAACTGTGAAGGCGTCATCCATGAGCAAACCACTCGAAATCGCGGACCTGAAAAAGCTGGCGAAAAAGCGCGTGCCAAAAATGTTTTTCGACTATGCCGATAGCGGCGCATGGACGGAAAGCACCTACCGCGCCAACGAAGATGACTTTGCCAAGATCAAGCTGCGTCAGCGTGTGCTGGTGGACATGAGCGACCGGTCGCTGGAAAGCGAAATGATCGGTCAGAAAGTGGCGATGCCCGTCGCACTGTCCCCCACCGGCCTTACCGGCATGCAACATGCCGACGGGGAAATGTTGGCAGCACAGGCGGCCGAAGAATTCGGCGTTCCCTTTACTTTGTCCACAATGAGCATTTGCTCGATCGAGGATGTCGCATCTGTCACCAAGAAACCTTTCTGGTTCCAGCTCTACGTCATGAACGACCGCGACTTCGTTTATAATCTGATCGACCGGGCCAAGGCCGCCAAGTGCTCGGCTCTGGTGCTGACGCTTGACCTGCAAATCCTAGGTCAGCGTCACAAGGACATTCGCAACGGTCTGTCTGCTCCACCGAAATTCACGCCCAAACATATCTGGCAGATGGCGACGCGTCCGGCCTGGTGCCTTGGCATGCTTGGCACCCAGCGCCGGACCTTCGGCAACATCGTGGGCCATGCCAAAAGCGTCACCGATCTTAAGTCCCTTTCGGCATGGACCACAGAACAGTTCGATCCGCGCCTGTCCTGGAAGGATGTCGAATGGATCAAGGAACGTTGGGGCGGCAAGCTCATTCTCAAGGGCATCCTCGATGAGGAAGACGCGCGCGCTGCGGCCGGTTCCGGCGCAGATGCGATCATCGTTTCCAACCATGGCGGTCGCCAGCTCGACGGTGCACATTCATCCATCGCCATGCTACCGAAAATCGTTGAAGCCGTTGGCGACAAAATCGAAGTGCATATGGATGGTGGCGTTCGCTCCGGACAGGATGTGCTGAAAGCTCTGGCTCTCGGCGCGAAGGGCACCTATATCGGCCGCCCGTTCCTCTACGGCCTCGGCGCTGGTGGCAAGCAGGGCGTTACCACCACACTTGAGATCATTGCCAAGGAAATGGATATCACCATGGCTTTGTGCGGCAAACGCCGCATCGTCGACGTCGGCCCCGATATCCTGGCATGAGCGCAGAATAACCAAGACGGGCTGCCACAACCTGCGGCCCGTCTTAAGCGGATCATCATCGCATAGCCCAGGGACGGCCTCACAAAACAGGCTCGAACCAATTGGCGCTCAAATTCGTTTAGCTGATCATTCAGGCTGAAAGCCGCTGTGGGAGGACTGCCATGACGATCACCATTACCGCATTTGAAAACTCTCCCGATGGCGGCAAAGGCATGGCGCGGGACATGCGGGTACGCTGGGCACTGGAAGAAGTGGGGCTACCCTATGAGGTTCGCCTGCTGTCCTTCAAGGCACTGAAAGAGCCTGCTCATCTGGCATTGCAGCCATTCGGGCAAATTCCGACCTATCAGGAAGATGATCTCACCCTGTTTGATTCAGGCGCAATCGTCTTTCACATTGCAGATCACCACCCGGGCCTGCTGCCTCAGGATGCGAATGCAAGAGCCCGCGCCATCACCTGGATGTTCACCGCCGTCAGCACCATGGAACCGCCGATGCTGGAGCGTGAAGTCGCCCGGTTTCTCGAGGGCGAGAAAAGCTGGCATGATGAACGCATGCCGCTGATCGACAACCGGATCAGACGACGGCTGGGTCAATTGTCCGAACAGTTTGGTGAGCGTCAATGGCTTGAAGACACATTCAGCGCTGGCGACCTATTGATGATCTCGGTTTTGCTTCGAACCAGAACATCGGGAATTCTCGCAGAATTCCCCAACCTTCTGGCCTATGTCGAACGCGGCGAGACACGCCCCGCTTACAAGCGCGCCTTTGCGGCACAACTGGCCGTCTTCAAGGCCGCGTCAAATCTCTGAGGCGTGTTTAGTCCAGCCAGCCGCCGGTCAAGGCATTGGCAAATCCGTCCATGCCCTTGTTGCGGGCCAGTTCGGCCATGGCGAGATTGTCATACCGAACCTGGCGGAACGTCGGCTGCCAGCCGCGCGATGTCTTTTCGAGCACGGCATAGCTGGCAAAGGGCGTTGCGGTTTCCACCCGGTGAAAAACCGGTTCCCCATCGGTATATCCAGGGCAGCCAACACTGCCGGGATTGACGATCAAACGCCCGTTCGAAAGCTGCACCGAACGCGGAATATGGGTGTGGCCGCACAACATCAGCGGATGATCGACGCCTTCTGCCAGAGCCTCGATTTCAGCAAGCGGGCGCAGATGCATGATGCCATCAGCACTTACAGTTTCCAGCCAGTACTGATTATCGTCCTTCGGTGAACCGTGGCAGCAGAACACTTCGTCCTTGTAGATCATGCTGAATTGCAGCGTGTGCAGCCAGTCGAAATGTTCGGGTGAAAGCTGCTGATAGGCAGGTCGTTCCCAATCGCCCATCTCTTCATAGGCGCGATCGATCAGGGCGCGGTCATGATTGCCGCGCACTGTCGGCACCCAGTTCTTCAGCAACAGATCGGCCGTCCAGCCAGCTTCCAGCGGCCCGCTGAAACAATCCCCGAGATTAACGACATCAGTGATGCCCTGCTTCTCGATGTCGGCCAGAACAGCCTCAAGCGCAGCACAGTTTCCATGAATATCGGCGATCGCAGCAAAGATCATGAGCTGTCAACTTCCCCGGTAGGTCGAATAGCTGAAAGGTGAAAGCAGCAAGGGCACATGATAATGCGCCTGTGTATCAGCAATACCAAAGCGGATGGGAATAACATCGAGAAATGCTGGTTCCGGTAATGTCACACCCTTGCCGCGCAGATAGTCGCCGGCATGAAACACCAACTCATAATGCCCGGCCGCAAAACTTTCACCAATCAGCAAGGGGCCACCATCCACACGGCCATCGCTATTGGTAACAACGCTTTTCAGCTTGCTACGGCTTTCGCCGTCCAGCCGGTAAAGGTCGATTTCCAGCCCTTCCGCTGGCGTACCATGGGCAGCATCAAGAACATGGGTGGTAAGGCCTGTCATGGCGTCGGCTCCGCAATGATATAGGGCGACTCGAAAAAATACTCTTCCA
>NZ_DAMDBP010000043.1:12601-27142 GCF_032092815.1 Agrobacterium sp. | reverse complement strand
ATTGTTGCCCGGCCCTTCCCGGCCAGCAACCAGAAAATCGCTGACGACATCAAGCGCCATCAATGGATGATGCCAGACATTCCTGCGATAATTCACGCCCTGATCGGCCCGCGCCAGAAACACCCGTGGTTTGCCGGGTTTGCCATTATCGTCTTCTGCCACCACCACCAGAAACGGTCGCGCGGACAGTGGCGAAAAACTCTGGCTGCCAAGCGGATGCCGCTCCATCATGTCAACTGAATAGGGAAAGGAACGCGGTTGACCGCGAAACATGTTGATGACAACCCGTGCGCCCTCGCCTGCGGCCTCTGGCACAAACAGAGCGTGGTGGCGTTCTGTGGTGCCGCCATTGATCATCTTCACCGACGATGGTGTGGCCTCGATCACCTCACCGAATGGCGCAAATGCTTGTTTGCTCAACGCCTCGATGACGAGACGTTCACCTTTGATCTGCGTGGTCATTCAGGCCTCCGGCAGCATGGATGTCAAACGAAGCAGGGCGATCTTCTCAACCTGCGCCGTCGCGGTGGCAAATTCCGTCTCACGATCATTGCTGATGCGCTGCTCAAAAGCGGCAAGAATATCGTGCCGGTTCAAACCCTTCACCGCAATGATGAAAGGAAAGCCGTTACGGGCCACATAGGCAGTGTTCAGTTCGGTAAAGCGCGCATGTTCCTCCGGTGTCAGGCGGTCAAGACCGGCACCGGCCTGTTCATTACGGCTGTCATCGGTCAGCTTGCCTGCAATAGCCAGCTTGCCTGCGAGGTCCGGATGCGCCTGCAATACACCCAGCCGTTCCGGCTGCGAGGCGGCACGAAACTGTGCCACCAGCGCAGCATGCACTCCAGTTGCCGTCAGTGGTTCCGCAAGAACACCAGCTTCAAAGGCACGCTCGGCAATAAACGGCGAATGTTCAAACACACCGCCGAAACGGCTGACGAAATCTGCACGATCCACCATGTCAAACCGCCCCAGGCTTGTGGTGCTTGTGCCAGTGGCGCGCGATCTCGATACGTTGTGGTATCCAAACCTTCTCGTGACCCAGCACATATTCGATGAAACGACGAAGCGCCGCTGCTCGGCCAGGACGCCCGACAAGGCGGCAATGCAGGCCAACGCTCAGCATCTTTGGCGCACCTTCCTGCCCTTCCTGATAAAGCACATCAAATGCGTCTTTCAGATAGGTGAAGAACTGGTCACCGGAATTGAAACCCTGCGGCGTGGCAAAGCGCATGTCATTGGTTTCAAGCGTGTAGGGAATGATCAGGAAAGGTTCATCCTTTGCGCCCTTCACCCAATAGGGCAGATCATCGGCGTAAGAGTCCGAGGAATAAAGGAAACCGCCCTCTTCCATCACCAGCTTCAAGGTGTTGTCGGACGGTTTGCCCTGGTACATGCCATAGGGGCGCTCACCCGTCAGCTCGGTGTGAAGACGCACGGCTTCGAGAATGTGTTTGCGCTCTTCTTCTTCGGTAAAATCCTTGTATTCCAGCCAGCGATAACCGTGGCTGGCAATTTCCCAACCCGCTTCTTTCATGGCTGCGACCGCATCCGGATTACGCGCCATGGCCGAAGTTACCCCGTAAACGGTGGTGGTGACACCAAGGCTGGTGAACATGCGCCACAAACGCCAGAAACCGGCACGCGAGCCATATTCATAGATCGATTCCATGTTCAGGTTGCGCTGTCCGGCCCAGGGCTGTGCACCAACGATTTCCGACAGCAGCGACTCGGACGCCTTGTCATTGTCGAGAATACAGCTTTCTCCGCCCTCTTCGTAATTGATGACGAACTGAACCGCGATATTGGCGCCACCGGGCCACTGCGGATCAGGACTGTTGCGGCCATAACCAATCAAATCACGTGGGTAATTATCGGATATCATTCAATCACCTTCCAAATATGTGCCAGAACGGTAGCATTCACATTTGGAAAGTCGAGATGAAATATGCCCTCATCCCGTTCTCTTTTTGCCTGAGAACGAGACACCGGAGCATCCATCGCCAAGATGTTTTCAGGCTGGCAGCATCAGCGCCGGTTCCTGTTCTTTACGTCCCACCCGACGGGCCGAAACCCGCCCCATGGGGTGAAGCGAATGAACGCGGAACGGTGCACCCGGCTCGTCTTCGACAAACAGTGCCAGATTGTTGAAGGTGAGTTTACGGGAAAGATGCGGTTCAAAAACCACACGAACCGCGTGTTCCACCCGGGCAAAGTCCGGCTGTGAAACGCCACCGGTCAATGGCATCTGAAAACGGAAATCCTCCATCACATAGGGATGGCCCCACCGGTGCAGATTGGTCAGCTGCGCCGCAGAAAGCTGGTCCGGATCGGCGCGATCGATTTCTGCATCGGTGAGTGGTGCCCGGTAACGGTCAAATGTCTGCACGACGCTTGCCGCCAGAAACCCGAGCCTTTCGCAAGGCCATGATGGGATCAGCGTGAAAACCGGACCGATGCGGGCGATTTCGATTGGCGGCAATTCAAATGGTTGCTGCTGACCGGCAAAACACATCAACTCGCGCAGCAACATCGCTTCACTCACCTCATCCGACAGCCGGAATGGCGCCTTGATGAGACCATGAAAACCATACCGGCGCGGCAGAGCCGTGTGGTAGGAAATTTCCTGCATACCAAGCCCGGTTGCCGGTGGCGGATCCACCATCTCCCCGGAATAAACGTCACGGCCAAGCCAAGCCGCAGCGACCGCCGTCAACGGGTCGTTGGGGGACGGAGTGAAATGAATGGCGTATCGCATGCGTCGTCACCTCGCTCCATTGGCGTCATGATCAATCCTCGGTTCTCAGGCCGATGATTTAGCGATAGGTGATTTGCATGACAGATTAACGACGTGAAACGCCTGAGAGCTATGAAATCTTCATGGCCACAGCAATGTGATTTTCCAGCGAAAAGCTGTGAGGAAGCTGCATCTCACCGCCCTCAACCACACGAAGTGCGGCATCTGCCAGCCGATGCGCCAGACCGAAACCGACCTTGAAACCACCGGTCAGCGCAATGAGACGCGGATAGTCCGGATGCGCTCCAACCATCGGATCACGGTCGATTGCCTTGGGGCGCAGCCCGGCCCAGCGCTCGATGACCTCGGCGTTCTGAAGAGCAGGAACCAGTTGGCGTGCTTTCTCGATCAGGGGATCGAGTTGGGCATCCGTCGTAAAAGGTTCAACAAAACCTTCCTCACTGGTACTGCCGACTGCCACCATGCCATCGTCATGCGGAATGACATAAAGCCCGCCCAAAAATACCACCGGCACGGCAGGATCGATCGTCGCCTTCATCAGCGCAGATTGCCCCTTGACGGGTTGCCCCAAGGGTTTGGCGGGCGAAAGTTTCAGACTTTGCTGCAAGAGCGGAAATGACTGATACCCGGCCGATACGATGACATGGCCAAATGAGACAAGCTGGCCGTCCGACAATGTCGCCTGCGTCCGGTCCATATCCAGCGCGGTTACACCCATCCCTTCAACAACGGTGACATGTTTGGCGGCTGCCAGATATCCAAGAAGGGCCTTGCCCATCAGCCGTGGCGACATGCGCGCAGCGAGCGTATCATAGACAAAACCGCCAGCCATTTCCTGCGTGGAAAGATAGTCTGCTACCGGCGGCACATCCAGAACATGCCAGTGATATTGGTGCCCCGCTTGCGCCCAGTTCGTCTTGGCATCCTGCTGGTGACGAAGGGCAATGTCGCGCAAATGCGGTTTGGGCAGTGGAATGATCCGCCCACAACGTCGATAGCCGACCGACAGACCCGTCGCTGCCTGCAGCTCGGCAACCTCGCCTTCCAGCGCCACCAACGCATCAAACTGGAACTGTTTTTTATCCGACCATTTGTCCGGCATATGCGCCATCAGGGCGCCAATCAGGCCACCACTTGCACCTTGCCCGATACGATTTGCCTCGACCAGCAGCGTTTTCAGCCCCATGCGCTCAGCCTTGACGGCTGCCCAAAGCCCCATGACGCCACCACCAACAATCAAAAGGTCGATTGAGGAAGGAACGGATTGAGATTGACCCGCAGCACCGGCCAGATTATCGGCTTTATTCATGACACATCCAGACGAAAACACACCGGTCAACAACACTCAGCCGCAGGACAGCTCAGCCACCACCCTTGATTGGCGTGAGGGCGATATGCCCTATTCACTGGCGTTTGGCGACCACTTTTATTGCCAGACCGATGGACGGCTGGAGTGCGGACATGTGTTTCTGGCGGGAAATGACTTGCCAGATCGCTGGCAGGCAGCGACCGGCATCTTCCGTATTGGCGAGCTCGGTTTCGGCACCGCGCTTAATTTCTGCGAGACATGGCGGCAGTGGAAACAGACCCGGCCAGCCGGCGCCAAGCTGCACTTCATCTCCTTTGAGCTCTACCCGATGAAAGCAGACGAAATTGACCGCGCCCTTTCGCGTTGGCCCGAGGTCGATGCAGAACGGCAGGCTCTGATCAAACTTTGGCCCAACAATCCGCAAGGCCAGATCACCCTGCAACTGGACGAGCAGACGATACTGACCGTGGTGTGCGGTGTGGCATTTGACGGCATTCAAGCAAGCCCTGATCTGTTCGACGCCTGGTATCTCGACGGCTTTGCGCCATCCCGTAATCCCGACATGTGGTCGCTGGAAATCATGACGGCGCTGTTTGACAAAACGGTCCAAGGCGGTAGCTTTGCCACCTATGCCGCCGCGGGTTTTGTGCGCCGCAACTTGATTGCAGCCGGATTCACGGTCGAACGACGCAAGGGATTTGCCGGAAAACGTGAAATGTTGTGCGGTACAAAATCTTAGACACAACACGCAGAGGTTTATTTCACAATAGGATTATAGGCACGCCGTCCCCGTCCGGATGATCGATGCGTCTATAGTGATGGAACTGACTTTTACACTCGTCTCAACGGTTTGTTCGTCAGTGTCACGAACGCGAGCAGAAATATTGATTACGGCAACATCACATCAGATTTCGCACACCTGACCAATCTCAGCATCATGACAATACATGTCTCCGCTCTCGATACATGTAGCGTTGTCTTGCCGGTGCCGATACTGATGCTGATCCGGGATCGATGATGGCCGTGCTGTTATGCCACGTCGACCGGCAGTTGAACGTCATGGCAGAGACCGCCAGCAAATTTGGACCATTGTCGAAAGACAGGAAGCCGAAATCGGAGTTTGCGGCAAGCTGTTTGACGCCAGCGGCATTGGCCGTCTGGTGGACGCCGACATGAATGAAGAATCCACACGCCTCAAGGCGCTGAAAACCCAACAGCAGCTTGGCATTCTGGCCCTGTCGATCGCCGATACCCAGCCGGACAGTGTCATCCAGTTTTTCAGATAATCCATTGAAACTCATAGATGCAACAGTGGCTTGAGACTGCGTACAACAGGATGTCTCAAACCACTTCGTTTTCAAGGAATGAGCGGCCGGCGCAAGTCAATTCGCGCCTATATCTTAAAGCGCTGAGCCTGCCTTTTGCACCACAGTCTCACCCAGCCATTGCTTGAGTTTGGCTTCCAGCAATTCCGGGCTGATCGGTTTTGACACGTAGTCATCCATACCAACCTCAAGGCAACGCTCACGGTCGCTTTCCTGCGCATGCGCAGTCACGCCGACGATCGGCACATGTCGCCCGTCACCCGCCTCGGCTTCGCGCTCACGGATCAGCTGCGTGGCCTGATGCCCGTTCATCACAGGCATCGACACGTCCATCAGGATCACTGCGGGATTATGCTCTTCCCAAGCAGCAACGGCCTTTTTGCCATTGTTGACAATGGAAAAGCGCAAACCCGTGCCCTGCAGAATCTGTGAAAACACGATCTGGTTGACGTCATTGTCTTCGGCCACCAGCACATCAAGCGTCGATGCGACCGCTGGTGTTACAACCTTGGAAACCGGCTTGCGCAGCTCGGATTTCAGCGCGGAAGGCGATGGACACGCTGCCTGTTTTGCCTCGTATTGCTGCTCGGTCAGCAAACGCTCACGCCGTTGCAGGCGCGAGGCGCGCACGATTTCACCAAGGGTCGAACGCAACAGCTTCGCACGGGCAGGCTTCATCAGATGTGCCTGCACATTCATGTCGTTCAGTAGGCTGTCATCGCCCACCACCATGTCCATGGAGGTGAGGAACACGATGCCCATATCCTGCAAACGATCATCATAACGGATCTGTCGGGCAACATCGATGCCGTTCATGCCGGGCATATGATAGTCGAGAATAACCGTGTCGATCACCACACCAAGCTCTGCCGCCTGCTCGATGATCGCAAGTCCAGCTGCACCGCTTTCTGCGGCGTAACTGTCATAACCCCATTGCGACAACTGTTCGCTGAGGATCTGGCGATTGATCTCATTGTCATCAATGACGAGAACGCGCGCGCCGCTGAGATCCGCCGCAGGCAGGGCTGTGGATTTGTTGCCGCGCAATGCCGCCGCCTCAAGCGGCAGCTTCACGGTAAAGAGGGTTCCCTCTCCAACCGCACTCTCGACATTGATCGATCCTGCAAAAATGCCAACCAGTCCGACGGTGATCGCAAGCCCAAGGCCCGTACCTTCATGCCGGCGGGTGGTTGAGGAATCCACCTGGCTGAACTTGTCGAAAATCGAGGCCAGCTTGTCCGAAGGAATGCCGATGCCGGTATCCTGCACGCGGATTGTCAGCAGCACTTCACCCGCTTCAAGTGTCTGTTCGGCAAGTTCGATCAGCACATAACCGGTTTCGGTGAACTTGACGGCGTTGCCAACCAGATTGGTGATGATCTGCCGGAAACGTCCAGCATCGCTGACCACCATATGCTGCACGGACGGATCGATGCGGATGGCAAGTTCGATATCTTTTTCCGATGCAGTCGACGACAGAAGCGAGGCGACATCTTCGACTGCCTCGACCGGGTCAAAAAGCACCTTGCGCAGCTTCATCTGCCCGGCATCGATTTTGGAGAAATCAAGAATGTCGTTGATGATTGTCAGCAACGCATTGCCAGATTTGACGATAACGTCGGTAAAGGTCTTCTGGCGCGTATCGAGATCGGATTTGGCAAGCAGTTCCGCCATGCCGAGAACGCCATTCATCGGCGTGCGAATTTCATGGCTCATATTGGCCAAAAACTCTGATTTGGCACGGTCTGCCGCTTCGGCCCGCTGCACCAGCCGCTCAAGCTCTGCTTCGCGGCGCTTCATCTCTGTTACATCAGTGATCGTGATGACCCAGTAACCCGCCGTGCTGATGGTCGCTTCGAGATTGAACCAGCTGTTATTGGCCATTGGGAACAGCCAGGTAAATGGTCGTGCCTTGGCGACATTGTCGTGCCATGCGTCAAATGTTGCCGCAGCCCCGTCCGGCCCTCCAAAATCTCCGCGGCGCGCGCAAAAGGCAAATATCTCTAACCAGCCTTCGCCCGGTGCAAAGAAGCTGGCTGGCACGTCAAGCATGCGCGGCAGAGCATCATTGGATGTGATAACAACGCCGTTCTCGATCAGCAAAAGCCCCTGAGCCATGGCGCGGGTGGCTTCCTGCATATATTCACCAACCCGAGCGAGCTCTGCTCTGGCAAGCGAGATTTCATTATCGCGTTCACGCACACCGGTAATGTCAGTGTAGGTAATCAGCACCTTGCCACCAGCAATGCGCGTGCAGGAAATAACCGTGACCCGGCCGGATGCGCTGCGCATTTCCAGCGGCTCGAAATCATCAGGCGATTGCAGCCGTGCGATACGGTTGTCATAGACCTCCTCAAAGGTCTTGCCGCTGTAGTCGTAGATCTTTTCCTTGAAGGTTATTTCGAGGAAGTTGCGGTAGGTCAGCCCCACCAGATCAATATTCGCGCGGGTATCCAGGGTCTGGTAGAAAGACTTGTTGGCATATTCAATAATCAGATCAGGCCCAAGCAGCAGCACACCGACCGGCAGCGATTTCAGAATGCCTTCAAGCTCGGCATGCAGCGCCTCGGTTTCCTGCTGCGCCTGTATGAAGCGCGTTTCGCGGTCCTTGAGAACTGAAACATCGGTAATGGAACCAACAAGATAACGCTCGTCATCCGGCGTCACGATGCGGCCAAGACGGGTGATGACAGGCACATTTTCTGCACCATTGCTGAAAGAAATACTTTCTTCTTTCTGCAGGGCAGTACCGGTGGTCAGCACCTCTTCATCTTCGCGGCGGAATGCAGCACGCATGTCCGGGAACATGTCTTCGGCAGTCTGACCGAGAAATTTGCGACGATCACCGCCAAGCAATCGCTCATAAGCGGCATTGATGAAGGTCAAACGGCGGTCACTGTCACGCAAGAAAACAGGAACCGGCAGCTCTTCAAGCGCCTCACGGTAAAGCCAGGTTTCGCGAATATGGCGGCTGAGTAAAACCTCATGCGCCTTGAATTCGGTCACATCGACACGCAGGCAAATCAGCAAACCGCTTTCAAGGCGTTTGTTGACCTGTCTGAGCCAAGTGCGATCACACAGTTGCTCCGTTGTTTCAAAATAGGGCAGATTGTATTTATCAAGGCGGTCATTCAGCCAGGCACGTCTGGCAGACGGATCACGGCTAACACCCTCTTCGCCATTGTTGGCGGCATGATCGTAAATGCTGCCCAGCACTTCCGAAAGACGCATTCCCGGTTTCAGTTCGAGATCGATCATGCGATAGAAATCGGATAGGCGGGCATTGTGGTAAAGCAGCCGGTTTTCGCGACTGTAGATGCAGATACCGACATCGATCAGGTCAAGCACACCACTGCCGACCAGAATTTCAGCCTCATTGCGCCCAAGCGCTTCCAGCTCAAAAGCCGGCATGGTTTCAAACACTTCGTAGAGAAACATCGCGCCGTCATCGGCGATGAAACGTTCACAACGAATGGCATGGCGACCAAGCGACACGGCACCCTGACAGGCGGCGATTTCTTCCGTGGCAAAAACCAGCGAACGACGTTCCTTGTCTTCGCGGTCTATATCACCGGGATTGCCTGAGAGTTCATAGGTTCCCTTGGCCGGAAAATCCTGCATGGGACGGCCGATAAAACGTGCATAAGCCTCGTTGACGGCAACATAACGAAGCTCGCTGTCTTTGATGCATGCGGGAAGATCCAGATCGCGGATCCCTTCACACGCCATTGCCAGCAACTCGCCGTTAATGCCCACCAGTTAGCCCTCGTTCGGTCTTAACAGTCACAACCAGCCTGATCCAATCGAATCAATCTCGCATGGATTGCACAGTTGTGCGGAATCTATGGTCTGAAAAGCAGGATGGCCAGAACCTGCGGATGGTTAAACAGATTAAATTTAAGAAAAATGTATATAATCGAAAAGATGTTCAAACGGTAAAGTAGTGCTCCAGACTTGTACTCAAAACAGCACTACCAGAAACATTTGCTTGACTTTCGGACGTGAAACGCCCAAATGCACACTGCTTTCACCTTCCGGCAGCCGCGTGAGCTGCATGACGCATGAGATACAAGCGCAGGAAGGAAAAGCGCATATAGCAAGGCAGATGGTCTTCGTGACCGCACTTAACGCGCAGAAAGTCATTCCAACCCACAAGTTCCCAATTCACGCGGGGTTCTTGACGCCAAGACAACCGGACCGGCATGGGCTGTTCCGGCGACAGCGTTTTGGCGCCCCGAAAGGTTATTTTATTGACCAGTTTTAACGAACTCGGCCTATCCGAAAAGATCGTGGCCACAGTTACCCAGCTTGGTTACGAGACACCGACCCCAATTCAGGCAAAGGCGATCCCGCTGCTGCTCCAGGGTCGCGACATGATCGGCCTCGCACAGACCGGTACCGGCAAAACCGCAGCCTTTGGCCTGCCAATCATTGAAATGCTGCTGAAGAATGCAGACCGTCCGGCAAACCGCACGGCCCGCACGCTCATCCTCGCACCAACCCGCGAACTGGTGAACCAGATCGGCGAAAACCTGCGCTCCTTCGTGCGCAAGACGCCGCTGCGCATCAACCAGGTTGTTGGTGGCGCATCGATCAACAAGCAGCAGTTGCAGCTGGAAAAGGGCACCGACATTCTGGTGGCAACACCGGGTCGTCTGCTGGACCTCATTGCTCGCAACGCAATCAGCCTGTCCAAGGTCACCCACCTTGTTCTCGACGAAGCCGACCAGATGCTGGACCTTGGCTTCATTCATGACCTGCGCAAGATTTCACGCATGGTTCCATCCAAGCGTCACACATTGCTGTTTTCGGCCACCATGCCGAAGGCAATTGCTGATCTGGCCTCCAGCTACCTGACCAACCCGGTTACCGTTGAGGTCACACCTCCCGGCAAGGCTGCCGACAAGGTGGAACAGTATGTTCACTTCGTAGCAGGCAAGAACGACAAGACCGAACTTCTCAAGAAGTCGCTCAACGAGAACCCGGATGGCCGCGCCATCGTGTTTCTGCGCACCAAGCATGGCGCTGAAAAGCTGTCCAAGCATCTCGAGCACATCGGTTTCAAGGTTGCATCCATCCACGGCAACAAAAGCCAGGGTCAGCGCGAACGCGCCTTGAAGGGTTTCAAGGACGGCGAAATCAAGGTGCTGGTTGCAACTGACGTTGCTGCACGCGGCATCGACATTCCAGCCGTCACGCACGTCTTCAACTACGACCTGCCGGAAGTGCCTGATGCCTATGTTCACCGCATCGGCCGTACGGCCCGTGCTGGTCGTGACGGCATTGCAATCGCTTTCTGCGCACCGGATGAAACCCGCCTGTTGCGTGATATCGAACGTCTGATGAACATCGACATCACCGTTGCGTCCGGCGAACGTCCGGAAGTGCTGGCAAGCCCGACCCGCGGCAACAACCGCAACCGCAACAACAATGGCGGCCCACGTCGTCAGGGTGGCGCAGAGCGTGGCCATGGTGAACGCAATGACCGTGGTCATCGCGAAGGCGGTCAGCGCAATGGTGGACGTCGCAATGGCGATTTCCGTGGCCAGCGCGCCGGCGAATTCGCACCGGTCGAACGCGACAACGATCTGGAAGTCACTTCCGACTTCAAGCGCGTCAAGCAGGTTGAGGGTGAAACCGGCAGACCTGGTGGCCCTTCCAAGAAGCGCAACCGCCCTGCCCGCAAGCCCGGCGCAAACCGCCACTCGCCTGCTGGCGGTCACGCTCCTGAAAAGCGCGCATCCGGCAATGGTGGCAACCGCGGTCGCAATCGCTAAGCCATAAAGATCAAAAGCCCCGCAAGCCGATCGCTTGCGGGGCTTTTTTGTTATCAGGCTTGTTTTGCAAATTTATGCTGGCGAGCCGGCAGGGTCATGGCAATGACACCGACAAGCACGCACAGCATACCAGCCCATGCAGAGGCGTCGGGCATTTCACCGAGGAAGATCATGCCGATGACAACGCCAACCGGCACACGCAGATACGCCTGCGAGGTCGCACCAACCGAGCCAAGTGTCTGCATCAGACGAAAATAGATGATGAAAGCCAGCGCTGTCGAAAAGACCGACAGGCCGAGCAAGGCCAGCAGCGACGACATTGATGGCTGCAAAGTCCAGGGCTGATCGACCACAAGGCTAATTGGCACCAGTATGGCTGCACCTGAGATCAGCGAACCGGTAGCCGGGATCATTGGATCAAATCCCTTGAAACCCTTGCCGAATATTGCCGCTCCCGCATAGCAGATCGTCGCGAAAATCACCGCCAGTTGCGCCCATAAGGCTTGGCCAAGGCCAGTCAGTGCCTGAACGCCGATGATCAGGCAGGTGCCCGCCATTCCAACCATGATGCCGAACAGCTTGCGTCCGGTGACGCTTTCATGGCGGGTCACAAATGCAGTCAGCAGCAACGTGAAAATCGGCGTTGTCGAGTTCAGGATGACGGCAAGTCCGGCATCGATACTCTGTTCAGCCCAGGCAATCAGCGTGAAGGGAACGGCACTGTTCAGGCAGGCCTGAATGACAAAGCGCTTCCAAACGGCTTTGTCCGTCGGCAAACGCACACCTCGCAGATAAAGAACGGCAAGAAGCACAAGACCTGCAATCAGGGTTCTGGCCGCAATCAGCGTGATGGGTGGAATGGTTTCGACGCCGGCCTTGATGAAGGTGTAAGACGCACCCCAAAGGGTGGCGAGCACGGCAAGGAGCGCCAATTCACGAAGCATGGTGTTTTGAGTGGTCACGGTCTGTTTCCTGTCAGAATATCATGACCCGCTTCTAGGCCGAATGCCATGTGTGATGTTTCGGCGCAGACCGAAGTTTTCAAAAAATAAACACTAAAAAACCCGCCTGACAAAACCAGGCGGGTTTCCAATGAAACGACCATCTACGCGGTTAATCAGCCGCGCTTCTCGTCCAGCGAAAAGGCACCGGGGCCGGACAAGAACATGTACAGAAACACGAAGCAGAACAGGATTGCAGCATCGCCACCGTTCAGAGCCGGGAAGAAGCTGGATGGCGCATGGGCCATGAAATAGGCAACCGCCATCTGACCTGAAAGAATGAAGGCAACAGGGCGCGTGAACAGGCCGACTAGGATCAGGATGCCACCGACCAGTTCAAGAAGTGCAGCAGCCAAAAGCAGTGGCGGCAACGAACCTTCCATCTGCGATGCAGGGAAGCCGAACAGTTTTTGCGTGCCATGCTGGATGAACAGCAGGGCAACAATGATACGCAGAGCAGCAAGGCCGTAAGGCCGGTATTTTGAAAGGTTGTCGAAGAGTGCCATGAAGGATGCCCCTGTTGGATTGATTTCCGCTCGATAGCGCCTGAAAAACACTTCGCGAAGACACGTATCAAACACTGGAATTCACATTTTCGGCATTTCCGTAATTAGACGTCAGGCCAAAAAGCCCTTATTCTACAATGAGTTGAAAGCGCGCCGAGTTTGGCATGCTGAATTTGAAATTACAACCCCGACACGAAAACGGATATTAGCAAAAATAGCCTGTTTACCAATGCGATTTTGAGGGCTTTCACGCGCAATCAAGTGGAAAACCATCAAATCCCTTAATTTCCTTCAGCACGAATGTCGTCTGCATTTCCTTGATTCTCGGAAGGCGACGGACAACCGACATGGCAAAGTCCGCGTAGCTATCCAGATCTGCGGCGACCACCTGCAACAGGAAGTCTGCGTCTCCAGCAATGCTGTAACAGGCAACCACCTCTTTCAGCGCCGACACCTGCTGCGAAAAGTCTTCGGCTTCCGCCTCGTTATGGCTGTCGATTTTCACGCGAATGAACGCCAGAACACCAAGACCGATCTGCCTGCGGTCCAGTTTTGCGGTGTATCCGTTGATGACACCGCTTTCTTCGAGATGACGGACGCGGCGCCAGCATGGCGATGTGGACAGCCCCACTGCATCAGATAGCGCCTGGTTGGTCATGCGACCGTCGTTCTGCAAATGATGGAGAATGCGGACATCCTCCGCCTCCAGACCCGTATTGGACATAAGTCACCTCATACACTCGATTGTGAGGTAGAGACTACCAAATCAGGGTAATTCTCGGCAACAATAGGTATGATCTACCAGACAAAAGCACCTATTTTCCCCGCCGAAACGACGAGGAAACCATGACACCTGACCTTCACACCGCCATCATCGTTAATCCGGCCCTGCCAATGGGACTGATCGCCAACACCATTGGCGCAATCGGTATCGGTATTGGCGCAAAAATACCGCAGTTGGCTGCCGACCGCCTGACGGATATGCATGAGCGCAGCATCGACATCAGTTCCAACAGACCGGTTCCCATTCTGCAGGCCGACGCAGACACCATCCGCAATATCATGCTGAAAATCATCGACGCAGGCACGCAGGACATTGTCACCGTACCCTTCCCGGCATTTGCCAGAGCCTTGCACAATTATCAGGATTATCAGCAGACATTCCCAGACCGCGATTTGTCACAGGAGGTGATCGACGGGTTGGGACTGGCAGGTCCGACAAAACTGGTGAGATCGCTGACCGGCGCCTTGAAACTGCTGCGGTGAGTGCGATCAGGCAGGCTCGCAGAGACGCTGCACATCGACCTCTTCAAGACAAGGATCAAAGGGCGCAAACGAAATCTTTGCACCGGTTACCGTGGCAACCGTATTGGCCGGGATAAGCTCCCATGTTTCATCCCGGTCACCGAAGGGTTCGGAAGCAACCGCAACGCCATCAGGCATACGCCGCCAATAAAGCGATGGCGGACGCTCGTCGCTCGACCAGCGAAAGGCATACATCGTGTCGCCATTTGCCAGCACAGCACTGAAACGGATCGGCTGATCGACATGGGATGAACGCAGAATATCAAGACAGGTCAACAGCGTTCGCGAGAATGCCGAGATTGGATCGACCGCCAGACCGAAACCGGCCGCGATCAGGAAAATCGCTTCGCTGTCACTGCTACCGCTGCGGGCTGTATAAACCTCATCAGGGATAAGCGCTTCGACCTTGCGTTTGACATGTTCATAACCGCCAATCTGGCCGTTATGCATGAACAGATGACGATCAAGCCCGAACGGATGGCAATTGGCCATCGACACACCGCCCGTTGTAGCAGAGCGTACATGTGCCAGAAACATCTGCGCCTCGATCTGATGACAGA
>NZ_DAMDBP010000043.1:0-12591 GCF_032092815.1 Agrobacterium sp. | reverse complement strand
AGGTGAGATTGCGATCCGACCAGGCGGGCAGAATGCCCTTATACATGCCCGGCTCCTTGCGGTTGCCGTACCAACCGATACCGCAGCCATCGCCGTTGACCACTGTCTTTGCCTCACGGGCTGCCATGGATTGGCTGATGAGAGAACTCTCCGGCTCGATCAACAAAGAATCGAGCCAAACGGGGGAACCTGAATATGCAAGGAAACGGCACATAACTTTGGTTTCTCGTGTTTTTGCTAACAAACAGCAACTTTATGGAAAAATATGGCGCGAATTGATTAATGATTAGAAAAAGTGCCTGCGCAACTCAATCACCCACAGCTTTTGAAGTACTGCGCAAGCACGGCGGATCTTGCACCACTATTTCGCCGACAATTTCCCGCTGCAAAAGTCGATGACACCACTCTGAATTTCACGACAAAGCTGATAGAGGCGTTACATCGCATTATCTTAACGCAGCATTCCCATGACATCGCCAAAACCCACCATCAGTTTTCGTGAACGCATTGCCCTTTATGCCTTGTTGACGTCGCTGACATCGCTCAGCATCGATGCATTGTTGCCGGGGCTTCGCCAGATCGTTGACGACGTAGGCACCGCGCCACCACTTTCCACCCAGCACATTATCTCGCTGTTCATTTTCGGCATGGCTTTTGGCGAACTGTTTCTGGGGCCACTATCCGATGCCATGGGACGCAAAAAGGCACTCGTATTGGGACTTTGCGTCTATGCGGTCGGTTCGGTCATCGCCATGCTGGCAGGGTCACTGGAAATGGTCATCCTCGGCCGGTTTCTTCAAGGCGTTGGTGTATCCGGCCCGAAGATCGCGACCCGCGCCATGATCCGCGACCAGTTTGAAGGCAATGACATGGCCCGCGTCATGTCATTCATGTTTACCCTGTTCATTCTGATGCCAATGCTGGCCCCTGCTCTGGCGCAAGGCGTCATCACCTTGGCAGGATGGCGGATGGTTTTCATCCTCTACCTCGTGATGGCGGTGCTGCTTGGCCTATGGCTGATGGTACGACAACCGGAAACCCTGCCCGCTGACAAACGCATTCCTTTCAGACCCAGATTGCTGTTGAAAAATGGCGGACGCATCCTGTCAAACCGCCGCGTGACGCTGCTGATCATCACGACAGGCATCGTGTTTGGCGCACAGCTTCTTTATCTCAGCACGGCAGCAGATTTGTTCTTCGACGCTTATGGCATCAAGGAAACCTTCCCGTTTTATTTTGCCGCACTGGCAACCGGCATCGGCCTGGCTTCCTTCCTCAACGCAAAATTCGTGCAGCGGTTTGGCATGGAGACCATGGCACGCGCGGCTTTTTTTGGCCTAGCCCTGACCGGACTTTTGATGCTGCTGGCGTCAGCATTCTGGAACGGCCATCTGCCACTCACCGCGCTGATGGCATTTGGATTTTCCGCCTTTTTTGCCATTGGCATCCTGTTCGGCAACCTCAATGCCATGGCGATGCGTTCCCTTGGACAGGTGGCAGGCCTTGGAGCATCACTGATCGCATCTGGCTCAAGCCTTGTGGCCACGCTTTTTGCCGTTGCTATCGGCAGTTTTTACGATGGCACACCCACCAATCTCGCAGTGGGTTTCTTTGCGGCTGGCGCCACATCACTGCTTCTGGCGGAACTGGCGCTTCGCAGCGATGCCTCGCCCGTTGAAGCGATCAGATAAATGTAGATAGCCCGGAACCCGAGGGAACCGGGCCATCTGAACCTCAGCCGTCTTTGCGAACCGGCATGTAGAGATCACCATCTTCACGGTATTTCTCTGCCATCGCCGCCATTCCCACCTTCTGCGCTTCCGAGCGAATGTCATGGGAAATGCGCATCGAGCAGAATTTCGGCCCGCACATCGAGCAGAAATGCGCGACCTTATGGGCTTCTTTCGGAAGAGTTTCATCGTGAAAACTTCTGGCCGTATCCGGATCGAGCGACAGGTTGAACTGGTCTTCCCAGCGGAATTCAAAGCGCGCACGCGACAGGGCATCATCCCGGATTTTCGCCGCCGGATGCCCCTTGGCAAGATCTGCAGCATGGGCCGCGATCTTATAGGTGATCACACCGGTTTTGACGTCGTTGCGATCAGGAAGACCGAGATGTTCCTTCGGCGTGACGTAACACAACATCGCCGTTCCGAACCAACCAATCATCGCCGCGCCAATGCCGCTGGTAATATGGTCATATCCCGGCGCAATGTCGGTGGTGAGCGGCCCCAATGTGTAGAACGGCGCCTCGCCGCACACACTAAGCTGCTTGTCCATGTTTTCCTTGATCTTGTGCATTGGCACATGACCCGGACCTTCAATCATCACCTGGCAATCCTTGGCCCAGGCGATCTGGGTCAATTCTCCCAGCGTTTCCAGCTCGGCAAATTGCGCCGCGTCATTGGCATCGGCAATCGAGCCGGGCCGCAACCCGTCCCCAAGCGAAAACGACACGTCGTAAGCGCGACAAATATCGCAGATTTCCTCGAAATGTTCGTAGAGGAAACTCTCGCGGTGATGATGAAGGCACCACTTGGCCATGATCGAACCGCCACGCGATACGATGCCGGTGACGCGGTTAACCGTCAGCGGGATATAGTGCAGCCGGACGCCGGCGTGAATGGTGAAATAATCAACGCCCTGCTCCGCCTGTTCGATCAGCGTATCGCGGAAAACCTCCCAGTTCAGGTCCTCGGCAACGCCACCAACTTTCTCCAACGCCTGATAGATCGGCACCGTGCCGATCGGCACCGGCGAATTGCGGATGATCCAGTCGCGGATATTGTGAATGTTGCGGCCAGTCGACAGGTCCATCACCGTATCGGCTCCCCAACGGGTGGCCCAGACCATTTTTTCCACCTCTTCCGCCATGGATGAGGTGACGGCGGAATTGCCGATATTGGCGTTGATCTTGACGAGGAAATTGCGACCGATCGCCATCGGCTCAAGTTCGGGATGGTTGACATTGGCCGGGATGACCGCCCGCCCTCGTGCAACCTCGTCCCGAACAAATTCTGGTGTCACGAAATCAGGAACAGCAGCGCCGAAACTTTCACCATCACGTTCCAGCGCAGCACGCGCCTGCGCACGGCCGAGATTTTCACGAATGGCGACAAATTCCATTTCCGGTGTGATGATACCCGCCCGCGCATAGGCAAGCTGGGTAACAGGCTTGCCATCTCGCGCCTTGAAAGGCCTGTGCTGAACCGGAAAAGCAGGTGTCAAACGATCGGCTGAAACAAAGCCGTTATCCTCCGGCTTGACGGACCGACCGTCATATTGCGCGACATCACCACGTGCCTTGACCCAGTTTTCACGCAAACGGGGCAAACCGCGCTCAATGGCGATCTCAACGGATGGATCCGTATAGGGGCCGGAAGAATCATACACCACAACCGGAGGCTCACCGGCGCTGGGGTGCAAAGCTATTTCACGCATCGGGACACGGATGTCCGGATGCAGAACACCCGGCCTGAAGACCTTGGTCGAGGCAGGATGCGGACCAGTCGTTACGGCAGGCGTTGCCGACTTGAACTGTTGTCCTTTGGGTTGAGACGTCATGTGCGAGGCTCCTCTCTAACAGCGATGGAGACCCAGCTCTGACAGGAGGTAGAAAAGGTACCACAAACATGCCAACCGCAATGGCCAGCAGGCACCCCGCACCTTCCCTACGCCAGTATGAACTGGATCAGGTTCATAGGGTCCCTGCGCTGCCTTGCGGCCTAGCAGTATCTCAGCCCCTTGTCGGGACACCCCTGGTGAGGTTCAAAGACTGCTGGCTGTGATGGAAACTGTCAATAGGATGGGGAGAGCGATATTTGACGCCCCAAGAACTCCGTATCGACACCTGAATACCATAAGAAAAGCCCGGAACACATCTGCTCCGGGCTTAGTCCGGCTGTTGTCACAGCCTCAATTCGATCTGTCGCGTGCGGCATGTGCCGCACGCTTTTCCCCAGCTTTATCTCAAATCTGGGGGATGTCTCATGCCTGCATCACGACCACGCGTGCGCCAACCGGCACACGTTCGAAAAGATCGATGACATCATGGTTCAGCATACGAATGCAGCCGCTGGACATCGCATGACCGATGGACTGCGGCTGATTGGTACCATGCAGGCGGAACATGGTGTCATTGCCACCGCGATAGAGATAGAGCGCCCGTGCACCGAGCGGATTGTTCAGGCCACCAGGCATGCCGCCAGCATATTTGAGGTTTTTTGGATCGCGACGCATCATGTTGGCGGTTGGCGTCCAGCTTGGCCATTCTGCCTTGCGGCCGATATAGGCATCACCCTTCAGCGCCAGACCCTGGCGACCAACACCGACGCCATAACGCATGGCACGACCTTCGCCCATGACGTAATAAAGCCGACGAGCAGGCGTATCCACCACAACGGTACCGGCGGGATGGCTTGTTTCATAAGCAACTTCCTGGCGGCGCAGTTCCGGCTTGATCTTGTCAAGCGGCATGGCAGGAAGTGGGAATCTTTCCTCAGGCTTCGCGGCGTATTTTTGCGTCATCGGAACACCGGTGCTTGCGCAACCGGCAACGAAAAGCGGCAGACCGAACAATACCGCACGGCGTGAGATGGACATATTACCCCCGTCATCCAATCGAATATGAACAAGAGGTATAATTTTATGGTTAACAATATCCTAAACCATGGCGCGAAAGGTTAAGCTTTCACCCGCTAGCTCACACCTGCCCCACCGACGATATTTTGAAACGGCTTTCAAACATGAAATGCCCTTCGTGACGCCAACATCCTTTTCCACGAAAGCAAAAATTGCAATTCAGAGTAAAATTTAAGCAATCGCATTTTTATCGCGCAGGCGGTCGTCGGAGATAATCCTCAACCACCCGGAACCTTTACGCAAATGCCGAATTTTTACACAGAGCGAGCAGCGCAAATTCCTGATTTGCGTGGTCTTTTTCTTGAACCAAAGAATAAAAAAATCTTTTTGCTGAACTGCGCATGGTTCTTGCATTGCATCTAACGTTGTATTCAAATGGTAAAAAATGGGGAACATACCGTTGGCATTTGACGAAATGATAAGTGCGGACAACACTCCGCGGAGCCCATATCAAAACTATAACGAGTGGTACGACCGCCAGGACAGGGCGCACCTGATCCGCAAATCAGAAGACGCGGAAAAGATCTTCCGGAAAACCGGTATCACCTTTGCAGTTTACGGACATGAAGACAGCTCCGAAAAGCTGATCCCCTTCGACATCATTCCCCGCATCATTTCTGGTCGCGAATGGCGCAAGCTCGCGCAAGGTATCGAACAGCGTGTCATCGCACTGAATTCATTTCTGGATGACATCTATCACAAGCAGGAAATCATTCGCGCTGGTCGCATTCCGCGCGAACTGATCGAGAAAAACGAAGCCTTCCTGCCTGAAATGATCGGCTTCACACCGCCCGGTGGTGTTTACACCCACATTGTCGGAACCGACATTGTACGGACCGGCGAAGACCAGTTTTACGTGCTGGAAGACAATGCCCGCACACCGTCCGGTGTCAGCTACATGCTGGAAAACCGCGAAACCATGATGCAGATGTTCCCCGAGCTGTTCCATGAGAACAAGGTCCAGCGCGTTGAGGACTACCCTTATCTGTTGCGTCAATCGCTGGCCTCACTGGCGCCACCCGGCTGCACCGGCAAACCGCGTGTCGCGGTTCTGACCCCCGGCATCTACAACTCCGCCTATTACGAACACTCCTTCCTGGCCGACATGATGGGCGTGGAACTGGTGGAAGGATCCGACCTCAGAGTCATGGATGGCAAGGTAAAGATGCGCACCACCCGCGGCTACGAAGCCATCGATGTGCTTTACCGCCGTGTTGATGATGATTTCCTTGACCCGCTGACCTTCCGTCCGGATTCTGCCCTTGGCATTCCAGGCATCATGGATGTCTACCGCGCAGGCAACATCACCATTGCCAATGCGCCTGGCACCGGCATTTCCGACGACAAGGCAATCTATTCTTACATGCCAGAGATCGTCGAGTTCTACACCGGCCGCAAACCACTGCTCGAAAACGTGCCGACCTGGCGCTGTTCCGAACCGGACAGCCTTAAATACGTGCTCGATAACCTCGCCGAACTCGTGGTGAAGGAAGTTCATGGCTCGGGTGGTTACGGCATGCTTGTTGGCCCAACGGCCAGCAAAAAGGAACGCGCCCAGTTTGCAGACAAGCTGCGGGCACGGCCCGGCAATTACATTGCCCAACCGACACTTTCGCTTTCGACGGTTCCGATCATGGTCAAGAATGGCATTGCCCCCCGCCACGTCGATCTGCGTCCTTACGTTCTGGTGTCCGACAAGGTCCGTATCATTCCTGGTGGCTTGACGCGCGTTGCGCTCAAGGCTGGCTCTCTGGTGGTGAATTCCAGCCAGGGTGGCGGCACCAAGGATACATGGGTACTGGAGGACTAAAGCATGCTGGGACGGACTGCAAACGGACTTTACTGGATGTTCCGGTACATCGAACGAGCTGAAAACATTGCCCGACTGATTGATGCCGGCCTTCGTGTTTCCCTGACGCGCAGCGGCAGCGGTGATGAGGATTGGGACGGTGTGCTGCAAAGCGCTGGCGTGCGTGAAAGCTTTGGGGAAATTCACGACCGTGTCACCTCAAGCGACGCTATCGATTATCTGCTGCGTGACAAGAGCAACCCATCCAGCGTGATGTCCTGCATCGAGGCGGGACGTAACAATGCCCGCATGGTGCGAACTGCCCTCACCCGGGAAACATGGGAAGCAACCAACGAATTCTGGATCGAAGTAAAAGGGATGCTGTCCCGCAAGGTAAAGGCTGCCGAACTTCCACAGTGCATCGACGCCATCAAACAACGTGCCGGCCTGGTGCGTGGTGCATTCCACGGTTCGATGCTGCGCAATGACCTCTACAATTTCTCACGCATTGGCACCTTCATGGAGCGCGCCGATAACACGGCACGGATCCTGGATGTGAAATATTACGTGCTCCTACCGGCAGCAGCACAAGTCGGCTCCTCACTGGACAATGCCCAGTGGGAATCCATTTTGCGTTCCGTTTCGGCTCATCGTTCCTACGGATGGGTTTATGATGCGGAATACAAACCGGCCAATATCGCCGACTTCCTGATCCTCAATGGTCGCATGCCTCGTTCACTTGCCTATTGCTACGAAAAGATAGTCAGCAATCTTGGTTATCTGGCCACGGACTATGATGAAAAACATCAGGCCCATAAGACGGCCGATGCCATTCGCGCAAGCCTGAAAAGCACGACAATCAATCGCATCATGGATGGCGGTCTGCATGAATTCCTCGAGGACTTCATTCACAGGAACAGCCAGCTCGGTCAGGAAATCACGGAAGGCTACCGCTTCTACCAATGAGCGGGGAACGGATGGAACCATGCGTCTGAAAATAAACCACGTTACCCGTTATGTGTATGATGCCCCAGTGCCCTACGCCCTGCAGCGTGTGCGCCTGAACCCGACAACGGGTCCAGGCCAGACGGTCAGGCACTGGGCGGTCACCGTTGAAGGGGCAACGGTCGAAGCCAATTACGACGACCACTTTGGCAACCGGGTGGAACTGGTCGAGATTGAAGGCCAGAGCCAGACCGTCACCGTAACGGCCTCCGGTGAGGTTGAAACGGAAGATCGTGCCGGTGTTTATGGCCCGCACAACAGCTATGCACCGCTATGGCTGTTCATGCGCGAAACACCCCGTACCAAGCCGGGCAAGCTGATCCGCGAACTGGCACGCAGTGTGAGCGGCGAAAACGAGCTGGCAAAACTGCATGGACTGATGGAAACCATCCACAAGACGGTCAAATATCAACCCGGTTCAACCGACAGCGACACTACGGCCGAGCAGGCACTGGAAGCCCAGACCGGGGTCTGTCAGGATCACGCCCATATCTTCATTTCGACGGCGAGATTGCTCAACATTCCGGCCCGCTATGTCTCCGGATACCTGTTGATGGACGGCGTCACCGAACAGGCAGCAACCCACGCATGGGCACAGGCGCATATTACTGGCCTTGGATGGGTCGGTTTTGATGCTGCCAACAACATCTGCCCCAATGACCGCTACGTGACGATTGCATCCGGCCTGTGTTACCGCGATTGCGCGCCGATTTCCGGTATGCGGATTGGTAGCTCAAGCGAAGATCTGAACGTCCTAGTCACCGTGGAACAGGCACAAAGCCAGTCGCAGAGTTAGGGTTGTCGACGGGATGGATGATCGCAAGCACGACACCACCACGCTCGGGTTTTATGCGCAGGAAGCTGAGGTCTACGCGGCGCGACGGGATGCGACCTTGCACCCGCGGCTCGCCAGTTTTTTAGACCTGCTTCCGCCTGCCGCCAGTATTCTTGAACTTGGCTGTGGCGGTGGGCAAGACAGCGCTGTGATGATTGCCAGCGGTTTTGACGTGCACCCCACGGATGGAACGGCCGAGATTGCGCAGGCTGCGCAAAAGCGGCTTGGCATCCCCGTTAAAGCCCTGTTGTTTGAAGATATCGATGCTCGACAGGCATATGATGGCATCTGGGCCAATGCCTGCCTGTTGCATGTGCCACGCAGTTCACTTGGCGATATTATCGGACGCATTCACACCGCACTAAAGGACCGCGGTGTATTTTACGCCAGTTTCAAGGCTGGTGAGGCCGATGGGCGCGATCAGTTCGACCGCTATTACAATTACCCCTCGCAAGACTGGCTGAGCGACCTCTACAAACATTATCCCTGGGCTTCTGTTGCAATCGAGACCGCGCCGGGTGGTGGTTACGACAAGAAGCCCACGCAATGGCTGCATGTCACCGCCACCAAGACTTAGATATCGCCACGTCTGGCAAGAACACCACCCGCCTGATGCGCATGGGCTGTCGGCCCACCCGGAATAAGCGGTATCTGACCACCGCGAATTTTGGCAACACGCGCATTCATCCAATGGCGGATAACACTGCGGTATAAAAGGCCCTTCAACCCGGTAATTGCCTGTCTGTGCTGGCGATAAAAGGCATCCGGACTGTCAAACAGGCCCAGATCGGCATTGATGCCGGTTTTCTGGATGTAGGTGCTGCGGCCATTCCACTCGACATCAGGCGCTTCAAGGCAATCGGTTTCTGCACCGTATCCACACAAAGGCGACCCCTGCCCGGCAAATTTGCCTTGCAGCGTTTTCAGGAAAGCTGCATCCAGAATGAAACCTTCAAGTTCCACCCAATTGCCCTGATGGTAGACCTCAACCCAACTGTGCAGAATGTTTTCAGGTGCGATGCCATAGACAAGTTCCGGCACGATACCGCGCTGCAAGCCCTTGTGAATGGTAAAACCATGCAAACGGCAGGGAATATTGAGAGCGCGCAGCAGCGCCATCAGCAGCGTCGCCTTGGTATTACACTGGCCGTAACCATCGGCAAGCACCTCGCTTGCTGGAATATCATCGGCGCTGTTGTATCCGAAGTTGATTTCGTTTCTCACAAAATCATAGGCGGCGCCGATCCGTGCATAAAGTGACAGGTCAGACCAGCCTCGTGTTTTTACAAGCCACTGTATGCTGCCCGATCCAAAATTCAAAAGAGCGGTTTCCGCGAGATATTTCCTTGCCTCGTCTTCCATCATGACGTCATCCTTCAACTCCATGGTGAAAGCGTACAAGCTACAGCGACTAGAGGTTCAAGCGTTATTTCGAGGAGAACCGAACACAGAGACGTGTTCTAAACTGTACGCTCTCAAAGGAGGGAAGGATGAAACCACCACAGGCCATTTTGGAAACGGTGATTTACGCCAGTGACCTCGACGCCGCCGAACGCTTCTACCACGAGGTATTCGGGCTTGAGATTTTGCGAAAACTTGCCGGGCAATTTGTATTTTTCCGCTGCGGCCAACAGATGCTGCTGATCTTTGATCCGGAGAAATCTCGCACTGCCGATGCCGCAAACCTCATTCCACGTCATGGCACCACCGGGACTGGCCACTTCTGTTTCCGCGTCGACAACAAGGCCGAGGTCGACACATGGCGGGATCATTTTCAGTCGCTGGGTATTGAGGTCGAGCACTATCAACGCTGGAACAACGGCACCTACTCCGTCTACATCAGAGACCCCGCGGGCAACTCTGTTGAGGTTGGCGAAGCCGGGCTCTGGGAGCCCTCAACCTAGGCCACAACGAAAAGCCCTGAACCGCAAAGTTCAGGGCCTTAAATTTTTGTCGAAGAGCGCGGTTCGCGCGCGTTCTGAAAATTAGAGCTGCTTTACCGCAATGGTTTCTTCAGCCTCAACCTTCAGCGGGTTCTTGAGCGGCAGGCCAAAACCGGCAGCTTCAATTTCAAACACGTCGCCAGCTTCCGGCTTCACGCCGTCAGCAAAGGACAGTGTTGCCGTACCGAACATGTGAACATGCACATCGCCCGGTGCGCGGAACAGACCATATTTGAAGTGGTGGTATTCGAGGTTCTCGAACGTATGGGACATGTTGTCCTCACCCGACAGGAACGGCTTTTCAAAGATCGCCTTGCCGTTGCGGAGGATACGCGACGTGCCACGAATGTCGGCAGGTGGCGCACCAACGCGGATTTCCGGGCCGAAGCTGGCGGGACGCAGCTTGGAATGCGCGAGATAAAGGTAGTTGATCCGCTCGGTAACGTGATCGGAAAACTCGTTGGAAACTGCAAAGCCGATACGGAAGGGCTCGCCCTTGTCCGAGATGACGTAGATACCAGCCATTTCAGGCTCTTCACCACCGTCCAGAGCAAAGGATGGAGAAGAAAGCGCTGCACCTGGGGCCGTGGCAACATAACCGTTACCCTTGTAGAACCACTCCGGCTGAACGCCCTTTTCGCCAGCCTTCGGCTTGCCGTCCTCAAGACCCATCTTGAACATCTTCATGGAGTCGGTCAGCGTTTCTTCTGCCGTCTCAGAAGCCTTTTTGTGCATGCTGTCGCGCGTTGCAGCAGAACCGAGATGTGTCAGGCCCGTGCCGGTCAGGTGCAGGTGCGCTGGATCCGGATGGGTGATCGGCGCCAGGAAGCGACCTTCAGCATAGGCTTTTTCCAAATCCACAACATCACCAAGACCATGCGCCTTGACGACATCGGCAAGGCTCTTGCCGCCATTTGCAGCCTCGATTGCCAATGCATAAACGGACGCAGCATTGTTGACGGCACGCGCCTCGCCACCGTCTTCACGAACGGCCACGACCAGCTTGCCACTGGCATCCTTGATCTGTGAAATCAGCACGGTATTTCCTTTCCCGGCATTAAAAGCTTTAGACATGAACACGGCCGCTGAACGGCCGTGAAAAACCTCTATGGTGAGGATGGAAGACTGATCCGAAGATCAGCCCTTGTTCTTGTTGTAAACGTCGAAGAACACGGCAGCCAGCAGCACGAGGCCCTTGACCATCTGCTGGAAGTCGATGCCGAGACCGACAATCGACATACCGTTGTTCATCACACCCATGATGAAGGCGCCGATAACCGCACCGGTGATCTTGCCCACGCCGCCAGATGCAGACGCTCCACCGATAAAGCAGGCCGCGATCACGTCAAGCTCGAAGCCCACACCGGCCTTCGGCGTTGCCGAGTTGAGGCGGGTTGCAATGATCATGCCGGCCAGACCAGCCAAAACACCCATGTTGACGAAGGTCAGGAAGCTCAAGCGCTCGGTGTTGATACCCGAGAGCTTGGTTGCCTTTTCATTGCCACCGAGCGCGTAGATACGACGGCCGATGGTCGTGCGACGGGTAATGAAGCTGTAGAATGCAATCAACACCAGCATCACGATCAGAACGTTTGGCAGACCACGGTTGGATGACAGCTTGTAACCAAGGAACAGGATCGCCGCTGTCACCAGCAGATTCTGGATAACAAAGAAGCTGAGCGGCTCAACATCGATGCCATGGCTCTGATTGACCACACGGCGCCGCCAGCTGAGGAAGAACATAACCAACGGAATCAGGATGGTGATGATCATCGATGTGGTGTTGAGGCCTTCGATGCCACCGATATCTGGCAGGAAGCCGGTGCTGATGATCTGAAAGTCACGCGGGAACGGGCCGATGTTCTTACCACCCAGTACAAACAGCGTCAGACCACGAAACACCAGCATGCCAGCCAAAGTCACGATGAACGACGGAATGCGATGATAGGCAATCCAGTAACCCTGCGCCGCTCCAATAATGCCACCAACAGCCAGACAGACAATCGCTGCCAAGAGCGGGTGCCAGCCCCATTGCACGGTCAAAATGGCCGCAATCGCGCCAACGAAGGCAACGATAGAGCCAACCGAAAGGTCGATATGCCCTGCCACAATGACCAGCAACATGCCCAGCGCCATGATGACGATGAACGAGTTCTGCAGAACGAGGTTGGTCAGGTTGGTCGGGGCAAACAGGATACCGCCGGTATAGACCTGGAAGAACAGCATGATCGCGACGAGCGCAAGCAGCATCCCGTATTCCCGGATATTGCTCCGCAGATAGGACGAGATGGAAACGACGTTGCTTTCTTCGGTAGTAGTATTGGCCGAACTCATGAGTTCTTCTCCCCTGAGCGCATGATAGCGCGCATGATGCTTTC
>NZ_DAMDBP010000042.1:31379-39361 GCF_032092815.1 Agrobacterium sp. | reverse complement strand
GTATCGCGAGATCGCTGCCACACACCGCCATGGGTCTGATCGTGATCGCCACGCACGCGTCGAACGAACAGATTGATTTTCCCGTTCCGGCCGGCATGACATTGCAATGGGTTTCCACTCATTCACGTCTGGGACAGGAGAAGTTCGTTCCGAGCGTTTCTCGCAACATCACTGGGGTTACTTCCGCCAGCGACGATCATTTCATCTGGATCGCCGGAGAATTTTTCGATTGTACGGCGCTGCGTCCATCTCTTGGCAAGGTCCACAAATCGCGGCACATAAACGTGCCCTATTGGCGCGCGTCCCCATCCCCGGAGGTGCAAAGATGAGGTTTCGGCTTCCCGCCTTCCTGCCTTTGGAACGTTACAGGTCGTTTGGCCTTTTCCTCGCAGTTTCAGTTCTGGCCGGCGCGGTTTCCGGGCTTGGGACGGTCTGGTTGCTCTCCCTGATAAATGAAGTCCTCAATCGGGAGGGTGGCATGGCAGGGGGGATGTTGCTCGCGTTCGGTAGCCTCTGCGCTGTGACACTGGCGGCGCGAGCGGCATCGGACATCGCAACCAATTTCATCGGACAGGGTCTTGTCGCCGAGGTGCGAATGTGGCTGGCGTGCAAGGTGCTTTCTGCACCGGTGGATGCGCTGGAGAGTTACCGTACCTATCGCCTCGTTCCGGCGCTGACCCATGACGTCGACATGATCAGCGACATAGCCTTCATCGCAGCGCCGCTGGCGATCTCGGCTATCATCACGCTCGGCTGCCTCGCATGGCTTGCATGGCTGTCGCCTTTGCTCTGCCTGATCGTCGCTCTCGTTCTCGGCATAGGAGCGTGGACGCAATACGCCGCACGGCGCAAGGGCATCGCCGGCTTCGAGGCGTCGCGCGAACTGGAGGACGGGCTGCACAAAGCCTATCGCTCGATCGCCGATGGGGCGCGGGAGCTGAAGATCAACCGCGCTCGCCGTGAGAGGATATTCTCCGGTCAGATAGCAAGAACGGTCGGCGAGATTCGGGCGGTCAACACTCGCGCCATCAATATCTTCGTCGTCGCCAACGCCTTCGGCTCGGCGCTGTTCTTCCTGCTGATCGCGCTGGTGATGATATGGCAAAGCATTGCGCCGATGCGGCCCGAAATCTTGTCCGGCTTCGTGCTCGTGTTGCTCTTCCTGCGTGGTCCGGTCGAGCAGATCATGTCCACGCTGCCAGCCATCGGCCGGATGCAGGTTGCACTCGGCAGGGTGCGGGACCTCGCCCGGCACTTCGAAACGACCGAACCGGATACGCGCCAACCTGGAAACGGCAAAGCACCGGGCGTCTCCAACCTGCCGCCCGCCATCCGGTTCGACGGTGTGCGCTATGCCTTCTCTGGTTCCGGGAGCACCAGCCACTTTGTGCTTGGCCCGATAGACCTGACCTTCGAGGCAGGAAAGACTACCTTCATCATCGGGGACAACGGCTCGGGCAAAACCACGCTGATCAAGTTGTTGCTTGGGCTTTACGCGCCGCAGGAAGGACAGGTGCTGCTCGATGGCGTTCCAGTGACCGCAAAAAGCCGTGACGATTACCGGCAGAATTTCTCCGTAGTCCTGTCGGACTTCCATCTGTTCGAAGAGATCGTTGCCGGGAATGGGTGGCACGTGGATGATGCTGCCGCTTATCTCGACAGACTGGAGCTTGCCGACAAGGTCACGGTCAGCGACGGGCGGTTCACCACGTTGGACCTATCCACCGGCCAGCGCAAGCGTCTGGCGCTAGCGCAGGCGTGGATCGAGGGACGCCCGGTCATGGTTTTCGACGAATGGGCGGCGGATCAGGACCCGTCTTTCCGCCGTCTCTTCTACGAGGAACTGCTTCCCGCCCTCAAGGCGGAAGGCAGAACGCTCATCGTAATTTCCCATGATGACCGCTATTTTCATGTGGCTGATCATGTGGTGCGTCTACACAAGGGGAAACTTGCCCCCATTTCCAGCGAACAAGCGCCCCCTCCAGACAGCCAGTCCGCAAGAAAGGAGGCGACGATTTGAATGAGCTTCCCACTTTGATCAACAAGACCAGTAAACCCGGCGATGCTTCAGAAGCCGTTATCCCCGCGACGAACAATCTGTTCGATCTCGACGCGGTGACGTTCTGCGTTCCGGGGCGCACGCTGCTCGAACCGCTGACGCTTGCCTTGCCGGCCAATCGTGTCGTTGGGTTGATCGGCCATAATGGTTCTGGCAAGTCGACGCTTCTCAAAATCCTCGCCCGCCAGCATCCGGCATCCGGCGGAACGGTGCGGTTCGAGGGAAAGGCGCTGCCGACTTGGACAGATCGGGATTTTGCCCGAACGCTTGCCTATCTGCCGCAGCATACGCCATCGGCCTCGGGCATGCTTGTCAGGGAACTGGTTGCGTTGGGGCGCTACCCCTGGCACGGCGCGCTCGGGCGCTTCGGCAAGATAGATCGGGAGAAGACCGAAGAAGCCATCGAATTGACCGGAATTGCTCCCTTTGCTGACCGGCTTGCCGATACGCTGTCGGGCGGAGAGCGTCAGCGCGTATGGCTCGCCATGCTGGTGGCACAAAACGCTCGATGCCTGCTGCTTGATGAGCCGATCTCGGCGCTCGACATCGCCCAGCAGATGGAAGTGCTGTCGCTGGTGCGGAAACTGTCGGTTGAACAGGGTCTCGGTGTCATCGTCGTCCTGCACGACGTCAACATGGCAGCACGCTTTTGCGATGAGATCCTTGCGCTGCATTCCGGCAGGCTGATTGCGCGCGGGACACCCGCCGAGATCATGACATCGAATGAACTTCAACGGATTTATGGCCTGTCCATGGACATTTTGATCCAGCCATCCACCCGCAGGCCGGCTTCGAACTAAGCCATGATGCCTACAGCAACTAGCTTACTCGATGAAAACAGCGAGGAATATTTCGATGGAATTATCCATTGGCTTTCGCAACAAGGTGATATCCTTGCTGTTCTTTGATATTAGCCCTTGGAACCCAGTTGTGTAAGAGCAGTTCTGATTACACATCGTTGTCCGTGCCTATCTGGTCTGCAAACCAACAACCGCTTGGGGAGCGTTGATCTCGGCAGTGAGCGAATTCCGCCATTATTGACTACCACGCAAGGCCTCGTCTCACTTGCTATGAAAGAAAATTAGAAGCACACGTCATGGGCGAACGTTAGATTCCGGCAGGAAAGGCAAATCAGCTGATAACCTGATGTATATCCCATTGACATATCCCAAAGTCATGGATACATTTTGCATATGCGTATGTGGATTACGATGGAGCGATAGATGGAGCAGGGTGCAGTATTCCAAAGTAACCGCAGCCAGGCTATTCGGCTGCCAAAAGCCGTTGCGTTGCCTGATGACGTTAAGCGCGTCGATATCGTAGCTGTTGGACGTACCCGGATCATCGCACCTGCCGGAGAGGTGTGGGATAGCTGGTTTGAAGGACCAGAAGCCACATCCGATTTCATGGGTGAACGTGATCAGCCTGATATGCAGGAGCGTGATGCATTCTAATGCTGAAATACATGCTCGATACCAACATATGCATTTACACAATAAAGAACAAACCACAGCAGGTTCGAGAAGCGTTCAATCGCCATCATAGTCAGTTATGTATCAGCTCAGTCAGTTTGATGGAGTTGATCTACGGGGCGGAAAAATCGGCGAATCCAGAGCGTAATCTGACGGTCGTCGAAGGTTTCGTAGCTCGCCTCGAAATATTGCCCTATGATGAGATCGCAGCCAGCCATACAGGTCAATTGCGTGCAGAACTCGCGCGCCAAGGCACGCCCATCGGGCCGTATGACCAACTGATTGGCGGACATGCGAGATCACGCGGACTGATCGTCGTTACAAATAATCGGCGTGAATTTGATCGCATTCCCGGTTTACGAGTTGAAGATTGGACCAACTGAACACCCGCTCATGATCGCGGTGCGATAGCATAATGGCACGGCCTGAGTTGAGTGTTGACTAGCACTCAAGGCAGCTCGGTGAAGGTGAGAGATCACTTAAACACTGTCTGAAACTTTCGCACTCCATAGGCGCCGAGGCTCTCGCACCTTCAGACGTGCCAACAGTTTCCGGGCAGCTCACCCTAAAAGATCAGAGTGGTAACCCAAGTTCAAATTTTCGATCACAATCAATAAGAGTGGGCGTGTCGGCAGTCCTCGCTTAGAAGCGGTGCGGCGCTTGTAATAGCTGCCTTTTTTGCAACAATGAGCAGGTCGAGCAGCAACCATTGGCTTTGTGCTGATAACGCCCGATACTTACCTGTCGGCCTTGAAATGGAGTGCTCTGACCTTTAGCGCCCTGCTCTGGATTTCCCGTCGCGATCATCCTTCGTTTTCAGGGCATCTGCTAGGTTCTTTCTCGCAGGATCACGATTGTTTTCCCCAACCGCGTCGCGTTTGACGTCCGGATCGTCCTCTGCGGGCAAGTATCCACGCGGGCGGTTTTCCTCGGGGCCTTCCCAGCGTGGAGACTGATCCGTGGTGCCGGGCGCCCCTGCCTTCGGACTGTTCGTTCCCATCGTCTTCTCCTTTCCGTTCAATGGCTGACGTGGTGTGCATTACGCTTGCGAGTGGCCGCAGCTTTCTTCGCTGAAGCAGAACGCTCCGTCGCTGAGCGGCTCGCGGAGGCCTCACCACCAGCTTTGCCGCCTTTTTTCGACGATGCATGATTTTCCGTCTTACCTCGACCGGAGCCGGACTTCTTACCGCCTCCGCTCTCCTTGTTCACGGTTGCCCAAGCCCGGCGCTCGGCTTCCTTCTCTGAAACGCCACGATTTTCGTAGCCTTCCTCGATGTGCTCTGCCTTGCGTTTCTGTTTGTCGGTATACGCTGTTTTACCTCCGCGCGGCATGACTAATCTCCTTCAGTGGTATGAATTGAACTTCCTGGTCCGGGGCCTCCTGACCGCTCCCATTCCACCGAACCTGCGAAGAGCGTAGAAGTTCCAACGCAATGACCAGTAGACAAAAGCTCTGCGCTAACACTGCGTTTTTCGTTGCGAGCACCGTTTGGGTTCCGGGTCAGCTAAGGTGCAGTCGCCAACGGAACCAGCTGAAAACCGAGGTTGCAGGTCCAACTGCCTATATCGACGACGACCTTGAGCTGACCATCGCGGAATCGGCAGCGGCGTTCTGTACATTCATCTAGGCGACGTCTCCCGGCTCATCACCGATCCGGAAGCATTTGCAGCTGTCAGCGGCAACTTTGTACGACTTGATCCTAAGCGGTCAGGACTGCAACTGTCGACTTACCAGATACTCGTCAAGGTCGGCGAGGGCATGTCGGCTTCTCGAGCGAGGTAATCGACATTGTAATGTGGCGAGTGGAACCGTCGCGCGGATCTTTACACCGCTGGTACGGACGATGCTCGTCCTTCCGGGCATCCCACGCTTATTCAAACCAGTCATCCAGGAAGCACCATCTTTCCCTCAACTTTTCCGGGGATCTCACCGAGACGGGGAACTTTGCCGGTCAGACTGGTGGGGGTAGTCGTCGCGACATTTACGCAAAGCGAACTTGTTTCCGGGTCGAAAAGTTACCTGTCACTCGGAACTTCCGGACTAAACCGCGGTTCGGCAGGTTCCAATCAGAGGACCTCATATGAATTTTCTTCACAGACTGGCAGCACTTGCGCTGGTCGCTGTCACCACCACAGCAATTCCAAGCTTCGCCCAGAAGATGGCGAAACCGACCAGCGATATGCAAGCTGTTCTCGACAAGCTCGGTGCGCTTGACGCCAAGCCCTTTTCGACATTGACCGTACCTGAAGCGCGCACTAAGGCGAGTCCAGCCGATGCCGCCAAGGCCGTCCAGTGGGACAAGCGGCTGTCCTCCAATCCAGAAGCACAGGTGACGACGAAGGACATCACTAGTCCGTCGTTAGCTGGTGGTGTCGGTGCTCGCGTTTATATTCCGGGCGCCGCGGGACCGTTGCCCGTGGTTGTCTATTATCACGGTGGCGGCTGGGTTGTGGCAGACATCAACGTTTACGACGCAGCGCCGCAGGCGCTCGCCGTGGGCCCGAATGCGGCCGTGGTTTCAGTCGAATTTCGTCATGCGCCGGAACAGAAATTTCCAGCGCCTCGTGATGATGCCTGGAAGGCTTACAAATGGTTGGTTGCGAACATCCACGAATTGAATCGCAATGCCGACAGAACAGCTGTCGCCGGTGAAAGCGCCGGGGGCAATCTCGTGGCAAATGTCGCCCTGATGGCAAAGGACCAGAAGACGAAACCGCCTGTCGGCGATCGAGAGCACCATTATCATTTCCAGGTCTTTGCGCTCGATATCGAAACACTCGATCTCGATCCCGGAGCCAAGCGTGACGCCGTGTTGAAGGCGATGGAGGGCCACGTTCTCGCCAAAGGCCAGATTGTTGGCACGTTCGAGCGCAAAACAGCTGCGAAGTGAGAGGAGAAACAAGATGAAGGCACTAACCTGGCACGGAAAGCACGACATCCGCTGTGACAGCGTTCCGGATCCGGAGATCCAAGATGGCCGCGATGCCATCATCAAGGTGACGGCCTGCGCGATCTGCGGCTCCGACCTGCACCTTTACAATGGCATCATGCCAGAGATGCACCACGGTGACATCATGGGCCACGAGACCATGGGCGAGGTTGTCGAAGTCGGAAGGGACAACAACAATCTCAAGGTCGGCGACCGTGTCGTCGTCCCCTTCACGATCGCCTGCGGGCAGTGTTTCTTCTGCAAACGCGGCTACTTTTCCGGTTGCCAACGGTCAAACCCGACACCTGAGAAAGTGACGAAGATGTGGGGTAATTCTCCCGCCGGTCTGTTCGGTTACACCCATCTGCTCGGCGGTTATAGCGGTGGGCAGGCCGAGTATCTTCGCGTTCCATTTGCCGACGTCGGTCCCATCAAGGTCCCGGATGGGCTCACGGATGAACAGGTTCTTTTCTTGTCCGACATCTTTCCCACGGGCTACATGGCAGCCGATTTCTGCAATATTCAGCCGGGTGACACAATTGCCATCTGGGGCTGCGGACCGGTCGGCCAGATGGCGATCAAGTCGGCCTTCATTCTCGGCGCTGAACGGGTGATCGCGATCGATAGCGTGCCGGAGCGGCTGGCCTTTGCCCAAGCTTCTGGTGCCATTACGCTCGACTACCTGGATAAGGATATATACGACCGGATTATGGAACTGACGAACAGGCGCGGGGCGGATGCATGTATCGATGCCGTCGGTACAGAGTCCGACCCGGCTGCAAGCTGGGACGCTCGCATTGACCGGATCAAGGTCGCGACGTTCATGGGGACCGACCGGCCTCACGTCTTGCGCCAGGCCATCCACTGCTGCCGAAACTTCGGCACAGTCTCCATTGTTGGCGTCTATGGTGGCTATCTCGACAAGATTCCAATGGGGTCAGCGATCAATCGTGGTCTCACCTTTAAGATGGCCCAGACACCTGTCCAGCATTACCTGCCCATCCTGATGAAGCGCATCCAGAACGGTGAGATCGATCCGTCCTTCGTCATAACGCATACAGGCAGCCTAGAAGACGGCCCGGACCTCTACAAGACGTTTTTCGAAAAGAAGGATGGCTGCGTCAAGGTCGTTCTGAAGCCATAAAGGATTTTAACCATGGCAAATACGCACTCCAGCAAAGGCCTTGCGGTCGTAACCGGGGCCTCCAGCGGCATTGGTTTCGAACTGGCAAAAATCGCTGCGTCAAAGGGATACGACCTCATCATCGCGGCAGATGAAGCAAGAATTGAGGAGATTGCATCGCATCTTCGTGATCTCGGCGTTTCGGTGCAGGCTGTAAGAACGGATCTTTCGACGATCGAAGGTGTCGACCGCCTCATCGAGGATATCGCTGCCGATGGCCGCTCGGTTGATCTCCTGATGGCCAATGCCGGTCGCGGGCTGGGTAAGGGCTTCCTTGATCAAGATTTCCTTGAAGCACGCCGCGTCGTTGATACCAATATTGTCGGCACGATCTATCT
>NZ_DAMDBP010000042.1:0-31369 GCF_032092815.1 Agrobacterium sp. | reverse complement strand
AGTCCAGCAGGTCGGACAACAGATGCGTACACGCGGCTCTGGCCGAATTCTTATGACAGGTTCGATCGCCGGGTTCATGCCTGGTACGTTCCAGGCGGTCTATAATGGTACGAAGGCGTTCATCAATTCTTTCTCCATCGCGCTGCGGGAGGAACTGAAGGACACCGGGGTAACCGTAACCTGCCTGATGCCGGGGGCAACTGACACCGAGTTCTTCGCTCGTGCCGACATGCTGGATACCTCAGTCGGTCAGGCAGAAAAGGATGATGCCGCCTTCGTGGCAAAGGTTGGCTTCGAAGCAATGATGGATGGCGAAGGCGACGTCGTTTCCGGATGGAAGAACAAGCTGATGTCGGCGGCCGCAAACGTGATGCCTGCTGAAACGCTGGCTAAACAACATCGGAAGATGTCTGAGCCCGGCTCCGCAGATCAGTAGGCAGCCCGCTGTCGCTATCACTTGTCCGCGAATTGACCAACTGCCACTTTTTTCGACATGCTTATGGGCTGCGTATAATGGCCTTGGCTTCCGACGGCAGTGGTGAGGACCATTGACCGACATGTTCCCGGCCGAACTGGAATAGGTGAGCATTGAGGTCCCAACCGCAACTATCCGGTCTTAATGGCGTTTAACACTGATCCAGCATTATTGAGGAGCAGGCCATGGATCCTCTGGATGAGCCGCAAGCCCGAAAGGACGGACTTCAGCTTGACGAACATCGCCGGTTTCAAGAGCGTTTCTGGACAGTTGAGCGAGGCACTTGGTGCGTGTTTTCACTTATCATCGCTCTCGCTCTTGCTGGAGCATTCGGGTCGGGTGGCCCGCTTGCTACAAAAGTGACCGACACCGATATCGTACTTGTGGAGCATCCCCGGATTGGCCGTCGGGAAGGTACTGACGAGATGTCCGTGCGGTTCAGGCCCGATCCAGCACTGGAGACGCGCTCACTGTTCCTGACAAATTCTTTCGCCGAGGTATTTCAGGTCGAGGATATCCAGCCATTGCCTGCCCGGACTGCGATCGAAGCCGACGGTCAGAGACTACATTTCAACAATCCAGGTCTGGATGGCGGCACTGTGAAACTGCATCTACGGGCGCAGTCTGTGGGCTATGCGACGTTCGACATTGCCGTTGATAATTATGTCCTGTCACTCTCCAGCTTTATCTTTCCGTGAGGTACTTATGGAATCAGTCATCCGTGGCGCTGCGATCTATTTCATCCTCCTAACAGCCCTCCGACTGTCTGGTCGACGAACTGTCGGGCAAATGACCCCGTTCGACCTTGTGCTCCTCCTTATCATCGCTGAAACCACTCAACAGGCCCTGTTGGGTGATGACTTCTCCATTATTAACGCGATAGTTTTGATCGTCGTGCTGTTCAGCATCGATATCGGGCTATCCTATGTCAAGGAATGGGCACCGCGACTGGCGCGCATCATCGATGGTGCGCCAACCGTTCTGATCTCAGACGGCAAACCCGACTTGCGTGCCATTGCTCGATCGCGGGTAAGCCTCGAAGACGTACTGACGGCAGCAAGGCAAGAGCATGGCTTGGAAAGGCTCGGCCAGATCAAGTCAGCGGTACTTGAAGCAGATGGTGCTGTCAGCATCATCTCGCGCGAGTGAGGTGACGCTATAGCATAGAGACGTTGCCTCTCGACCACCCCGTATCGGATGGTATCCGTCCGGTTTAGGTCGGACTTATTCGGGAAACCCTCTGCAACAACGATGGCGATTGCCTCTGAACGGCGGGCTATCGATGGTGCCAAGCGTAAGGCCGTTACTGATCAAGGCAGCCGCCGTCCTTTGCATCATTCCACCCCGTCTCACGGCAACCCCGACGCCGTTCATGTAGGAGCGGGATCTAAGGCGCGAAAGACATAGGCGCCAGCAAGTTCAGTCGGCCGGCCAGCCCGGCAGATAAGCGTTTGCTTTGCGGATTTTTCAGCCTTCTCGGCCGACTCAATTGAGGCAATGAGCGGCGTTCATCGGCCAGTGAGACGGCATTCGTTTGGACGCCTTGCACCGCGAGCGAATCTTTCTGAAGAGGATAAATCCGGAAAGAAAGAAGAAAGTCGTATTGGTCAGGATGATCGGCCATTCATGCCGCAGCAACCCAAACGCCGACCATAGTGCGAAGCCGATCACCGTGATCGTGTACATCCATCCCGAGATCACCGCAGGTTATCCGACCTGATAACTTTGACAACCTTAGGGACGAAGCTTGTCACTGAACATGCCGAAGCGAGATATCCGACGATGAGTGCGATGTCGATTTTTCCTCACACGGCATTTGGTATTGAGAGAAGCTGTCTTGGAGACAAAAGGTTTGACAAGTATGCGATAAGACTCATCAGGGCCTGGGAATGGCTGTGATGCTCGATGCAACACTTGGGCTCAACGATCGAGTACGCAGCGAGCTACATTTCGCTCACGCTGACGCCCCATTGCAGGCTTGGTGCCTGCGTCTAATATAGAAACTCGCATCTTTGAATGATGGATATGTCGGCGTCCGAGCGCTCAGCTCAGCAAGACTAATTACAATTTCTATCTTGCTTTCGCCAAAGCTCATTACCTGCTGGTGCAGGCTGAAACTCAGCGTCCTTGATGCCCAGTTCCTGAACAGCAGTCTCATGCATCAACCTAAAAAGCGCCTCATCAATGAGGTCGTCGAGCAATATAGATGGATCACTCGTTGCTTTCATGATTGTCGTTTCAACAATACGCTGACGCGTCGTAGTTGCGTGTGTGTAAAGCTTGACCCGCTCATTGAGAAGCGGGCGAATTTGGAATTGGATAATGGGTTTTTCAATGGATGGGATGGTCATGTGCCTCTCTCCCTTCCTTGCAGGCAAGAGCACATAGTAACCCTCAAGCGTCAGCGCCTACGTATTCGGTTGCTGACGATGAAAGAACCGTATTCCTGCCAGGCACTAATGTCGAGTAATCATCTTGTAGGGGCTTCCTGTGCGGTCCGCACCGCCGCACCGCCGGAACATTTTGCGAGGCTCGTGGTTAGGATCGTCTAGCGCACCTGACAAAAAGTAATGATGCAAACCCTCGGGGGTTTTGGGCGAAAATTCCACTCGTCCGCGTGGCTGAAAAGGAAAGCGATATGAAATCGAAAACTAATGTTCCACCAGAACCAGGTACGGACGATTCCCGCTCCACTGACGATTTGCATAGCCGAAAGGATCGCCAAGCAAGTAAGTCAGAGGCGGAAAAAGGCTTCCAACAACAGAGAAAACATGACGAGCCAGACCCGGTTGAGGGTAAACAGTGAGGCGTGTCGCTGATGGACAGACTCTGTCTTTTGCTGGCCATCGCCTTTCACGCTGATTTATCGTATTGCGATAACGGCGAGGGAGAACACGAATTGTTCTGGCTGACTAAGACCGGATCTCAACGCATCTAGTACTTGAAAAAAAAGCGCGAGCGACGTCACTGAGCCGGACTTTTGTACCTTTATGCACGGACATAAAGACCGGCCTCGTCGGGTTAGATGGTAAACCTGAACGGGCCATGCCTCATTTGATGTCCGTTTGACCACGACTTGGTAAGGCAGCGTACTGCAACCAAACAGGTCCTTTCGGCTTTTCCTCTTATTCACGAGGAAAATCCCATGATCCATCACCGCAGAGGCGATGAGACCAAGATTGCCGCCAGCGAAACAGAACTCGATGAATTGAGGGCTGATATTGCAGATATGACCCCGGCCCTCGTCGCGTTCGCCCGCCGTTTTGTTCGTAACAACGCTGACGTCGAAGATCTGGTTCAGGAGACAATCTTCCGGAGCTTGCGCTCATTGCATTGTTTCACCCCGGGTACTTCCCTGAAGTCGTGGCTATTTACGATCATGCGGAATACCTTCTGCACGCGATACAAGCTGGCGAGGCGGGAATGTGTGGGGTTACCTACGCAAGTCCAAGAAAGAATGTCGACGCCAGCTACCCAGGACTGGACGCTGCAGCGCGAAGACGTCATGAGAGCAGTCCGGGGGCTGGATGACGACCAGAGACAGGCTCTGTTGCTCGTCGCTGAGGGTACCAGTTACGCGGACGCTGCGAAGATCTGCAAATGCAAAATCGGAACGATTAAAAGCCGTGTTAATCGTGCGCGAGAAGCACTACGACATAAGCTGAACTAGAACGCGCTTTTCAAGGGTAGTAACGCGACCTCAATGTCGGGTGGCTCCCTGTGCTTTCAAGGCTGAAATTATGTGATGAATGTCCAGTTTCTCGGTGGAGAGCACAAAACAGCCGGGATGGCTGCCTTTCACCATTTTGGGCACAAAAAAGATGTACGGTATCGATTGGGCGTCGAGCAGTTCTGTCAGGCGAAAAATCGCATCGGCGTCGTAGCGAATGTCGATTATGGCACAGGAAAACTCAAGCGATCCGCAGAGAGAACCAATTGAGTAAGGGCCTTGCAGCGACACCTGCGCATCGTGCCAGGCCGCTTCTATTTCAGTGGTAACGCTATCCGTCTTGCCAATAACGGCGATCCTCAGGTGCTCGGTAGCCGACATATCTCACCTTTCGGTAGCGCAGTGTTATAAGATCATCGTCTGATACCAATGCTAGGCTATACTATCAAGTTATCCGCCCTAGACCGCATTTTCTCCTTCTCTTCCGTCGGGAAAACAATCCATCGTAACTGTGTATTTCAACTCAGTCTCCCAAGCTCGACCGAACCTACGGCGGTTACGTCAATAACGGCGGTGCACGTTAGGAGCCTACAGCCACTTTTCAACCGGCTTCGATTGTACGGGGTATCTCGACCTGACAGGACACACCAAGAGTACGACGGTATCGCCTCACAATATTCCTCAGGATTTCGGGCTCCTCATCAAACCCGGGCTGAGATATGAACGTCATCGCGCACCGTTTCGTCAGTTCGGCAGCTTTCACTGAAATGCCACCGATGAACGAGACCGATCCTAGCCATTCCGATTCAATAAATCCTGAGGAGCCATCTGCCTCAATAAGCAGGTTCGGACGGAAGCGCCTGCTGTCCCTGGCATTTGACGTAGCCGTTGTTGCAAGTTCATTTAACGAAGCGGTGGCCACCATATGGATAGGCGCCAAGACATACCGGCCAGGTATTGCGGGAAGCCATCCATCGCACCCAATTCCTACCAGCGCGCGGCGCGCCACGAGGATGCCATTCCTGCTACAAAAGCCTTTTTTCTTCAGGCATATCAAGACGAAGAAAAGCATAGGTCCTGGATGGAGACGACTGCGCGGACGATTTAGGTTCCACAGAATATGCTTGGTGCGAGGGCAAGCTCCAGCCCTTCGCACCAAGCGGTGGCAATTTGCGCAACCACCACGAGATGATGTCACCGGCAACGAATAAATCCTCCCAGACACGGAACCGTTGGCGCTGAACGAGGTTCGGAGACCCAATTCCACGTCAATGCAATGAAGGATGCCGCTTCCCGAAATGGTCTTTCGCGCCTGATCACCGTTTTGAATGAGCAACACATCAATCATCAAATCACTTTGTCTTTGAGGAGCTAACATGGCCAAGAAATCCAATTTGACGTCATCTTCCGACAAGAGATCAGTTGCCAATATTCACGACATCAAACTTTACCGGGGGGCAGGGGGTGAACTGCATCAGATCGCCGAGGATGCTGCGGCGGTCCTCACGACGGCGCAAGGAGCGCCTGTCCATGATGATCAAAACTCGTTGCGGGTCGGCGCGCGGGGACCTCTCGTTGTCGATGACTTCGATTTCCGCGAAAAAATGTTCCATTTCGACCACGAGCGCATCCCTGAACGGGTGGTACACGCCCGGGGCTACGGTGCGCACGGTTATTTCGAAACATATGATTCTTTAGCAGCCTATACCAAAGCTGATATTTTTCAGCGAGCCGGAGAAAAAACGCCGGCTTTCGTCAGATTTTCAACGGTTGCAGGCAACAAGGGCTCCGCAGACCTCGCACGAGATGTTCGTGGTTTTGCAGTGAAAATCTACACAAATGAGGGCAATTGGGATCTAGTCGGTAACAACATCCCTGTCTTCTTCATCCAGGACGCAATCAAGTTTCCAGATTTGATTCACGCCGCGAAGCAAGAGCCAGATCGCGCCTTCCCCCAGGCGCAGACAGCACACGACACTTTTTGGGATTTTATCAGCCTTACTCCGGAAAGCATGAACATGGTCATGTGGATCATGTCCGACAGAACCATTCCACGATCTTTGCGATTTATGGAAGGGTTTGGAGTCCACACCTTCCGCCTCGTCAATGCGAAAGGAGAATCAACCTTCGTGAAGTTTCACTGGAAACCAAAACTGGGGCTACAGTCCGTGGCGTGGAATGAAGCGGTCAAAATCAATGGCGCTGATCCTGATTTCCACAGACGTGATCTTTGGAATGCAATACGGTCAGGAGACTTCCCGGAATGGGAGCTACAGTTACAGCTATTTGACCAGGACTTCGCTGATAGTTTCGACTTCGACATTCTGGACCCGACAAAAATCATTCCTGAGGAGGTTATTAAACCGCAACCGGTGGGCAGGCTGGTCCTCGACCGTATGCCAGACAATTTTTTTGCCGAAACAGAACAGGTTGCGTTTATGACACAGAACGTTCCGCCCGGCATCGATTTCAGCAACGACCCGCTGTTGCAGGGCAGGAATTTTTCCTATCTCGACACACAGTTGAAACGTCTGGGCGGACCAAATTTTACGCATCTACCTATCAACGCCCCGAAGTGTCCCTTCGCGCATTTTCAGCAGGATGGCCATATGGCTATGCGCAATCCGACGGGGCGGGCCAACTATCAACCAAACTCGTTCGGTGAGGGACCGCGCGAAAGTCCAGATCGCGGCTTTCGCCACTTTGCTGCCGAGGAGCAAGGGGTGAAAAGCAGATCGCGACCAGAGAGCTTCGCTGACCATTACAGCCAGGCCCGTCAATTTTACCTAAGTCAGACGCCTCCCGAGCAACGTCACATCGCCGCAGCTTTGACATTCGAGCTCAGCAAGGTTGAGACAGCGGCCATACGCGAGAGGATGATCTCGCATCTTCTCAATATCGATGAAACTCTCGCTAAAACTGTCTTCCAAAAGCTTGGTCTACAGAATATGCCGAAACCTGCTGATGCTGCAGTGGCAACAAGGAAAGACCTTGAGCCCTCGCCCGCGCTTAGCATCATCGAGCGTGGCCCTGGTCGCTTTGAAGGTCGAAAACTTGGTATCCTGATTACCGATGGGGTCGACGAAATATTGCTGCGGGGTCTGATGGAAGCTGTCACGTCCGAAAAAGCAACATGCGAACTTGTGGCGCCCAAAGTGGGGGGGGTAACGACCTCGGGAGGAACGTTCATTGAAGCCCATCATATGATTGATGGTGGTCCATCCGTACTCTTTGACGCGGTGGCGCTGCTCACGTCAGATGCCGCGATCGATGATCTTGTCAATGAAGCGACCGCGCGGGACTTCGTGGCGGACGCATTCCAGCATTGCAAGTTTATCGGCTACGATCTCTCAGCAAGTCCGTTACTGGAAAAGGCCGGCATCGCCGACAAGCTGGATGAAGGGGTCATTTCCCTACCGGGTGAGGATGGCCTTGCCGCTTTCGTGACCGGGCTCGGGAAATTGCGAGTTTGGGCTCGTGAACCATCACTGAAATTGGGTAAAACTTCGGTCCCTGTCGAAGAAAACTAGAGGTCGATCTGCACCGTTTGAAGGAGTTGCCACAAGGGCTGATTTTCGTAACCAAGTTGTGTCAGTTGACGCTGATGCTCTTGAGTTCGTCACCAGCCTATTGGATCATGGTGCCGCATTAAAAATTGCGATCACGCTAGGTCCTGCCGTAATGCGGCATCGTCCTGCATGTTTTCGTAACGGTGGAAGCATTCGCGAGAAACTCTTTCGCGCACTTTAGGGTTGGGTCGATGAAAGCCGGCCTCAGGATCGGAGTTGGGCCATGAATTCTGCAGCCTTGGTAATTTCCAACTGAGCCGAAAAACGGCTTCTCAGTAATTCGAGGGCCGCGTCATGTGTTTCATCTGTGCCGCTACAGACCGCGTCCTCCAAAACGATCACCTTGTAACCAAGTTCGATGCCTCCGATCGCAGCTGCAAGAACGCACACGTCGGTTTCGCCTCCCGTGACCACAACGGTATCAACGCTTTCTGCGTGGAGCTGCTGATGAAGATGTCCGCTCGTCCAGGGAGAATAGGTCATTTTATCGAGGATACGGGCTGGAGGTATGAGGTGGGCGAGATCTGGAACGACGTCCAAAAGCTCAATGGCAATCTTTGCGCGTGTCATCTCGTGCCATTTTTCGTAGTAGGCCCTCCACATTCCGGGCATATCGGTTGCTCGCTCCGGCGTCATGAAACGCGTGAATATCGTTCTTTGTGGGTGGCATTCTGAAAGCTCAATTATCTCGCCCGATACGCGGCTCATCCAAGGGACATGCCACGGTGTATCTTCAGCGAAGATACGTTGCATATCGATGCACAGATGGACCCACTGGTTCATTGTTTCTCCTCAACGCGCTCCCATTGCATATTCAGGCTATCTCACTCAACTGGCACCACAGGTAAGGCGCGTTCGTTAGCCGATGCGTGACAAGCCGCCGTGATTTTTCCAAATGCTGACGGTGAGATCGTCCTTCCCTCAAGGAAATCGTCAATCTCGTCATACGTTACACCGTAGACATCTTCGTCAGGCTTCAAAGCTGCGTCGCTCGCTACGTACACGCCGTTTATTACGTCCAGAAAGTGGGAGCACGTCAGCCGCGCCATCGCCGAATTTTGTCTATAATCCCATCAACGCCTCGGCAGCGTGGTCCGTCACAAGTGTCTACTCCGAAACTGTGCGCTGCAGAAGGCATTTCTCTCATCTGATCACAGTCAGCAATACACCTCAAACTGGGGTTTCTGAGACAACTTGCAGCCTGGTGGGCGTGAAAAAAGGGCACGCCTTTGTTACAGACGTGCCAATTTACCATCGAGAGCCAAGTATACGGGGGAAGAGTATCCTGGCAGGATAGCAACCTCGAAGTGGGAAGTTTGTTCCCGAAATTGAACTGCTTTTTTCCGAGATATGCAGAAAGATGACAACGGCAAGATACACGTGGGTTCCAACGACGAGCTTTCGTAGCAGGGGTTGCCAGTTTTGAAAAAACAACCCGGACCATTCGATGATCTATCTCCAATGGTCGACGGCGTTAGCCTCTTATTGGGCTGGCGCAGGCGCGCCACGGTCGCGATAAGACGGGAGGTCGGGAGCGGCTTGGGGAAGCGGATGCGCATTGAGGTCAGCGATGAGCATTTTCATCTCCTCGATTTCGCGGACCTGCGCCTCAATGATTCCGTCTGCCAGTTCGCGTACCCGAGGATCTCTGATGTGCGCGCGCTCACTGGTCATGATCGCTATCGAGTGATGCGGGATCATTGCCTCCATATAGCTTACATCGTGGACCGTCTCCTGGCTGCGCACGAGCCAAAGGGATCCGCCAAAGACCAAAACGCTGACCGTGACAATGATGACATTGACGGTCTTTTTCTTGTACATTGACCACATGAAGCCGATCATGATGATCGCCATGGTCGCCCCCATGACGAGTGCCATCCAAGTCCGGGTCTGGCTGTAGAAGACGTGCTCCAGGGCATAGGTATTCAGGTACATCAGCCCGAACATGATGACCGTCGAGGTGACGATCATAGCAGCAAAGCGGCTATAGGACATGGCTTTCTCCTTCCGTTATTTTATAAGCATCCAGATCGCCATCGCGATCATCATCAGATTTTCAGTTAGTGAGATGAAGCCCAAGGGGACATTACTGTCACCGCCGACGCAGGCACATTTCAGCTCACGGCGGTAAATGTAGACGGCTTTGAGCACCGAAACGGCACCGATAGTGCCGATTACCAGCGCAACAGGAATCGCCAGCCATAAAAATACACCGGCAAACATCAGAACCCCGGCAAGTGCTTCGCCGAATGGATAGAGGTAAGCATAGCGAATCCAGCGCTGAGCTAGCAGATCGTAGCCGAGAAACATGTTGGAGAAGCTTTCGATGTCCCGAAGCTTCATGATTGCCAGTATGCACATCGAAATCGAGACGAACCATTCTGCGACGCGAATGTTCAGTACCGCGCCGAACATGGCCCACCCGGCAGCAACGGCCATTGACGCGGACACGGCGAACACCGCGATCACCGGCTGATAAGTAACAGCATTTGGATCACGAACGTTTTTACCGAAATGACGAAGCAGATCGTCGTAACCGCCGACCCGCTGTCTATCGATGAATGTCTGGGGCGTTGTCTCAACCTTGTGCTCGGCCTTGAACGAATTGATCTCCTCGCGGGTTTTCAGCCAGTTGTCGTCAACAGAGAAACCCTCATGTTTCAGCAGATCGAGGGACTTCAAGCCAAACGGGCAGACGTGATTTGGCATGACCATCCGGTAGATGGTCGCTTTGCGTGGATGAGCATTCATCAGATCACCTCCAATATTTTGGCGCCGTACGCGATCGAACAGATCGACAGGTTCGGGCAGTTTCTGCTGTTGCTCACTGGCGTTGCTAAGGCCTAGTGGCATTAGCGACCCAGTGGACGGAATGATCGCGCAGAATATCGCTCTCTGCTCGGACGAGGGACGCTTTGACAGCCTTGATCTGCTTTAGGATGTTTATGCACTAGCGATCGTCAGAAACCAGCCGCGCCAAATCCTGGACCTGACCGGCAATCCGGGTCAGCCGAACGATCTCTGCCCGTTTTGTGATCGCCGCACATCGTTACCCGCATATCCTAGGCCAGTACGTTCAACGATTGCAGTCCGCCATTGTTCCCTTACGACAACGAAGACTTCGCACGTACCGGCACAAAGGGACGCCTTTGTCATGTGCTAAGGGCGAAAAGGGGGGCATCGCATTTGGTATGATCCAGGTTCATATGAACGGATAAGTATAGCTGGTTCCCTCGCAGTTGGCAGCGTGGGTTCAAGCAGTGGCTCCACATCGTCTCGATATCATGACGGGCTCCGAGCTTTTGCATTGTTCTTTGGCAACCAGATGCAATCGCCAAATGGGCAACCGCAGCCTTTCCTCAGCGGCCATTCGCATCGGAGGTATCGCCGCTAATGCGATGCCTGCTGGCTGCGGCGATCGAGATCAATGCTGGCTGTGACTAAGGCTGCGCTGGTGGTGAGACTTCTCCTCCTCGAATTGAGTTCAGTGCAGGACGCGCCAACCTACCCACCACTGCCCAGAAGCCCTGTGGCGGGGCGTGTGGCAAATATCAGCCTCAGATATCACGGCATTCTCATGGATCCAAGCGAGCTGGCTTCTCGAGCACCGCTGCGTTTTCCTTCGCGTTCACACAGGAGCGATAATGACACCAAACGCATTCCTCACAGACCCAAAACGTCAACAGCTTTGATCGATGACCGTTTCTGGCGCGAGATCGTCAAAGCTTCGGCAAGCCGGACCCTGTTCGTGATGCCGCCAAGACGCCGTCGGCAAAAAGGCACAACAGTTGGTGGAACCCGAGTATCGCGATCGCGTTTTCGACCAATGGCACGACAAACATTCTGGAAGGGTTATTTGAGGCTCTCGCTGGTCACAGCGGCAGTAAAGCTGACGCCGGCGACAACAGAGAGCAACAAGGTGCGGTTTCATGTCCTGAACCGTAGGACCAAGAACCGTGTTGAGAGCCGGTACCTCGACAGCGTGACCCACAAGCCGGTTGTCGATAAGGATCAGGTCAAGGGTTATCAAAAAGACGAAGGTGACTATGTCCTGATTGAGGATGACGAGATCGATGCGCTCGGCCTTGAGAGCACCCGCACAATCGATATCGACACATTTGTCTCGCGCGAGACCATTGATTGGATCTGGTATGAAAAGCCGCACTTTTTAAGCCCCGCCGACAAGGTAGGTACAGAGGCCTTCTGCGTTATTCGAGAGGCAATGGAAGCAAGCGGCGTTGTCGGGATTGCAAGACTGGTCCTCTATCGCCGGGAACGGGTAGTTTTGCTGGAGGCAAGTGGCAAGGGCATAATTCTCTGGACGCTAAGATATGGGGATGAGGTTCGCGAACCCACGGAAAGGATCGAGGCGAAAACGAAAGTAGACCGCAAACTCCTGAAGGTTATGACCGGTATGGTGGAGGAGCGAACCGGACCCTGGTCGTCCAAGCTGGTTCAGGATCCGGTGCAAAAGCGAATGAAAGCGCTGTTAGCCAAAAAGCAGAAGGCATCGAAGCCCACCAAAACGCCGAAGAACGTTGTTCCGGTGAAGACTGAAGGCAACGTCATCAACATCATGGACGCTCTCAAAAAGAGCCTTGCCAGGGAAAGTCGCAAGCGCCCATCGAAATAGCTGCTATCGCGTGCGAACCACGATCGGCTTTGCTGCAGCAAAGAAGCCGTCCCATGGATCCTTCGAAAGCGCTTCGAGCCGCCTCGGCACATTGTTAATCGTGAAGTGCGCTGGACCGAGGTCAGTATTGAGCTCATCCCACGCGAGGGGCGTGGAGACGGCAGCTCCCGGTCTTGCCCGTGTCGAGTACGGTGCCACCGCCGTATTGCCTCGGCCATTGCGCAAGTAGTCGATGAAGATACGCCCCTTGCGTTTTGCCTTGGTCGCCGTGGCGAGATAAAGGCTTGGGTCATCAGCCGACATGTCATTGGCGAGACTCTTGGCGAAAGCTTTCACCTGCGCCCAGGTTGCCTTCGGTTCGAGAGGTGACACCACGTGCAGGCCCTTGCCACCGGACGTTTTGACAAAGGCAAAAAGATCGGACGCCTCGATCCGCTTCTTCAACTCGTAAGCTGCTGCGATGACGTTATCCCACGGCACGTCGTCGGCCGGATCAATATCCATGGTGAGTATGTCGGGCTTTTCCCAATGATCGACCGTCGTGCCCCAGGGATGTATTTCCAGAGCCGCAGACTGAACGAGTGCCACAAGACCGTCGAAATCGACGATTTTCAAGAGCTTGCCCCCGCTCCTGTCCTTCGGGTCGGTAACTTCCTCGATATTGGCGTTCATGCCTTTCCAGCCATGTTTCTGAAAGAAGCGCTGTCGACCGGTGATCCCATCCGGTGCACGTAGCAAAGACAGCGGTCGTGAGACGACGAACGGAGCCATGAAGCGCCAGACCTGGGAGTAGTAGTCGACGAGGCCTGTCTTGGTGATCCCTTCGTCCGGCCAGTAAATGCGATCAGGGTGGGTGAGCTTGACGGACGAGGCGGGCATTTTCCGGGTCTGTGCAGCACGTGTCGCCTCGCGTACTACCTCTTTTGACGCCTTGTCGTCCCGCAGCCCGCGAAAAGAAGCATGCCGTAGATTACCACCTTCCGACCAGGCTTGGAACTCGACCTCAGCGACCAGAACGGGCTTCACGAAGATCAGATCGCGACGTCCCGAAGGGCTTAACTTGTCATCGAACGGGCTTGTCTTCTGGTCGAGTTCGTGGAGCTTGCGATAGAGGTCCTGCGCAACGGCTACACTAAAACCGGTCCCGACACGGCCGACATGAATAAATCTTCCATCTTCGTAGATGCCCATTGCAAGTGAACCGATTGCGTCAGGGATCGCCGTTGCGGGGGTGTAACCGCCGATTACAAATTCCTGACGCTCGGAACATTTCGACTTGATCCACTGACCCTTGCGACCAGAGATATACTTTCCATCGCGTTTTTTTGAGACCACACCTTCAAGGCTCAGTCGGCAGGCATGGCTCAGCACAAGCTCGCCACTTTCCCCGAAATGTGCGCTATAGCGCAGGACAGAACCATCCTTCTGATTTCGGATTAGGTTTTCCAAAAGTATCTTGCGATCGATCAAGGCTGCGTCGACGAGATTGTGGCCGTCAAGATATATCATATCGAAGGCGTAGTAGACAAAACGATCGCTATGTCCTTCGCTCAGGTCACTCTGCAAGGCGGAGAAATCCGATGCGCCATTGTCACGCTCGACGACAATTTCGCCGTCGATGATCGCGCTCGACACCGGCAGGTCCGCCAACGCTTTGCTGAGCCTCGTTCCGAATCGATCGGACCAGTCGAGCCCGCTGCGGGTTAATAGCGTCACTTGGCCATTGCGGATGTGAGCCTGCAGGCGATATCCGTCGAACTTGATTTCGTGAAGCCAGCCATCACCGGCGGGTGGTTTTGGTTTCAGCGTGGCCAAGGCGGGCTGAACAAATCCGCGCATTCTTGCCTCACGCGCGCCTGTTGGCCATTCCGTGTCACGAGAAGCTTTTATAGACGGAGACGATTTGCGCCTCACGGTCGTTTTGTCCCGCGTCACTTTTGCGTTGGTTTCCCAGACCGCATCAGGATCCTCCGCGACAGCTTCTATACTCCGGCCGCTCTTTGCAGATTTAGGGAACTCGTCGAGAATATCTTTACCCCCACGTCGGGCGTCCTCGTCTTCAGCCTTTATAAGCAGCCAGTTCTCACGCTTTTCTTCCGGCTTGTCCTTCATGCGCACCAAATGCCAGCGGCCTTTCATCTTCTCGCCGTCCAGCTCGAACTCAAGATGTCCTTTGCGATAACCCTTCTTTGCGTCGCCGACAGGTGTCCATGAACCGCGGTCCCAGACGATAACAGTGCCGCTACCATACTGGCCTTTTGGAATGATGCCTTCGAAGTCGCCATAGTCGAGCGGGTGATCCTCCACATGGACGGCAAGACGCTTCTCGGTTGGATCGAGGCTCGGGCCTCGTGTAACAGCCCAACTCTTGAGGACACCGCCCATCTCCAGGCGAAAATCGTAGTGAAGCCGTGTGGCGTCATGTTTCTGGATAACAAAGCTGTTGCCGTTGGATACGCCCTTGGCCGCCCGGCGCCCGGGCGGTTCTGGCGTTTGTTTGAAATTCCGTTTGGAGTTGTAGGTTTGCAGCGCCATGGTCAGCTCGCCTTGCGGTCTTTCGACGTTGACTTTCTGCCCGGCGCGGCTTTTCGATGGTTACTGGTTCTCCCACTTACCTTGACGCTTTCTCGCAGAGCATCCATCAAATCAATGACCCCAACTTTGGGCTGAGGCTTGCTCTTCGGTGGTTTGAGGCCTTCCAACTTAGCCTTGACCAGCTCGACCAGGGCTGCGTCATAGCGGTCGTGATAAACTTCCGGTCTGAAAACTCCGGATTTGGTCGAAATAATATGTTGCGCCAGTTTCAACATCTCCTTGTCGAACTCGATGTCGGGGATATTCTTGAACGTCGTGATCGCCGAACGCACCTCGTAGTCGAAATTCAGAGTTGTGGCCGTGATAGTGTCGTCACTGGGGCGGATCAGCAGCGTCCGGAAACGCCGAAACAAAACACCCGAGGCGATCGCCGCGACATTCTCCGCCATCATTGCCCTTGCCAATAATTGCAGAGCTTCCTTATCTTCCGGTCCGATGGGTGTTAGATAGTAGGGTCGATCAAAATAAAGCCTGTCGATTTCACCACATCGGATGAAGCTTGAAACAGTCAGAAGCTTGTCGCTTGCCGGCATCAAATCGGTGATTTCATCCGGTTCAAGCACAATATGCCTACCGCCTTCGATCTCATATCCCTTCACCTGGTCTTCGCGATCGACCGGTGCTCCCGTCTCACTGTCCACAAATTGGCGCTCGACACGATTTCCGGTTTTTCGGTTGACGATGTTGAAGGAGAGCTTTTCGTCCGAGGCGACCGCGGTGTAGAGCGCGACAGCACAGCCAATTTCGCCTATCTTCAAGTGGCCCTTCCAGCTCGCCCGCGCCGACATCTCAGAGCCCGTCCTTCGATTGCACTCTGCGCGAAAGGGCGATCGCCTGTTCGATCAACTCAAGGTCTTGGCTTGCAACGTCGTCACCTGTGATCGCGGGAACAGGATCCCCCGCGATTGCCTCCAGGACTTCTCTGGATCCAGCGCCGTTGCGGATTGCCATTTCCAGCGTCTCGCGCGTTTCTCGCTCGGCTTTCAGCTGAGCAAACAGTGCTGCGATCAAGCGGTCACGGGGATCAATCGTTTTGAACGGGGCTGCAATTCTCACTGGATGGGATGCCATGATAACCGCCGGGCTGATATGTTGGAATATCTGAAATAACAATCAACGATGGCCCTTGGTTCCCCGCGACCCGTTCAGCCCTCAACACTCAACACTCAACAATGCATGACAACAACCTCCTTGAGACCCTGAGACGGGTCGTCGATGATCCGCCAGTAGAGATCGAGTTCAAAAATCGGCCACCTGATCGGGCAGGCCAGCTTCTATTGTCAAGGCAATCTTGATCGCTTTGCCCGGTTAAACATTTCGCCCCAAGGCAATGACGCCCGTGTGTCGATGATGTTTGCGGAGCTTGCGCTGGCGTGCCAGCCTTCAAGTTTAGGAGGTAAGCCACGTTCCCGCTTCATCTCGGCGGACATCTGAGGTGAATGGTTATGGGTGATTGGACGGAAAGAGACAGAACGAGGCAGTCTTGTTGGTCAAGCGTTTCGCGGGGGCTGGGGAGCGATTTGTGACGATGGTGCTAAGGATGCTCATTCGCTTGCGTACCGGTGCGTCGGTCGTTGACGATCCAGCACCCACCAACCCGTGCCACAGCCGCCGTCCCAAACGATGGCCAGGCTTGCACACCGTGGACGGGGATCGTATTTCACTTCAGTCGCTTTTTTCAGATCACAACGCTGCGGAGAGATTTTTCGATCTCTCCATCGCAGTAGGTTTCCCCGTATGTGTCGTAGTTTTTTCGGCTCAATGCGGCGATAGAAGGTGTCTCTGCAACGCGTTTGGCATGTCCCCAGACAACAGGCGATGTTTCTTCGATGATCTTGCGTATTGCTGGAAAACGGTCAGCGACCGTTGTCCAGAGAATGGAGGCGACAATATCTGCGATGCCCAGTTGTTCTGTGCCAAGGATAAAACCGTCCGCACCGGTCAAACCGTTTCTCGTACCTGAGCTCTCAAAAATCTTGATCCACTTTTGCAAACGCGGGACGAAATTCTCCCAGTTTTTCGCAGTCCACATGTCTCGCCCACCGTCCAGCGTCAGTTCATCAAGCACGTCATTGGCATCGAGAACAATTTTGGCGCAGAGCGCCCTGCGTTGAGCTGTCGTCGGCAGCAGGTTCAGGCGCTCACCAAGATAGATGGCGATCGCCGGCATCTGGGAAATTGCGAAGTCTTGCTTGCGGTCAATCAACAGTGGAGGTCCCATAAAGCCTATGGGTTGTTTGCCTGGGTCTTGGCCCATGATGCGCTCGATTTCAGCTGCATCATGTTCATCCCACGTGCATTCTGCATGCGCCAAAATTCCGCGGATAAACTGTCCGCGAAACGGAACCGGCCAATAATATAGGTCAAAGTCGTTCATAACGCGCTCCTTTGGGGGCGGTTCAAGTGGCGAGAACGCGCTTGGAAGTTCTCCAGCTATGCAACGCCCTTGCCGCCGGTAACACCGTAGACCTCACCATTGATGAAGCTTGCTTCCTGGGACGCCAGCAAAACATAGACCGGTGCAAGTTCCACGGGCTGGCCGGGCCGACCGAAATCACTGTTTTCACCGAAATGGCGCACCTTTTCATCCGGCTGCCCGCCGCTTGGCTGAAGCACAGTCCAGAAGGGGCCCGGAGCGACGACATTGGCTCTTACACCTTTTTCGATCAACTGTTTGGAGAGCGCCTTGGTGTAGGCCACGATGCCAGCTTTTGTCGTGGCATAATCGAGCAGAATAGGAGACGGCTCATAGGCCTGTATGGACGCAGTGGTGATGACGGACGCACCCGGTTTGAGATGTGGGACGGCCGCCTGCGAGATCCAGTGCAGCGCATAAAGATTGGTTTTCATCGTCTGGTCGAAATCGTCAGTGGTAAGTTCGCTGACATGCTTGCGAAACTGCTGGCGGGCAGCGTTAATAACCAGGATATCAAGGCCGCCCATGTCGCTGACCGCCTTCTCGACCATGTCATGGCACCAGGATTCATCTTTAATGTCGCCAGGTAAGGCAACAGCAATGCGTCCCTCAGCTTCGATCAAGCCTATCACGGCTTCGGCGTCCGGCTCTTCTTCTTCAAGATATGAGATCGCTACATCAGCGCCTTCACGTGCAAAGGCAATTGCCACCGCACGGCCAATTCCAGAATCGCCACCCGTGATCAAGGCCTTTCGTCCAGCCAACCTGCCAGAGCCTTTGTAGCTTTCCTCACCATGATCGGGAGAGGGCAACATGTTCTGAACCAGCCCGGGCATAGATTGGGGCTGAGCTTCAAAGGGGGGGGCTGGATACTGTTTGCGTGGATCCTGCATGGTGAAACGGTCAGTCATGTCTGCTCTCCCGGAATTGGTGGCCAAAAATGATTATGGAGCGCTTCCGTTTCCGGGAACGCTCCACAATGTAGGTCTTGCCTTAGCGCAAGTTGCGGTATCGCAACTGCTCAGCCTCGAACTCGTCGCGGCTATAGGGAGCGCTTGTGTCGTCAAAGCGCTTCCATCCGCCTTCCTCGTAGGCGCGGCGGCGCTCTACCGGGTCAACCAGATTAGACTGTTTGAGAATGGCGGAAGCTTCGTCCATTTTTGCCTCATCGACCTTGGCAACTACCATGCTGCCACCACGGCGCACGCCTTCGGCATAAACATGGGCATGTTCTTCAGGCACACCCGCATCAACGAGCGATCCGATTATACCGCCTGCTGCGCCACCAGCCACGGCGCCCGCCGCTGCACCAGCGGCCGTCGCGGCAAGCCAGCCAGCTGCAACCACGGGGCCAACACCGGGGATGGCCATCACTCCGAGACCTGTCAGAAGACCTACGCCACCACCAGCAACTGCGCCAACACCAGCGCCGGTGCCAGCACCTTCAGCAGCTTTGGTTTCAGAGTTGTCGCTGTCCTTGCCCACGCCATCATGGGACACAATGCTGATATCCTTTGACGGAATACCGGCTGCCTCAAGCGCCGTTACGGCTCGGCGGGCATCTTCACGACTGTCAAAAAGTCCGGTTACTGTACGCATTGATGTTTCCTCCAGCTTTTTTGGTTATTGGGTGACAATGTTGCCTTGGTAATCGAGGCCGACATTAACTTCGGCGCCGCCCTTGGTGGCTTTGGCACGCCACACACCTTGGGAATCCAGCATCAGGCCGGTGACGGCGGTATAGCCGGCCGCCTCAATCCGTTCCTTTGCCTGCTCTTCGGTAAAGCTGTTTTCACCGGCAACCGGAGCGGTTGGATTTCCGCTATCGGGAGTCGTGACTGCAGGTGTTTCACCTGTTGGATTGGCCGGCTGTTGAGCCAGGGCGACCGTTGACAAAAGGGTGACGGCTCCGGCGATGACCAGATTTTTCATTTTCCTCTCCTTTCGGGGCTGTTGGTGGTTCATAAACCGCCGAAACGATCGAAAGTTCCGAAAAATGCGAATTATCTAAAAAGCCGTTGAGCATGGAATGGTTTGGCAAGATCAGGGGCGCGTGTCTCAATGCTGACCCGCAGCGCAGTCAGCGGATGGGGTTATTCAAGTCTTCGTTGCTGAATGCCTTTTTCGCTCTTTCGAGTTCCTTGAGCGCTGTCTGATGCAACAAGTTGCAGAGGTTTTCATCGAGCGGGCTGTCCAACACGATTGCAGGATTATCCAAAGCCAGCAAAATCGTTTTCTCGACGATTGTGTGCCGCATCACCTTGGACGATGTGTAGCGTTTGACCATGTCCTGCAGTTGCGGGCGTATTTCGAACAACAAAACCGATTGGCTGATTTCCGGGCCGGTCATCGGCTTTTCTCCTCGACGCAATCAATGTGAAAGGTCTTTGATGTCGCAAAAAAGAAACCCTCCATTTGGAGGGCCTTAGGCAGTGCCGATACGCGCCAAGAACGAGAAACGGAACGCGGGGGAACAGCGTTCGGCAAATGAATGGCTGAGAGCGGGAAAAGTTCCGGCGTTTTTTGATAATCGTGTTCGGGCAGGAACACCGGCTGCCGCATGCCCACCTTAGCCTCAATATAATTCATCAAAATATTGCGACGAGACCGAAACTTTTCACATCCAATTCAATTAGGGGGCGCGCTGAATGCAGGAACAGATGCCCGCATTATCCTGGAACACGCCCGTAAAAGTAAACATGCCACATAGCGGCATACAAACAGTCCATGGTCCCTTCGCGGCTGATTCTGCTGATGGATGAATGGCCCAATATGAGCGGTCCGGCTTATGTCGAGGCTCGCAGCGCGTGTCGTGCGGCGTTGGACGGACGTAGAACGCCTGACCAGGCGCGTACACAGTTTTTGCTGGCGCGACAGAAGCGGATGTCTCGCTTACTCCGCAGCTTCACGTAGCTTGAGGTCAGTTGAGAGCGGATACCGGACAGGTGGGGCGCTCGTCTGCCTTTTCGTTGGCCATTGCGAGAAACCGGAAAAACCGCAATGTTCACCATCTCTGTCGCGTCCGGTTGACACGGTCCGCACTCCCAAAAGTAACTTGATTAGGATCTTTTGGTTCCGAACGTTGGAGGCTTGGTACGCTAGCTGACCTATTGCATAGTGCTGGGCAATGCAGACAGATTGCAAAGAAGAAATCTGTTGCGACGTGTGGCAGTGCGGAAAGAAAACCGATCCCAGAGATATAGTCTGCCGGCTGCTAATACCGTGTTCTTGTGATTAAAGTCGAAGCGCCGTTCCACATGTCGGATACGGACATGCTGATCAATGATCTGGGTTTACCCGCAATGTCTTGCGAGGAGTTCTCGAGGATGTACGCGAGAGATGGCCCACCAACGGCATCGCCTTTGCGACAGGCATGAACCAGCCGTTGGATCAGGGCGATGGCGACAGAACAGCATTGTTGCCGAAACCGCATGGTTTTGATGATCTGATGAAGGACCTGAACAGCGTAGTAGGGTGACGGGATTGCCGGATTTACCGTAGGAAATGTTGAGCGGAAATTCCGTAATCGATGCCTTGTCATTTCCACATGGAGCGCATTTTGGCACCCACATCGATCCGTATTTGTGTCGCACTGCGCTCACCGGCGTTGGCGCTTACTTTTGGCCAACTCGTCTGTTCGAAGAATTGCAGCAGGGTTGCCGGGATGAAACGGGTGCGAGAGGCGTAGACATGCCGGTCGCCCTGGCTGTTTTGTCCGTGGGTGAAAAACCGTTGCGGCGTGATAAGTGAAAGGCTGTCACGGGCGCGTGTCATGCCGACGTAAAGCAACCGGCGCTCTTCTTCGATTTCTGCGGTTGTCCCAGCGCCAAGATCAGACGGTATGCAGCCATCCACGACGTTCAACATGAACACGGAACGCCATTCCTGGCCTTTCGAAGAATGGATCGTGGAGAGGATCAGATAGTCTTCGTCAAGCAGGGGCACACCGGCCTGATCGCTGGTCGCGTCAGGCGGATCAAGCGTCAATTCTGTCAGAAACCGTTCCCGGTTGGGATAACCCGATGCTATTTGCTCCAGCTGGGCGAGATCGGCTTTGCGTGTATCTGCATCCTCATGAATTCGGTCAAGATGAGGTTCATACCAGGAACGTGCAGTGGCAATCTCGCCAGGCCAACCGGCATCCGCCTTTCGAAGCGCAATCATCAGGCTGACGAATTGCGGCCACGCCTCACCACTTTTGGGCGGAGGGGGAACCTCTGAGAGCGAGATCAACGGTTCCGGTTCGATTGTGATCGTATCCAGAATTTTTCCAGCGGTTTGCGGGCCGACACCGGGCAGGAGTTGCAACATACGAAAGCCTGCCACCCGATCACGCGGGTTTTGCGCAAAGCGTAGAACCGCCAGCAAATCCTTCACATGCGCGCTGTCCAGAAATTTCAAACCACCGAATTTTACGAAGGGAACGTTCCTGCGTGTCAACTCGACTTCGAGGGGACCACTGTGATTGGACGAGCGAAAAAGCACAGCCTGTTCCTTGAGAGAAATCCCTATTTCTCTGTTGGCAAGCACCTGTTCAACAATATAGCCAGCCTGGTCAGTCTCGTCTTTCACCGTCACCAGCAATGGACGCTGTTCGGATTGCCGATCGGTCCAGAGATTTTTTGTAAACCGTTCACGGGCGAGATCAATGACGCCATTGGCGGCAGCCAGGATCGGCTGAGTCGAGCGGTAGTTCCTGTCGAGCGTGATGACGTCAGCCGGGCGGGGTGAAAACTCTTTCGGGAAATCGAGAATGTTTCGTATGGTTGCCGCTCTGAAAGAATAGATCGACTGTGCGTCATCACCGACAACGGTCAGGCCATGGCCGCTCGGTTTCAGCGATTTCAGGATCGATGCCTGCAGCCGGTTGGTGTCCTGATATTCATCGACCAGAATGTGGTCAAAACGATCACCAATGTCTGCTGCCAAGGCAGGGTCCGACACCATTTGCGCCCAATAGAGAAGCAGGTCGTCATAATCGAGGACGTTTTGTGCCTGCTTGGCCTCAACATAGGCACCAAACAGTTCTTTGAGCTCGTTTTCCCACTCGATTGCCCAGGGCCAGGATGCTTTGAGCGCCTCTGCAATCGTGCAACTGGAATTCACGACGCGAGAATAGATTGCCAGACACGTGCCTTTGGTCGGAAACCGATCCCGGGTTTTGGAAAAACCAAGATCGTGGCGAACGATGTTCATGAGATCAGCACTGTCTTCCCGATCGTGAACCGTGAAATCAACATTCAGTCCGATCTGCTCGGCATACATGCGCAGCAGCCGGGCACCGATACCATGAAACGTACCAGCCCAGGTCAGCGCATCAGTCATGATGGCGGAGCTATCACCCAGCACCTGTCGGCAGATACGTTGCACGCGCCGCGTCATTTCTGATGCTGCTCGACGGGAAAAGGTCATTAGAAGAATACGGCGCGGGTCGGCATTGTTGACGATCAAGTGTGTCACGCGGTTTGCCAGCGTGTTGGTTTTTCCAGACCCCGCACCAGCAATGATCAACAGGGGTCCACCCATCTTACCGTCAGGCATGCCAACGCCATGGACGACCGCCTCGCGTTGTTGATCGTTGAGCTTTTCCAGATAGGTTGCCGTCATAAAAGTCCCAGAATTCCTTGCGCAAACACCGACTGACGCCCGTCCGGCGATCTGGCGGATGTCGACATCCAAAGGCCCGGCGCACAAATCCGCCGGAACGATGAAGGTGACTAGCACAAAAAGAACAAAAAAGGAACAATCTTGATTGATCGATCTCTCATAGTCCACTGTGTGTCCGCAGCAGGCGAAATTCTTGTGGCCTCTACCTCTATTGCGACGAGTACTGCCTACTTCTGCAGTTCTTCACCGTCCCAGGCAGCAGGCAAGCTTTCGGCTGGTCCGGATGTGCCCTGCAAGCTCTCCCACTCGGCACTGGCCTGAGCCCAATGTTCGTGATCCTGACCATCCGGTCGTCCCGCTTGTTCCCAGAGGTCATAGGCCCGTTTGGTGATCCATTCTTCCCGACTATCTGGCATGACAGGTGTCTCCTCTCGCTGTTCAAGGCAACGCTTGGGTGCGCGCTGTTTTTGCGTGGCCACGCAACACAACCGAACCCCCGGGCGTATGAATGGTTCCGGGCAACATGGGGTCGCAAGGACAACACCGGAAGGAACCTATCCTTGCTGAGCAAAAAAGTGGGGAACAGATGGCTGCTCGGTGGATTATGGGAACGTTTAGACACCACATCTCGTTTCACTACGGCGTGACTTGCCAGATGAACGGTTGCGTGAGGACAAACCAATGTCGCTCGAAGCTCAATTTGCTCACCATGCCTCGAAAGTCGCCGCAGACCTTATCGGTGCATATTTTACGGTGCATGGCGTCGGAGGCACGATTGTCGAAACGGAAGCCTATGCGGCCGACGACGAGGCATCCCACAGTTTTAAAGGCCAGACATCGCGTAACAGCGTCATGTTCGGTCATCCAGCAGATGTCTATGTCTATAGATCCTACGGTCTGCACTGGTGCCTTAATTTCGTATGCCTGTCCGGCAGCGCCGTGCTTTTACGAGCAATCGAACCTGCTGAGGGTCTTCAGGCGATGCATGCGCGCAGACAGATCCAAAATAATCGCCTGCTGTGTTCGGGGCCCGGTAGGCTATGCCAGGCTCTGGGCATCAACGGAGATTACAACGGTCTGTCACTGGGCCAGCCGATTTTTTCTCTGACATTTCCCGAAACGAGGTCACCTTTGTCGTGTGGACGCAGAATAGGCATCTCGAAGGCGATAGACGTGCCCTGGCGTTTTGGCCTCAAAGGATCAAAATATCTGAGCCAACCGTTCCCTAGCTGACACCAGAATGCCAAGGACCGGTTGCGAGAAAAAATATAGCGCGCCGTGGGGAACATTTGTCGTCGGGTGGGGTTCGGTTTGTTTCTTCACCAGCGACAATCACCACCTCCTCCATCCCCTTTTTGGGCAACAGGTAGAAACTCATGAGCGACAATAAACACGACTGGATCAGCGCACGGGCTTACGCTTTATGGCAAGAGGACGGGCAGGCACACGGAAAAGACGTTCAGCACTGGCAGCAGGCCTCCAGGGAGTTTGAACAAAGAAGCCGAACCCGCGCTTCGGCGGATGGCGCCGATATCCAGCTTGTAAGGCCCAGGAAACGCCAGCGTTCCGTCAATGCCGATGACACGAAATCCAAAATGCCTGTTGCTGCAAAAAACGTTGGTAAAGCCGACAGTGCCGCCTGATGTGTAAGATCAGAACACCGCATATGTGCCTGTCGGAAACGGCAGGCCTCCATACATATCAATCAGACGATCTTCTCAAATCTTCAGGCACCGCTCATGAATAGACCTGTTGCCTTCATCACCGGTGCAAGTTCTGGCATCGGACTTGCGACGGCCCGTTTTCTGGCGTCTTCAAATTACCATCTGATGCTGTTTGATCGCGATGGCGGCACGCTTGAAGCTGTCGCATCGGAACTGGAGACGATAGGCGCTAAGGTCATTGCCATCGCCGGCAATATTGCCTGTGAAGCGGATTTGGACCGGGCAATGTCATCGATCCGGACGAATTTCGGTTGCCTCGATGCTGTGGTCGCCAATGCAGGCATCAATGGTGTGTGGGCACCGATCGATGATCTCTCGCCAGACGAATGGGACACCACCATTCGTGTCAACTTGCGTGGCACTTACCTGACATTGAACAGGACAGTGCCATTGCTGAAGGAAAAAGGTGCGGGATCAATCGTGATCGTCGCATCAATCAATGGTGTGCGATCTTTCACCAATGCCGGTGCGACTGCCTACAGCGCCACCAAGGCCGCACAGGTGGCCATGACGTACCAGTTGGCCTTGGAGTTGGCCCGGGCTGGAATAAGGATCAATGTGGTTTGCCCAGGGGCAATCGATACAAACATTGATGCCTCGACGGAAATCCGTGACAGGCAGGAGACTGAAGTGCCCGTCATCTGGCCAGAGGGAACCATCCCGCTCAGCGACGGCGAGCCTGGCATGGCTTCAGATGTCGCGGAAACGATCAGATTTCTACTCAGTGATGCGGCCCGCCACATCACAGGAACGCCCGTCTTCATCGATGGCGGACAAGGTCTGTTGAAATGATGACATGCGATTATGCCTGGGGACCGAAATTCCTCGAGGATGACAAAGTCTGTTTTAAGCTGTGGGCACCTGATCTATCGGAGTTATCGCTGCAGATCGATGGCAGGATCGTTCCCATGACGAGCCAGAAAGACGGCTGGTTTGCGGTTGAGTTGGATGAGATCGGCGATGATGCGCAATACATGTTCGTATTGCCCGATGGCACCAAAGTTCCCGACCCCGCATCACGATATCAAGACGATGTTGTTGGAGCTTCGCGCGTCGTCAGGTCGAAGGGCTTTTCGTGGAAAAACACCCAGTGGAAGGGGCGTCCGTGGGAGGAAACAATAGTCTACGAGCTGCATGTCGGTACCTTCACATCAAAAGGAACCTTCGCTGGTGCAAGCAAGCAGCTCAGCAGATTGGCGAAGCTCGGCTTCACCGCCATCGAAATCATGCCACTTGCCCATTTTCCCGGTCACCGCGGTTGGGGCTATGACGGAGTTTATCAATATGCGCCGCACAGTGCCTACGGTACGGCAGATGATTTCAGACGTCTGGTAGATGAAGCGCATGGCCATGGGCTGATGGTGTTTCTGGATGTGGTCTATAATCACTTTGGGCCTGAAGGAAATTTCCTGTCGCGTTACGCATCAGATTTTTTCCAGCGTGGACAATCCACACCGTGGGGCGACAAGATCGATTTTGAGGTCGCACCGGTTCGCCGGTTTTTCCTCGACAATGCACTATATTGGCTGGACGAATTCAATCTGGATGGCCTGAGACTGGACGCTGTCGATCAGATTGAGGACCAGAGCGAACGTCATTTTCTTGAGGAAGTAGCGCGCACCGTGCGTGCGCGTTTCCCGCAACGCCATGTTCACCTGATCACTGAAAACCCCGTCAATGGAACTGATCTGCTGGCTGATACAACATGCGGACAACGGCTCTATACGGCTGACTGGAACGATGATTTCCACCATGCGCTGCATGTTGCCGTGACCGGCGAAACGACCGGACACTTCAAGCCTTTTGCCGTGAAACCCTGGGAGCATGTAAAAAGAGCGCTGGCGCAAGGATATCTGCAGGAAGGCAAGGCGGTTCTCCAAACCTCGCCGCCACCATCCGCGGAATTGCCTCCGACAGCCTTCGTGCACTTTCTTCAAAATCACGACCAGATTGGAAATCGCGCACTCAATGATCGACTGAACACCATGATCAGCCAATCAATGTACGATGTGTTGACTGAGCTCCTCGTTTTATCACCGCAGATACCGCTGTTTTTCATGGGGGAAGAGCACGCCAGTCGACGGCCATTTCATTTTTTCTGCGACTACCAGGGTGAATTGGCCAGGATCATGATGGCCGGGCGGCCAAAGCAGGCAGAAAATTTCGGAGGTATCCCAAGAGGTGTCGATCCGGAAAGTCTGGCTGATCCGAACCAGCTCGAAACATTCCTTGCATCCAAAATAAGTTGGGATGACGCACTGAGCACAGAGGGGCTGGCGCGAGAGAAATTTGTCAAAGATCTCCTTGATGTGCGCAAGAAGCATATCATCCCGTTGCTCGAAAAAGCGGGCGGATATTCAGGGACCGTGGTGAAATCACCTGACAACACGGTGTTCGTTGATTGGCACGTTGGACATGGCAAAACCCTGCAGTTGCGGGTGAACATGTCGGATTTTCCTTGTACGCTGGAGCCGCATGCTGGAGCCCGTGTCTATCCCGCCGCCGATCTGTCGTCGCCGGAAACCTTGCCCGCTTGGACGACACATCTTTACGTCTCGTGAAACGAGCTAGATCGGCTCTTTAACACGATGAAAAGGGTCGAATCTCAGGAACAATCTCCCCGGGTCGAGGTTAGGAGCGCAGGAGCCACACCGCTGCGCTCTGCCGACTGCGACATGTTCAACAAGAACAGCAGACGTGAAACTCACCCAACAGTAACAGGAGATCAAAATGGCTGAGAAGACATTGGAAGACCTTTTCCTCGACACGGTGAAGGACATTTATTACGCTGAACGCCAGGTCCTGAAAGCGCTGCCAAAAATGGCGCGCGCAGCTCAATCCGAAGAGCTGAAGGCTGCCTTTCAAAAGCACAAGGAGGAGACCGAAGTCCACGTGGAGCGACTTCAGCAGGTCTTCGAATTGCTGGGTAAACCGGCTCGCGGCAAAACCTGTGAAGCCATTCAGGGCATTATCGCGGAAGGTGAAGAAATCATCGAAGATTTCAAAGGTTCACCAGCCCTCGACGCTGGACTCATCTCGTCGGCGCAAGCTGTCGAACATTATGAGATCACCCGCTACGGCACGCTCAAGACCTGGGCAACGCAGCTTGGCATGAAGGAAGCTGCCAAACTGTTTGAGCAGACGCTGGGTGAAGAATCCGCGACTGACGCGACGCTGTCCAAGCTCGGCGTAGCAAGTGCCAACGTCAAGGCGAAAAGCAAAGCCGCCTGACCCGCAGCCAAGCGAAGTGTCGTCGCTTTGGCGGCACTTCATCGCTGCTATCTGTCTGCACAGATGATGACAACGAACAGGCCACAGGCGTCGTTACCCTCGAATGGAAGCATTCGGTGTCTAACACTGTGGAACACAAAGGCGTTTCGCCACTTTATTAAGTGACATCAAAGGAGCAAATCATGCCTGAGAAGATATCGCCCGCTGTTGCTTCATTGCGCAAGGAGCAGACCAATCACAAGCGCACATCAAAAGATGATCTGGAGGAAGGTGTCGAAGCGACATTTCCAGCATCTGATCCCGTCTCAACCACGCAGACTGCGGTTCCAACAGGACGTGCCGACGTTGATGCGGCCGAAGACCTGTCCGAAAAAAAACCGGATAAAAAGAAGTCAGTATAAGTCGTCTCGCAAGGATTGCCGTGCCCTATTCACGCGGCTTTTAATGGTGCCTATCTGGCAACCGCAAATCTCGGCTGCGTCGGCGTAACTTGTCCCATCCGCAATCAACAACAGCGCCTGCTTTTGGCCGGGATCAAGGTGGTCAATTGCTCTAATTGTCTCCTCATACTCCAACCGCCACAACTGATCGGCAGGTGTTGCGAGTTGCTGTGCGAGATGGACGGGCAGACCAATGAATTCCCGTTTCTTCACTTTGTAACGACTGCAAAACGTGTTGCGCAAAATCGTAAAAAGCCATGACCGAAGCGATGTTCCAGGCGTGAACCGATGTGCCGAGCGAAGCGCCTTGAAAATGGTCTCCTGAACAAGATCATCTACGTCCTGCTCATGTCGTACAAAACGCGTGCAAAGGCACAAAGCGCCGGGGAAAATTCAGCAATCTGCAGCCTGAGCGGTTCGATATCCGGATGGACGGAAGTTGCTGGGGATACGCCATTCACACTCAACGCGGTCATTGTGGCTTCCTTTTTTCATAAGGAAGGAATGCCCGTCACGGTGTTTGGTTGCGGTACGCCACCGTACGCATCTCAGCCCTCAAGGCACGATCGAGACAGTTGCAACAGACGGAAGAAACCGGTCGGCGGAATGGCGCAGTTTTCAACAACACGGAATGACGGGTTTTGACGTACCCACGCTTCGACAGCCTCTGTGTGAAAAGAGGAACTCAGTCCGACGCTTTGTAGAACGGGAGACACTGCCTGACTAAGGCGTCGCATGATGCCAGCATTTTCGTTGATCCGACTGACGATGACAATCTTGCCGTTCGGCTTCAGCACGCGCGCGCATTCATCAAGTAAGGCATGAGTGTCAGGGATCAGTGTGATGACGAAAGGAAGGGAGACCACATCGAATGACTCCGTAGGAAAGGACATGTTGCAGGCATCCATCACCTGCAAATCCTTCACATGCGCAAAAGACTTTCTGCTCAATTTTTGCCGGGCCTTCGATAGCATATCGTCAGAAATATCAATGCCGGTGAGCGTGCAGGTTGACGGATAGAGCGGCAGGACAAGCCCTGTCCCAACACCTACCTCCAATATCTCCCCGCCATTTTCGCCAGCACGGGATGCCAATTCGATCTGGGCACGCTTTAGAAACAGTCCGTAAAAATTGTCATAGACTGGAGCCCAAAACCGATAGGCGTTTCGCTGTTGTTTGTGGTTGGATTGCTCGCTCAGCGAACTATATCGGTCCATTCAGATATCCTTTTCATGAATTCCCTGAAGAATTGTCCCGTCACACAACCCTACAATGACCAGGCGGTTCCCGAGAATAAAGATTTTGGAACAACCGCACGACAAGACAGTTGAGAGGACGAGAACTAAAGGAGGCTATTATGACCAAAGACAGCAAGCTGAAGACCATTCACAGGGATAGCGAACCGCAGTTCGCGCGCGGCAAGAAATCCTCTAGAAATAACGGGGTTTCGAGTGCGAAACCGCGCGTTATTACCGGCTCTGATGACGCGACGGTCAACAAGTTGCCGCCCGGCAAAAATAAACCCAGCAAAGACTGGGACATCAATTACGATGCCTGATCGAACGGGGCTGCGGATACCCGAATACAAGCACACCGATGATTACGTCTTTTCGACGGAGTGACCCATGGCAATACTGTCGCAAGAATCTGTACCCAACAAAGTCCTGTCGATCCTGCCTGCTGCCGATTTCGCGCTGGTGGCTAAGCATCTGGAATATATCGATTTGCCGCAAGGGACAGTGCTGGCCCGCGTCGGAGAGCCGATCGAGTTTGTTTATTTTCTCACCTCAGGCATCGGCTCTCTTGTGACCACGACACCGGAAGGAAACCGAGCTGAGGCTGGGATTTTCGGCTTTGACGGCTACGTGCCGACAACGGCGATGGCGGAGGTTGAAACCAGCTCACATGACGTGGGGATGCAGGTTGCTGGCACGGCCTATCGGATTGATTATCCCAACTTTCGGGTCCTGATGGACAGCAAGAACTTTTCGAAGGCCGTAATACGATCAATGGAAGCGTTTTCGATTCAATTGGCGCATACGGCTGTTTCAAACGCCGTACACGATGTCGATGAGAGGCTCGCCCGATGGCTCCTTATGTGTCATGACCGGGTCTCAGCAAATGAAATTGGTATAACTCACGAATTTATCTCGATAATGCTCTCGGTTCGAAGAGCCACTGTCACAACGTCGCTCCATACGTTGGAAAGCAATGGTTTCATTCGGGCACAACGTGGTATGATAACAATCAGGAACAGGTCTGCGCTTGAAGAATTTGCACATGACGCCTACGGAAGACCAGAGGCTGAATACCGCCGGCTGATGAAGGATCTTTTTAAATGAACGCGGTCAACCAAGCCGAGAATGGCGAGCCATTTAGATCGAACTACACGCTATGAGCCGATATTTTTTTCACCTGCGTCGGGGTCGCGAGACTGTTTCTGACAATGAAGGCGATGAGTTTCCCTCCGATGAAGCTGCGCGGATGAGTGCGGTCAGTTCTGTGCGTGAGATGGTTGCTGCGCTGATCAAAAGTGGGCGCATTGTTGCAGACGAATATATGGATGTCTCCGACGATGCAGGAACGCTGCTTTTCAGCGTTTCATTCCACGACGTCGTGCAAAATCACCTGAAAAAGTAAGCCGTCAGAGCGAGCCAATCAGCCGACGATATTCCGCTTCAGGTTCCCCGTAGGCTCCGCCTGCGAAATCTTCCAAACCTCTCCGGTGCCTTATCGTCACTCGACCGCGTTCCGCAAACACAAGCTTCATGCCTCCCAGCGTGTGGAATGCGTTTGTGATGCTCGGCCGACGTACTGCCAGCATCAGCGATACAAAGTCATGGGTCAGGCTGATTTCATCGCCATCCATGCGATCATGACACATCAGCAGCCATCTCGCGAGCCGCTGGTCGACCTGGTAATTTGCATTGCAAAGTGCGGTATAGGAAATCTGGGGTAAGCGCCGTTTTGAGAGCACGTCGGTTTACGCTTGACGGAATGGAATGACGT
>NZ_DAMDBP010000041.1:37721-39422 GCF_032092815.1 Agrobacterium sp. | reverse complement strand
TAGCTCTGCCCGTAGCCGGAATTGTAAAATCAATGGGGCGTAGACGGCGCATACGCAAAACAGTGCTGCTTTTCAAAAAGAAACCCTCGCAAGGAGGGCCGTTAGTTGGTGCAGAAGAACGCGGGGAAAAGCGTCCTGCGCAGAACTGCATCCATAGAAATTTGGTTCCAAATTTAATTGTGCACCACTGTCGTCTACAGCAAATAGACGAGAAGGCGGGAATGACAAAACCGCCGTACGTTTATGGACGGCGGTTTGTTTCTTCACGTTACCAGGACTGGCGACCATACCAGTCGTCAATGTCCTTTTTCGTGCGGTCTTTTTCGTATCCGTAGCGCTCCTGGATTTTTCCTTCGAGCTGATCGCGCTTGCCATCAATAACGTCAAGATCGTCATCCGTGAGTTTGCCCCACTGTTCCTTGACCTTACCCCTGATTTGCTTCCAGTTACCTTCTACGCGGTTCCAATCCATTGTATTTCCTCCATTTATTCTGTGAAAATGAAACGCCAGGCAGGTTGTTTGGTTCCAGGACGCCTTCGAAAAATACGGTGATCCTACTGAGCGTCTTGGTGCGAAGAGGCCGACCTCATAGCGGTGCGAAAATGTCTTAGGACCAGATGGACCAAGTGCGCCGATTGCTGCCGAGATTGCATTACCAGATCTCGATGCAAACTAGGCACTGGAGGATGTTCCGGATTCCAAGCACATTCGGCGGCGACCACGGTCTTGCTCGTTAGAATTGGTGACAACAGTGAACTGACCTGATCCACCAACCTGGCGGACTTTCGAGGATTTGGGCTACGGCGACCGGTTTTAAGCGCGCTCGCTTGCTAGTCGGTCTTAAAGGCTATCACGGCCAGTTCCGTTGGGACGGTTCGGGAAGTGACCGGCACGCGCCCTGCGACCATCGTGTTATCTTGGGAAAATTTCCGGATTTATCGTCATGACCGTCAGGCGGTCGCCTTCGGCCACATCGGTGGTTTCCTCAAGGACCAAACGATATTCCACGATACAGTTGCCGAACTCGTCCAGGACAGTGATGGCCAGTCTTTTCAGATCATTTACCGGGAGCCCATCCTGCGCCATTTCAGCCAATGCATCTCTCGCTTCCTGTTTCGCCGCTTCATTGTTGGCAAAACTCTGTCTGATGTCGACTGGTGTTTGGCTCGTTTGATCTGTCGTGCGGAATACATAGGTTGGCATCTTTTACGCTCTTGCTAACATTTATCGACACGTTCATCGGTTCATGGTCTGTGATGTGGGTGAACCGTGGAAACAACACACCGCAAATATCGTTCCACACATCGACATATTCTTAGACCGACAGTCGGTGCGACAGCTCGTTAACGCAAAACGAGCAGGCAAACCTCTCTCACCGAGGACCCCGAAGGCGGTTTAACGGTTGTCGCCCAGCTATGTTCGTTACCGTACACACTTGACTTTTAACGATATTTTTCTGCGCAGGCGGGAACTTTTCTCCTCCGAAGCCGTTAGGGCGCGCTTGATGGAGGAAATCATGACTGCACTTTCCTGGAATATGCCTGTAAAGGTGAACATGCCGCACAGCGGTATGCAAACCATCCATGGACCCTTTGCGGCCTTGATCCTGCTTATGGACGAGTGGCCGAATATGAGTGGGTCGGCATATGTCGAAGCTCGGAGCCGCTGCCGAGCAGCCCTTGATGGTCGCAAACCGCCGG
>NZ_DAMDBP010000041.1:30357-37711 GCF_032092815.1 Agrobacterium sp. | reverse complement strand
GAGGAAGCCCGTGAACAATTTTTGTTGGCTTCGGCTGAAGCAAACGTGTTGATGATACCACAGCTCTCTATTGCTTAATCAACGAACACAATCAGATCGATAGCACTTTGGCTGTCAAGCGATGCACATATCACGCGAAGGCTGTTGGTGGTATCACACTGGCATCAAGGAACACCGCAACTTGACTGCGAGCTTGAAGGCTCTGAGCGAGATGACGCCACGAAACTGGAACAAGTCCGACGTTGTTGTGTTCTCTAGTAGCGAAAACAATCGCTCGGGACATCAACGAATGAAACTAGTCAGTCTTGCTTACGCTGGAACTCTGATTTCCTTTTTATTGATAGATGCCATTTGGCTGGGCTTTGTCGCGAAAAACTTTTATCGGGACCAACTCGGCGATTTGATGCTTCCCAAACCGAACTTTGCAGTTGCGGCTCTCTTCTACGCATTTTTCGCGGTGGCAATCGTTATTCTCGCAGTTCTTCCCGCACTTGAGGCTGGCTCACTTTGGGTCGCCGTTTGTTATGGGGCTGTGCTTGGATTGGCCGCCTATGGCACTTACGACATGACGAACCTCTCCACCATTCGCGGCTGGCCCGTGTTGATGAGTGTCGTTGACCTCATTTGGGGTGCGTTGCTGACAGGCGCAGCCAGTGCATGCGGATACGTGACTGCGCGTCATTTTGGATAGCTGAGGCTCGTCTTAATTCTGCGTGGTCACACAGAGACAGAGAGAGAGAGAGAGAAGCGCGGTGCAGTCGATGATTTAGAGACCTGCCGACGATTACAGACCCACTGGCCCGCCACCCGGCATTGGCTATCTCATCAAACCTAAGGAGAACGTTATGGCAATACAAAAGAACGGTTCAGCGCACTGGAAGGGCGGCATCAAGGACGGCAAAGGCGAAATATCGACAGAGAGCGGCGCACTCAGCTCGCATCCTTACGGGTTCAACACGCGCTTTGAAGGTGTCAAGGGAACGAACCCAGAAGAGTTGATCGGTGCAGCTCACGCAGCCTGCTTTACTATGGCCCTCTCCAAAATGCTCGGTGAAGCTGGATATACTGCGACCGATCTTGACACGACGGCCGTGGTCACCCTTGATAAGGTCGGCGATGGGTTTGGGATCACCAAAATCGCCCTTACGCTTCGCGGTTCTGTTCCAGGTGCCGAACACGCCGAGTTCAGCGAAATCGCGAATAAGGCAAAAGAGGGCTGCCCGGTCTCGAAGGCTCTGTCTGCGGTACCAATTAGTCTTGAAGTGTCCTTATCATAACCAAACACCTTTTTGACGGTGGAAGCGGGTTTGAAGCCAGCTTCCACCCCTTCATTGGCGAGTTTGGATACTCCCGGTTGGACGGTTCGACTTTCAGTGATTACGGGTAACACTAAGTTCACGTCGCTCCCGGTCAGTCACGATTGACAGATCAAGTATTTTCTGGAGGTTCGCGGCGTGGAGAAACGCGGGGTCCGCCTTTCCTCCGCCCATGACGATTGCTGCAAACTTTTCGTAGTTGGTTGGCACTGGCCCTACCTGAATTTCTCTCCAGATGGCCTTGTCCACGTCGTCGCCCAAGCAACCGCGCAGCGTCGAGTAATCGGGCGTGTGAACGACTTCCAAGGCACCTTCGTCACCGTGAAGACGAAGACGCAGTTCATTGAGGTGACCGGTTGCCCAGCGTGTTGCGTGGATGACACCCATGGCGCCATTTTCAAATTCAGCCGTCATTGTAAAGCTGTCGTTTGCGTCGAGATCGTAGACGTCAATTCTGTTACCCTCATATTTGTCGAAGGTCTTCAGGCGTGTGAAAATGCGCTCCACATCGCTGCCTGCGCCATATGATGCGAAATCGAGAATGTGGATGCCGACATCACCGAGGACACCGTTGGAACCGTGCTTGGTGGATAGACGCCACAGCCACTTGCTCTCCGTCATCCAGTTACCCCAGGCTTTGGACACCAGCCAGCTCTGAAGATAGGAAGCTTCTAGGTGCCGTAGCTTGCCTATCCGCCCCTCCAACACCATCTGCCGTGCCGCCTGAAGGGGCGCAACATTACGGTAGGTCAGGTTGACCATTCCGATTAGCCCCGTCTGTTCCGCAGCCTCCGCCATTTCGACGGCCTTTGCATAGGTTTCCGCCAGCGGCTTTTCGCAAAACACATGTTTGCCAGCAGCCAGCAGCTTCAACGTTGTGGGATAGTGGATCGCATCCGGTGTGACGTTGGCCGCTGCGTCAAATTCACCCCAGGCCAACGCATCATCGAGCGACGTGAAGGTAAGAGGAATATTGTGGCGAACGGCAAATGCGCGAACGACCACGTCATCCACGTCAACAGCTGCAACCAGTTCGACGCCTGAGATTTGCGAGAAATGCATCACATGGCTATTCGCCATGCCACCGGTTCCAAGAATAAGAAGCTTCATGATTGATCACCTGTATCCTGCTTCACCCGCCTTGTGCAGTTTGGGGCCGCGTTCCTCGATAGATTCAGGAGCCTGATCGACTGGAACGTTCGGCGCATCGTGGATGGTCTTCAACGCCCCCGCGGGATTGTATGCCCACTTTACCGCATTGCTGATGACTTTCTGGACATTGGCGTCGTGATAGGTGGGGTAAGTTTCATGACCCGGTCGGAAATAGAAGATGTTTCCCGCACCCCGCCGCCAGGTCAGACCGGAGCGGAAAACCTCGCCTCCCTGAAACCACGAGATAAACACTGTCTCCAGCGGTTCTGGCACCGAGAACTGCTCACCGTACATTTCCTCGTTTTCAAGCTCGAAATGCTCCGGCAGACCTGCCGCTATGGGATGACGGGGGTTGATCGTCCAGACGCGTTCGCGCTCGCCGGCCTCGCGCCATTTCAACGCACACGGGGTACCCATCAGGCGCTTGAATGGCTTGGCAAAATGACCGGAGTGAAGAACGATCAGGCCCATACCTTCCCACACGCGTTTTACCACCCGTTCGACGATCTCGTCCTCGACCGCGCCGTGATCCTTATGCCCCCACCAGATAAGAACATCCGTCTGATCAAGCCTTGTCTGTGGCAGACCATGTTCATCTTCCTGAAGGGTGGCAGTGGATGCACTGATATCCGGATGCGTGTTCAGGGCATCGGCAATGGTGGTGTGCATGCCATTGGGATAATTCGAGCCAACAGTGTCATTTATATGCTCATGGATATTCTCGCCCCAGACGACTGTATTTATTTGCATGGAAGAGTTCCTTGATGAGTTGGCGGGAATTTGACGCCGGTGAAAGGAGGATTGGTAGGTCAGTCCGAGTCATCAAGTGATTGAATGTCTTGGATTGGCAACCTTAAAACTGCGGTACTCCGAGAGCTGGTTTTTCCGGCTCAACAACGAAATCAAACTCAGCAGTTTACGATAAGTTCCGCCGAGGAATGATCGACGACACTTGGGAAAATATAATCCTGGTGCTGCGTTCTTATGCTCAACTGGCCACTCGGTCAGAGCTGTAACGCGACAGGTTTCAAAAGTGGCCTCATGTGAGCCGCCGACATGCAGATGTGGAATGAGATCGCACGCCTGCGAGTTGCATAAGCAAAACCGACGGGCGAGATTTTTGACAGGTGTCCGTTATGTCTACAGTGCCCGCCATTGCAGTAAAATCCGCGTTCGAAAAGGGCGGTCCGATCCCGCTGCAATTTGCCGCCGATGGCGATAACGCTTCACAGGCGATTGAATGGAGGGGTGAGCCGAGCGCAATGAAGTCGTTTGTGATCATCAGTGACGACCCCGACGTTGCGAAGACAAAGCCGTTCACGCGCTGGCTTGCCTATGACATCCCGGAGACGGTCACCAAACTGCGTGAAGGCAATTCTGGCACGCCGGTGTTGCAGGAGCCGAAGGGCGTGAAACAGGGTGCCAACCGCATTGGCTCGGTCGGATATACCGGGCCGAAGCCGCCTGTCGGCGATCCAGCGCACCATTATCATTTCCGGGTCTTTGCGCTCGATATCGAAACACTGGATCTCGAGCCCGGCGCCAGGCGTGACGCCGTTTTGAAGGCGATGGATCCAGCAGATGAGAACGTCGCTGATCTTGGCGAACCGGCCACTGACTGGCCAGGGTCCGGTCGGAGGTAAAGGTTTTCAACGCAGCATTCTACAAGCTGGCGTCACGAAATAATTGGCTTGAGGTCGCCGATCAAAGTCGGCAGTAGCTCAGATACTGTTGGATGGATTGGCACTGACCATTGAAGTTCCGCATACGGAGTTTGAGCATTCATTGCGTCAATGATGCCGTGAATGACTTCGTCTCCCTCAATACCGAGAATTGCGGCACCCAGGATCTGTTTGGTGTTGGCATCGGCCACGATCTTCATGAAGCCCTGTGTTTCACCTTTTTCGACCGCCCTGCCAACACGGCTCATCGGGCGGGTCGAGACAAGTATCGGCAGGCCAGATGCCCTTGCCTGGCGTTCCGTCATGCCGACCCGGCCGAGCGGCGGATCAATGTAGAGGGCATAGGCGGGGATGCGCGCGCTGACCTTCCTGTTTGCACCATCAAGCAGGTTCGCAGCGACGATTTCGAAGTCATTGTAGGAGGTGTGGGTGAAAGCACCTCGCCCGTTGCAATCCCCCAAAGCCCATATGCCGGCTATATTTGTCGAGAGGTGATCATCAACGATGATGAACCCTTTTTCGTCAGTTTTGACACCTGCTGTTTCCAGACCAAGATCGTCCGTGTTGGGACGTCGGCCGGTTGCCACCAGAACATGGCTTGCAAGGATAGTGTCACCATTGATCGAAATCGAAACCTCGTCGCCAGACGTCGAGAACGACAGCGCCTTCACATCGGTCTGAATGGCGACACCTTCCGATCTCATGATGTCAGCAATCGCTTCCGAGATGTCTTCGTCCTCGCGCGACGCCAAGTGCGAACCGCGTTCCACTACCGTCACCTCAGCTCCAAAGCGGCGATACATCTGTGCGAACTCCAGCCCGATGTAGCTTCCTCCGATCACGACCAGGTGGCGCGGGACGGTGTCCAGTTGCAGGATCGTCGTGCTGGTAAGGTAGGTGATATCATTCAGCCCCGGATAACAGGGGATCGAAGGGCGTGCGCCGACATTGATGAATATCTGAGGGGCCGTAAGGCGTTCTCCATTAACAGCTACCGTCCGTGCATCTTCAAACCGGGCATGACCATAGATGATGGACATGTTGTCCAGACCACCAAGCCATGTCTCCAGTCCGCTTCGGGCGTTCATCGTGACGGCATGAGCACGGTCACGCACCATTGTCATATCGATGCGGACATCACCAGGCACGACAATACCGTACTTGCCTGCGTGTCTGGCGACATGTGCCGTTCTGGCGCTGGCGACAAGTGTCTTGGTCGGCATACAGCCTGCATTGACGCATGTACCGCCGAGATACTTGCGTTCGATAAGCGCGACCTTGCGCCCGAGTGACGCCATGCGCGCTGCCAGAAATGGACCGGCTTGTCCTGCTCCTATGAAAATTGCGTCGAACTCGCTCATGACACTGCCGCCACGATCAGGAGCGCGCCAACGACAGCGACGACATCTTCGACAAGAGCGGCTGGCAGATCACGGCCGAACGACGTCGCCAAACGTGCCCGGGCGGCCGCACCGCCATATGTACCGATAACGGCCCCGATAATTCCGGCAATCGCTCCCATGACAAGAAGCCCATCTGCCGCGCCAATGACCGCCCCAGACAAAGCGCCTGAAACGATACGCGTCGCAAACTGGATTGGTACCTTGCGCGATGGCGTGCCTGGCAGCTGATCAGAAATCAATTCACCCACCGCCACGATCGTGAAGATCCAGGCCGTCCATGGATTGCCCATAAATGACAGCCTGGTCTGTGACACGTCAAACCATCCCAGATAGGCCGCCCAGGCGACAGCGGCTGGCGCAGTCATGGCACGCAGGCCCGCAATAACCCCGATCAGAAGGGCGAGGACTAAGGTCATATTGTGCTTCCTTCTGTTTCGACTGACGGTCGAGAGTAGATTTAACAAACAACGAGAGCGTCTTGGTAGATTGCCAGCCAGGCTTTCTCGTCAGCACGACAATGGCGATCAGTTTCGCGCCTGGAAAGTTTAGAGTTGTACGTCCATGTAAACCGCTCTCGCATCACATTCTCCCGAACTGGAAAACGATAAATGGTCTGCAATGCTCAGGCATTTTGATCTTCTGGCTAGCGCTTTTGGCTTCAAATGTTCTCCTGGCTTGGATCGGACGGCTTTAACGCCTAAAACAAAGTCTGTTGTTCAACAGGTTCACCTGATTTGCTGACAATGGTTGATCCATACGGCTCGCGTGATGAGATCATCAACACGTCATCCGGCAGGGGTCGGGCCAAGTGTTTTGCCTCATCCCATGGTGCATTCATCCAGACATCAGTTTCATCTTTTGTCAGCAGCAGGACAGGCATCGCCTTTTCATGGATGGGTTTTACCACGGCGTTTGGATCTGTTGTCAGAAAGCCGTAGAGATCATCGCTGGTCATCCCATCCTTGACCTTCCTCACACTTTGCCATTGCGGCACCTGAATGCCGGCAAAGAACATCAGCGATTTATCCTCATCACGCGCAAACCAGGCATTTGGTACATTTCCGCCGGCTTGCTGACTTTTGGGATCTGGTTCGGCAAAGGTTGTCACGGGAACAATGCAGCGGTTTTCGACACCGAACCATTTTTTCCAGTGGGGCAGGGTGAGGTTTCTCACATTGGTGACACCGCGATCCGGCTCCATGCGCAAAAGTTCATCGATGTCCGCCGACTTACCCTTCGCTTTCAGCTTTTGCGCCCGGGTCTCGGCAGCTTTCTTTTGGATGTAGATGGGTGAGGGCAGTCCCCAGCGCGCATGGACGAGCTGTTTTTTACCGTCAGATGTATTCCGAATGATTGGCCCCATCTGGTCGGGGTTCATTTGATAGGCCAGCATCAGGTTAATCAGGGCCTCAACATCGGGAGCCCATTTCGTTACCCAATCCCTGTCTTCCATGCGATAGAGATTGCACATATCAGGCCATCCATTCCGCTCGAGTAGTGCCTATTGTAGCGCGTTGTGACGCTTATGCTAGTCGAGGCGGAACACTTCGGCATTGTCCTGGCGCTCGCGCAATCCCTTGTAGGATGCATGGCGCAGCTCTGCGTCGTCCGTCCAGCCACGATATTCTATCTCTGCAATCAAAGTTGGTTCGACCCAGACAATGTCAGAACTGTCAGCCTTAGACACTGGCGGCCGCTTTTGCTTCCAGTGCAACCTGTCGAGGGTCTTGCGAATTTTGGCGGCTTCAGTGGCCTCAAAATCGGTCTCGACATTGCCAACATACACCAGGTCATTGCCACG
>NZ_DAMDBP010000041.1:16197-30347 GCF_032092815.1 Agrobacterium sp. | reverse complement strand
TAGGCAGCGAGAGCCAATGTGGAGAAAACATTTGATGACGTGCTCGATACCTCATAGCCGACAATGAAGAATGCTTCGCTTTGAACGCATTTGACCTTTACCCAGTCGCCGGTTCGCCCTGACCGGTAGGGTCGGTCCTGAAGTTTGCCGATGATCCCTTTCAAGCCAAGCTGGCAGGCGTGTTCAAGCAGGACGGCAGGATCTTCGTCGAATGTTTCCGACAATCGTATGGCACCGTCATGTCCTCTCAAGACATCGCCCAGCCAATGCCGGCGTGATCTTTGTTCCATGTCACGCAGATCGTGGCCGTCGAGATAGAGAAGATCAAAGGCATAAAGGATTGCGTTTGATGCGCGCTTGCCGGTGGTCTTGGCTGTGGCACCCAGTGATTTCTGCAGCAGCCCAAAATCTGATCGTCCCTGATCATCCAGCATCACGGCTTCACCATCAAGGATCATCGTTGCTGGTCCAAGGGCTTTCGCGGCTTCTTCGATAGCTGGAAAGCGATGCGTCCAGTCGTGGCCATTCCGGGTGAGGACCCTGATACGCTGAGGCTCGATATGGACTGCCAGTCGATACCCGTCCCACTTTATCTCCCACGACCAGTCTGACCCTCGCGGCGGCTTTGTCATCAGTTGTGCCAGCGCCGGCTCAACGCGCTCGGGCATTGGTTCAAAGGAAAACTGTGGCTGGTCAGGATTGCGCTTTCGCCGCGGCCGTGACCGGATCGAAGCGCCGGGTTCATGAAGAAGTGGTCTTGATTTTGGAGGCTTCGTCATTCGACGAGTTCAAAAGAAAAAACTTGAGAACAATGTGACGTTGGCTGAATTTTCCCCGATATCCACCAGTCGGTCACAAATCGAAGAAGATTATTTAGCGAGAGTGCAATCCGGTTACGGATTTGATTCTTATCACTATTCGCTAAAATTTCATCAAAAAGGATAATATTCCCAAAATTCGAGCCGCTTGACTCAGGATTAGGATTGGAACAAACAATGAACACATCAATTCTTGCGGCATCATGTCGACCTGCAAACGCGCTTTCGAAGGGAGCTGTGAACGATGACTGCTACCTGCCAGCGGGTGATTTCAGATTTGCGCGAGCGTATTGCTTCGCTGGAAGGCGCATCTACGCGCAAAGCCGGCGTGTTGCCATTCGGTGTCAACAATATTGACCGGGTTCTGCCAGGGGGTGGGCTTGCTTTTGGCGCGCTGCACGAGTTTGCAGGCGGCGGGGCAGGGACAGTTGATGGTGCAGCGGCAGCCCTTTTTGCAGCTGGCATTGCTGCACGCACAAAAGGGCCTGTCGTCTGGTGCCTGACGCGACCTGATCTGTTTTTTCCAGCGCTCGCACAAGTTGGCCTTCATCCCGACCGGGTGATCTTTGTCGAGTCCGACCGTGAGGAAGAGGTGCTGGCCAATATGGAGGAGGGATTATCCTTCGGTGGATTGGGGGCTGTCGTTGGTGAGCTCGTTCGTTTGCCGATGGTTGGTTCACGTCGGCTTCAACTGGCGGCCGAACGCACTGGAACCATGGCCCTGGCTGTCAGGCGCTGGCGCCGGCAAACCGAAGCCAATGATTTCGGGCAACCGACTGCGTCGACAACCAGGTGGCGGGTCAGTGTGCTGCCATCGCAAGGACTTCCGGTACCCGGGGTGGGCAGTGCCCAATGGTTTTTGGAATTGATGCGCGTGAAAGCGGGTGAGTGTGCTGAGTTTCTCGTGAGGGCGTGCGATGACGCGGGTCGTATCGATCTATCTACCGGACTTGCCGACGGATCGGATTCGTCGCGCCGATCCGTCAATTTCTGCTGACCAGGCGATTGCAGTGATTGCCAGAAGTGGCTCCAAACGCTGGGTATCTGCGGCTGATCACGCAGCCCGCAAGGCCGGTGTCCATGTCGGCATGCCGGCTGCAAAGGCGCAGGCACTGTTTCGCGGTCTCATGCTTGTTGATGCTGATCTTGCTGCCGATGCCTCTGCCCTGGAGCGCATTACCCTTTGGGCTCTGACCATCTATTCGCCGATCGTCGCGGTTGATGGTCGCGATGGCATTGTCATGGATACCGAAGGCGCAGATCATCTGCAGGGCGGTGAGCTTCCCATGGTCACCAAGATTGCCAACCAGTTTCTGGCAAAAAAGCTGACCGCCCGTGTGGCGGTGGCTGACACATGGGGAGCGGCCCATGCCTGCGCGAGGACCATCAATCGCGACACGGTGATTGTACCGGCGGGGGAAACGGTGCGGGCCGTGGAGAAGCTTTCGATATCGCTGCTGCGTTTGTCACCACAGGTCATCGCTGATCTCAAAACTCTGGGTTTCCAGACGATTGGCGAACTGGCCAATACACCGCGCGCACCACTGACCTTACGCTTCGGGCCTGAAATCGGCCGTCGCCTTGATCAGATGTTCGCCCGGGTTGCAGAACCCATTGATCCGATCCGAACCCCTGAACTGATTGAGGTCAGCAAATCATTTGCCGAACCGATTGGCGCTGCTGAAACCATCGACAAATATGTTGGCCGCCTTGTCGTCCAGTTGATCAAGGAGCTGCAGACAAAAGGATTGGGTGTCCGGCGTGCCGATCTGATCGTTGAAAAGGTGGATGGCACACGACAGGCGATCCGTGCCGGAACGGCCAAACCGGCCCGTGATGTCGCCTGGTTGACCAAGCTGTTTCGCGACCGCACCGAAAAGATCGAGCCGGGCTTTGGCATCGAAAAGCTGACCTTGGTGGCAGTGATGGTCGAACCTCTGGATGAAATTCAGAAGGTGTCCTCACTGGTTGAGGACGATATCACCGATGTTACGCCGCTGATCGATATTTACGGCAATCGCGGTAATCGAGTTTATCGTGTTGCCCCTGTTGCTTCTGATGTTCCCGAACGCTCCGTCCAGAGGATTTCTGCCGCTGCTGATCCGGTCGGCAGCGCCTGGGTCAGCCATTGGCGACGACCTGTCAGATTGTTATCAAGGCCCGAGCCGATTGAAGCCATCGCGCTATTGCCTGACCGTCCACCAGTGTCGATTGTCTGGCGGGGCAAACGCCGCAAGGTGAAACGTGCAGACGGGCCTGAACGTATTTTTGGCGAGTGGTGGCAGCGCAACGCCGAGATGGACGCGGTCCGCGACTATTTCCTGATCGAGGATGAAGCCGGCGAACGGCTTTGGGTATTCCGCGCAGGCGATGGCGTTGACCCTGACACAGGCTCGCATCGCTGGTTCATGCATGGAATATTCTCATGAGCTACGCCGAGCTTCAGGTCACCACCCATTTTTCCTTCCTGCGTGGCGCGAGTTCTGCCCAGGAACTGTTTGAGACTGCCAAGGCACTCGGTATTGAGGCGCTTGGCGTTGTCGATCGCAATTCACTTGCCGGCATTGTCAGGGCTCTGGAGGCTTCACGCGCAACAGGCCTGCGGCTTGTTGTCGGCTGTCGGCTTGATCTGCAGGACGGCATGTCGCTGTTGGTCTATCCGATCAACCGTGCAGCCTACTCCAGATTGACCCGTCTCATCACGCTTGGAAAATCCCGTGGCGGCAAGAACAACTGCATTCTGAGCTGGGATGATATCGTCACCTATTGCGACGGCATGATCGGGATATTCATTCCTGACTTGCCTGACGATATCTGCGCTGTGCAGATGCGCAAGATGGCCGAGGTCTTTGCGGATCGAGCCTTTGTGTCGCTCTGTTTGCGTCGGCGTCAAAACGATCAGATGCGATTGCACGAGATCTCCAGTCTCGCGGCGAGGTTCAAGGTGAAAACCGTCGTGACCAATGACGTGCTGTTTCACGAAGCTGGTCGTCGACAGTTACAGGACATCGTCACCTGCATCCGCAACAACACGACCATTGATGAGGTCGGCTTCGAGCGTGAACGCCATGCAGATCGCTATCTGAATCCGCCAGAAGAAATGCAAAGGTTGTTTTCGCGTTACCCTGAAGCGCTGGCACGCACCATGGAAATTGTTCGGCGATGCACTTTCTCGCTTGAAGAGCTGACCTATCAATACCCTGAAGAAGCAATCGTGCCGGGCAAAGATGCCCAAGCGTCACTTGAGTATTACGTTTGGGAGTGCGTGCCAGATCGATATCCCGAGGGGCTACCGCCTGATGTCCTGAAAACCATCCGGCATGAGCTCAACCTGATCCGCACCATGAAATACGCCCCGTACTTTCTGACGGTGTTTTCGATTGTCAGATTTGCGCGCGGCCAGGGCATCCTCTGTCAGGGCCGGGGTTCAGCCGCCAATAGTGCGGTCTGTTATGTCCTCGGCATTACCTCGATCGATCCATCAACCAATGATCTGCTGTTTGAACGTTTCGTCAGCCAGGAACGTGATGAACCACCCGATATCGATGTGGATTTCGAGCACGAGCGGCGTGAAGAGGTCATCCAGTGGATTTACAAAACCTATACCCGTGAGAAAGCGGCTCTCTGCGCAACCGTGACCAGATATCGGGCAAAGGGCGCAATCCGGGATGTCGGCAAGGCAATGGGCCTGCCCGAGGATGTCATAAAGGCTCTGTCGTCAGGCATGTGGTCCTGGTCCGAGGAAGTCTGCGACCGCAACGTACGGGAACTCAACCTTAATCCTGACGATCACCGGCTCGTTCTGACACTCAAGCTTGCCCAGCAGTTGATGGGAGCCCCACGGCATCTCGGTCAGCACCCCGGTGGTTTTGTGCTGACCCATGACCGCCTTGATGATCTCGTGCCGATTGAGCCGGCCACCATGAAAGATCGTCAGATCATCGAATGGGACAAGGATGATGTCGAGGCACTGAAGTTCATGAAGGTCGATGTGCTGGCGCTCGGCATGCTGACCTGCATGGCCAAAGCCTTTGATCTTATCCGTGAGCACAAGGAGGACGACCTCGATCTGTCAAAGATCACGCAGGAGGATCCGGCCACCTACGCGATGATCCGCAAGGCCGACACGCTCGGAACGTTCCAGATCGAGAGCCGGGCGCAGATGGCAATGTTGCCGCGCCTGAAACCCCGCACATTCTATGATCTTGTGGTGCAGGTTGCCATTGTTCGCCCTGGGCCCATACAGGGGGACATGGTGCATCCATACCTGCGAAGGCGAGAGGGCAAGGAACCGGTTGAGTACCCGACACCTGAACTTGAGGCAGTCCTTGGCAAGACACTGGGTGTACCACTGTTTCAGGAAAGCGCAATGCGTGTGGCAATGGTGTGCGCTGGTTTCACCGGTGGTGAGGCGGACCAGTTGCGCAAGTCGATGGCAACGTTCAAGTTCACCGGTGGCGTTTCGCGCTTCAAGGAAAAGCTTGTATCGGGCATGGTCCGGAACGGCTACACACCGGATTTTGCCGAAAAGACATTCTCCCAGCTTGAAGGCTTCGGCAGCTATGGTTTTCCCGAAAGTCACGCTGCGTCTTTTGCGCTCATTGCCTATGCCTCGAACTACATCAAATGCCATCATCCGGATGCGTTCTGTGCGGCATTGCTGAACTCACAACCGATGGGCTTTTATGCTCCGGCTCAAATTGTTGGCGACGCGAGAGCGCACGGCGTCGAAGTACGGCCTGTCTGTATCAACCGGTCACGCTGGGATTGCACATTGGAAAGAGATCGCAACGGCCGCCATGCGGTTCGTCTCGGTTTTAGACAGGTAAAGGGGCTATCAAGTATTGATGCCGGGCGGATCGTTGCGGCGAGAATGAATGTGGCGTTTACATCCGTTGACGACATGTGGCGGCGATCAGGCGTGCCGTCCGAGGCGCTTGTGCAACTCGCCAAGGCTGATGGGTTTCTGCCCTCCTTGAAACTTGAGCGCCGCGACGCACTTTGGGCCATCAAGGCGCTGCGCGATGAGCCTTTGCCCCTGTTTGCTGCAGCAGCGGAAAAAGAGAGAACAGCCATCGCTGAACAGCAGGAGCCTGAGGTGGCATTGCGGCAAATGACCGAAGGCCACAATGTGGTGCAGGATTACAGCCATGTCGGGCTGACACTGCGACACCACCCAGTCAGTTTTCTTCGCAAGGAACTCTCGACCCGCAACATCATCACCTGCGTGGACGCGATGAATGCCAGGGATGGGCGGTGGGTTTACACGGCTGGACTTGTTCTCGTGAGACAAAAGCCGGGTTCCGCCAAAGGCGTGATGTTCATTACGATCGAGGATGAAACAGGGCCGGCCAATCTCGTTGTCTGGCCAACGCTATTTGAAAAACGCCGGCGTGTTGTGCTCGGCTCATCGATGATGGCAGTCAACGGGCGTATCCAGCGGGAGGGGGAGGTCGTGCACCTTGTCGCTCAGCAACTGTTCGATCTGACATCGGACTTGTCGGGTCTGGCGGATATGGATGCCGCGTTCAAACTACCGACGGGTCGTGGGGACGAGTTTGCCCATGGTGGCGGGCCTGACTCGCGCGACAGGCCGAAGGTTGTCCAGCCGCGCGATATGTATGTCCGTGATCTTCACATCGATACGTTGAAGGTGAAGAGCCGGAATTTTCAGTGAGTGTAGCCTGGAGTTGGATGCCCAGAATCTGGGCCGATCCCTTCTTTCAAGGGAGCCTCACTGCAGCTTGAGGTCTTCTGTAGAAATTCTAAAAGGGTCGCGAAAGGAAAGTGTTTTCCGTCGACGGCGGAAAGGCGACGTCGATTGCTAGCCTCTTCTTCACTGGCGAACAACTGGGACGAAATTCGTGAGGAAAAGCTCGTTACAATGAAAAGCCGCAACACATGGAGGAGATGGTGACGAACATAAATGGCGAGTGAAACAGCATTCTAGCCTCCCGAGATGTTCGCGAATTTAGGAAGGCAGGAAATAGGACCCGAATGCAACCTGTAGTAATGTATTGAGGATACGTATTTGGTACACTCACTCTTCTGGGTTGAGGATCGCTGGCCTTTTCGGGGATATTCCGCAGCGCTCCGAATGGGGAGCATTTTCGACACAATTAAGCCGTAATTTTGCCATTTTATATTATTTATCAATCGGATAGCAGGTGGGGCATTAAGTGATGATCCGACCAATTCCTCAACTTTTGTGCGTCTTTTGCAACGCGGTAATTATCCACTCGGGAGTTGACGCCGCAAATTCGATCAACCGGCTTGCAACCTCGAGTGCTTCAAGTATTCAAAACCCAAGGAACAGGGCTAAACCACCTCTTGTTTTTAGCTGGTCGAGGTTTGAAATGATTTTCAAGAATCTGACCGATCATCACTTAAAACCTTCACTGGAGGCGACTATGAACATCAAGAGCCTGCTTATCGGCTCCGCTGCAGCTCTCGCAGCAGTTTCTGGCGCACAGGCCGCTGACGCTATCGTCGCTGCTGAGCCAGAGCCCCTGGAATACGTTCGCGTTTGCGACGCTTTCGGCGCTGGCTACTTCTACATCCCAGGCACTGAAACCTGCCTGCGTATCGGCGGCGAAGTTCGTGCGACCCTCGCTTTCGGTGAGGACATCGGTGGTTTGGCTCCTGGTGGTCGTTCGTCTGACTGGAACTCCCAGGTTCGTGCTCGTGTATTCTTTGACACGAAGACTGACTCCGAGCTCGGCACCATCGGCACATACATTCGCTTGGAAGGTGACTACCGTCCTCGCGACGGAAACGCGTCCTCGTCTTTGGAACTTGAGCAGGCATGGATCAGCGTCGGCGGTCTGACGGCAGGTAAAGTTCTGACGTGGTGGGATGACATCGGTATTTACGGTGAGCTGGACGCGTTCGAAGCTGCAACAAACTTCAACAGTGTCAACTACCTCTATGACGCAGGTTCGTTCCGCATTGGCGTCGGTATCAACGACCTGTCTGGCGAATACACCGGCCGTGCAGGTTCAGAATTTGGTCTTCAGGGTTACGCACAGGTTGATTTCGGTTCCGCAAACGCTGCTCTGCGTGGCGTTTACGACAACGAGGCCGAAGAAGGCGCCATCTATGCGACTCTCGTTGCACCAATCGGTCCAGGCACTCTTGAACTTGGCGCAGGTTGGTCTTCGGGTGACAACGTTTACGTCGACCGTTTTGACTCTGACTTCGCTGCCACTTCCTACGAATGGACCGTTACGGGCTCATACGCTCTGAAGGCAACAGAGAAGCTGACAATCGCTCCTTCGCTTGCTTACTGGAGCACACAGGATAACAACGACATCTGGGGCGTTGGCGTACTGGCTGAATACCAGCTTGCAACAGGCCTCAAGGTCGGTGCAACTGTTGACTACGTTAGCCCAGACGTCGGTGACGACAACACCTCTGGCTTCCTGCGCCTGACACGTTCGTTCTAAGCTGAGACTTGATAGATTAGTGAAGCCCGGCAGCAATGTCGGGCTTTTTCATTTCCCGCATACGTTACCCGTCGCGGCTAGTGGTAAACTCTATGACCGTGACTGACGTCTTCGACTAACGAGGCCCAGAGATAATTACGCAGCTTACCCAGAACGTTTTCCAGGCCCGCCGATTTCAGCAACCTGTCCAGTTGCCGAAAGACTTTAGCAAGCTGCTGTTTTCCACCATACTCATTGTAATCGTCGGCACGCTTGAGCAACGAGATCAGTTCGACCTGCAGACGAGCGCCGCTTAGGCCCGCCGCGGCCAGAACCGCACTGTTCATCGTCGCGAGTTTCAAGCGCGCAGCCGAAAATCGGTCTTCAACGCCACTATTTGGTACGGCGGGATCACCACGCCACGCCTCGATCATCGCATCATAAAGCTTGGACCCGAATATTCGTGTTCCAATACTGTCCTCACCAGAGATAACGAGCTCACACAGGAATGCTTCTACCTCGTCAAGCAACTCAATCAAAGTTGCCTGATCGGACTTACCTCCAGCCTGCGGTATGTAGATTACGGACAAGTCAAACCTCATGACAAAAGGGGAATCACTGTATGCCGCGCAAATCACTAGGTTCTGACCGTTAATATTTGGCGAAAGAGCATGAGAGCTTGCGCCAAGCCACGACGTGAGATGTGCGGCGACAGGGGCTGCACGTGGAATTTGTGCTTGGGCCCGTACCAAAGCGAAAAAGAGTTCCATAACAAATCTTACGCGATTTTCGTTAAGCTACTGATATGAAAGAAAAAAATATTAGTCTCTGATCTCTGGCGCTGAAGCGGTCGTCCCGTATCCGGTTTCGACCGTGAAGCAGCAATCTCGCGATTGAAATAAGCTGAGCGAGAAGCAGCTTCGATCAACGCATCCAAGTCGGGACCAGTCAGTTTGGTTGCCCCAGCCGGCGCAAAGTCTGGGGCAAGCGTCGCAGCAGGAGGTGCGCTGTGGAGTCTGGATCAATTATTAACGTAACTGCGGTACCAAACGGTCAATGAAAATATGCAGAGAATTTCGCTAACAATTTCTTGGGTAATCCCGATACGCTGCCACGAAACGCCATCCTCTATCGATGGTGCTCGATACTAATGGCAATGGTATCCGCCGTTTTTACGATCGTGATGGCATCCATTCTTATCTGTACCGCCTCCATGAGACAACGCTGTCGAGACTGACAAACTCAATGCAATAAAGATCCAGAAAAGTCGCATATATGGCACCTTTCTTACCAGGGTCGCCTGGTTCCTCCCAAGCGCTGACATGGAGTGAAGTGGCAAAGCGCACACGGCAGCACAAGCGCTAACAGACCTTGCGTCGATGTGAACACTGGCTACCTGCCCCTACTCTCCCAAGGATGTAGGATGACACCAATACAATCGGGAGTCGAGCTTTTTGACGGATGGAGAGATCCGTCCCTGGCGGCATGGTCACTGTGGTTGCGGCGCAGCTGAAGTTTCAAAGTATTTCAGAGAGTCGATCCCGGTTAAAACATGGCGCGGTGATAGGTGAACACTTGCAAGAGTACACCGAACGGATCCGCCAGCCATTTCTATGGTGGGGATATCGAGCGCGACTATTTTCACACGCCCTTCGATCATCTGTCGCTGGTCGTTATCCAGTGAGGCGAGAGCCGTTGTCGACATGGCGAGAATTCTGCCCGAACTGCCCTGAAGTTCGAGGGCGTTGCCTGCGAACTTTTCGATCTGATCGTGCCGCAACTCGATGATGGTTCGACCGGAGCGTTGCAAACGCGTTGCAATTTCGGTGCATCGCTCAACTTCAGGCATAAGATCGGTCCCAATCATGGCGATATCCGTGCCGACGCACATCAGAACATTGGTGTGGTAGACGGCCACTCCGTTGGCATCGAATGCATCAAACACCATGGGTTCAAAACCGAACTTTGTTGCAAAGCGCTCGAGAATGACCGGATCCGTGCGGTCTGATCGGACGGCATAGGCAACACGGTCGATGTGGTCGAGCACCATGGCGCCGGTGCCTTCGAGAAACAGCCCATCCTGCTCAAGACCGGAATAGTCGATGACCTCCTGGACGCGGTAAGTGGATTTGAGCATCTCGATGATGTCGTACCGGCGCTCGAGGCGACGATTGTTGGCTTTCATCGGATAGATTGCGATTTGACCGCCGGCATGGGTGGAAAACCAGTTGTTTGGAAAGACGGAATCCGGTGTTTCCGTTCCCTTGTCTTCGAACAGGTGAACAGTGACACCGTGGTTGCGCAGCGTCTCGGCCGCCGTGGTGATTTCCTCAAAGGCTTTGCTGGCGATGTCAGTTGTACCAGGAGCTGCCACCTGGAAGCTGTTGTCTTTTGCGGTCTCGGCGTTGACGGTAAAATGATGCGGTCGAACCATGACGACGGCATTGGCTGCCTGTGGCGAATGAAACATCGGATCAGGCCTCCTCATCGACGGGTTTAAATGATTGTCCTGACTGGCCTGCCCTGCCAGCGAGTGAGCAGATTGTCGCTGCAATCTCGTAGGATTTCTCGAATGCGCAGATTGGCAGGAACTCAAAGTGTGAGTGGAAGTTGTGAGCGCCGGTGAAGAAGTTCGGCGTTGCAATGCCGCGGGCAGACAATGCGGCACCATCGGTGCCGCCACGCATCGGAATGACATTGGGCTCGATGCCGACATGTTCGAAGGCCTCAAACAGCAGGTTGGCGGCACGGGGATCATTGGCCAGGTGATCACCAATATTGGCATAGGTGTCTGTGATGGTGCTTGAGATTGAGCCTTTGGGGTATTCGGCTTCGATCAGTTCAACAACGTCAGTGATCCGTGCCTTTCGTTCTTCAAAGCTGTCTTTGTCAAAGTCCCGGATCATCACCTTGAGACGCGCTTCACTGTCATTGGCAGTGAGATCCTTGAACCAGAAATACCCCTCCCTGCCCTCGGTATGTTCTGGCGTGTCGGCCGGATCGAAATGCGACACGAAATCCATCGCCATCAGCAACGGATTGACCAGCACACCCTTGGCGGACATTGGATGGGCTGTGACACCTGTGAAGATGATCTCGGCGGTTGCGGCGTTGAAGTTCTCGATGACGACCTCACCCTGTTCGCAGCAATCAATGGTGTAGGCGAAGTCGCAGGGGAAGCGATTGAGGTCGAGCGCCTTGGCGCCCCGCAGGCCGATCTCCTCATCGGGGACGAAGGCAATGGCGATATCGCCAAGTGTCTGTTCAGGATCCAGCCACGCCAGCAATGTCATGATGGTGGCGATGGCAGCCTTGTTATCGGCGCCCAGCACACTGGTACCGTCACTGAAGATGATGTCCTCGCCCGCCCAGCATTTGATCTCCGGGTGATCCTCGACCCGCAGCCAGATGTCCTGTCCGGTGTTGAGGCAGAGGTCATGGCCCTCAAAGCGTTTGATTTGCGGGTGAATGTCTGGAGACAGGCCGACATCGACCGTATCGAGATGAGCGATAAAACCGATGCGCGGTGCATCAGGATTGTTGCCGGGCCGCAGCGCCGTGACAATTGCCTTGTCATCAACAACGACATCCGAGAGGCCAAGCTGGCGCAGTTCGTCGGCAAGCAGCCGGGCGAGCACAAGTTGCCCCGGCGTAGATGGCAGGTGCGTTGCAGCTGCATTGCTCTGGCTGGTGACCGCAACGTATCGGAAAAACCGCTCGACGAGCTCTTCGCGTAAGTTAGTTGCAGCCTGTGTTTCTGATGTCATGGTCCCGTCCGGTATTTTTATGCAGTGTTGCCGAAAGTGTGATGCGCGATATCTGCCAGTGGCAGTTGGTTTGGAATACCTCCAGTATCCGGCGATGGCGCTGAAGGGTGGTGCAATTGCAAGTGGCGTCTGGCTTCGCTGCTCTCCTTTACTGAGACAACACCGTCACGATGTCCGCTGCCTGATGTGTCTGGTTACTCTATGCTCTGTCGCGGCATTGTCGTCGATATCCCTTATGGCCAACCGCAGAATGCCTATGCTGTCCTCCACATCGATCTCTGTTCCCAGCCGTGCCGACTGCTCCTGAAACCGCCTGAGGATCCGTGTCGCCCGTTCGCCTGTGGCCAGACGCGGTGCGCGGCGTAAAGACAGGTCCGGGTTCGACATGGTGTCTTCACCACCAATCACCACCGGATGAAACTCGATATCCGTGAGTGTGTTGTTCTCATCGAAGCTGCAGCATGCAATCACACTCTCCCAGACCTCTGGCGCCTGCCAGTTGGCTTTTGCCGGCACGTGGAAGATGAAATTGCCAAGGCTATAGAAGATCGGACGGCCGCGATAAATCTCCAGCGGCTGCAGCACTGGTGCGCCGTGGCTGAGGAACATCGCAGCACCTGCGTCGATGCAGCGCCGGGCGACGGATGCGACCCAGTCCGGCACCTGGTACCAGTCGGATGCCCAGTGATGATGATGCAGATAGGCAACGACCAGGCATCCGTCTTCGGCCGCATCGGTGATCGCATGCAGGTTGCGCTCGAAGTCGGCAATATCGATGCGGACATTGCGGCCATAGCGCCCCGCCCGCCGGAAGATCGTGCGGCCCAGTGCCAGCTCGCGGTCCGGATCGACAAAAGGTGGATCATTGGGCTGACTGTCATTGGCAAGATCGGTTGGTGTGTACCCAATCCGATCGCGAATGCCGGTCAGCTGCTCAAATGCGGTATCATCAACCTCAAGCACCTGGGTGAGTTTGAGGCGGTTGATTCCGGGCCGTTCCGGCCGCAACAGCCCACCATCGGCGGCGTACATCAAATCCGGTCCGGGACCACCATCCATGGCAACCATGGCAATATGGCGGCTGCCGACGATCCCCTGCCCTGCCCGCGTGGCCTCGGCATGATTGCGACCGGCACCTGCATGCAGGAAACCGCGACGATCGGCTTCTTCGAGTGTGGACAGCACACCGGACGGCCCAAGGTCAAAGGCATGATTATTGGAGAGCGCCAGTGCACCGAACCCGAGATCATCAAGGGCATCCAGAACGGCCGGTTCACTGCACCCGAAATAAGATCCCTTCAACGGCCAGCCACCGTGGCTCCCTAAAATGGTGCTTTCAAAATTGGTGAATGACAGGTCGGCCTGTCGCAGGAGGTGTTTGATGGCCTGGTAGCCGGGATGTTTGATGTCACGGATGTCGTGTTTGATCAGCGACTGGCCGGTTACAGCCACGGTATAGCGATTGGTCATGTTGTATCACCTGTGATTGCCGTTGCGACGGCACTGGAATGAAGAGGAACACGCCCGGGTATTGTCGGGCATGAGTTGGCACATGGCGGGAAGCGCGACAGCTGGCGCTTAGCAAAGAAGGCATGAACCGCATGGCCAGTCTGGCCTATCCGCTCTCTCTTTCGTTTCGCTGCTGCACCGCGCTCCACTTCGCTTCGAGGACGGCACAGCTCGCGACGGGATATTGAGCGCGGACGATTGACGCAGACTTGGCTTTCAATTCAAAAACCGCTTTGGCCGGGCGTCGATCAGGCTGCGGGTGTAGGGATTTTGTGAGTTGGAAAACACCGCATCACAGCTGCCCCTGTCTTCGATCCTGCCGTCTTTAAAAATCATCACCGACTGGCAGAGCTGCTGGACGACGGCCAGATCATGCGAGATGAACAGCATCGACAGGTCACGGGCTTTGACGGTGTCGCGCAAAAGCGTGATGATCTGCGCCTGTACCGAGACATCGAGTGCCGACGTCGGCTCGTCGGCAATGATGATGCGGGGACGTGCCAGAAGTGCCCTTGCAATACACACGCGCTGTTTCTGGCCGCCGGAGAGTTGGTACGGAAAACGGCTGAGCAGCGAAACCGGTAGTCCAAGGCGTTCCATCATGACCTCGGCTTCGAGATGACTTTCCTTGG
>NZ_DAMDBP010000041.1:11664-16187 GCF_032092815.1 Agrobacterium sp. | reverse complement strand
TGGATCTGGTACCAGCGCCAAAACGGATGGCTTCACGCAATGTCTCACCAATGCGCATGTGTGGATTAAGCGAGACCGCCGGGTCCTGGAAAATCATCTGCACCTGACCGATGAGGCCGCTGCGATGGCCCGGTCTGGTGACGTCATAGGCTTGGCCGTCGAGCATCATCGTGCCGGATGAGGCCGTCTCAAGCCCTGCGAGAATACGGCCAATCGTCGACTTGCCACTGCCGCTCTCGCCGACGATGCCGGTGATTTCTCCGCGTGGCAGAACGAGATCGATGTCATCAAGGGCGCGACGGGATGTTGTTTTGCCCCATCTGGCAAAGGACAGAACATTACTGGGGGCAAAGCTCTTGCTGATGCCCTTGAGCACCACAATTGGATCAGTGCTTTCAGTGTTTGATGCGTCGATGTCGGTCTGACCGTGACTGATTTCGGTGGCGACCACGATTGTCTCGCTGGTTTCCCTCCCAGACTGTAGGCCTGGTTTGGTGGGGCCGCTTTTGTCTGCGGGCAGCCCAGTTGAAGTCTCTGATGATGCTGTGTCGCTCGTTACGCCGCTGGGATGAACATCACCCGATGACTGAATGGTGGTTGCTAGTGTTGGGTTTGGCGGTGTTGATGTCACCAGCGTTGCGTTCAGCGCTATTGAATTCGCCGATGCCAGGCGCAGGCGAGGCACGGCAGCCAGCAGCTCACGGGTATAGTCCTCTTGTGCATCGTCTAGAACGTCCTGTGTCGCGTCAAACTCGACGACCCTGCCATGGCGCATGACCAGCACGCGGTCGGTGATCTCGGAGACCACGCCCATGTCGTGGGTAACGAGAATGACCGACACACCGGTCCGGTCGACGATGGAGCGCAACAGATGCAGGATATGTTTTTGCACCGTGGCATCAAGTGCCGATGTTGGTTCATCGGCGATGATGATGTCAGGGGCGCCAGCCAGTGCCATAGCGATCACAGCACGCTGCCTTTGACCGCCCGAGAACTGGTGCGGGAAATGCTGGTAACGCTGGTCGGGATCGGGAATACCGACCTGTGCCAGAAGCGCCAGTGATCGGGCCTGTGCCTGGCGTGCCGACATATCAGGATTATGGGCAATGACGGTCTCCAGCAGTTGAGCCCCGACCGACATCAGCGGATCGAGCGATGCGGTATGATCCTGGAACACCGCGGAGATCTTTTGGCGCCTGACGCTGTCGTTTGGATCGTCCAGAGCGCCGATCTGGACACCATCAAGGAGAATGCTTCCGGACACATGCTGCATGCCCGGTGCCATCAGCCCAAGCACCGCATTGCCGATGGTTGACTTGCCAGCGCCTGATTCACCGATGATGCCAAGGATCTCCCCTCGCCCAAGGGTAAAGCTGACATCGCTGAGGATGGTGTGGGTTCCTCGTGGCGAACGATGGCGCAGCCCAAGGTTTTTAACATCGAGCAGCGGCGTGGCGTTTGTTGCACGCGCGTTTGTTGTGTAGTCGTTTTTTGACGGCATATGATTGGACAGGGCTGATGTCATCGCAGATTGCTCCCGGGATCAAGGCGAAGACGAACGTGTTCACCGGTAAAATTGATGGTGGCGATCAGGCAAAACAGCGCAAGTCCCGGAAACAGGCTGATCCAGTACTGGCCGGTCAGGAGATACTGGAAGCCATTGGCAACCGCCGAGCCGAGCGACGGTTTGTCGAGGGGTACACCGAGGCCCAGAAACGACAGTGTGGCTTCAAGCGCAACGGCATGCCCAACCTCGATGGGAATGAGGCTGATGGCCGGTGCAATGCTGTTGGGTAAAAGATGCCGGAAGATCACCCGACGGGTTGGCAGGCGCATCAGCCGGGCCGCGTCCATATAGGGCTTTTGGGTCTCGCTGAGTGCCACACCGCGCACCAGTCGCGCATAGGCCGCCCATTGGGCAATGACCAGTGCCAGAATGATACGGTCAACACCCGGACCAAGCGCCACGATAGCAATCAGTGCTACCAGAATGGTCGGCAGGCTGAGCTGCAGGTCAACGATGCGCATGATGACGATATCGATCCACCCCTTGAAGTAGGCAGCTGTCACACCGGCGGTAAGACCGATCAGGGCTGCAAGAGCGGCACTGGTGAACGACACGATCAGGCTGATCTGCAAACCATAGAGGATGGTGCTGAAGATATCGCGGCCAAGCCCGTCCGTGCCCAGCAGATAGGTAAAGCTGCCACTTCCAACCGTGCCCGGTGGTGAAGACGCCTCCCACGCATAGATCTGCAAGGGGTCATAAGGGTTTTGTGGCGAGATCAGCGGAGCGGCGATGGCTGCAAGGATAAACAGGCCGAGCAGTGCGATTGATGGATGCAGGTAGGCTGGCAGCCAAGTTGGCAGCAAGGGTCCCTGCCCGGTTTTGTCGCTGCGCATGCCAAATGCCCGCAGAAGAAGCGGTTTCATATCATCCTCCCTTATGATGATGTTCGCACGCGTGGATCGATCACGACGTAATAGAGATCGACCAGTGCGTTGAGCAGGACGAAGGCGACGGCAGTGAAGGTCAGTGTTGCCATCACCACCGGCCGGTCGAGCAGCTGGATGGAATCGATCAGCAGTTTGCCGATACCCGGCCATGCAAAGATGGTTTCGACCACAACGGCAAAGGCCAGCATGCCGCCGAACTGCAGCCCGATGATCGTGACCAGCGGCACGCTGATATTGGGCAGCGTATGGGCAAACAGGATACGACGTGGTGACAGGCCACGGGCACGGCTGAAGCGTGTGAACTCCTGCCTTTCCACCTCGATTGTGCCTGATCGTGCTAGGCGGGCAATCAGTGCGATATTGGGGATGGCAAGCGCCAGCATCGGCAGCACCATGTGTCTCAGACCATCCACGGTAAACAGGCTCCACTCTGCTCCCATGACAGTGGTGGTTGGTCCCCTGCCCCCCGATGGAAACCATCCCGTCAGGATGGCCCCGGTCAGGATCAGCATCATGCTCAGCCAGAAGGACGGAACGCTGAGAGCAAAGACGCTGCCCCGCAGAACGATCCGGTCAAGGCCAGTGTCTTTGCGGCGTCCGGCCATCAGCCCAAGGCCGACACCAGCGGTTGCCGAGACCAGCATGGCAAGAGAGGCAAGTTCCAGGGTGGCTGGCAGTTTGCTCATCACCAGATCGAATGCCGGCTGGTGGTAGATGTATGATGTGCCGAACTGGCCGCTCAGCACATTTTTGAGGAACAGGCCGTATTGCTGCCAGATTGGCAGGTCGAGGCCGAGCGCGATGGTGGCACGCCTGATATCCTCAGGCGTGGCTGTTTCGATATTGACGACGTTGAACACCGGATTGCCAACACTGTGAATGCCGATGAAGCCAATCAGCGACATGGCCAGCAACAACAGCAGCGCCTGACCCAGTCGTGACGAGATGGCGGAAAGAATGGCCATCCGCTTACTCCGTCTCGGTTTTGGTCTGCATTGCCGTGGTCCAGCCACGCGGATGCATGACATAGGAGCCGACCTTCGGACCAAAACCGACAATGTGGTGGAAATGGTAGAGCGGGATGATCGGCTGGTCGCGCATGGCAAGCTCGGTTGCCTCTGCCAGTGCCTGATTACGGGCATCACCGGCTTCAATGCCTTGCGCCTTGGTCAGCAGCGCATCAAATTCGGGATTGCTGTAGTGGCCAAAGTTCAGCGCACCGGTACCGTGCTCCTTGTCCTGTGATGCCACCAGTGCATGCAGGATGATATCGACAGCCTCACCTGATGTGCCGCCATACCAGGCAGCATATTCGCCAGCGGCACGTTTGGTGTTGAACACCGAGAAGGGCGAAGCCTGCGGACGAACCGTCACACCAATGCGTGCCCAGCTCTGTGCAACAGCCTGCAGACTGTCACCGTCGCCGGGATAACGCCCGGCAGGTCCTGCAAGCGTGACGTTGAACCCATCGGGATAACCGGCCTTGGCCAGCAGTTCTTTTGCGGCGTCATAGTCAGGTGCTGCGGCCTTCAGATTTGCCGACGTGCCGGGAAGTCCCGCCGGATACACTTGCGATGCGGCTGTGCCATAACCCGACAGGATTTTTTCCACGATCACGTCGCGGTCGGTCGCCATTGCAAGTGCGCGTCTGACCTGCACATCCCGGAACGGGTTTTTGATGGCCGCACCTGATTTGTCGCTGACGCCTGAAACGTCTTGGCTCTCGACATCGAATTGCAGGAAGTTGATCCGGGCCGCACTGATGCTGGCGACATCGGCGCCGCGCTGTTTGAGGGATCCGACATCGCGGGCCGGAATGGCATCGGCAACATCGACATCCCCGGTTGACAGGGCTGCCACACGGGCAGCCGGACTTTCCATCACCCGGAACGTCACCGAAGGCCATGCCGGACGATCACCCCAGTAACCGTCATAACGGGCCAGTTGCAGGGTCTCCCCTGAACTCCAGCGCTCGAACCTGTAGGGTCCGGTGCCATTGGACGCCTGACCACCATTGAGTTCTTCCGTGGTCTGGAACCCTTCGGCCGGCTTGTGCATGATGAACA
>NZ_DAMDBP010000041.1:3426-11654 GCF_032092815.1 Agrobacterium sp. | reverse complement strand
ACCGAGGACATCAGCAACGGCAGGTTGGGTACAGCTGTATTTGTCTCGACGACCACCGTCAGCGGATCAGTTGCCGTGACTGTCTTGATGCCGGAGACATAGGAGCGGTAACCGCCGCTGGGTGACTGCAGAAAATCCCGGATACGCTCGATGGAATAAACGACATCATCGGCGGTAAAATCCGACCCATCCTGAAACGTCACCCCTTCCCGCAGTTTGAACTCCCACTGCGTGTCCGACACCATTGACCAGGACACGGCAAGGCCCGGCTTGAGGGCAAGCTGTTCGTCCTGATACACCAGCCGCTCATAGATATGTGACAGAAGCGAGGTATTCTCGTTGAGGTTTGCGTAATGCGGATCGAGCGTCATCAGCTTGTAGGACGTGGCGATGCGCAGTTCGGCCTGAGCACCGGTCTGGGCAAGTGCCACAGAGCCGCTGAACACCGTCATGGACAGGATAGCCGCCGTGATTGCGACGGGTCGGAATGCATATGCGGAGTTCATGGAAAAGTTCCCTCTTTGTTATTGGAATAAAGGCAGCCGCACTCCGCGCTGTGGCTCGCCACATCGAGAAGGTTGCGGTTGATGTTGTCGGGTGTCGGTCGTGCTACGGCAGATGCTTGCTCAGCTTCCTGTCCGGATCAGGAATAAACACGCACCGCTCTTGCCGTATGGTGATCGCGCGCTATCTGGCGAGATGCTCCGGTTTTATGAGAAAAACAAAGGACAAAAAACGCGACCGTGCGTTGCACCCTGCAGCCAAGGCAGTTGCCAAAACCTGCGCAAAAGTGGTTGATATGAAATCAGTTCTCGCGATTGCAGACAAAGTTCTGCTATTGTCGGAATCAGCCATGATCCGAGCTCCCTAACAGCTTGATTGTGGTCAGGTTGTGTGTGGTGTTACCGCACCGTGCACAACCGAATGAACATCAATTTGCCACGTGAACATAAAATGTTCAACTCAAAACTGTAGTTCTGCATGAATAAAATTACCGGAGCTCAGATTCGAGCTGCAAGGGCACTCAAGCGATGGACGCTCCAAGACCTGGCAGAACGAGCATCTGTGGGCCTATCAACTATTAGACGTGCAGAAGCTGAAGACGGTCCACCATCAATTATGACGGCCAACCTCAAAGTGATTCAGATGGCATTTGAAGATGCAGGCATCGAGTTCATTCACGACAACGGAGGCGGCGTGGGCGTACGTTTTAAAAGCCCGACTTGAAGATGATTCTTCCGCCGGTTGAGAAATTGAGTCTCGTTAAGTCGGCAATGTTCCGCCTTCAGTGATGGTAACTCGCAGTAGCTCACTCGAAATGCGGCATACGGGCAACTGATTTGAAGCAATTGCCAACACGTCAATAGATGGCTCATAGCTCGGTTGCAAATTTACACGCATGCCGCATACGAAAATGTTGTTCATGTGCCAATGTGGACGGCTGCGCGTGTTAGCAGTGAGATCTGTTTGGCTTAATTGTTGGATTTTAGTACCTATATTTACACTTTCAAGCCTTGCCGAGTTCTTCGGGCTTTATCCCAAGGGCGTCCGCCAGAGCCTCCTTGCCCGCGTTCGACATCAGCTGCAGACCAAACTGTATTCCTTCCCGCCATGCAGTGCCGCGATCCCAAGCTTCACGGTAGGCATCAGCCACCGCATACCCTTGTCGCGTTTCGACGAGCGCTTGAAGCAGCAAGGAAGACTGCTGTACGTCTTTGTCTCGCTTGGCACGTCCGAGGCCATCTGTGCGCCGCCTAGACGCCACGATGAGTTTATGGACGGCATAGCGTTCGGGAGCGGGGACGTTCACACTGACGCCCTCCCTGTGCAGTAACACGGTTCTGACTGGCTCGTAGATCAGGTAATCGAGAAACCTGAGGTTTTCCGCAGACGCTCCGCCGAGGGCAGGCATTGAGGATGGCTTGCCCGTATAGTCGTCCGATCCCCGGTTGCCCGTTAAAAACTCGACGCGGTAGTTCACAGCGTTTGTGAAGGCTGAAACCTTTGCCTTGTCTGCCTGATGCGGAACAGTCCGGAATGTGGGATCGACGGATTGCAGGACCTCGAGGATTGGCGGCAAACTGTCCTCGACCTCGGCCGAGATAGCAAAATCCTGCGCAAAATCCGCATCACCGGTCTGCATCGCGGTGTTTGGGAGCCGGACACCAAGTAAGCCCGGATAGCAGCTGAACGCCACGGAGCCGATCAGGACCGCACGCAGACGGAAGAGGCCAGCCTCCGCGAGTGCTTTCGTCACCTCGCCCGCGAACCGATCAGGCGAGGCCATACCGCCGCTGCGCAGGAGCATCCCAACTAGCCTGCGGCGCTCCCGGACGTCGTCTTTGACTTGCCTGTGCTCATTTACTCTAGCTGTGATCGCTTCGTCTGCTTCAGGTCCGACATACCGTCTTTTATCGCCTTCCTCTGTAGGGTATTCGAAGTACCAGTAATTGCGGCCCTTCACGGGGACAGAGACAAACCGACCGTCCAACGAGAAGTCTGCTTCGAATTGGGCGTCGAAGGTCCGTTGTGAGAGTTCCGCGAACGCCGTGCGATACACCAGATCGATTTGTTTCATCTTTCGATAACTCAGTTATACGGAAATGCCGGTTTTCTTATAACTGCGGTTATAAGGAAATTGCAAAATTCTTATAACTCTCTTGGCATCACCTTGCAACATACTGATAGATCGGAGTACTTGGCCGTTTTCACTCTGAATCGGCGCCGCTGGCAGGCCGACTTTCATTGTTCTGAATGCCAACGCCGACACGCAACTAATAAAACTGATCGCTGACCTATCCTGATTGCACGCTGACATAACTATCGCCGGACTATGATTTGGTTTCGAACATTTCCTACTCCAAATGCTTTGACTTTCAGTGGTACCAAGGAGTTTTCCGGTTTTATGTTCGACGAGGTGTAGTTTTTTGTCGGTGAAATCTTCTCCACTGCCAACTGGAATTTCTCCGAAATGAAGCTTGGCTTCATGGTTCTGACTGAGAATTGAACCATGCTAATCTGCATAAACTGGCTCTCTTGACACGTACCAGAAAAAGAACAAAATAAGAACAAATAAAGTTGAAGCCAATCAGGGAGTGATCAATGACGCAGCAACTTGCACTTGATATCCTTTTGGACGAAGTGGACGAAGATGAGGTCCCCTTGGATGTAGATTTGGCCGCGTCAGTTTTGGCAGCCCACGATGGCGATGCATTATCAGCAATCCGCAATCTGTTGGCCGACGCCGACTTCCTTCGTGATCAACTCTACATCGCTTCCAAGGTCATGAGCCAGGGAATGGTTCGTGGATGGAAACCACGTTACGAGCGCCCAGTTTGATCGAAGTTCGAGCCGGGATCCCTTTCGTGGACATTATTTATCTCGAAATTTCATTGTTTTCTAATTTATGCGTACCCGATCAGTGTTTTGCGCCTTGAATAGGGTCATTGCGCTCATGCATAGTTATCACAAGACCCTGCTCTCAAACCCCTCAATCGAACGAAGGCGATACGGCGTTGAACTCGAAAGTTTTTCACAATCGAACAGAGTGGTATAACGCTGCGGGTCAAATTCATAACGAAACAGGCCCTGCCATCAGCTACAATAACGGCAAAGCGGAATGGCTTGTAAATGGCCTACATCATCGCGTCGACGGTCCAGCATTGTATTCGCCAAATGGCTATTGCGAATGGTGGCTTCACGGCAAACGGCATCGTAAGGACGGTCCGGCGATCGAGTGGCCAAATGGCGATCAGCAGTGGTACTTGCACGGGGAGCTTCATCGCGTCGATGGGCCGGCAATCGTGGTTCAAAACAGCAAATATTATTATGTCAAGGGTGTGGAACGCCGTGTGGGTGATATGACGTGACGCACTCGGTAATATCTTTGCTCTCGTGCCTTGTCGTTTATTCGCTGCGTAGTTCCCTCACCATCAAGACCTCGTCGTAATCCCTGTCGTTCGTTCTGAAGCCTTTAGCAACGCGACCGGTCTCGATAAATTGGTGTCTTTGATAGAATCGCAAGGCCGTGGCATTGGCCACGTTCACCACGAGCTCGATCTGCGTGACCTGCTCAGCCATAGCGTGGTCACAGATTGCCTTCAGGATTGCCTCGGCAACTCGTAACCCCCTGACGTGTCTGCTGACATAGACCATGGCAAGTGTCGCACGGTGCCTCATTTTGTGTGGCTCAGACCTTTTTAGTGCCATGATGCCGATCGGTTTGCCTGCGTCGAAAGCGACGAAGATAGGAACGTTCATTCTCTCGCGCCATTGTGCATCTGTAAACTCCACCCAATCCTCGTAAAGACTTGCGAAGGCATCCGGTTCACATTGAAGTGCTTCCAATCGGATTGTTTTGAAGACATCGACCTCGTCTTCGTGGAGTTGCCGGATCAGCCATTTTCTATCGCACATTTCCGGCCTCCCGTTTGATGCTCGCTCTATCTTAGGTCCATTGCCATTCATGTGACGAAGTGGAGATCTGGTTGCTCGCAAGGCGCTCGCACATCTGTTGCCAAACCGGATCGCCGGTGAAAAAAGCGAGATCACCTGCTGTGACTTCAAGTCGTTGTTGGCCATAGGCCGCTGCGACAGCCAAACCGTGCTGATTTTTGTCCGTTTCAGACAAGGGATCAGCATGTATCGGTCGCAGGACACGATGACCCCACATGCTGAGGTGTTTATCACTTTGCATCGCCGCCAGAAGCGCTTGATCACGTTCAGGATCCAGTGCATTTGCGAAAACATATCGCATCAACGGCAGGTAAATTATTTGCCGGCTGCCGCCCAGGAGCCGCACGCCCGGCAGGATTGAGGTAACGATCGCCATCATCACAAGATTTGGGATTATGCGGCGGTTACGCAATGCCTCTGCAAGTTGCTTAGGATCGAAAGGGACGCTGAAGCCGGATGCATTGGTGGTTTCGAGAATGCCGTTCTTTAACCGAAGGGGTAAGATACGCCCCCCTGATAGCTCCCAGAAGAAGTCAGTTGTTCGTCTGACCCATCCGGCCCAAGGGCTGCCATTGAGCTTGTCCAGTTCGTTCAAAATGTTTTCGGCAACCATGCCCTTTCCGAGAAAGCGTCTGGAAAGCCATGAATCTGGATCTTCGAAATGTGAAGCAAGGAGATGACCGACATCGGCATCGTCAAATTGCAGCAGCTCCAGCGAAGGAGGAAATGTCTGTCTCCATATATTCTGGTTGGCTGCCATGAGTGCATCTGCAGCTGATGGGAATGTTCTATCCGATAGGTACCTTCTCAGGAACGCGATGGGGCTGTCCATCGCACCGGTGTCGTTCGTTTCAAACTTGAAGCTTACTGCCCTATCTCGCCCGCAGAGATTTTTCGATGCCATGTAGCTGCGGGACAAACCAAAGATGTTCAAGGTCTGCCCACCAGTTGTGAGTAATCCCGGACCCTTGTTGCCGCGTTCAATGAATTTCACAGTCGAACAACCGAAATATATGTGCCATCGTCGCTTGTGTAAGGTCAGGCCAAGTGCGTTGAACAGATGTGTGTAAAACACGTCAGGGTCGACCATGAGGAAGCAATGTGGCCCGCTTTGAATAACGGGATGTTCTGCAAGCTGTTTGGCGGCAAGATTCGCTTGTTCCTGATCGGCTCCGCATGTGCTTGCCACGCTTCGGATTAAGTCCTGCAAACGTCCCATGGCATCATTGCGGACTGAGCAATTGCCGCGTTCAAAGTCGTCGTAAACCGCATGCGCATAGTCGATGAGGGGACGCTTCCAGAAATCTTCCAGGTCAGGCATGAGCGATGTCATAGCGCGCCTTACCTGTGACGCGGATACAAGGGGTTCGTCGCGGCGCCCACTCGTGTTGGCCATTTTTTTGCCCTCCGGTCACATCAGCCTAGTTGAGAACTGAAGCTGTTGCAGATTGTGGTTCGGACCATCGCCAGGTTTTGGGCAACGGATCATTGTCGTCGTCAACAATGACCAGCGGCAGCGGTTCGTAGCAGTATTCCGGTGGGATGGCGGGTGCTATCAGGGAAGACACGAAATCGACGACCGAGCTTCGGGAATTGGACGATACGATCGTGTAGAAATTTCCGCTGTTCCAGGTCACTACGCTGTAACGAAAGCAGGACTTCAGGGCGGCTGCCGACGTTGCCTTGTCGACCTGAAAATCAATCATCCTGTTCAGCACGTCCCGCTTCTTTTGTGCGATCTGCGAACTGGAAAAGAAACGCGATTTGAACTGCTCGTCTTTCTGGCGTTCGCGCTCGACGTAGGTTGCCGGGTCGGAGTGCAAGAGCTTCTCGACCTGAATGAGAACTCCATCCGGTTTTAAATCCTTGGCCACAAAGCGATTTTGATTGTCGCGGTCCCTACCATACATCTGGAAAGTGGTATCTTCGAGCAGGACATCGTAGCCGTCACGAAAATGCGTGAGGTTCTCGTCCTCACTGTAACGCTCTGTGGTAAGTTCGAAGAACGGCCCGTGGAAGAAATGGGCGTGATCGCTGCCGCGCTTTGCGAAGAAGCACGCTTTGTTACCGTCGGTCGGGCTGCAATTGAGTGTCTTGATCCGCCCATCGCCAAGTTTGGCAAGGGAGCGCGTCAGGCTTCCAGCTCCTGCGCCAAGTGTATAAAGCGTGGCGGGTTGACCGCTTCTTGCCCAAGCTTGCAGACAAAAGCGGAAGATTGCTGCTCCCAGCCGGCATTCTTCTTCAAGTCGGTACGGGATGCTTGCAAAGTAATGATTTTTGAATGTTCCCCAGAGCCGATGATGCGTATCCGCGAAGGTCAGGCAATCGACGTCGTGTGACAATAGTGCAGGATCAGCCGTTGGTGGCCCAAGATCAGGTGCACCCTCAACACCGCTTGCCGTTCGCTCAAAAAAATCAGCGAAGGCGTTGAGCCGTGGAGCGAGGCGCCACATTCTTATGGCCTGAAGATCAACCATTGCAGTATACCTTTGCAAACCAACGAAAATGTCATCTGCGCAGCAACCAAACCTGAGGGGATGCCGACGTCAGTGAATGCCGAGAAATTATTCAAGCATGAGACTGTTTGCGTGAGACGCTCGCAATCTGGTGATATGACCAGATTGACTGGTTCGATTGCCTGAAGATCCAGGACACACAAGCTGTGGGGAATCTGGAAAATGATGCCATTGTTTTCTGATTGGGTTTCATATTGAACGCCATGCTCCGGGCGTAGTCGGTCCCGCTCCCCGCTTTGCGGTCACTATGTTGGGGCTCCTGCGGCGACGCTTTTCCGGGCCTAGCGTGTCGAGAATTCCCGAAATCCCGCCTGGAAGGCGGCCGCTATGCTGATTTCTCCGATGCTCTTCGATGTTCGTCTTGGATCTCGCCGAAGGCGTTTGATCCAAGCAAGTGTCATTGCATGACAATCGATGGTCAGCCGACCCTGTCGAAATAGGTAAGGGGCGTCTGTCGGCGACAAATCGCTTAGCAACGCACGTTTTCCTGTTTGTCTGGCATGTCCAGAAGTCCTGGGCACGGTCGTAGCAGCGCTGGAAGAAACGCCGATGGTTTGGAGCGATTGTTTTTTACGTGCTGGCAAAGGAATACCGCCTGCACCTGCTGTTCAAGGATGATGGACTTACACGGACGGAGATTGAGGGAGCCTAGCCTGCGTGCCATCGAAAAAAATCGATACTGGACTTGAATTACGTTGAACCAGATCTAGATTTTTTGAGTTGCTTCTTGATCTGGTTGTTTAGATTGGAGGTATGAAATGGACAGCCAAGATGTTTTGTTTCGTGCGCCCGTTCGCGTCCGTCTGCAATGTGGGCTGGAGCGAACATTTCTAAGTGTCTATGACGCGCTGGATTACCTTGAACATGAGTGGCCTCTGCGCCGTGGCGAGCGGTACAAAAAGGCCGTCGATAAATGCCGCGCTGCACTCTCATGGTTCGCACCGATTGAGGTCGCGCGTGAAGCATTCGTTGCCGCGTGTTTGGAAGCTGGCATGCCGTTGGTGATGACTGCACCCTCTGGCGCTGAGAGTCCTGCTTCGAGGGCTAGCGCGTGATCACTTTGCGCCCCGCCAAAAGGCGGGGCTTCCCCGTTGCCGAAAGTGGCGATGGGCTTATTCTCGCAAAGGGATTTGCTCGAATGCCGCGATAGGTGTGTTCAGTCCCCGAGAACCGCTCCCTCGCGTCTTGGGTCGGCGCTACCGGCCAAACCTCGGGTGCTCATCTCGATCGCATGCAAACCGGAATTCATCTCACCCG
>NZ_DAMDBP010000041.1:2016-3399 GCF_032092815.1 Agrobacterium sp. | reverse complement strand
TCGTAACCCAGCGCCTTCAGCGGCTCGACCAGATCTTCCGCGTCGGTGCCTGCCTCAATGTCGTAGGTGCCGAACCGATTGATGAGATGCGGCTGGGCGACGATCGCCTCAACCGGCAAGCCCCAGTCGATATAGGCGATCAGCGCCTGCGCTACATAACCGATGATCTGGCTGCCGCCGGGCGAACCAACGGCGAGCAGCGGTTTTCCATCCTTCATCACGATAGTGGGAGCCATGGAGGAGCGCGGTCGTTTACCGGGTTCGACGCGGTTGGCGATCGGCAGACCGCCGTCATGGGTCTTGAAGGAAAAGTCCGTCAATTCGTTATTGAGCAGGAAGCCATTCGTCATCAGACGCGAGCCGAAGCCATTTTCGATCGTCGTCGTCATCGAGACCACGTTGCCTTGCCTGTCGACGATGACGAAATGGCTCGTCGAGGGCAACTCAAGCGCGGCATCCCGGCCGAAAAGCAGCGCATGGTCCCAATTCGGCTCGCCGGCCTTGACGGCACCGTTGGCCAAGGCCTTTTCGCCGTCGAGCAAGCTTGCCCTTTCGCTTAGATAGGCCTTGTCGAGCATGCCCTTGATCGGTAGCGGCACGAAATCAGTGTCAGCGACGTAACGCTCGCGGTCGGCAAAGGCAAGACGTTGCGCATCGCCAATGATGCGCCAGCTTTCGACATTTTTGGGCCCCAGCGACCTCAGATCGAAATTCTCCGCCATGCCGAGTATCTGGCCAATGGCGATACCGCCTGACGATGGCGGCCCCATGCCGCAAACGTCAAGTGCACGATAGATAAAGCAGACTGGCTCGCGCTCGATGACGCGATAGTTGGAAAGATCGGAAAGCGACAGCACGCCAGGATTGTCGGCTGCCTCGCGCACGGTCTTGACGATCGCCTCGGCAATTTTCCCCTCGTAAAAGGCATCGGCGCCGCCCTTGGCGATCGCTGCAAGCGTCTCGGCATAGGCCGGGTTCTTCAACGGAGCACCGGCCTCCAGCGCGGCCCCGGCGGTGTCAAAGAAATAGGACCGCGCCTCTGGATATGTCTTCAGCCGGTCACCCTCGGACGCGATCAGGGAGGCAAGGCGCGGCGACACCTGAAAGCCCTCGGTAGCCAGTGTTTCCGCCGGTTTCAGCAGGCTTGCCCATTCGGCCTTTCCATAGCGTTTGTGAGCCTCCTCCATAAGGCGTACCGTTCCCGGCGTTCCGACGGAACGGCCGCCGATGACCGCGTTCATGAATTTAAGCGGCTGGCCATTTTCATCCAGGAAGAGTTTTGGCGTGGCTTCCATCGGCGCCGTCTCCCGGCCGTCCAACGTCGTCAGCTTGCCGCTTTCTGCGTGGTAGTAAACAAGGAAGGCGCCGCCGCCGAGACCGGAA
>NZ_DAMDBP010000041.1:0-2006 GCF_032092815.1 Agrobacterium sp. | reverse complement strand
CGGTCTGCACCGCCACCATCGCATCTATGGCGTTGCCGCCCGCCGCGATCACGTCGCGTCCCGCCTTGGCCGCCAGCGGATTGGCTGCAGCGACCATGAAGCTCTTCGACTCGACACGTTTGGCGGTCGCAAGACCGGTTGCCCTTTCCGGCGCCACCGTGTCAGACGCCTGCTGGGCAGAAGCGATTGCGGTGGAAAACATCAAGGCAAGAACAGCCTCACAGAGAAATCTCATTTTCATCGGCCTCATCCTTCAGAGCGGCGCAAACCATGAATGTGAGAAGGGCAAATCTTGCAGGGCGCTTGAGATTAACTCTCGGGCGACTGCCCTTCCCGGTCAAGCATTTGATTTTCGTGGCAGTGTGCTCAGCCAACCTGGAACGACGATCTGCCAGGCGCCGTTCAGCGTTCAAGTTTGTAAGAGAACACAACAACCTCCGGGTTGGCCAGAATAATCGGCGCTAATAGAATGCAGCAACCTCTCGCAAGTCCCGGTGCATTCTCACTATCGCCTTATGTCAGGCCTTCACCCAGTGCAGGATGAGGCGCTATCCCTTTATTCCGCTCGCCGCGATACTGGAGATGAACAGCCTCTGCAGGCAGAGATAAAAGATCAGCACCGGCAGCGTGATGATGGTGAGATAAGCCATCACTTCACCCCAGGGCGTGTTGAGCTGGAAGAAATACTGCAGCCCCACCATAACCGGCCGGTAAGCCTCGGACTGCGTGACGAGAAGCGGCCATAGATACTGCTGGCTGTACATGACGAGAAACTTCAAGATCGCAGCTGTTGCGATCACCGGTCCGCTGAGCGGCATTACCACCTGCGCGTATATCCGCAGCCAGCCAGCCCCGTCGATGCGCGCCGCCTCCAGCAACTCCTTTGGCAAATCCTTGAAGTATTGCACGAAGAGGAAAATCGTCAGCCCGTCCGCTATCCATGGAATGATCTGCACATGCCACGAATTGAGCCATCCCCAGGTAAACCCGTTGCCGTCGATCCATGGCAGATTGTTGACTTCCAGCAGCAGCGGCACGGCAATGGTTTCAAAGGGAATGATGAGGGTGGCGAGGATGACCGAGAAGAGCACGTCCTTTCCACGCCATTTCAAAAAGGTGAAAGCGAAGGCGGCAAGCGAGCCAAGAAGCAGGGCGAGAAAGACGGTGACGCCTGTTACCAGCACCGAGTTGAATATGAAGGTCGCAATCGGCGCCCGGGCAAAAGCCGCGGTGTAGTTTTCGAGCGAAAGGTCTCCCACCGGCAGGAAAGCCCGTATCGACGTTGCATCACTCAGTAACTGGTCGTTCGGTTTCAGTGACGAGAAGCCCATGAAGAGCAGGGGCAAAATGAAGATTGCCGCGAAAGCCAGCATGAGCACATAGTTGCCGATGAGAAAAGCAAGGCTTTTGCGTTGTCCGGCCTCCATCATTGTTTCTCCCTTGTCAGGTATCGCTGGGTCAGCGAAATGCACAGGACAAGCAGGAACAGAACGACCGAGATTGCCGAGCCTGCCGCGATGTCCTGCTGTCGGTATCCCCTCTCAACCGCCTGATAGACGATGCTTTGCGTCGAATCGCGGGGGCCGCCCTTGGTCATCACATCGATCTGCGCAAAAAGGGCAAAAGCCTGCATGGTAATGACGATGATAATCAGCACGGCCGTGTTGCGCAGCAGCGGCCAGGTTATCATGCTGAATTTCTGCCAGCGGCTCGCGCCTTCGATATCAGCCGCCTCGTAAAGATCCGGAGAGATCGTTTGCAGGCCGGAAAGCCATATGACCATATGGAAACCGACGCCCTGCCAGACTGACATCACCAGAATGGCCCACAGGGCGGTATCGGTTCTGCCCAGCCAGTCGACTGGCTGGAACAGCCCGAAGCTCATGTAACTCAAAAGGCTGTTCAGGAGCCCGTTATCCGCCGCATAGATAAACCGCCAGAGCAGCGCCACCACCACCACCGACAGCACCACAGGCATGAAGTAGATCGCTCGGAAAATCGTGACG
>NZ_DAMDBP010000040.1:36531-39501 GCF_032092815.1 Agrobacterium sp. | reverse complement strand
GACATGCAAAACCCCCGAGGTTGGGTGTCCAACTTTCGGGGGTCAGTTCATATTTGGCGGGGCTGTTTGTTTTGGTGGTGTTTGCTGCGATTAACCGGCTAGGCTGCGATAGATGGCGGGCAGCGCTGAGGGCAGTTTGGAAATTTTGTTGACGATGGCGTAGCCATTCTGGCCAAAGATCGCCGGAATGTAGGACTGGGCCTCCTTGTCCACCGTCACACCGAACACATTGACCCCAGAGCGTCTTGCCTCGGTAATGGCCCGGCGGCTGTCTTCGATGGCAAACCGGCCTTCATAGTGGTCGACGTCGTTGGGTTTGCCGTCGGTCAGCAGCAACAGCAACTTGCGTCTGTCAGGGCGCTTGCGCAACTCCGCAGCCGCATGGCGAACCGCAGGGCCAATACGGGTGTAATAGCCAGGTTTCAGTGCGGAAATGCGTCGCTCCACCTTGTCGCCCATTGGCTCGTCAAAATCTTTTACCGTTTCCACCCGCACCCATGAGCGACGACGGGAGGTGAATGTCAGAATGGAGTGGCTGTCGCCGCACGCGGACAGTCCGTTTGCCAACACCAGCAGGGCTTCTTTCTCGACATCCAGCACGCGGCGGTTATCAAACCACGCATCAGTGGACAGCGACACATCGACAAGAATGGTGACGGCAAGGTCATGAGCCTGCGGTCTGCTCATCATGTGAATGCGATCACTGCCCTGACCGCCAGCAGCCATGTCGCTTCGCACACGGACTACGGCATCCAGATCAAGATCGTTTCCGTCGATCTGGGCTTTGAGCATTTCATGCCGCGGGCGCAGAACCTCGAATTGCCGTTTGACGCGGCGGATCAGGCTCTTGGTCTGTTCATCGGCTTCTGGCGGTATTTCCGAACCGGCGGCCGCCGAAGCAAGCACGCGGCAATGGTTGGGCAGATAGGTGCCGCTGCGATAATCCCATTCCGGGTAGGTTAGGTCTGCCGTCAACGGGGTGCGATCCAGTGCTTCCGGTGGAAGGTCAAGATCGAAACGGAAGCGGGCGGATGGTCTGCCCTTGCGTTCGCCAAGCGTCATCTCGTCGAGTTCATCGGCGGCGCTGGCGTCATTATCGTCACTATCGTCGCCGGGGCGATCGACATTGACCATTTCAGCCATGGCCAAGATCTTTTCGAACCGATTGAGAATGAACGGGCTGCGTTCGGTCTGGCGATTTTCCGGCTTTTCTCTGACCGCAATGTGCCGGGCGGTTGGTGCGCCTTGGGGCTGAGCACCGCTGGCCGGCTGGTCTTCATTGTCGCGCGGTTCGGAGGCTTCGCGCAGCAGCGTATCGGGCCACAGGGGAACCGGTAACATCGGCAGATAACCAGGCGGTGCCTTGTATGGGAACTGGAACGGCGCGACTGGCGCATGGTGTTCGGCACCATTTGCCAGCATCGCCAGAATACGGTTTTCAACCTGCTGCTCGACCTTGGGAAGTGGTCTTTTCTGACGCACGGCAAGGATGGCAGCACACAGGCGACGATAGCGATTTTTCATGCCGGGAAAGGCTTCCATGACATGGTCGGCCAACTTTGATGCCCGATCAAGCCGGGTGAGATCGTTCAGCAGCAAATCATCTGATGGAAACTGGTCGAGTGGCAGGCAAGCCATCGCGGCTGCGAGCCAGACATAGAGGTCACGGTTAAGTCCTTCGTCCGGGAACAGGTCGATGACTGGAGGCAACATCAACGTGGCGTGGTCACGGCCCGGCTGGGCCAACTTTTCCTCACCAAGTCCCATGCGTTGACGCAAACGCAAGCGGTGGGTGGACGTGCGGGCACGGGCCGGCGCGATCTGCACCGCCCGCTCACCACCAAAACCGCGAAAGCACACAGCCAGCAACGTTTGCACATCGTCCAGTTTGACGGCATGTTCAGGAAAACGCAGCCATGTTGCCGTTCCGCCAATCAGGCGATGCCATGCACGGCCAACGGTTTCTTCCAGTTCCAGAAAATCCAGCATCGAACTATCCTTGCCGCATCGGTGCGAAATCCGGTTTCGAATTTCGCAAATGGCGATGCGTAGCTTCAGTGTGTCGGAGGGCCTTTTGCGCCGTTGAAGACGCAAAGTGCCTTAGCGGATCATTGCGTCCGCGATCTCGAAAAGGGCTGCCTTTACATCCTGCTCGTCGGTCAGCGGTTCGATCATGGCAGCGCGGACGGCGTCACGATTGCTCATGCCGGCATCGATCAGGCTTGCGCAATAAACGACGAGGCGGGTTGAGACACCTTCTTCAAGGTCATGGCCTTTCAGGGTGCGCAGACGCTGCGCCAGGTTGACCAGCGGTTCGATGTCAGATTCATCAAGGCCACTTTCCTGCGAAACAACTGCTATTTCCTGGTCCTTCGGCAAGAAGTCGAATTCAATGGCGACAAAACGCTGCCGGGTGCTGGGTTTCAGGCTTTTCAGCAGGTTCTGGTAACCGGGGTTGTAGGACACCACCAGCATGAAGCCGGGAGGTGCTTCCAGCACTTCGCCGGTGCGTTCCAGCGGCAGAATGCGTCGATCGTCGGTCAGCGGGTGCAGCACGACCGCGACATCCTTGCGGGCTTCAACGATTTCATCGAGATAGCAGACGCCACCCTGACGAACCGCTCTGGTTAGCGGGCCATCCGTCCAGACCGTGTCGCCACCTTTCAGCAGGTAACGGCCGGTCAGATCGGCGGCGGCCAGATCGTCATGGCATGAGACGGTGGAAAGCGGCAGGCCGAGCTTGGCGGCCATATGGCTGACAAAGCGGGTCTTTCCGCAGCCGGTTGGACCTTTCAGAAGCAGCGGCAGCTGCCGGGTCCATGCTCTTTCAAACAGCTGGCACTCTTTGCCGGACGGGCTGTAAAAAGGAATTTCCGTGGTGGTCGTTGGTCCGTCCCTGAAGATCGTGTTCATGTTTTTCTCTCCATGAGATTCTGAAAAAGGGAAGCGCCGGCCCCTGGGGTCTAAGGG
>NZ_DAMDBP010000040.1:0-36521 GCF_032092815.1 Agrobacterium sp. | reverse complement strand
GCGTTTCTCATTCGGCAGGCTGCACTGCGCGGGTGACGTCACCCCGTCGTTCCTTGCCGGGCACCAGGACTGCCCAGGTGAACATGAGAGCCGAAATGAGAACTCCAGCGCCTGTCGCCAGGCGTATCCAGTAGAACAGCGACAGCTGTTCCTGCACGTCCATGTAATTGTCGCCAAGGACGCGCTGCAGATGCACCTGGACAACACCAGCAAAGGTCAAAGCGAAGGTCATCAGGAACATGGCGGTGCACATGATCCAGCAGCTGGCCATCGACAGCATCTGGTTATAGGGAGCGCGCTTGCGCATTTCCGGCATGGCGTAAGCCATCATGGCGAGGTTCAGCATCACATAGGCGCCGAAGAAGGCGAGGTGGCCGTGTGCGGCTGTGATCTGCGTGCCGTGGGTGTAGTAGTTGACCCATGACAGCGTGTTGAGGAAACCCCAGACGCCAGCGCCGAAGAATGCCATGACCGAGCAACCGATTGACCACAACAGGGCGGCGCGGTTGTCATGTTTGCGTCCGGCTTTCCAGGTCATAACGAAGGTGAAGATGACCATGGTAAAGAACGGTGCGACTTCCAGCGTCGAGAACAACGAACCGATCCACTGCCAGTATCCGGGAGCGCCGATCCAGTAGAAGTGGTGACCTGTGCCGAGAATGCCTGAGAACAGTGCCAGACCGACGATGACATAGAGCCACTTCTCAACCACTTCACGGTCGATACCATTGAGCTTGATCATCAGGAAGGCCAGGATCGAGGCCATGATCAGTTCCCACACGCCTTCAACCCAGAGATGGATGACGTACCACCAGTACATCTTGTCGAGGGCCAGGTTGACCGGGTTGTAGAAGGCGAACAGGAAGAAGATCGCCAAACCCCACAGACCGAACAGCAGGATGTTGATGACGGTGGTCTTGCGGCCTTTCAGGGCTGTCATGGTGATGTTGAACAGGAACATCAGCACGACGATGACAATGCCGACCTTGATGGCAAAGGGCTGTTCCAGAAACTCGCGTCCTTCATGGATGCGGAACAGGTAACCGACCACGGCAACAGCGGCGGCGACCAAGAACAGCCAGAACTGAATGATGGCCAGTTTCGGGCTGTAAAGCTCGGTTTCCGTCTCTTCCGGCAGCAGGTAATAGGTCGAGCCCATGAACCCCATCAACAGCCATACAACAAGGGCGTTGGTGTGGATCATGCGGACGATGTTAAAGGGTAAAAGCTCGGACAGCGTGTTGGGCAGCACGTAAATGGTGGCTGCAAACACACCGAATATGACCTGCGCGATGAACAGGCCAATGGCGCCATAGAAGTAAAGCATGGCGACTTTTTGCGTCTGGTATTTCATGTCTTCTCTCCTTGCCTCACATCTCACCCGGCATCATTCGGTGGCCAGTTCTGGGTCTTGATGCGGCTTGCCCACTCAAGGAAGTCGACAAGGTCATCAAGCTCCTGATCTGTCAGGTTGAACTGGGGCATCTGACGTCTGCCTTCGATGCCGGTCGGCTGTGCGGCCATCCATCCCTTGATGGAATCGCGTGCGGACTCCTTGTCCTCAACGCCGCCGTAACGCTTCCAGACATTGCCGAGTTCTGGTGCGAAATAGGCTCCTTCGCCGAGCAGAGTGTGACAGTTGATGCAGGAGTTTTTCTCCCAGACATGTTTGCCGCGGGCGACACTTGCCGTCAGCGTGCTTTCATCCGTAGAAACGGTGCGCATGTAATAATGGCTGTGGGCTGTAAGCCCGACGAATATCGCAAAGAAGAATATGGAGCCGCCATAAAAGACGTTGCGCGCTCCTGTCTTGGTAAGGCGTTCTGCCATGCCATGGTCCTTTCCATTCCGGGGAACCGCCAGCGCGGACCGGCTTGATCGAACCCTTTTCCGGGGTGTTTGGCTGTTGGGCGGCGCACTGCGGTAGGGCTGTGATCTTTCTAGAGGCTGGAGCAGAACCGTCTTTGCCATTTGGCAAACAAGTGGCACGCTATCGGCCCCAGTCTGCTTTCAAAGATGGTAGATGCCCTGCAGAACAGCGCGCAGCAGCGCCGCTGCGGCAAAAAGTGCAGGCCACGCCAACAGGGCATTGCGCAAAAGCCCTGGCTCACCGCCAAGGCCCAGAAAATCATCGATAATGCGTCGGGATTTTAACAGCGCAAACAGCAGCACCAGGCACGCCGCAGCAAGTGCTGGCATGTAACCTGCCTGTCTAACCGTCACCACGGCCATGCCCGTCAGCACCAGAATGCAAAGAATGACAAAGGTTTTGCGCAGTTGTGAAGATGTGCGATCGAGCATGGGCCTACACCAGATAGATAACGGGGAAAATGACGATCCAGACGAGATCGATGATGTGCCAGATGGTCGTGACCAGCGTGACGTTCTCGTCTTTCGGTTTCACGGCAACGATCAGCAGCAGCCCTGCAACAAAGATGACGTGGAAAAGATGAAAGCCGGTGAGCATAAAATACAGCTCGTAAAAGGCGCCGTAGGCCGCATCTGATGCGTAGGCGATTTCGGTGCTGTATTCGTAGAGTTTCAATGCGGTGAAGACGAAACCCAGCAGGGCCGCCAAAATCAGGGCCCGCCTTCTCACCTGCACCGAGCTATTGCGACGGGCGGCAACGGCTGCCTGCCAACCGCTACCCAGCAATACCAGTGTATTGAAGCCGGCAATTTGCGGCTGCAAATGGCCCCTTGCTGCGGTAAATCCGTCTTCGTTCAGGGCAAAGGCAATCAGAAATGCCGCCAGCAATGCCCCGAACACAATCAACTCACTCCATACCAGAATCCACATCAGCAGATTGCCGTTTTCCTCGTCTTTTGCCGCCATGACCTCATCCATATTTGCTGAATAGCAAGTCAGGCATAGGCGGCTGCAACATGTGCTTCTTTGCTGCTGATCAAAGAACCGACCGGGTAAAGGCTTATGGTCATGACAAAGCGCAATTGCCATTTGATGGAGCATAAACATGAACGACGCTCAGGTCGGACTCATTGTTGCAACGCCGATTATCATCGGCTTTTCTATCCTTCTTTATCGCATGGGGGTGTTACAGGGAGCGGGCACCATTTCGGCCGTGCTGGCCTCTGCGGCCATAGCAACCGTGCTGTTTTTGGGGCAGTAACAGAAGAAGCGAGGATCCTGCCGTGATAGAACTTTTAGCCGCATTTGCATTGTTCGTTGCCCTGCATTCCATTCCTGCCGTGCCATCGGTGCGCGGCAAGCTGGTTGCAGCCATGGGCAGGCCCGCATATTTCGGTGTCTATTCCCTGGTGTCGCTGGCAGCCCTTGGTTGGGTTTTCCATGCGGCCCTGATGGTGGACTATATTCCCCTGTGGGACACCGCGCCCTGGCAGGCGCATGTGACCTTTCTTGCTGCACCGCTTGGGGTGTTTTTTGTTCTTGCTGGCCTCTGCAGCGTCAACCCGCTGTCCATCTCGGTGCGGCAGGGAGAGAAGGCCGGAGCCATCGTTACCATTACACGGCATCCGGTTTTGTGGGGTTTCCTGTTCTGGTCAGCAGGGCATCTCGTTCCCAATGGTGACCTGCGGTCGCTGATCCTGTTTGGCGGTTTTGCCCTGTTTTCGCTCGGCGGAATTCCGATGATTGAAAAACGCGCCCGCAAGCGATTGGGATCTGGCTGGGGTGAGGCGACAGCCCGTACCTCATCCATTCCCTTTGCCGCCGTGCTATCCGGCAAGGTGCGGCCAGCCATTGATGCATCAATGCTGGTTGCTGCCGCTTTGACGGGACTTATCACATGGTGGTTGCTGGCTGGCGGTCACGCCGCACTCTTCGGTTCCGACCCGATGCTTTACATGTAATCGCAAGACTTCAGGAGGCCGTAATCACATGCGGCTCCCATGCTTTTGCCTGTGACAACGCCGATAGACCAAGCTGGTCGATTGCGCGGGCGGCAAGTTGATCGACAATATCAGCCACACTTTTTGGAAGATGGTAAAATGCAGGCACGGGCGGCATGATCATTGCGCCCATTTCGGTGGCCGCACACATGTTGCGCAAATGGCCAAGGTGCAGCGGTGTTTCCCGTGCCATCAAAATCAGTTTGCGGCGCTCTTTCAAATGTACATCTGCTGCCCTGACAATCAAATTGTCGGAAAAGCCATGGGCAATTGCCGCCAGTGTCCGCATGGAGCAGGGGGCAACAATCATGCCCGCCGTGTGGAAAGAACCGCTGGCGATAGCAGCGCCAATATCGGTGGCCAGATGGTTGAAATGTGCCAGCGCCGAAATTCGCTCTATGGCGGCAGCGCCGACTTCATGCAGCAACGTCTGGCGGGCAGAGGGCGAGATGACCAGATGGGTTTCTATTCCCCGCATGTCTGCAAGACGTTCGACGATGCGCACGGCAATGGCGGCGCCGGACGCACCGGTAATGCCAACAACGACCCGTGATATGGTCATGGTTTTTCTCCCAATCCGAGCTCACTCCACATGGCGTCGACTTTGGCAATCACATCTTGCGTCATCGACAGCACGCGGCCCCATTCCCGCTCTGTTTCACCGGGCAGTTTGCGGGTGGCATCCAGTCCCATCTTGCCGCCAAGACCTGCCTTGGGAGAGGCGAAATCGAGGTAATCAATCGGTGTGTTGTCGATGATTGTCACATCGCGTGAGGCGTCAAAACGCGTGGAAAGTGCCCAGATGACATCCACCCATTGGCGAACATTGATATCCGGGTCCACGGCGATGATCAGTTTGACGTAATTGAACTGCGGCAGCATGGACCACAGGCCCATCATGATGCGCTTGGCCTGACCGGGATATCGTTTGTCGATGGAAACAACCATGACGCGGTAGGAACAGGCTTCCGGCGGCATCCACAGATCAACGATCTCGGCAAACTGCCGTTTGACCAGCGGCAGGAAGATTTCCAGCATCGCCTCACCCAGAACCGAGGGTTCATCCGGCGGCCGGCCGGTATAGGTCGAGAGATAGACCGGTTTCTGTCGCATGGTGATGGCAGACAGTGTCATGACATGGAAGGGCTCAACCGAATTGTAATAACCGGTGTGGTCGCCATATGGACCTTCTGCTGCCGTCTCATTCGCCGAGACGGTTCCCTCCAGAATGATTTCCGCATTGGCGGGGACCGGCATCGGTACCGTCACTGCCTGCGCGATGCGGCTTCGCATGCCGCGCAGCAGGCCAGAAAAACCAAGCTCGCTCATATGTTCCGGCAGTGGCATGACGGCCGCCAGAATAAGGGCGGGATCGGCGCCGATCGCAACGGTAACCGGCATATCCTCTCCGCGATTTTGCCACATGCGGTGATGTCGTGCGCCACCACGATGGGCGAGCCAGCGCACGATCAGCCTGTTGGGCCCGAGCACCTGCATGCGGTAAATCCCGACATTGATGTCGGCGGGATTATCGGGTGATCTGGTAATAACAAGCGGCCAGGTTATCAGCGGCGCAGGTTCTCCCGGCCAGCACCATTGCACGGGTAATTTTCCGAGGTCGACCTCATCACCCTGCAGAACAATGTCTTGCACCGGTGCGCGCGATACCTGTTTCAGGCGCATGGAAAACGCCGCCTGCAACATCGGCAATTTGCTCCATGCATCCTTGATGGAGTGTGGAGGGCGTGGCTCGCGCAGTTCGGCAAACCGTTCCGCCAGGGCTTTCAGGCCGCCGGTCTCAACCCCCATGCCCCATTCTATCCGTTGCTGCGTGCCGAACAGATTGGCTAGAAGCGGTATGTCATGCACCTTGCCGTCTGCGGCCACCGGCTTTTCAAACAGCAGGGCAGGCCCACCATTTTGCAACACCCGGCGGTGAATTTCCGTCACCTCGTGCACCAGCGACACGGGCTGTTCAATGCGCTTCAACTCACCACGTTGTTCTAGCATGGCAAGGAAGCCGCGCAGATCGCCGGCGCGGGTTGGCGTGGTTTTTTTATCCATCATCGGTTCTGTCTGGCGATTGCAAATCATTCTGTCTTTGCGCTCGGTCAAACGGATTTGCGTCCGGTGCGGTTAGTTTGCCGCACACTGGTCCATAGAGTTAGAGACGCCGATGATGACTTTTCCAACCGCTCTTGCGAAACCGATGCGCTATCTGCCGCTGCCGATTGTGCAGCGCATGACCGCGCTGATGCTGACGCAAATCATGAAGCAACATCCCGATCTATTTGGCCGCCTCGCGGAACATCGCAACAAACATTATGCGTTTCTGCCAAGCGATCTGCCATTTGCTTTTGTGGTTCATCCGGCACGTCCGTCAATCACCGTCAGCCGTAAAAGCCGTTCCTTGAAAGCGGACGCTTCGGTCACGGGACCGCTGTTCATGCTGCTTGCTCTGATGGAGGGACGGCAAGATGCGGATGCACTGTTCTTCTCGCGTGATCTGACGGTTACCGGAGACATGGAGGCCATGCTGGCGCTCAGAAATGCGCTGGATGACAGCGGTGTCGATCTGCCACACGATCTGGGCAGCATTGCCGGGCCGCTTGGTCCGTGGGTGACCAAGGCTGCAAGCAACCTGCGTGGGCGCATCCTGTCTGAAGGCGGGGGTGCGGCATGGAACTGATCTGTCCTGCAGGAACTCCCGCCGCCTTTCGTGAGGCCGTCGATGCGGGGGCTGATGCCGTGTATTGCGGTTTCCGTGACGAGACCAATGCCCGCAATTTTCCGGGCCTGAATTTCTCGCGTGAAGAACTGGCGGACGCGATTGTCTATGCCCGCAAACATGGCACACAGACCTTCGTGGCACTCAATACCTTCATGCGGGCAGGCAGCGAGGAGATCTGGTACCGCGCCGCGGCCGATGCCGTTCGGGCCGGTGCCGATGCGCTTATTCTTGCCGATTTCGGTTTGATGGCCCACGTGGCAGAAACATTCCCAGAGCAGCGTATCCATGTGTCGGTGCAAGCTTCCGCTTCCAATGCGGATGCCGTGAACTTCCTCGTCGATGCATTTGGGGCAAAACGGGTTGTGCTGCCACGAACCTTGACCATTCCGGATATTGCCCGTTTGGCACGGCAAATCCGCTGCGAAATTGAGATCTTTGTATTTGGCGGTCTGTGCGTCATGGCGGAAGGGCGCTGTTCGCTCTCGTCCTATGCCACGGGAAAGTCGCCGAACATGAATGGCGTCTGTTCTCCTGCCAGCCATGTGCGTTACCGGCAGGACGGCAAGGACCTGGTGTCGGAGCTTGGCGATTACACCATCAACCGATTTCCGGATGGTGAGGCGGCGGGTTACCCGACCCTGTGCAAGGGCCGTTTCGATGTGGCCGATGACAAGGGGTATGCCTTTGAAGACCCGGTCTCACTTGATGTGATGGATCAGATTGACGCCCTGCGCGATGCCGGTGTCAGCGCGCTGAAAATCGAAGGCAGACAACGCGGCAAGGCCTATGTGGCCGAGGTTGTGTCCACCCTTCGCAAGGCACTGGATGCCAGCGCCGATGAACGCAGCAAACTTCTGTTGCGGCTCAGGCTTTTGAGTGAAGGCCAGCGCACCACGTCGGGCGCATACGAGAAACGCTGGAGATAATGGCATGTCACAAACACCAACGCTGACGCTTGGGCCCGTTCTCTATTTGTGGGAAGGGGAAAAGTGGCGTGATTTTTATTTCCGCATCGCTGATGAGGCACCGGTCACCCAGGTCTTTCTCGGTGAAACCGTCTGTTCCAAGCGCTTCCACTTTACCGAACCGCATCTGGCCGAGGTGATCGAACGGCTGGAAAATGCCGGCAAACAGATTGTGCTGTCGACCCTTGCCTTGGTGACGCTGGAGCGCGAAAGCCGCCATGTTCGTGGCCTGATTGCCGACAGCCCTTACCCTGTGGAAGCAAACGACCTTTCAGCCTTGGGCATGTTGCGCGGCACGCCGCATGTCATTGGTCCAATGGTCAATGTATATAATGCTGCAACGGCGCGGCTGCTGGCCTCGCGTGGTGCCACTGCGATCTGTCTGCCGCCGGAATTGCCGGTGGAATCGGTCAATCGCATTGTTGCTGACACGCCTGATGTTGAGTTTGAGGTATTTGCATTCGGCCGCATGCCGCTCGCCATTTCGGCGCGCTGTGCCCATGCCCGTTCCAAGGGCAACATCAAGGATAATTGCCAGTTTGTCTGCAAGGATGATCCCGACGGTCTGGCGGTCAAGACGCTTGATCAGCAGTCGTTTCTGGCGCTGAACGGCGTACAGACCGTGTCGCACACCTGCCAGTCGTTGCTTGGAGAATTGCATGATTTGGCGCAGGCGGGCGTCTCCCGTTTCCGGCTCTCGCCGCAGGACTGTGACATGGTGGCGGTTGCCAGGATTTATGATGATGTCCTGGCCGGCCGGTGCGATGCCGACGACGGCATCGAACAGATGCAGCGCATCTATCCCGGCGTTCCGCTTTCCAACGGTTTCCATCACGGACGCGAGGGTGCCGCATGGGTTGCCCGCGCCCGCAACACGGCCCATGGAGCAAACCTCTGATGACCAACACGAAAAACCGGGTCGAAAAAACGCAGTCCAGAACCTTGGGCGTGAGCGACATTCCCGAGGCCATTCATCTGGTGCGCAGTGTCGTCATGAAAAGTGCGCTGGATTGTGAGTGCCGCGACAAGGTGGATGCCGCCCTGAAGCAACTTGAAGCGTTTGAGCAGCAGCGCAATCAAGCGAGACTGCTGATGATGGCGCGCGAGGAGCGCCGCAAGATCGGTATTCTCCTGGATATGCTGGGGGATTTTGCCGAGGATGACGAGATGGACGGCGGCATTATCGAAGCGGCCAGCTTGCTGTTTGCAGACATTGCAGCTGCCGCGCAGCAGGGCTCCCGAATTCTCAAGGAAATAACCTCTCCAGAAACATGCGTCTAATTATCATGTTTTCTCTGTTCTTTGATCCAGAGCAAAGAGCGGGTACTTGCAAAATGTCATCTCCGGGACAGTAAAGTCTATCAAGGGATGAATGGCATATGCGCTTGTTGGGGACGGGGTTATTTACGGTAACGGCATTGCTCGCCGCCGGGGTTTCGAGTGTTGCGTTGGCACAATCGGCAGCGCCCGGCTCTACGACAGTTCTGGACACGATCACGGTTGAAGGCAAGACATTGTCGGGCGTGGAGCAGGCGCGCAGACGCCTAAAGGCCATTCCAGGCGGGGTGTCTTCTATTCAGCCGCAGGCGGATGCCGGTCCAGCCGTGCCGACATTGGCCCAAGCGCTGTCTTCCGCTCCCGGCGTTGTTGTTCAACGGTTCTTCGGTGGCAATGACCAACCGCGTATCCAGATCCGCGGCTCCGGTTTGCAGCAAAACCCGGTTGAACGCGGAATTCTGGTGCTGAAGGATGGCCTGCCAATCAACCGCGCCGATGGCTCCTATATTGCCGGTCTGGCCAATCCGGGGCAGGCCAGTCTCATTGAAGTCTACCGTGGTTACACGGCAAACCGCCTGGGCGCGAGTGTGCTGGGCGGGGCGATCAATTTCGCTTCGCCGGTGGAAAAAGGTACGACGATTTCTGCCGGCGGTGGCAGCTTTGGGCAGACCGATGTTTCCGCAAGAACCGGTTTTGACGGCGAACGTTTCGCAGCCGGATTTTATGCCGATGTCAGCCGCCGCGACGGTTTCCGTGACTACAACGACTCCCGTCGGGTTAATGTCGGCGGTGTGGTGGAGGCCGAACTTTCCGATATCGTGAAAACCCGTATATTCGCCAGTTACACCGACCTTGGTTTTGATGTTGCCGGGCCGCTAAACAAGACCGCGATGGAGGCCAATCCGCAACAGGTTTCACCGGGGCCACCCACCAGCCAGGGACCCAATGTCATCCGCGACAAACCACGCCGTGAAGCCAGCCAGTTCCTGATCGGCTCTCGTACATCAATCGAGCTGGAAGAACATCTGTTCGATATTGGTCTCGGTTACACCTACACCAAGGACATGTTCCGCTTTCCGGTGTCGAGTGGCGTAAGACGCACCGAAGGTGGCGATGTGACCGGCCTGTTGCGTTACGCCTATCAGCCGGATGCTTCTGCCCTGTTGCCGCTGTTTGAAACATCCGTGCAGTACACGGTCGGCTCGTCGGACCGCACCTATAATATCAATCGCGCCGGTGGTGATGGACCGGCTTTCTCCAGCAATGATCTTGATGCCTCAACGTTATCTCTGAATGCAGGACTGAACATTCCGCTGTCCGATACGGTGACGCTGTCGCCTTCCTTGTCCTACACCTATGCAACGCGTGACAGTGAAGATCTCTGGACGGCAGCGACCCGGCCACGTCTGACCTATGGTGCCGTTGGTGGTGCCCTGTCGAGTGTGGCTGCTGGCGATACCAGCTATGAGCGCAGCTATAGCGGTTGGTCACCGGCCATTGCTGCAAGCTGGCGGCCCGATGAAAACAACATGCTGTTTGCTGCGTTGAGCCGCAGTTTTGAACCACCGACCCATGATGATCTTCTCGGCACCACCGGCGGCACACCGAATGCCTCGCCAACGGGATTTTCGACGCCTGATCTCGATGCGCAAACTGCAACAACGGTTGAGATGGGCTGGCGCGGCGAACGTGGCCTGTGGACCTTCGATGCCACAGCCTATTATTCTTGGGTCGACAATGAGCTGTTGAGCCTGCGCGATAGCAGCGGTTCCTTGCTGGCAGCCTTCAATGCCGACAACACGACCCATGCCGGTCTTGAACTTGGTATCTCCGGCGAAATCATCAAGGGGCTGACGGCGCGCATGGCCTATGTGCTGCAGGACTTCCGGTTCCATGATGATCCGGTGCGTGGCAATAACCGCTTGGCCGGAGCGCCACGTCATGTCGTCACTCTGGCCTTACAATATGCGCTGACTGAGCAGTGGGACATTGGTGCAGCCTTGCAGTGGGTGCCCTCGAAAACCCCGGTTGATAACATGAATACGGTGTTTGCAGACCCTTACGCCGTTGTCGATGTGAAGAGTGAATATCGTATCAACGATACGCTGTCGGTCTATGGCGCAGTCACCAACGTCTTCGACAAGACCTATGCCTCCTCCACGCTCATTCTTGATCAGGCAAGCGCCGGTCAGGCGGTTTATCTGCCGGGTGATGGACGTGCGTTTTATGCCGGCATCAAGGCACGTTTCTAACAAAAGGACGGGATCATGACTTTGTTTACACGCCGCCAAACCCTTTCGGCGCTGTCAGCCTTTACGGTCGCCGGTCTCGCCGCACCCTCGCTGCTGAGGGCTGAGGCACCGCTGACCTTTTATGGCCCACCGGCTGCGCCGTCAGCTGTGCTTGCCCACGCGGTCAAGGGTGGTTTCCTGAACGAGGTTACGCCGGGCGCGGTCTTCAAGGCGTGGAAAACGCCGGATGAAATGCGGGCAGCCGTCGCGTCCGGTTCGATGGGGGCGGTGGTCATGCCAAGTTACGGCGCGGCCAATCTTCACAATCGTGGGCTGGGCATCGGTTTCCTCAACGTGCTGACCACCGGGCTTCTCTACATCGTGTCGAAAGACGAAACGCTGACGACACTGGAAAGCCTGAAAGGCAAGACAGTTGCCCTGCCATTCAAGAACGACATGCCCGACTTCCTGCTGGCCAGACTGATCGCAGAACAGGGCATCACGCCAGGGGAAATCGCCCTTGATTATGCCGCCTCTCCACCGGAAGCCGTGCAGCTGTTGCTGACGGGCAAGGTGGATGCGGCGCTGCTCAGCGAACCCGCGGCAACCGCCGTGCTGATCAAGGCCAAGTCATTCTTCATGACCGTGCATCGCACCATCGATGTTCAGAAAGAATGGGCCAGGGTGTCGGGCAAGGCCGAAATTCCACAGGCCGGTCTGGCACTGACATCGGAGTTTCAGCAGAAGCTCGGCAAGGCTGGCATCGTGGCATTGCAGACGGGTATCGAGACGGCGCTGGCAAGTGCCGTCGCCAATCCGCAGACCGCGGCAGAGGCCGCTGCCGATGCGCTGGGCTTCCCGGCTGACATTATCGCGGCGTCCTTCCCGACCAGTCACCTCTCAGCCTTAAAGGTGAGTGCGGCACGGGCTGATCTTGAGGCCTTTTATGATGAGCTTGCTAAGGCCAACCCCGCCATTATCGGCGGTAAAAAGCCGGATGACAGCTTCTATCTGGTGTGAATGACATGAACCGTATTCTCGAAGGTTTCGGCTGGACTGGACGCTATCTCTGGGCGGGGTGGGCCGGGCTTTCGGGAATATTCTGTTTTCTCGCTGCCTGGCAGGCCGGACATGAAATCTACGGCTCCTTTATTCTGCCGTCGCCGGGAGAGACCTTTTCCGCAATTGTTCTACTGGCAGCCCGGCCGGATTTTTTCGACATTCTGTCGCAAAGCGCGGTGCGTGCACTTGCTGGTTTTGTGATCGCGGCTGGCATCGGCACGACAGCTGGACTGCTGGCAGGTTACTCTTTTGCGGCCATGCGCTTGATGAAGCCGGTGGTGATGCTGGGCGTGCCGCCGATCGGCTGGATCGTGCTGGCGCTGATCTGGTTCGGCTCCTCCGGCGGCACGGCGGTTATGACCGTGGTGATTGCCTCGGCTCCGGTGTCCTTTGCTGGTGCTCTCGAAGGTGTTGCCAAACGTGACCGGCAGCTTGAGGTCATGGCGCAGGCTTTTGGGGCGTCATGGTTTTATCGCCTGCGCACGGTCACGCTTCCCCATGTGTTGTCCTACCTGTTTCCCGCCTGGACCACGACGGCTGGCAGCGCATGGAAGGTCACTGTCATGGCAGAGCTTCTTTCCAATTCCGGAGGCGTTGGCGGTGAACTGGCAACCGCGAGGGCCCTGTTCGACATTCCGCAGGTAACGGCGTGGCTGGCGATCACCGTAACGCTGGCACTGCTGACCGATTACGGGTTGCTGCATCTGCTGCGCGAAGCGTTGGAGCGGTGGCGGGCCGCCGGGCTGCCATGGGGTGTGAAACGATGAATGACACTGTTGCCCTGCATTTCGAGCGTGTCGGTCACGCCTTTCTCGGACGGACCCTGTTTGAGGATTTCGATTTGGATGTCGCAAAGGGTGAAACCGTTGCTTTGCTCGGCCCTTCCGGTAGTGGCAAGACGACCATCCTGCAAATTGCCGCCGGCATTATCGAACCGGTGAAGGGCCGTTTGCAAAGAGGCTATCGCCGTCAGGGGCTGGTGTTTCAGGAGCCGCGGCTTTTGCCATGGATGACATTGATCGACAATATTGCCTATGGTCTTGCGGCCGAGGGCATGTCGAAACGCGAACGTCGCCAGATTGCCAGTAAATTTGCGCTGGAGGTTGGGCTGGAAGAAACCGATTTTACAAAATACCCGGTCGAGCTTTCCGGCGGCATGCGTCAACGCGCAGGTGTGGCGCGGGCCCTTTCCGTAAATCCGGATATGCTGTTTCTCGATGAGCCGTTCAGTGCCGTGGATGTCGGCTTGCGACGCCATTTGCAGGATTTGTTGATTGCGGCAGCGACCAGACGCGGTTTCTCCACCCTGCTGGTGACGCATGATCTTTATGAGGCGCTGCGGGTGGCGAACCGTCTGATTGTACTTTCCGGTTTTGATGGTCGGGTGCTTGCCAATTATCTGCCTGACGGGCAGCCGGGACAGCGTCAGGAACGGATGATCTTTGAAGAGGCAGAGCGTCTGTCGCGAGACCCGGCATTCGGTGAGTTGTTTTCGGCACGGGAGCGGCGCCGATGAAACAACATCCGATCCTGTCCGAAGCCTTGCGGTTGTTCTTTCCACTTGCAGCCCTGCATGGCGCCCTCTGGCCTTTCCTGTGGGTGTTGGTGGGTGGTTATGATCTGCCATTTGCCAACGATATAACCCCGTCGCAATGGCATGCGCATGAGATGATTTTTGGCACCTATGGCATGGCCCTGGCCGGATTTCTGGTGGCCGCCGTGCCGGAATGGACCGATACCAAAACCAGCACCGGCAATACGCTGCTCTGTCTTGCCGCACTTTGGTTGCCCGCCCGGATTATCGGCGCTTTGGGGGCTGATGCTCTGAGCCTGCTCGCAGGTGTGTTTGATCTTGCATTTCTGGTTGGCATCGCCGCTATCATTGGCAGGGCGATGCTGGAGAGGCGCACGACAAAACATCTGGCATTTTTGGCTTGGTTGTTGCTGTTTGCCGGGGCTGAAGCCGGTGTGCGTTATGCTTGGCAGTTCGGCGATGTCGAATTGGCATCTCGTATGCTGGAAGCTGCTCTTTGCGTTTTCATTGTGCTGTTTTCACTGTCGGCCTCGCGCATCAATGTCGTCGTCATCAATCTGGCGCTTGACCCCACAGGCGAAACCTCGCCTTACCGGCCGCATCCCGGACGCAGACAAATGGCGGGTGCCATGGTAACGCTCTATCTGGTGGCAAAACTCGCCTTCCCAGACAGTGACGTGTCCGCATGGCTTGCTCTTGCTGCCGGCGCTGCATTTTTCGACCGGCTGGCTGAATGGTTTGTCGGCCGCGCCGCGTTCAAAACCGAGGTTCTACTGCTGGCTTTTGGCAATGCGTTTGCGGGCATCGGTTTTCTGGCGATTGGGGCAATCCGTCTTGGTTTTAACCTATCGCCCGCTGCCGGTTTGCATATGTTGTCGCTGGGCGCGCTCGGCTGCGCTGTCATGGCGGTGTTTATCATCGCCGGTCTTCGCCATACGGGGCGCAACCTCGAACATCTGCCATGGCAGGCGCATGTTTCTGCGGGCCTGATGATCCTTGCCGCACTGGTTCGGGTGCTTCCCGAGTTTGATGCGCTATCTGCCGTATCGCCCTATCATCATGGTCTGAGTGCTGCCCTGTGGGCGCTGAGTTTGGGCGTATGGTTGTATGGCTTCATGCCATTCATGCTGCGCCCGGGCGTTGATGAGCAGGGTTCTTGCGGTTAGGCTAGGAGAGCCTGGTCACATTGTTGCCCCCATAGGTTCAATGTTTTCTGATAGGCAGAGTGCCGTAGGCTCTTTTCCGCAAACCGGCCCTCATCCCTAGGAGATTTGGAGTTGCAGCTTTTTTGGGTTTCGCATTTTTGAACTTGTTCGTCGCGATCACCGCGCCCTATGCGAACCTTGGAGAGCAGACAGAACCTGCCGTTGTTGAGTGAGTTCACTGCGCAGATCAGGGACGGCCTGTCGTCGACGGTCATGAAATATTATGGCATCAAGCAGCAGAGCATTATTCCTGCTGGTCTGCCGGGCGCAATGACGGAAAATCCCTACAAACTGGATATAGAAAAAGCCAAACAGTTGCTGACCGAGGCCGGTTATCCAGACGGCTTTTCCAAAACCTATTATGCGACGCCGGTAACGCCGGAATATGAGGTGGTGCAGTCCCTTCAGGCCAATGCTGCAAAGGCTGGCGTCAAACTGGATTTGCAGGGTAGTGACCACATTGGCAAGTTCCGAGAGAGGGCTTTCGAAGTTTTTTCTGCCCGTTCAGGTGAACGTTTGCCGGATACGCATGCGGTTCTCGCTTCCTACGCCACAAGCGCCAACAATGCAGATGAAGCAAAGCTGACCGGTCTGCTTGCCTGGCGTTCGGCATGGGATGTGCCGAAGGACATTCAAGACATGGTTCTTGCCGCCGCGCATGAAGCCGACAAGGCAAAACGCGCCGAGCTCTGGTTCTGCGTCAGAGCTGACGGAGACTTTTTACAGCAGTTCTGGCAAGGCATGCAGGATCATCGCCGCAGCCCCAAGTGCAACGGAATCTGTCGCCGATATTTGCGGGATCAATATTTGTGGCTGAAGCACACGGGCGCCTTCGAATGGATTGCTTTGCGCAAAATCGAGCCAACCTGCCAGACGCTCACGCACCATTTTCGGTAGTGTACCACCGATATAGATGGCTGACGGAGCAAGGACGGCGGCCATCATGAAGGCGAGGCGGGCAGTTTCTGGCCCGGCGCGATCGAGCCATGCCTCGAAGATAGCAGAATTGCCGTTCAGGTATTCTGTCCATGTTTCCGACGACCGGCCCTGCGGGATATGACCGACGCGTTCATGACACCAGCCCGCAAGATCTTCGAAGGAAGGGCGAGACAGGCCACGGGACCGCAACGCGCCGATTTCACCGGCATTGCCGACATTGCCTCTGTAGAGTTCCTGCCCGATGATAATGCCGCTGCCGATACCTTCCGACAGGTAGAGATAGGCAAAGTGCTGGTAGTTGGCAGCATTGCCAAGCGTCAGTTCACCCATCGCTGCGGCATTGGCATCGTTTTCGATGATGATAGGACAGCCAAGGCTTAACTGAAGTGATGAAGATAAGTCTGATCCGGCCCAGGAAATGATTTCCTCCGCCAGGTCGAGAAAGGCCGTGTCCTGCCGGAAGCGTGTTGGCATGGCAATGCCTGCACCAATCAGCAGATTGGCGTCTATGCCATTGCGGGCCAGCAACAGTTCCTTACCCTGCTTAATTTCCGACTTCACATTGGCAAAGGTGCTGTAGGCGCCGGGCAATTGCAGTTCACCGACTGTCGTACCGCAAAAATCGAGCAATGTAAGGGTTACCAGAAAACGGTTGGCGTGAATGCCAAGCGCATAAGCGGCAAAGGGATTGAGCGTCAGGTCAATCGGTGGTGCGCCGCGACCGGTCTGGCGTCTGGCGCCTTCAACAATGATACCGCGTTCGATGAGATCGCGCGTCATCATGCTGACCGCTGCCGGCGTCACCCCACAAAGTTCCGCGATTTCGACGCGTGATGCAGATCCCTTCCTGCGCAGATATTTGACGATACTTGCCTGTGTAGTCCCGATACCCTCAAGGGGCGAGCGTCTCATGCGCATCAAACTTTGTCCTCCGCCTTGTGGATTGCGATGTCATAAAACGGTTATTTAAGCAACTTAATTAAATAAAAATCATCAACCGGACTTTCATCATGACCAAGACATTTGCTCTCCTCACAACGGTGGCTTTTTCCGCTCTTGCCGCAGGCATAGCGCAGGCTGAAGACATCAAGATCAAGATTTCCACGCTGGCCGAGCGTAGCGCTCCTGGCCGCGTCACCAACATCGAAGCAGCTGCCGAAATCATGAACAAGCAGTTCAAGGCTGCCGGCGTTGACAAGCGTGTTGTTATCGAAGCAAACAACAGCGCCGTTAAGGGCTGGGACGATCTGGCGCTCGAAACCCTCAAGGCATTTACTGTCGGTCAGGGTCCTGATATCTACGTTCTGCCACATGAGTGGATCGGTCAGTTTGCCGAAGACGGTTACGCACTGGCAATGGACGACAAGATCGCGGCATCCCCATGGGTCTATGACGATATCCTACCGGTTCTGTGGAACTCCGCAAAGGCAAAGGACGGCAAGATTTACGGCGTGCCACAGGATGCTGAAATCCGCATGTTCTTCTACAACAAGGACATGCTGCGCAAGATCGGCAAGGACGAAGCGTTTATCGACAGCATTCCGGCCAAGGTTGAAACCGGCGAATTTACACTCGACGACCTGACAGCTTTGTCCAAGGAAGTTGTCGATGCCAAGGCTGCCGACTACGGCATGCTGCATCGCCCAAACGTCGGTATCGATTACCTGATGGTTTTCCAGTCTTACGGCGTGAAGTTCATGGACGAAAAGACCGGCAAGCTGGTCTTTCCGAAAGCTGAGATGACCAAGGCACTCGGCTGGTATGAACGCAATTCTAAGGAAGGCGTCACACCGGTTGATAACACCGCGATGAGTTGGGATGCCATCCAGGGCGCCTTCAAGCAGGAAAAGGCCTTCGTCTTCCATCAGGGCGTTTGGGCTGTTGCCTGGCAGGTTGGCGAAAAGAATGGCGCAACCTGGCCAACTGACAAGGATGGTTATTTCAACAAGATCGGCTGGATTCCTGCACCTGCTGCAGAAAAGGGTGGCAAACCTGCCAACCTGTCGCATCCACTGCTTTACACTGTGAGCGCCAAGAGCGAAAACGCAGACATTGCAGCGGATCTCGTGGCACTCGCAACACTGCCATACTTCAACAACGAGCACGCCGTGACGTCTTACCACACGGCTATCAGCAATGCTCAGACCGCCATGCCGAAGTACAAGGACAACTGGGTCCTGTCTGCCGCATCGCCAATGATGGAACACGCACAGTTCGTGCCGAACCACACCCAGTTCGGCAGCTACAACAAGGTGTTGTTCAGCGGTCTGCAGGCCGTTGAAACTGGCAAGATGACGGCTGAACAGGCGGTTGATTTCATCGCCGACGAGCTTGAATTGCAGTTTGGCGCCGACATCGAAATCCGCGACGCCGCAAGCAACTGATGATGTGATTGATCCGGTGCCGCCCGATCTTGCTGGCGGCACTGCTGTTTTCGTCTGGTACTCCGTATGACCCAATTCCAGCTACGTGCTCACCGACCGGCGCGGCCGCTTCTTTATCTTGCGCCAGCAGTCGCTCTTCTTTTTGTGTTCTTTCTGGCGCCGATCCTCGTCAACGCCGTCATCGCCTTTACCGACATGGGCGCCAATCTCCGGGTCGGTCAGTTCACGCTGCAGAATTTCGAGCGGATTGTGCAGCGCGATGCGCGCATTCCCATGGTGCTGCTGACGACCCTGATCTACGTCACCGCGACCTTGTTCATTTTTAATGTCGGGCTGGGTGCCTTGCTGGCGATGACTTCGACCGCAATTCCAGATCGTCTCGGCAATTTTTTTCGTGGTTTGTGGCTGCTGCCGCGCATGAGCCCGGCTGTGCTCTACGGCATCTTGTGGATCTGGATCGCCGATCCAACTGCCTCCGGTCTGCTCAATCAGGTCACCGGCGTATTTGGTCTGCCGCCCATTAACCTGCGCAATGACTTTCCGCTGTTTCTGGTCATTCTGGCCAATGGTGTCGTTGGGGCGTCCTTCGCCATGGTCATCTTGACCTCGTCGATCCGCTCCATTCCATCGCATCTCGCCAATGCGGCGCGTGTTGATGGTGCCAGCGAATGGGGTGTGCTGCGCTACGTCGTGGCGCCAGCCCTTTCGCAGCCTATCCGCTTTATCACCATCTATCAGGCGCTGTCGCTGATGACGACCTATGAGTACATCCTACTGATTACCGGCGGTGGTCCGGTTTATGATTCAACACCCTACGCCCTCTACATCTACCGCCGCGCATTCGAAAACGGTGCCTATGCCTATGGTGCGGCGCTGGCACTTGGTCTGATGGTCATCGGCGTTGTGATCACATTCATTCAGTGGCGTATCACCAATATGAGCTCGACCTTTACCGCTCCAAAAATCGAGGTGCTGTGATGGCGCTTGTTCAAACCAATCATTCTGCTGGCACGAACTGGCTGCGCCTTGAGCGACGTGGTGTTGCCAACCGCGCTGGTTTCATCTCGGCAATTATCCTGTTCCTCACCGTTGTTTCAGTACCGGTCCTGCTGCCCTATCTCTGGCTGCTGGTGAAGTCACTGACCTCGTCGGACGATGCTGTTAGCCGCGCGGTTCTCTGGCGCAGCACTGCCATTGCCGGTGTCGCCTATATCGGTGCCATCGCCCTTGCCCTGTTGGCCGACAAATTGCGTAAACCGGCATTGTCCTGGGCAGCCCTCGGTATCGTCATCGTCATTCTGGCTGCCATTTTTCTCGCGCCACATCTGACGCTGGATAATTACCGCTTCCTGTGGAACCGCGACATTGGCGGCACCGGCACGACACGCATGAACCTGATGCCATCGATCTGGGCTGCACTTGGCAGTTCAGTGGTGTTTGCGGTCAGTCAGACACTGATTGTCACTCTGGTTGCCACGCCCGCGGCTTACGCCTTGTCGCGTTTTGCTTTTGCCGGCCGTGAGAACTTCCTGCGTGGATTGCTATTGTTGCATGCTTTTCCGGCGCTGGCGTTGACCGTCGCGATCTTTATCCAGCTGCACTATATGGGCCTGCTCAACAACCTCATGGGTGTTGTGCTTGTCATGAGTGCACTGGAACTGCCCTTCGCCATCTTCGTGCTCAAAAGCTTCTTCGACAATGTGCCGTGGGATATCGAGATGAGTGCGGTGACCGATGGCGCGACGCGTTCACAGGCATTCCGGATGGTACTTCTGCCGCAGGTTCGCAGCGGTCTCATCGCCGTTGCCACCTTCACCTTCCTCAGAGGGTGGGAAGAATACGTCTTCGTCCAGACACTGCTGATCGACAAGAGCCAGATGACGATGAGCCTCTACCTGTTTTTTGTGGCACAGGACACGATGGGTGCCGATTACGGCATGATTGCCGCTGTCGGCATCATCTATCTCCTGCCTGTGCTGATCCTCTACACCTTCACGCAGAAGTACATCACCCAGATGAGCTTCGGCGGCATCAAGGGATAAATGCCATGGCAAAAATCACTCTCGACAATCTGACCAAAAGCTGGGGCGAAACACAGGTTCTCAAACCGATGAACCTGACCATCGAAAACGGCGAGTTCGTTGCTATTCTTGGACCGTCCGGCTGCGGAAAATCAACGACACTGTTTCTGCTGGCTGGGCTTTATGCGCCAAGCAGCGGCCACATCGCCTTTGACGGCCATAATGTGAACCGCATCGATGCCCGCGATCGCAATGTCGGTATCGTGTTTCAGTCCTATGCGCTTTATCCGAACCTGACTGTTCGCGAAAACATCGGTTTTCCCCTGCGTTTCAAGACCATGGGCAAGGATGAGATCGCACGACGTGTGGATGAGGCGGCGCGGCTGGTGCAGATCAGTGCGCTTTTGGATCGGCGTCCTTCGCAGCTTTCTGGCGGACAGCAGCAGCGCGTGGCGCTTGCCCGCGCGCTGGTCAAGGAGCCCAACATTCTGCTGCTGGATGAACCGCTGTCCAACCTCGATGCCACCTTGCGCATTACCATGCGTGCTGAGCTGAAAAGCATTCAAAAACGCCTTGGTTTCACGACCTTGATCGTCACCCATGACCAGATTGAAGCGATCACCATGGCGGACCGCATCATCTGCATGAACAATGGTGAGATTGCCCAGATCGGCACGCCGGATGATCTCTATCGCCGTCCGACTGATCTGTTTGTCGCCGGATTTATTGGAACACCGCCGATGAACCGCCTGAAAGGTGTGACCACTGGCCAGCAGTTGAAGATCGGCACGGCCGTTTTTGAATTGAATGCTGCGTGCGACGGTGAGGTGACGTTTGGCCTGCGTCCTGAAGATATTAAGCTCGTGCCAGCCGACAGTGCGCATCTGACCGGTGAGATCGTCAGTGTTGAGCCGATGGGCAGGGAGGTTTTCTACACCCTCGATACCCCAGCCGGCACCACCCACGCACTGGAGTATGGCGAGGCAGTTCGTCACGCGCCAGGCGATAAGGTCGGCATGACCTGCGAAACGGCGCTGACGCTTCTGTTCGATGCCGCGGGCAAGCGCATCAACGACCTACACGCCGTCATTTCATCCTCTTCCAATGTGCGATCCAAGATGCTCGAAGCAGCAAACTGACAGGACTTATACGTGACCAAGATTGTTTCCCACCGCGGCGCCAACCATTTTGCGCCCGAGAATACCTTTGCTGCGGCCGATCTGGCGCTGAAGCAGGGTGCCGATTACATCGAGCTCGACGTGCGCGAAAGCGCTGATGGCGTGCTCTACGTCTTCCATGACGAGACGCTGGATCGTACCACCAATGGCACCGGCCCGATTGGCCATGCATCATCCGGCGAAATCGACGCACTGGATGCCGGCAGCTGGTTCAATGACAGTTTCAAGGGGGCGGTCGTACCGCGTCTCGATCAGTATCTCGAGAATTTGCGCGGCCGTGCGGGCGTCTATATCGAGCTGAAATATTGCGATCCGGCCAAGGTGGTTGCGCTGGTGCGCGACCTTGGCATGGTGCGCGACGCGTTTTATTTCTCGTTCTCGGAGGAAATGCGTCGTGACTTGCAAATCATTGCGCCGGAATTCCGCAAGATGATGACGCTGAACATCGCAAAGTCACCGTCGCTTGTTGGTGCTGTTCATCACGCCTCGATCATTGAAATGATACCGGAACAGTTGCGGCGTCCGGGCATTCTGGAGGCCAGCCGAAAGGCGGGGCTGGAGATCATGGTCTATTACGGCGGGGATGACATGGCTGTGCACCGCGAAATCGCGGCGGCTGGCGTCGATTACATCAATCTCGACCGACCAGATCTGTTCGACAAGGCACGGCGCGAACTGCGCGGAGCTGCCGCATGACAAAAATCGCAGTTGTCGCGGATGTGCATCTGCATGATCTCTATGGCGGTTACGGCATGGTGGAGGAGGGCAGTGGTGAACTTGCCCTTCGCACACTTGCTGACACAACCGCGTCAACGCGCGTTTTTAACGAAAGCTACCCGGCTTTCCTTGCTGTGCTGGATGATATTGTCCGGCGCGGCATTCGTGATGTCGTTCTTCTCGGCGATTATTCTGACGACGGCCAGCCCGGCGCGGTGACGGCGCTGAAGGCGATATTGTCGTCCTACGAAGAGCAGCACGGCCTGCGATTTTTTGCGACCTTCGGAAACCATGATTGTTTTGGACCGGTGCCACATCAGCAGGCCAAGCGCCTGACAAGGGCTGATGGTAGGGCACCGCTTCTTGTTGCGAGTGAGGATTATCAAAAGCCTGCCGACATGGTTCTATCCGGCATGCTGGGCATGAAAACCCTGGATGCCATGCACGCGATGGCACCTTATGGCATCGCTTGCCCTTCCAACGTTCTGCATTGGGAAACGCCATTTGGAAATCCGGATGCGCTTTCCGATCGCCGCCCGGACGCAAACGATATTGCATGCCTTGATGGGTCTTATCTTGTTGAACCGCAGCAGGGGCTTTGGCTGCTGATGCTGGATGCCAATGTGTTCCAAAACACAGGTGACACATGGACGCTCAAGGCTGACGCTGCCTGGGACCATTTTCTGGCGCAGCGCCCGTATTTTCTAAGCTGGATCGAGGATGTTGCACGCCGCGCCAAAAAGCTTGGCAAAACACTTCTGGCCTTTTCGCATTATCCAAACTTGCCGTTGGCATTGCGTGAGGGCGCAAATGCAATAGAGGTGGCATGTACACCTGAATGGGCAAAACGCATGCCGTCTTTTGAAACCGCGCGTCTGCTCACGGATGCGGGCATTCATCTGCATTTCAGTGGCCACATGCATGTGTCAGGGCGGGTGCAACTGGAAAACCTGCTGAATATTGCGGTGCCGTCACCGGTTGCCTATCCAGGTGGTTATGTCGTTGTCTGTGCCAATGCCCAAAACGTCGACATCGAAACCGTTCAGATTGCCGACGTGCCGGGTTTTGATGTCGCTTTCGCAGCCTATCGTCTGCAATCGGTCGCTGACGGCGCGGATGAGCTCTTTTCATCTGAAAATTATGCCGACTTTCTGCTCGCCCATCTGAAGAACCTCATCAAGGTCCGACATGTGCCGCATGACTGGTCTTCTACCTTTCGTGCCCAATTCGATAGATCGATCAGCGATGTGTTAATCGGTGAAAACGGAATAAGCGAGCTTGCCGATCAATGGCAGCCGGTGATGACGATGCCACTTTGGCAGATGGTCGAGGATTATTACCTGTTCCGTTCTGGCGGTGAGTTTGCCCTGGTGGATATCCCTGCACAGAGGGTTGGTTTCTATCGAGACCTAATCGACTGGCTCAAATCGAAACCGGATGATGCGACGGAATCCGATCTCGATAAATTCCTGGATTTGTTTGTGGCAACCTGCACGCCACATGTCTCCGGTTTCGATTTGGGGGCTTTGATACCTGAAGCTGCTCGGGCCTGAATATTACTACAGTCTGTTGTAGGTGATAAAGGCGCGTACGGCAGGAGACGCTTCCGTCTTGCGATGGGCAATAGCCAGATCCGACGTAATGTTATTGTCGATGACCGGCACATAACGAATAGTCGGAAGCATCAGGCAATTCAGAGATTTCGGAACCAGCGCAATTCCAAGCCCGACGGCCACCATGCTGGAAATGGTGGTGAAATCACGTCCGAGCGGGCTGATGTTGGGCTGAAAACCGGCCTCATTGCAGGCCATTATCGTGTTGTGATGAAACCCGACATCCGGTGGCTGGCGCGGTGTGATGAAGGTTTCATGCGCTAGCGCCGACAGTTTAACTTCTTTCGCGTAAGCGAGTGGGTGGTTTTCGGGCAGAACCACCACCAGAGGCTCTTGGAGAATGGTGCTTATGGTGATGCCATCAGGGATCGGAGCGGGCGGCCTGATATATCCGAAATCAAGCTTGCCATCGGCGATGCTTGCAAGCTGCATGCGCATTTCCATTTCCGTCAATTGCAATTCGACATCGGGATAGGATGAGCGAAAGCTGGTGATGGACCGTAACATCGAACCTGCATAGGCGGCAGACGCGACATAACCAATCGAAATACGCCCGGTTTCCCCTCGATCGAGCCGTTTCAAGGCCGCAAGCGTTGCATCGGCGTCGGCAAGCAGCTTTTTGGCGTCGGCATAGAGCAACTGCCCTGGCAATGTCAGGTGAACGGAACGTTTTGTTCTGTCCAGCAACGGCATGCCGACAATTGCCTCGAGGTTCATGATCTGCTGGCTTAACCCTGGCTGTGCGATGCCAAGGCGTATCGCCGCGCGCTCGAAATTACGCTCATCGACCAGCGCAGTGAAATATCTGAGGTGGCGAAGTTCGAAACTGTCGGCGCGTGGAACTTTGGGAGCGGCCATGCCCATGCTCTTGTTGTTAATGTTAGAAGAATTACAAACTATGCAAAATAGTAATTATCATAATTTTTAGTTATGAAAATACATTCTCTCACTTATTGGAACATTTCGATCCTACTGCGTAATAGATGACAAAAATAGTCCAGAAAAAACACATCATGGCGATGTCTGGATGAGTTGGTTACAGCGGTGATTGAAGGGTTTGTCACGTGAATATGAATCAGCAGCGCAAGTCACTTTTGACGACTGGTCATGTTTTGGCTGTTGCGACGGTCATGGTGTGGCCGCAGCTTGCCAGTGCGCAGGATTCCGGCAGCGCAGTACAGCTTGGAACAATCACCGTACAGGGGCAAGGCAAGGAAGATCCCAAAGGACCTGTGAAAGGGTATGTTGCCAAAAGCAGTTCTTCTGCCACCAAAACCGGCACACCTATCCTTGAAACGCAACAATCCGTATCGGTGATCACCCGCGACCAGATCGATGCCCAGGATGCCAAGACCCTAAGTGAGGCGTTGCAATATACGCCGGGCGTCGTTGCTGCTCCCTATGGTGCGGATGCCCGGTTCGATTCTCCGACAATTCGCGGGTTTGATGGGCGACAGGTTCAGTTTTTGAATGGGCTTCGCATCATGCGCACCGCCGGAGCTGCGCCGATTGAGCTCTATGGTCTGGAGCGGGTAGAAGTGCTGCGCGGTCCAGCTTCGATCCTGTATGGTCAGGCAAACCCTGGTGGTTTGATCAACCAGATCAGCAAACGGCCGACATTCGACGTTTTCGGCGAGGTCGGCGTCCAGATCGGCAGTGATGACTACTACCAGACGATGTTCGATCTTGGCGGGCCGATTGCCGACAGCGACAACTTTGCCTATCGCCTGACCGGTGTGGCACGCAACGCCCACGATGAAAGCGGCTTTCTCGACAATGATCGTTATTTCATCGCGCCGGCCTTCACCTGGAAGCCGGATGAAGACACATCATTGACGGTTCTGACCAGTTTCCAGCGCGATAATCCAAGCTCACCATCCGGACTGCCGCCAGCCCTGACCTTGAACGCAACGGGTACGATGTTGCCGCGTGGTTTTTATGTCGGCGATCCGTCATTCGATTTTTCCAATCGTAAACAGACCAATATCGGTTACGAATTCGAACATCGGTTCGACGAAACCTGGACGTTCAGGCAGAACTTTCGGTATTCGAACCTCGACTGGAACTATCAATCGCTTGGGATGAGTTCCGCAGGCAATGGTATGGCTGGCAGCCTCATCGCTCGAAATGCCACCTTTCAGGACGAACGTCTGAACACGTTTAATGTCGACAACAATCTTCAGGCCGAGTTTGCCACTGCCGGTATCGACCACAAGCTGGTGTTCGGTCTTGATTATCGCAATTTCGATAACAAGGTGAAAACCGAGTTCTGGCGGGCTACCCCACTTGATCCTGTCAATCCTGTCTATGGCGGGCCAGTCTCCCTCATTTCACGCTCGGTCTATGCCGATGTGAAATCGACCCTGACTCAGCTTGGCATTTATGCTCAGGACGAGATGTCGTACGATAACTGGCGTGCGACAGTTGGCTTGCGCTATGACTGGGCTAGCACGGAAGGTGGAGCAGTGGCTGCGCCTGGTGCGGCTCCAACCTCACGCAGCAAGGATGATGAGAAGCCGACGGGTCGTGTTGGTCTGGGTTACGTGTTCGATAATGGTATCGCGCCCTACATCAGCTATGCCACATCATTCGAGCCAACGCCGGTTCCAGCCACTGGGAAATTGCTTGAGCCGACCATGGGCGAACAATGGGAAGCTGGCATAAAATACCAGCCTGAAGGCTGGGACGGTTTCTTCTCCGCAGCTGTTTATGATCTGCTTCAAAAGAACGTCTCTTACCAGATCTCATCAACACCTCTTGTTTACGGTCAGTATGACGTGCGTGTAAAAGGCCTTGAGTTGGAGGGAGTGACCAGCCTTGCGGATGGTCTCAACCTTCGTGCAGCCTATACTTACATGGACACGGAAATCGTCAGTGGCACGAACAACGGCAAGCGTTATGAGAATGCACCTCGGCACTCCGCGGGGCTGTGGCTGGATTACACCTTTGCCGAAGATACGCCGCTGGAAGGTTTTGGCATGGGGGCCGGCGTGCGATATGTCGGCCAGCGGTATGGTAACTCCACCAACACGTTTGATCTGAGCGCCGTGACATTGTTTGATGCCGGTGTGCATTACGAAAAGAACAATTACCGTGCGTCACTGAATGTGCAGAACATTGCAGACAAGGACTATCTCGCCAGCTGCGGTACATTTGGCTGCTATTACGGAAATGGCCGTACGGTGATGGGCAAGCTGACCTATCGCTGGTAAAGAGCTTTAATCGATAACGAGCCGGAATGACGGTGCATAACAAATTCACACTTTCGGGCCTTGGGCGGCGACAGGTTCTTGGCCTGCTCGCCGCACCGCTATTTGAGCGATTGGCGCAAGCTGAGACTTTCCCCCACCGCATTGCGGCTATTGATTGGGCGATGCTGGAAACCGCGATGGCGCTTGGCATCACGCCGATTGCCGCGACTGAACTTATCCAGTTCAGAAAGGATAGCGTCGAGCCGCTGGTGCCGAATAACGTTGCAGATCTGGGTTTGCGCGGTTCGCCGAATTTCGAGCTTCTCTACCTGCTGAAGCCGGACCTCATTCTGATTTCGCCGTTTTACACACGCTATCAGCAACAACTTGATGCCATCGCGCCGACCATGTCGTTGCCGTTTTATGTCAAAGGTGAACCGCCATTTGCAAAGGCACTGGCTGCTGTTCCGGCACTTGGAGAACGGCTTGGTCGCAATGCGCAGGCGACGGATGTTTTGCGGACGGTTGAACAGTCGCTGCCTGTGATGCGCGGCCAGCTGTCTGCTTATGCCAACAGGCCGAGCTATGTCATCAATATTGGCGACAGCCGGCATTTTCGTGCCTTCGGCAGCGACAGCATGTTTGGCGATATATTGATGCGACTTGGGCTGCCAAATGCGTGGCGTGAGGGGTCGCGGTTCACTTTCGCAGCGCCGGTACCCCTGGAAACACTTGCCGAAAACCCTGATGCGCGCATCGTGGTCGTTTCAGATGTTCCCGTGGAAGCCCGTAGCGGGTTGCGTAGAAGCCTGATCTGGAATGCGCTTGAGCCAGTCAAGAACAAGCGATTGGTGATGCTCGACAACATCAATCCTTATGGCGGTGTGACGGCCGGCATGCGTTTTGCCCGGTTGCTGGCGGAGGCACTTCTGGCCAATGAGGATGCGCTGTGACCGCCAGGACAATCTCGAGCCTTGCTGCCGCCACCACGCTTCTCGCCATGTCACTCACGGCATATGTGGCATTGCAGCGTTTGCCTTTGGAAGACTGGCCGTCATTTCCCTTTGACCCGGCGCAGATGACGACTGACCAGATCATTCTGGCCTATGCGATCCTGCCGCGTTCTGCTGTCGCCATATTGGCCGGCGCGATATTAGGTCTTTCCGGAGCCTTGTTGCAGAGGCTTTTGCAAAACCCGATTGCTGATCCCTCTACGCTTGGCGTGTCTGCGGGCGCACAACTTGCCATCGTTGCTGGCACCTTGTTTTTCCCAGAAGTGCTGGATGGTTACCGTGGTCTGGTTGCCCTGTCTGGTGCGTTCATTGCAGCATCTATCGTTTTCCTGCTTGGATGGCGACGTGCCTTTGAGCCTGTGTCGATGGTTGTCTCAGGTCTTCTGGTTGGCGTGACGGCGTCTGCAGTTTCTGCGGCACTGACCCTGTCGCAGGGCGAATATCTGATGTCCCTTGTCACCTGGAATGGTGGCGCGCTCAGTCAACAGGACTGGTCCGTTGCCGTGTCCCTTTCGGTCTATCTGGCGGCAGGTTTGTTGACGACCCTGATCCTCATGCGCCCGCTTGTGGTTCTGGCCATTGGAGATTCCGGTGCACGATCCCTCGGGGTTTCCCTGTTTGGTATCAGGCTTTCGGTTGGTGCTCTGGCGGTTGTGCTGTCGGCCGGGGTATCTGCGGCCGTTGGCCTTGTCAGCTTTATCGGACTTGCCGCACCGGCACTTGTGCGTGGCCTTGGTGTTCGCAAGGCATCCCATATTCTGTTTTCCGCACCCGTTGCTGGCGGTTTGCTGTTATGGCTTTGTGATGGCCTGGTGCAGTTGCTTGCTTTTGCCTCCAGCGAAAACTTTCCGACAGGTGCCGTTACCGCGCTCATTGGCGGGCCTTTACTTTTGTGGCTGTTGCCACAGGTGCGCTCAGATGATGCACACCAGCAGACCGTGGCTGAGTTGCAAAGCCGGGGATTGCGCTGGGGGCTGGTTGTTTTGCTGGTCCTGGTTCCTGTCATTGCATTTTTTGCACTGACGCTGGCAAAAACGGCAGATGGCTGGACAATCCTGACGATGCAGGATTTTGAGGATCTTCTGCCCATGCGTTGGCCGCGTCTGCTTGCTGCCACCGGTGCCGGTGGATTGCTGGCACTTTCAGGCGCTGTGCTGCAGCGCTTGACAGGTAACCCCATGGCAAGTCCGGAGGTTATTGGCGTGAGCGGCGGCGCTGGCATCGGTTTTGCCGCCGCGATCAGCATTTTTCCGTCCGCCGGTATGCTGGAGCTGTTTTCCGGTGCTGGCATTGGCGCAATCGCCGTGATGATTGTAGTGTTGATCTTTGCAGGTCGCCAGCATCTTTCGCCACAGCGTGTGTTGTTGGCAGGCGTTGCAGTCAGTTCATTCAGCTCTGCAATTCTGGCGGCTCTGCTTGCCGTGGGCGATCAACGGTCATGGCAGATCCTGGCATGGCTCGGTGGCACGGCATCAACGGCGACACCTGTTTCGGCCATGGTGCTTGGAGCGCTTGGGCTTGTCATTCTGTTGTTGTGCCTTGCCCTGTCACGCTGGCTGACAATCATGCCACTTGGTGCAGACGTTCCAGTCGCGCTGGGTCTGCCTGTCCGTTTGGTCCGTGTTCTCATGATCCTGGCTGCGGGATTGGCAACAGGTGCTGCGGCACTATTGGTGGGACCGCTCAGTTTCGTGGGTTTGATGGCGCCACATATCGCCTTTCGCGCGGGATTTACCAAATCCCGTGATCATGTGCTGATGACGTTTTTGCTGGGTGCATTGTTGATGCTGGCTGCTGATTTCGGTGCCAGGACAGTAACCTTCCCATATGAGCTGCCTCTGGGGCTGTTTGCTGCCATGGCTGGTGCGCCCTATCTTATCTGGCTTATAGGCCGGCGTGGATGAGACAATTTCATTTGAAGCGAATTTCGCGTAATGCCATTTTCGCGCGTGAAATAGTGAAGGACTGACGGGCATGAATTCTACCACGTTACAACAAAACGAGTCGTCTGCTCCTTTGTTTGAATTGCAGGACGTCACTTTGACCCTTCAGGGTAAGACATTGCTGCATCCTCTGACCCTGACGCTTCCTGCCAAACGAACCGTTGGCCTGATCGGGCATAATGGATCGGGCAAGTCTACCCTGCTGAAAATCCTGGCACGTTTGCATAATCCAACCGGCGGCAATGTCTCTTTCTGCGGAAAATCGCTGTCGGAGTGGGGTAACCGGGAGTTTGCTAGAGGGTTGGCATATCTGCCGCAAAATACACCGCCTGCATCTGGTATGCTGGTGCGGGAGCTTGTCGCGCTTGGTCGGTATCCCTGGCACGGTGCGCTCGGTCGGTTCAGCCCGGTCGATCAGAAAAAAGTCGATGAGGCTGTTGAACTGACCGACATAGGTCCGTTTCTGGATCGCTTGGTCGATACGTTATCGGGTGGTGAGCGTCAGCGTGTCTGGCTGGCGATGCTGGTGGCGCAGGATGCACATTGTCTGCTGCTGGATGAACCTATTTCAGCACTTGATGTCGCGCACCAGATTGAAGTTCTGTCGCTTGTTCAGCGTTTGTCGCATGAGAAGGGGCTGGGTGTGATCGTGGTGCTGCATGACGTCAACATGGCGGCGCGCTTTTGTGACGACATTGTCGCCTTGCACTCTGGCAAATTGATAACCCGCGGCAGCCCCGATGCGATCATGAGCTCGGATGCCCTGCAAAAGATCTATGGTGTTTCCATGGATGTCATTACCCATCCCGCCACAGGCAGGCAGGTTGCGCTGGCATTGTAAGCCCTCGCAATGCGGCCCTGACAGAGATCAGCTTGTCAGACGGGCGGCTGTAAATTTGTCGGTGACCAACACATCAATGACGCCGAGTTTCAACGCACCCGCAATGGCCTCTGTCTTGGATTCTCCACCGGCAAGCGCCATGACGCGGTTGGTCTTGCGCAGTTCTTCCAGTGAAAGGCCGATAACCCGGTCATTAAGCGGCGTTTCGACCGGTTTTCCATCCTTGTCATAGAAACGGTAGGAAATTTCGCCGACCGCACCGGCATCATGCAGCATCGCCATTTCCTGCGGAGAGAAGGTATTGCCGGACCGGGCCAGAAGTTCTGATGGCTCAACGGCGCCAATGCCGACAATGGCAAGGCTGAGACGGCTGAAAAGGTCCATTGTTTCGCGCACAACGGGGTCGGCCAGCATGACAAGCTTTGCTTCCCGAGATGAGGTGATGCCTTGCACAAGTAGAAGGCGTGGCTCGCCACCGGTCAGCTTTGCAAGTCGTGCGGTCAGCTGTGTTGCGTGGGTTTGCACCGATGCGTCGCCCATGCCACCCAGCACCTGAACGATGTATTTGGCCTTGGCATTCTTGAGAGGGTGGATATTGTCCACCATGCGCAAAATGGTCTGGCTCCAGCTTGAAACACCGATGATTTCATCCTGCTGAAGTGTGACTTCCAGAAAATGCGCTGCGGCCTCACCGATGCGCGGCGTAATAGCGCTGTCGCGGTCCTCAGAGCAGTCAATGACAATGGCTTCGGTCAAGTCGTAGCGTTCACGCAGGGCGTTTTCGAGATCCGCAAAGGTACCGGCGGGTGGAATCACTGTCGTGCGAACAATGTCTTCCTGTTCGGCACGTTTGAGCATGCGCGACACGGTTGCCTGCGACATGTGCATGATTTCAGCAATTTCGGACTGCCTTTTGCCTTCGATGTGATACATCTGGGCAATTCGGGCAATCAGTCGCAGCTCATTGAGCCGTGCCATGCAAACCTCCGGCAGTGAATTTTTATTCACTCATAGATGAAGGGACGGTGACGGTCGAGCGATAGATTGCGTCCTGCCAGACATGCAGGCGATCTGTCGCATCGCAGTTCCGTGGCGTGATTGTGTTGGTGCTGCGGGGCAGGGCGGCCACGGCGTCGAGGTCGGCCCAGACGCCAAGCGACAGTCCCGCAAGATAGGCTGCGCCAAGTGCTGAGGCTTCCGGCGCGTCACACTGGATGATGGCGCGGTCCAGAACATCGGCCACACACTGCATCAGGAACGAGTTCTGACTTGGCCCGCCATCAACATAAAGGCGTCCCATTGGTGTCTGTGATTGCGCGGCCATCGCCTTGAAGACGTCATGAACCTGAAAGGCCATCGAATCTGTCACTGAGCGCGCCATCTGCGCACGCGTCGTATTGAAGGTGATGCCGGAAAACAGCGCCCGCGCATCGGAGTGCCAGTACGGCGCGCCAAGCCCGACAAAGGCCGGCACAAAACCTGGGCCACCCGGGGCAGCCGTTGCCGCAAGTTCTGTCAGGGCCTGCACATCGGGAAGACCGAGCATCTCGACCATCCATGGAAGAGAAGCGGCTGAAACCAGAATATTGCCCTCGAAGGCATAGGTCGGCTTTCCAGCAATCGACCAGGCAATGGTTGTGGTAATGCCGTTTTCAGGCGCAATGAACTCCGGCAGGGTTGTCATGATTGACGAGCCGGTTCCGAAGGTTACCTTGCCATCACCGGGATTGAAGGCGCCATGACCAAACAGCGCCGCATGGCTGTCGCCAATAGCGGATGCAATCGGGATGCCGTCCTTGAGGCCGGGCACATTTTTCGTCACACCGAAATTTGAGGCGCTGTCTCCGACATCAGGCAGCAGGGATTTGGGCACTCCAAACAGCGTACAAAGCTCGTCACTCCATTCCTGGGCCTCCAGGTCATAAAGCTGACTGCGTGCTGCATTTGATGCGTCACAAGCATGGACTGCACCGTCGGTAAAACAATGAATCAACCAGGCGTCGATGGTGCCAAGCCTGACAGTTTTCTCATCAGGAACGCGGTCCAGCAACCATTTCATTTTGGGACCGGGAAACATGGGGTCGATAGGAAGCCCGGTCAAAACCTGAACCCGTGGCGCATGACCCGCCGCAGTTAGCTCAGCACAGGTCGCTGCTGTGCGGCGGCACTGCCAGCTGACCACGGGACCTAATGGTTCTCCTGTTCTTGCGTCCCAGATGGTGACGGATTCGCGCTGATTGGAGATCGCAATGCCGATGATCTCCACATCGGAAACCGACTGAAGGCAGCGGGCGATTGCCTCCTGAACGGATACCCATAATCTGACGGGATTTTGCTCAACCCAACCTGGCTGCGGGTGCTCGATGCCAACGGGGGATGAACCACGCGACAGGATTTCGCCTGACGTGGAAACAAGCACGGCCTTCGAATTTGTGGTGCCCTGGTCAATGGCGAGAATGGCGGTCGTCGTCATGGCAGCTCCGGTTGAGGAGAATTAAGGGCAGGGCGAAAGTGAAATCATACTGCGCCCGGCATTGAAGTGAGAACAAGTCCGTCCCGGCTCGTACCATCTCTAAGAAGATGCTACGCGGCCTTGGGGTGTTGCAATTAGCTGTTTGACGCTTTGCGGGCGATCAGGGCAACTGCTGCATCGGCGATAGCCGCAGGCGACATGCCGAATTCATCGAGCAAAAATTCTGCTGAGCCCGTCGGTGCAAAAATGCCGGGGACGCCAAGGATTTTCATCGGAACCGGCGCTTCTGCCACAACACATTCTGCAATGGCGGAGCCTAGGCCACCATACACCGAGTGTTCCTCAGCTGTCAGAATGGCACCGGTTTCCTGTGCCGCCTTGACGATGGCGTCGACATCGATCGGGCGAACCGTCGCCATGTTTAGCACCCGCGCTTCAATTCCCTTCGCAGCCAGAATCTCGGCTGCTTTCGCCATGCGATGGGTCAGAGTGCCGTTGGCAATCAGGGTGATTGCATCGCCATCACGCAACAGATTGGCTTTGCCCAGTTCAAACCTATGGCCTGTCGGCAGCAAATCGGGAACTCCAACGCGCGAAAGACGCAGGAAAACAGGTCCCTCATAGCTTGCAGCCCATTCGACGGCGGCAGCCGTTTCAATGGAATCGCAAGGAGCAATAACCGGCAGGTTTGGCAAAACCCGGGTCCAGGCAAAGTCTTCGATAGAATGGTGAGTTGGACCAAGTTCGCCATAAGCCATGCCGGATGAGATGCCGACAAGTTTTACATTGGCGTTTGAATAGGCGATGTCTGCCTTGACCTGTTCCAGTGAACGCCCTGTCAGAAAACACGATGCACCGCAGACGAAGGGCAAGAGACCGCCATTGGCGAGGCCGGCACCCACACCCACCATGTTCTGTTCGGCAATGCCGACATTCACGAGGCGTTCAGGCCATTTCGCTTTGAAGCCGCCGAGTTTCGATGAACCGACGGAATCGTTACAGACGGCGACGATTTTGGAATTTTCAGCGCCAAGGCGCTCCAGTACGGCGACAAAGGCGTCGCGGCAGTCGTGCAGCTTTGCGGTTGGTGTTATGGCGTTCATCACAGCGTCTCCGAAAGCTCAGCCAGGGCAATTTTATACTGATCTGCATTCGGCACCTTGTGATGCCAATCAACGGTATCCTGCATGAAGGAAATGCCGTGGCCCTTGTTGGTATGCGCAACAATGCAATGCGGGCGCTCGCCGCGCTTTTCCAAGGCGGGAACAATTTCGTTCATGGCGTTGCCGTTGATCTCGGTGACATCCCAGCCGAATGCTTCGAGTTTGGACGAGAAGGGGGCAAGATTGTTGGTGTCTTTCAAGGCCGCACCCTGCTGGAAGCGGTTGTGATCAATGATCAGGGTAAGGTTGTTGAGGCCGAATTGCGCCGCCGAAGCAATGGCTTCCCAGTTTGACCCTTCCTGCATCTCACCATCACCGGTCAGAACATATGTGCGATATTTTGCGCCCGTAATTTTGGCGGCCTTGGCCATGCCAACAGCAACCGGCAGGCCATGACCGAGTGGCCCCGTATTGGTTTCAACGCCCGGCACCTTGTTGCAATTCGGGTGTCCGTTGAGGCGCGAATGCGGTTTCAGGAAGGTGCTGATTTCTTCTTCGGGGATAAATCCTCTTTTGGCCAAGGTGACATAAAGGGCCAGAGCGACATGACCCTTGGACAGCACAAATCGATCGCGATCCGCATGTTTGGGCTGGTCCGGCCAGATACGCAGAACTCGGAAGTAAAGGGCTGTCAGAATGTCGATGGCAGACATTTCTCCACCAATATGGCCGGCTCCTGCTTCGAAAACGGCTTGAAGGTCGCGCAGGCGGATTTGCCTGGCGATATGTTCGAGATCATTCTGCTGCATGAAATCCTCGTATTGAATATATATTCATGTATCAATATATTTGCACATTGACGTAATAAGTCAAGTGAGAATTGCCGCTTGACCACGTCATGTCGATGCTTCGATCATGTTTGAGAATTTAAACTCGAAATTGAATAAATATTCCAAGTTGCCCGCATTTGTGCTGCGCAGCTCCATTGCATCGTAAATGATGCAGATGGCCAAGGTGACTTGAGGCGGCTGGGCGAAAGCAGTGCTGGCAGTCTGAAATTATGACTGGAGCGTTACGCTGCGTCTGAGCTTGCCTGGAGAGATGCCAACAATCTGATTGAAATTGCGCGTCAGATGGCTCTGGTCGGCAAAGCCGCATAAGGTGGCGATCTGTGCAAGCGGTGTCGTGGTGGTTTGCACGAGGTGACGGGCCTGTTCTATGCGCTGCGTCAAAAGCCAGCGATGCGGTGTGTAGCCTGTGACCGCACGAAAGGCACGAATGAAGTAACTTCTTGAAAGACCGCATGCGGCGGCCACATCACTGATGGAGATGTCCTTGTCGAGATTGGCGCGGATAAACTCCTTTGCGCGCATCTCCTGCCATGGTGCCAATCCAAGTACACGACCGGGAGCAACCAAACCGGCGCCACCATAGGATCCCAGAATGTGACTGCTGATGACCGTGACCATTTCATCAACGAACAGTGCCGAGCTTTCGTCCGGTTTGGCCAATATCGGGATCAATGCGTTGAGCAGATGGGACAGAACCGGATCCTTGAAACCGGTTAGATTGACCATTTCATTGTTATAGGGTTTCCCGGTCTCAAGGCTCAGTTGCTGCAGATATTCGCTCGACATTTCCAGCAGAAGAAAGTCGAAAGGCTCGGTCAGATCGGCGCGATAATCATCCGAGAAATTGCGCAGGTAAACGGAGCCGGGCTCGAAGTCATGCAGTGAAGACGATCGCCCTTTAAAAAGCTGGCGGCGGTGGCCACCTTGCAGGCAAACGCCGACAAGTGCGCCTCGACCAGAAGCGGATGTTTCGACCTGTGCCAGGCCGTTGCCGTTGTTGTTCTTGCGGTAGAGACTGAATTCAGGACGGATATATTGCTGGTTGATGGCAAGATGATCGACTGCACATCCCAGGCCGTCGCGGGCCGGAATATTCGGCAGATTCACGACCATATTGTCCATGGGTATCCCGCTTTCATGATTACAACAGGCCACACCGGATGAAATGCAGGGTTCAGACAATGCGCGTCACATCTAGACCCAATATCGGGAACTGTCGCATGGAAATTGATAAATGTAAAAAAATTGAAACATACGCGAAAAAAGGCGTGGCGAAGCGAGCCGCCACGTCTCTGAAAATGTAGCCGATTCTCAGCCTTTAATGAAAGCCAGGAGATCAGCATTCAGCACGTCGGCATTGACGGTCAGCATGCCATGC
>NZ_DAMDBP010000039.1:0-42545 GCF_032092815.1 Agrobacterium sp. | reverse complement strand
CGATCAGATCATGGCCTCGTGGCAAAGGCTGGAGAACGGCAGCCGCCTGCATGAATGCCTGGGCGCCCTGGAAGAAAGCCGGCGCAAGACAATCCTGATGGCCTATGTCGGCGGTTATACCCATGGTGAGATTGCCGGACGGCTGCGGCTGCCTCTCGGCACGGCAAAATCCTGGATAAAACGCGGGCTTACAACCTTGCGGGAGTGCATGCGATGACCGGCACCAATCCTGAAAAAGATTTCACCAATCTTGCAGACGAATATGTTCTGGGTCTTCTGGAGACTCTGGAAACCGAAGAATTTGAAGCGCGGCTCGCCATGGATGAAGCGCTGCGCACCGCTGTTGCAGCCAGCCGTGAACGGTTTTTGCCGCTTGATGCCAGTGTCGAACCGGTCGAGATCAATGACGATCTGTGGGGCAAGATCAGCGCCGGGATTTCAGCGTCACCTGCGAAAGACGAAAGACAGACAAAAACGCCCCCCCCGGCCCGCGCTCCGACCCCATTGGCGGCAAGCAACGACAACAGGGGTACCACTTGGCGCTGGACCGCCTTTGGTTCGTTGGCGGCATCTCTGCTGATGGCGGTTATGTTGGGATGGTCATTGCTGACACGGCCTGATCCTGTTGTCATTGCCGTGTTGCTCAACAGCAATGGTGAGGCACAGGCAATTGTCGAGGATTTTGGCAATGAGCGGGCAACCGTTCGCCTGCTGGCCGATTTCCCCGTGCCTGAGGGTAAAACCCTGCAAGTGTGGACGCTGCCGTCACGGGAGATGGGACCGGTGTCGCTCGGCCTTCTGGATGACAGCCGCTCTGCTGCACTGAAGGGTCCAGCACTGCCCAAACCGAGGGATGAGCAGCTTTACGAGATTACCCTTGAGACCTCAGGCGGCTCACCAACCGGTCGTCCCACCGGGCCAATCCTTGTCAAAGGTTTCGCCAAAGCACCGCGATAAGGCGTTTGAAATTAAGAAGGCATGGTACTGCGAGCAGCAGCGCCATGCCCATTTGTTTCAACCCTGCCCTTGGCTATGGACCGCGAGGCTGTCACCTGGTGCCTCGTCGCGCTCGTTCAGCCCGTAATCTCGAAGCACACTGGCAACACGCAGGCGATAATTGGCAAAGACACCAGCCCGCCCTGCCGTCTGGGCCGCGCGGTGGGCATCGAGGTTGCGCCAGGCCTTGACCGCCTCCTCATCGCGAAAGAATGACAGCGACAGCATCTTGTCAGGGTTGCTGATGCTCTGGAACCGCTCAATCGAGACAAATCCGTCAATGGTTTGCAACTCGCTTCGCAGCGCAGCGGCTATGTCGAGATAATGTTGCCGCTCACCCTCGGCCGGCCACACCTCAAATATTACTGCTATCATCGTTCACTTCCCCCATGCGGTGCAGAGGCCAGTTGCAGGAACAGCCGATCCTCACGGCGGATGAATTGTTCACGCCGGGCAAATTCATAGTTTTCCCGTCCCAGCGGATCGGCGGCCAGACGTGCCCGATAAGCCTCGTAGGCCGCAAGGTTTTCGATATTATAGACACCATAGGCGATGGTGTTCGAGCCTTCCTTTGGCGCGTAATACCCGATCAGTTCTGCACCACAGCGCGGAATGGCCTGCCCCCAATTGCGCGCATATTGCTCAAAAGCATCGACCTTGAAAGGGTCGATTTCATAACGGATGAAACAGGTCAGCATGGCAATCTCCTTTGTTGTGACAGGCTGCTTGTCTACGTCATTGCTGTACATCAATGCTTCGGCTATGATCGAAGTATGAAAGACGGACCTGTCATCGCAACAATTGCCTCGCTGATCGGCGACCCTGCGCGTGCCAATATTTTAACGGCGCTGATGGATGGCCGCGCACTAACCGTCAGCGAGTTGGCAAATGCTGCCGGCGTCACGGTACAGACGGCCAGCGGGCACCTTTCCAAACTCAGCGATGCCAATCTGCTGAAAGCCGAAAAACAGGGACGGCACCGCTATTTCCGTCTTTCCGGTGCAGATGTCGCCCATGTGCTTGAGGCACTGATGGGGCTTGCCCAGCGCACGGGTGCGGTGCGGGTGCGCACCGGCCCCAAGGATGCCGCCCTGCGCGAAGCGCGGGTGTGTTATGACCATCTGGCCGGAGAAAGCGGCGTGCAGCTTTTGAACGGCATTACCCAGCGTGGCCTGGTCATATCGCAGGATGAGAACATTGAGCTGACCGATGATGGTGCACGGTTCTTTTCCGAGTTCGGTATCGATCTGGAGAGCCTGCAAAAGGGGCGTCGTCCGGTGTGCCTGCACTGCCTGGACTGGAGTGAAAGACGCCATCATCTAGGCGGCGCGCTTGGCGCATCGCTGCTGAATGTCATGCTGGAAAAACAGTGGATCAGGCGCTCGGAAGGCCGTGTCCTGACCTTCACCAGCAAAGGCCGTTCGGCCTTTGAAAACACCTTCGTATGTGACGACGCGGATAGCACCGCGCTTTAACAAACTGATTCAAGTGCCTGCGGGTTTGATTCCGAAAAACCCCGCAAGGCACTGAAATCAGATTCTTTTATCCGCTTCGAATTTCAGCGTTTTTCCTGGAGCCAGCTGGCCATACGACCAATCGCCTCGGCGATGTCAGACACGGAACCGGCATAGGAAATGCGCAGGGCGCGGTGTCCTTCCAGCGGATCAAAGTCCATGCCCGGTGTGGCGGCCACATCGATTTCCGCCAACATGCGCTTGGCAAATGCCATGCTGTCATTGGTAAAGCGGCTGACATCCACATAGGCATAAAATGCCCCATCCATTGGCGACGCCAAAGGCAGACCGATCTGCGGCAGACGCGCCATCAGGAAGTCGCGATTGGTGTGGTAGCTTTCCTTGTAGACATCCAGTTCCTCTGCTGCACCAAAGGCAGCAGCGGCTGCAATCTGCGACAACTCAGGCGCAGAAATGTAGAGGCTCTGCGCAAGACATTCGACCGGGCGCACCAGCCGTTCCGGCAGCACCATCCAGCCGACACGCCAGCCGGTCATGCAGTAATATTTGGAGAATGAATTGATGACGACGGCCTGATCGGTGATTTCCAGCGCCGAGGTTTCCTCGCCGACAAAGGTCAGGCCATGATAGATTTCATCCGAAATAAACGCGATGGAACGGCTTTCGCAGTAGGTCGCCAGTCGCTTGAGCGCCTCCCGGCCGGTGACCGTGCCGGTCGGGTTGGCGGGGCTCGCCAGCAGTACGCCTTTCAGCTTGCAGCCAGCAATCGTTTCTGCCCGCTCCAGGCTGGCCGGTGTCAGCGTAAAGCCGGTTTCCGCCGTCACCGGCACTTCTACCACCTTCAGCCCAAGTGCTTTGAGAATATTACGATAGGCCGGGTATCCCGGTCGTGCGATGGCAACCGCATCACCGGCATCAAACAAGCTGATGAAAGCGAGGTTGAAGGCTGCCGACGAGCCTGTCGTCACAGCAATGCGGGCCGGATCAACATCAACGCCGTGCTGCACGCGGTAATGGCTGGCAATCGCTTCACGCAGTTCCAGCAGTCCCAATGCATCCGTATAACCGATGCGCCCGTGTTTCAGCGCTTCGTTTGCGGCGGCCAATGCGGCCTTGGGCGCTGGATGTGATGGTTGACCAACCGCCATTGAGATAACGGGGCGGCCTTCTTTCTTGCGGCGATTGGCTTCCGCAAGAATGTCCATGGCATGGAAGGGTTCAACGGCGCTGCGGCTGGAAACAGGAATCAAAACGAAGCCTTTCTTATTTTCCCCAGCATCAGCCCTGAAAATGGTTAGGGTTTGGTGAAGCGAGATTTGCGTAGTTTCAAAACTTAATGCGCGGCGCCCAAGGTTTTTGTGCACAAGAGCTGCTGCAGGTCGGAGACTTGCCGTATTCTTTTGCCAATCACAATCCCGCCATTGCCGCGCGTTGCGCTATTTTTTCATTTGTCGCGTTTATGGCTTGCCGTAAAATGAATTAGCCTGCAAACACCGCTGAGATGTTTGCTCCAATGTTTTTGATGACAACGAGGCCGAAATGAAATTTTCCCTAGCATCCGCAACGCTTGCCAGCGTTATTGCCCTGACGGGCCTTGGGGTCAGCGCCCCTGCCCACGCACTGGATGACCAGCAGAAAAAGGAAATCGGCGCGTTCATCAAGGAATATCTGATCGAAAATCCGGAGATCATGCTTGAGGTGCAGGACGCCCTGGAGCGCAAGCAATATGAGGTGCGCAACGCCAAGGCGTCGGAAGCGGTCAGCAGCAACCAGAAGGCACTTTTCGAATCGAAATTCGACATGAGCCTCGGCAACCCTTCAGGTGATGTGACGCTGGTCGAATTCTTCGATTACAACTGCGGTTACTGCAAGCGCGCCATGGGCGACATGGACGACATTCTCAATAGCGACAAGAACATTCGTGTCGTGTTGAAAGAGTTCCCGATCCTGGGACCTGAATCACTGGAAGCACATAAGGTTTCCAACGCGGTGAAGCTGATCGCGCCTGAGAAATATCCGGAATTCCAGCGCACCCTGCTCGGCAGCACCGGCCGCGCCAACGAGGCGAGCGCCATCGAGGTCGCCACATCGCTTGGCATTGACGAAGCCGCCCTGCGCAAATCGATGGAAGAAAACCCCAACACGGCCCAGGTTCAGGAAGCCTATACGCTGGCCAACAGCCTCGGCATCACAGGAACACCGTCCTATATCATCGGCACCGAAGCGGTGTTCGGCGCGGTGGGTGCTGCCCCGCTGAAGGAAAAGATCGCCAACATGCGCACCTGCGGCAAGGCAACCTGCTCGTAACCGTGCAGACGGCGCCTCGCTTTCGATCTTCAATTCCCGTGGCCGCCACGGGAATTGCTACCAGCCGGATCATCCGGCCGAGAACAAGCCTCCCACGATGAAGATATGAATGAGCGGTTTTTCTGTGCCAAAACGGGAATCACGCTCATGCCGCGCTGTAGCTCCGGTCTTGCCAATTCAGGCAAACTATCCACATCAAAATGCCGTTGATGACCAGAAGATTAAGGACAACCCGTGCTTTAAGGCGAACAGGGCTTTTCCTTGAACGCCTTAAAGTCTATAGGTGGCGCTGAATTTTTGACGGAACCGTACATGAGCAAGATCGTCCTCGTCCTCAACGGCCCCAACCTGAACATGCTGGGGAAGCGGGAACCGGGTATTTACGGCGGGAAAACCCTTAAAGACATTGAGCAGGATTGCCGCGAGGCAGGCCAGGCGCTTGGTTTTGAGGTGGATTGCCGCCAGTCCAATCATGAAGGTGCGCTGGTCGATTGGCTACATGAAGCTGACGATCGTGCCATTGGCGTCGTCATCAATCCGGGTGCTTATGGTCACACGTCAATTGCGCTGCATGACGCCATACGCGCTATTTCCGTGCCGGTGCTGGAGGTTCATATTTCCAATATCCACGCCCGCGAGGAATTCCGCCACAAATCGATGATAGCGCCCGCCGCGAAAGGCATGGTTTGCGGCTTCGGCCCATACGGCTACATCATGGCGCTCAACGCACTGAAGAACATCACGCAATAAGAATAAACAAGAGAATAGGGTCTCGTTATGGCTGAAAAGAAAAACGGTATCGACAAGGAACTGATCCGCGATCTCGCGAACATTCTCAACGACACCGACCTGTCGGAAATCGAAATCGAGCAGGACGACCTGCGCATTCGCGTTTCGCGCTCTGCGCCGGCAGCAACCGTTTACGCATCGGCTCCTGCCGCTTACGCTCCACCGGCACCGGTAGCCGCTGCGGCTCCGGCTCCTGCTGTCGCAGCACCGGCTGCAGCCTCTGCTGCCCCTGCCCGCAACCCGGCAAACACTGTGACTTCGCCTATGGTCGGCACGGTTTACCTGTCGCCAGCTCCGGGCGCCCGCGCATTTATCGAAGTTGGTGCCACCGTCAAGGAAGGCCAGACGCTTCTCATCGTTGAAGCCATGAAGACCATGAACCAGATCCCGGCTCCAAAGTCCGGCAAGGTCACGGAAATCATCGTCAACGACGCTCAGCCTGTGGAGTATGGTGAAGCCCTCGTGGTCATCGAATAAGGGCGGATAACCATGGTATCCAAGATCCTCATAGCAAACCGTGGCGAAATCGCGCTTCGCGTGTTGCGCGCCGCCAAGGAACTCGGCATTCCAACCGTTGCCGTGCACTCCACGGCAGATGCGGATGCAATGCATGTTCGTCTTGCCGACGAAAGCGTTTGCATTGGCCCTCCTCCGTCGCGTGACAGCTACCTCAACATTCATCAGATTGTTGCGGCATGCGAAATCACCGGCGCAGACGCCGTTCACCCCGGTTATGGTTTCCTGTCGGAAAACGCCAAGTTCGCAGACATCCTGGATGCGCATGGTATTACCTTCATCGGACCAACCGCGGACCATATCCGCATCATGGGCGACAAGATCACCGCCAAGCAGACCGCACAGGAACTGGGTATTCCCGTCGTTCCCGGCTCTGACGGTGAAGTGAAGCCTGAAAACGCCATGGAAATCGCCAAGCAGATTGGTTTCCCGGTGCTGATCAAGGCAACGGCAGGTGGCGGTGGTCGCGGCATGAAGGTTGCCAAGACCGAGGCTGATCTGGACGAAGCCGTATCCACGGCCCGCTCCGAGGCTCTGGCAGCATTCGGTAACGATGCTGTCTACATGGAAAAGTATCTGGGCAAGCCACGTCACATCGAAGTTCAGGTCTTCGGTGACGGTGAAGGCAATGCCGTGCATCTGGGTGAACGCGATTGCTCGCTGCAGCGCCGCCACCAGAAGGTGCTGGAAGAGGCAAACTCTCCTGCTCTTACCGTTGAGCAGCGCATGAACATTGGCGAAATTTGCGCCAGCGCCATGCGCAAGCTGAAGTATCGCGGTGCCGGCACCATCGAGTTCCTCTATGAAAACGGCGAGTTCTATTTCATTGAAATGAACACCCGTTTGCAGGTGGAACATCCGGTTACCGAAGCGATCACCGGTATGGACCTCGTGCAGGAACAGATCCGGGTTGCTTCCGGTCAGGGTCTTTCGGTCACGCAGGCTGATATCGAGTTCAATGGCCATGCCATCGAATGCCGTATCAACGCTGAAGACCCACGCACCTTCGTGCCGTCTCCTGGCACGCTGACCTACTTCCACACCCCGGGCGGCCTTGGCGTTCGCGTCGATTCCGGTGCCTATCAGGGTTACAAGATCCCGCCTTATTACGACAGCATGATCGGCAAGCTGATCGTGCATGGTCGTACCCGCGACGAGTGCATTGCGCGTTTGCGCCGCGCGCTTGATGAATTCGTGGTTGACGGCATCAAGACCACCCTGCCCCTGTTCCAGGACCTCCTGCAGAACGAGGACATCCTGAAGGGTGACTACGACATTCACTGGCTGGAAAAATATCTGGCCGGTGACGCACACTAAAAATGGCAGGGCGACGCAGCAGAAACACGGAAATAACACCCGAGATACTGCTGCGCGCCTATTCCGTTGGCCTGTTTCCCATGGCCGACTCGGCAGACGACCCGGAGATTTTCTGGGTCGAGCCGGAAGTCAGAGGCATCATCCCTCTCGACGCATTCCACGTTTCCAAAAGTCTGGCCAAAGCCATCCGGCGCAAACCGTTCGACATTCGTTTCGATACGGCGTTTGATTCCGTGGTTGGTGGTTGTGCAGCGGAAGCTGCAGACCGACCCAGCACCTGGATCAACACAACGATCCGCGCGCTTTACAGCCAATTGCATATGCTCGGTCATGCCCACAGTGTTGAGGCATGGGAGGGCAATGAGCTGGTGGGTGGACTTTACGGTGTGTCGCTGGGATCGGCTTTCTTTGGCGAAAGCATGTTTTCCCGCCGCACCAATGCCTCCAAAATCTGCCTTGTCTATCTGGTAGAACGCCTGCGAGACAGAGGGTTTACGCTGCTCGACACACAGTTCACCACAGAACATCTCATCACCTTTGGTGCCATCGATGTTCTCAAGGCAGACTATGCCAAATTGCTGGAAAAAGCCGTAGACCGGCCAACCCTGCGGTTCTAAGCCAGCCCCTCTGTCCCAATCGTCATCATGAATGATACGGGGTGCACGCGCGCAATCGTGCACGACAAAGCTCAACCACCCTCGCCGGTGATCGACGTGGTGATTCGCGGCGTGTCAGGACAGAAGGAATTGCTTAGTTGGAGGCGGAGGATGGTGCGACGACATCCGACTGCTGTTTGCAGCCCGTCAGCCATACGTCATAGATCGGATGTTCCACCGCATTGAGGCCGGGGCTATCGGCAAACATCCAGCCGGTAAAGATGCGGCGCACCTTACGATCGAGGGTGATTTCATCAACCTGCACAAACGAATCGATCTTTTGTGCTTCGGCTTCGTCCCGCGAGTAACAGACCTTCGGCGTTACCTGCAGCGCGCCGAACTGTACCGTTTCGTCGATATAAACATCGAAGGAGGTGATGCGGCCGGTGATCTTGTCGATACCGGAAAAGACGGCAACCTTGTTGGAAATGCGCTCCGCAGCAGCATTGCTGACCACTGCGAGGGAAGGAAGGCATGCCAGCGCAAAAACAGCCAACACACGCAAAGAACCATCCCGCGTGAATTTCCTCATATCAAACCGTCCCTCAAGAATTGAAACCGCAAGCACGCCAAAAGCAAATCTGCTTTCCAGCTATAGTGCGAATATGGCGAAAAGCGTGCAGCAGCCTGATTCAGTTGCCCGGTGTCCAGGCGTCGTAGTCGCCTGTCACGCGTGGACGCTCACCAGAAACAGCAAGCGAACCCTTTGGGCGGTAAGCCTGCGACGTGCCCGTGAGGTTTGGCTGGTGTGGTTTCTGCCATTCGCGCGGTGTGTAATCTTCCTGTGAAGGAGGAACATCCGTGCGGTAGTGCATCCAGCCGTGCCAGCCTGGCGGAATGGCAGAGGCTTCGGCGTAACCGTTGTAAACGACCCAACGACGCGGCATACCCCAGGAGGTGGTGCCGCCTTCGTAATAGATATTACCCAACTCGTCCTGCCCTACCTTCTTGCCAAAACGCCATGTGTGAAAGCGCGCTCCGATCGTCTGGCCATTCCACCAGGTGAAGATTTGAGTGATAAGAGTCTTCATATCCGTTCCTTCGGCTTGCCCATGCAAGCGCTTACGCAAGCGCAGCATGCTGGCATCAGCTTATGCCGCCATGCGGCGCGATTGTCCAGTATTTCCAATCATCACAATGTTATTTCAGCTTCATTCTGAAGCCTAGATGTCGCCGCTCGAAACCAAGTCGTTCGTAAAAGCGGTGAGCATCCAGTCGCGCCACGTTGGAGACGAGCTGCACCGTGCCAATATTCAGCCTTTTCGCCTTGTCGATGCAGTAACCGACCATGATTGCACCAATGCCCTGCCCGCGCATGTCAGAGCGCGTCTGCACCGCCTCGATGGCCATGGAAACCGATCCGCGGCCCACCAGCTTGGTGAGAATGACCGTCTGGAACGTGCCGACGATCTCCCCTTCCAGTTCCACCACATAGAGGCTTTCATTCGGCGATGACGCAATGGCGTTAAAGGCTTTGGTGTAATCGCCCAGCGCAGATGGATCTGTCGTGTCGCCATGGGCGCCGACATCATCGGCGGCGTAGATGGCGGCCAGTGCCGGAACATCAGCTTCCTGCGCCTCGCGAATCGTTAGCTGCTCGGCCGTAATCTTCATCTGCGCAGGCTCTTTTCCATGACGATACCTGGCAGACCTTCAATGCCTGCCATGCGCTCAATTTCGTCCACCTCGACAAAACCGACACCCTGATAGAAGGAGATCGCCGCCTTATTGTCGGGATCGACCTCAAGGCGCATGATTTCCGCGTCCGGAAAGCAGGTTTCCAGCTCCGCGAAGATATCACGGCCAACGCCTTGGCGCTGGAATTCTGGCGCGACGTATAGTTGGTGCAGAAGTGCTGTCTTGGTCATTTTGGTCGACATGGCGGCATAACCCATGCCACCGATCCGCTTGCCATCATCGGCGACCAGAAATTCGCCACCCTTTTTCTCGATGCGCTCCTTGATGGCCTGTGGCGTGTGCCAGCCGGCAATCATCTGCGTGACCTTGTCCTCACCGTAGAGCGCGTCATAGGTGGCATGCCAGGTCTTTGCCAGCAATGTGCGTACCTTCTCAATATCGCGATCACTGGCAGTGCGAATGAAAAACATGTCTTTCCTTCCGACTTGAAATGGAAAAGCCGGGAATGATCCCGGCAAGTCAATGTCATTCCCTACACGCGACGTCATCCTAACGATGTGGTTCGTTAGATCCTCGGGACAAGCCCGAGGACGACAGTCACAGAGGTTATCAGTCTTCGATGCCCAGCTTGGCCTTGACCAAAGCCTGCACGGCCTGCGGGTTGGCCTTGCCGCCGGTAGACTTCATCACCTGACCAACGAACCAACCGGCAAGCGTCGGCTTCGCCTTGACCTTTTCAACCTGATCCGGGTTGGCAGCGATGATTTCGTCCACAGCCTTTTCGATGGCGCCGGTGTCTGTCACCTGCTTCATGCCACGGCTTTCAACGATCTCGGCCGGGTTGCCGCCCTCGTTCCAGACGATTTCGAACAGGTCCTTGGCGATCTTGCCGGAGATGGTTTCAGACTTGATGAGATCGATGATCCCACCGAGCTGATCAGCGGAAACAGGAGTCTCTTCAATGTCTTTGCTGGATTTGTTCAAGGCTCCCAGCAAGTCGTTGATAACCCAGTTTGCCGCAGCCTTGGCGTCACGACCGGCCGCAACGGCTTCGTAATAATCGGCAATTGCCTTTTCAGACACCAGAATGGAGGCATCATAAACCGACAGACCGAGTTCGCTGACAAAACGCTCTTTCTTGTCATCCGGCAGTTCAGGCAGATCAGCCTTCAGGCTTTCGATGAAGGCATCATCAAATTCCAGCGGCAGCAGATCAGGGTCCGGGAAATAACGGTAGTCATGCGCATCTTCCTTGGAGCGCATGGAGCGGGTTTCGCCCTTATTCGGATCAAACAGGCGGGTTTCCTGATCGATCTCACCACCATCTTCAAGAATGGCGATCTGGCGACGTGCTTCATATTCGATGGCCTGGCCGATGAAGCGGATCGAGTTGACGTTCTTGATTTCGCAACGTGTGCCAAACTCGCCGCCTGGACGGCGCACGGACACGTTGACGTCTGCACGCATGGAACCTTCGTCCATGTTGCCGTCGCAGGTGCCGAGGTAACGCACGATGGCGCGCAGTTTGGTCATGTAGGCCTTCGCCTCATCGGACGATCGCATGTCAGGCTTGGAAACAATTTCCATCAGGGCAACGCCCGAACGGTTGAGATCCACAAACGACATGGTCGGATGCTGGTCGTGCATCGACTTGCCGGCATCCTGCTCAAGGTGCAGACGTTCGATGCCGATTTCGATATCTTCGAAATTGCCCTGTCGGTCTGGCCCCAGCGAGATTATGATCTTGCCTTCTCCGACGATCGGGTCCTTGAACTGCGAAATCTGATAGCCCTGCGGCAGGTCAGGATAGAAGTAGTTCTTGCGGTCAAAGATCGAACGCTTGTTGATCTGGGCTTTCAGGCCAAGACCGGTACGAACGGCCTGCGCCACACATTCCTCGTTGATAACAGGCAGCATGCCAGGCATGGCAGCATCAACCAGCGACACATTGGCATTCGGCGCATTACCGAAAGACGTCGACGCGCCGGAAAACAGCTTCGAATTGGACAAAACCTGTGCGTGGACTTCCATGCCGATGACAATTTCCCAGTCGCCGGTTGCACCGGGAATGAAGCGTTTCGGGTCTGGTGTGCGCACATCTACAAGGGTCATATCAAGCTCGCGGAATACATTTTTTCTGTTTGTGGGGTAAAACAATTGCGCTGCATGCGCAAGGCTTCTTGCGCGGTAACATCTGGGACAAGCTGGCTTGTCACACAAATGGAAAATATATTGGCTATCGCTCCGCACCACATCGGCCAAAGCCGGTAATCTTGCCTTCAGACAGGGATACGCGCCCATGAAAAAAGTCTCACTCGTTTATGGACTGCTTGCAGTCAGTGCTGTTGTTGCCAGCCCCCTTTTCGCCAGCACCGGCGTTGCACAGGACAGCCCCGTCAAAGACCAGATTGCCCTTATGGCAGAGGCCAAGGCGCAACAGGCAACCGGCGTTGCCCGCAAGACCCGAGAGGTGGACGCCCGACCTGCTGTCGCAGGCGAAGTCATCGTCACCACCATCAAGGGTGAAGGCGTGGAAACCACGTCGAAGCCAGCTGAAGCGGGTGACTGGGTTGTGCGCAATCGCTGCCCGGAAACCGGCAATGAGGAAATTCTGGTCAAGGCGGCCAAGTTTCCACAGCGTTATGGCGAAGCGCAATCACCCGCAGATGCGCAAGGTTACAGCACCTTCAAACCGCTTGGCAGCGACATGACCTATTTTATCGTGTCGGAAAAAACCGGAGCCTTCACCTTCACCGCGCCTTGGGGTGAAAGCATGGTTGCCAAACCGGGCGACGCAATCGTTCAGGTGCCTTCCGACGAGAAGGATACCTATCGGATTGCCGCCAGTTCGTTCAAATGCACCTATGAGATAGTCACACCGGCAAAATAATCCGCTGATCTCTGCAGCGTCAAAATTCGGGGCCGTAGGTATCCTTCGGCTCTTCAACCAACTGCTTGCTGAGACCGATCGACTGCACGTCGCGATCGAGCTTCGGCGCATAGGTTACCGTCAGCCAGTTGACGCTGTAGCCATGCTTCCGGAAAAACGCGATGGCCTGATCGTTCTGCGCATGGCTTTCCACCCGCACTGACGTAAATCCCTGAGCGATGATTTCCCGTTCCACATCAGCCAGCAGGGCCGATCCTACGCCCTTGCGCTGATATTCGGGCTCAATCCAGAAATCGCTGATCTTGTCATCGAAATGTTCGCGTGCTGCCCAGCCGACGATTTCGCCATCGAATTCGGCAACGGTGATGCTGAGCCACGAAGACAGGGTAAAATTTTCGAATGCGGAGCGAGCGTTGTCACTGAGTGCCTTGGTGACACCAATGGGTGCCATGGCCATTTCCCAGGCCCGCAATCCCAAGGCGGCAAGTTCTGCCGCTTCATCTTCCCGCGCATTGCGTATGCTGATCAAATGCCGCCTCCGATCATCCGGTTGCAGTAGAACATTCATTCCCGCATTTGACCAGTACAAGCTTTTGCCAAGCTCTTCATTCAACAGCTTATTTGAGGCACGTTTCATTTGCGCCAAGGCAGCCAAGTTGCGTTGTTGAAGCCACGGTGTGATCGCTCCGGACGTTTCCGCGGCTCCTGAAAACTGCGTAATACTTGACCAGACAGACCAGCAGCGCTAACCAGAAAGCGCAAGAAGGAGCCTTTTATGTTCTCTCAATCGGAGTCCCGGTAAAGGCCCTGCCCGCAAGTTTCTTGCGCGCCGGGCCCAAATGAAACCGAGCCGGATGCCTTGACTGGCAGCCGGGTGTGTTTTCATGCGTCCAATGGACGCCGACCGGATTTCCGAAAATGGACATTTCACGCGCCGAACAGCGCATCCTTCACCTGCTCGCGCAAGGCGGCAGAATAGAACTCGCTCGCGACGACAATCGCAAAATCGAAAAACTAAGCCTTTATACCCGTGACGGTTGGGTTTTCAGTGGCCTCAATCTCGAGACCTTCCGCAAGCTGAAACGCAAGCGGGCCATCGCCTCGGCAAATGGCAAGCCCTATCGCATCACCACGCGCGGGCTGGAACTGGTACGAGGTGAACTCGACAACCGGTAAATGGCTGTGCCGGGCGGCGGCAATGCTGCCCGGCGCATCTCTCAAGGTTAAAGTGCCCGCTCCAGGCGAACCTTCTCAAGTTCCACCTTCATGCTGTCGGACCATTGCTGGCCCTGCCAGACGATCTCAAAACCGCAGCGCTGATAAAGGCGGATGGCCGCGACATTCCTGGCATGGGTGCTGATCGTCGCAGTGCTGATGCCGACTGCGCGCATTTTCTCCAGAAAATGCTCGACAAGTGCGCGGCCCAATCCACGCCCCTGCCAGTTCGGATCCACCCAGAGATCAGAGATATGGTTGGGTTCGCCATCACGCGCACCCCATCCAGCAATCTCACCATCGATTTCGACGACCGCGATATCGCAGTGCGCCTTGGCGGCAAACTCGGAAAATTTATCCTGCACGCGCGCGATGACGGCGGGGTCGTGATAGACCTCTTCAAAGGCATTACTCGATCGCCATGCTCGAAAACCAACGAGGCCGACCGCATGACGGTCAGCCTCGTTCATAGCCCGAATTTTAAAGGCGCTTACCACCACTTGGCAGGCATCAATTTTGTGGCACAGCTCACTCAACTAATGCCTCATTAGAAAAACAGGGGCAAATCGCGGTCCTTTAGAGGGCGCCGCTTTTTCGTTATGAGCTTTTCATCTTCAATTATTCTTAGTGCCTCTTGAACAACAGATAAGTGTTTGGCTAGGGCCGCATCATCAACCAACTCAATGTCTGACAATCCCAAAACGTTGAGTTCACGACCTTTACCCGGAGTTCTCTCCGCAACTTCAACAAATTCTATATCCGTTTTTTCGCCGTAGAACTCGGCATCAAGAAAGTATTTTTTTACTATTGTGGCAAATATCCCTATCTGCTTTTTAGTGTATACAGTTCTTTTCCGCGGCTGAAGAAAATAAAGCTTAATCGTTCTATCTTCGACAAAGAAAAACGGCACTCGATAAGATGCATATCTACCAGCGCCGTAATGAAAACTTCTCGAGGGAACATCGACTACATTCGTAGTACGACCAAAGCTTAAAGGACAAATTATTTTTGCAACATCAAGATTTGCAGCAGCGCCAACTGAGCCATCATGCAAACTAGGTGCTGCCGTAAGCTGAGTTAAATTATGAAAACCCTTGTAGGCAACCTTAGCAATCTTCGTAGACGCCAAGTAGTTAAAGCCGCCACCGCTCGGAGTGAGGGCGCCTATAAGTTGCGCAACAGCCTCATCTAAGTTTTCAGAGTTAACGCGCGAGATTTCTGGAACTGACGGATTGAGCTGTAAACGCATGTAACCTCCTTGTTTAATGCGTATCGACTCCGCGTCCTCCACCGCGTAGAATCCATAGCTTAATGTCTTCATCCGGAATAATCATTCCCGGAACCGCTTTATCCACAGACATATTCCAAATTTTTTCCCAAGGGCCTTCTTTGTCGTGAGTTAAGTCGACAAGCTTCCCAGCATGAAATTTCGAATAATATTGAAATAGGTTGGAAAGAAAAGACATCTCTTCATCTTTAAAATCACACTCTACTTCCACCCAACGACCAGAGGTCAAATCAAGTTTCCGCAAACGCTTGTCAATGGGTCTATCTTTGCAGTCCTTAAGCTGATCATACACCACCCTGACGACAGGACCGTACTGCCAAGCCTCGAATTTCTGACCTATTAAGGGATTGCCATACTTTGCCAAATGCCAAGCATGAGCAAAAAAGATGATTTTTTGAAGTGACAAATGAGTCAGAGAATTTTTCTCGCGCCATGCTGTTTCTATAAAGAAATTTGCGACGGCGCGAGCATCGTAAGGCATAGCTACCACCACTTGGCAGGCGTGAACTTGCCTGCGGCCTGTTCGATGGCATGCGCTGTCTTGAACAGGGTTTCTTCTTCAAACGGCTTGCCGATGAGCTGCAGACCAAGCGGCAGCCCCTTGCCATCCAGGCCGGCTGGAACGGAAAGGCCCGGCAGGCCGGCCATGTTGACCGTGATGGTGAACACGTCCTGCAGGTACATCTTGACTGGATCCGAAGCCAGTTCCTCATCACCAATGGCGAATGCGGAAGACGGGGTGATTGGCGCGAGGATCGCATCAACGCCTTCATGGAAGACGTTTTCGAAGTCACGCTTGATCAGCGTGCGAACCTTCTGCGCCTTCAGATAATAGGCATCGTAATAACCGGCCGACAGAACGTAGGTGCCAACCATGATACGACGCTGAACTTCCTTGCCGAAACCGGCAGCGCGGGAATTCTGGTACATCTGGGCAATGTCGCCGCCATCAACGCGCAGGCCGTAACGAACACCGTCGTAACGGGCAAGGTTGGACGACGCTTCGGCAGGTGCGACGATGTAATAGGCTGGCAGCGCGTATTTGGTGTGCGGCAGCGAGATGTTGACGATCTCGGCGCCTGCATCCTTTAGCCACTCAATGCCCTGTGCCCAGAGCTTTTCGATTTCTTCCGGCATGCCATCGATACGGTATTCTTTCGGGATACCGATTTTCAGGCCCTTCAGCGACTGGCCAATGGCCTTTTCGTAATCCGGCACCGGCAGATCAACAGAGGTCGTGTCCTTGGTGTCGACGCTTGCCATGGTCTTCAACAGAATGGCGGCATCGCGCACGTCGCGGGCAATTGGGCCAGCCTGATCAAGCGAGGATGCGTAAGCTGCAATGCCCCAGCGCGAGCAACGGCCATAGGTTGGCTTGATGCCGACCGTGCCGGTAAAGGCTGCTGGCTGGCGAATGGAGCCACCGGTATCGGTTGCGGTTGCGCCGGCGCACAGATGCGCAGCAACGGCAGCAGCCGAACCACCCGATGAACCACCAGGCACCAGGTTCTGTTCAGAACCCGTGGCGCGCCATGGGTTGATGGCCGGACCATAATAGGAGCTTTCATTGGACGAGCCCATGGCGAATTCGTCCATGTTCAGCTTGCCCAGCAGAACTGCACCGGCATCCCACAGGTTCTGGGTCACAGTGGATTCGTATTTCGGCTTGAAGCCGTCGAGGATGTGCGAGCAGGCCTGTGTGTGGATATCGCGGGTGGCGAACAGGTCCTTCACACCAAGCGGAATACCCTCTAGATCACCGCCCTTGCCTGCAGCCAGCTTCTCATCGGAAGCCTTGGCCATCTCACGAGCCTTTTCAGGCGTCGTGGCAACATAGGTGTTCAGCTTTTCATTGGCGGTGTCGATAGCCTTGAGGTAGGCGTCCGTCAGTTCGACGGCGGAGAATTCCTTCGCCTTCAGTTTCTCGCGTGCTTCGGCAATGGTCAGGCTGGTCAGTTCGGTCATATCGGCAACGGCTTTCGAATCTTAAAAAATCGGACTGGCAAATGCAGGCTTCAAGTTTCCTGTCTCGGCACTGGCTGGTCTGAAAAACCGCATTGCGGTTTTCGCCAATGCCGCCAAGGCTTACTCGACCACCTTTGGAACCATGAAGAAGTTCCGTTCGGAGATCGGTGCATTGGCCACGATGTCTTCCGCCTTGTTGCCATCAGTCACGGCATCAGCGCGCTTGCGCATTTCCATTGGTGTGACCGAGGTCATTGGCTCAACGCCGTCAACATTGACTTCCGAGAGCTGCTCCACAAAGCCAAGTATGCCATTGAGCTGGCCCAGCATCTGACCTGCTTCTTCTTCGGTAACGGCGATACGGGCAAGGCGCGCAACGCGCTTTACGGTGTCGAGATCGACGGACATGTTTCTTCTCCGATGGAATGTTCCAGAGCCGATTGCCGCGCTTGGAAAAGCAGCAACCGGGCATGGTGTGTTCTTGCGTCGTGTTCTTGTGTCGTTTCCCACCAAAACCGCAAGCCGGTTTTCAGGGAAACGTCTTTACTTCGCTATAATGTTCATGCCCGTCATTCGCAACGGTAGAATATCAGAACGTGATGCTTGCCCCGGCTTTCGGCGTTTCAACCGTGGCCTGAGCGCCTTCCATGCCAGCCACGAACTTCTCCGGCGTCTGATCGACGATCGGGAACGAGCCATAGTGGCACGGCACGACATAACGGAAATTGAAATAACGCTGGCAGGCAAGCGCTGCCACCGCACCACCCATGGTGAAGCGGTCACCAATCGGCACAAGACCAACTTCCGGCTGGTGCAGCTCATTGATCAACGCCATGTCGGAGAAAATGTCCGTATCGCCCATATGGAAAACGGTCGGGCCCTCTTCAAAATGCAGCATCAGGCCGTTGGCATTGCCAAGCGCATGGGAAACGCCGTCTTCGGTAATCTGGGCAGAGGAATGCAGCGCATTGGTGAAGGTGGCGGAAAAGCCGAACTTTTCAAACGCGACGGTACCGCCGGTGTTACCGACCTCGATCTTTTCAACACCCTTGGTGCCAAGCCAAGTACCAAGGTCGGCATTGGCCAGAACCGTGGCACCGGTTTCCTGCGCCAGCCGTACCGTATCGCCGACATGGTCACCGTGACCGTGGGTCAACAGAATATGGGTGATGCCACTGGCAACATCCTTGGCATCCTGGCCCGTGAAAGAAGGGTTTCCCGTCAGGAACGGATCGATGAGGATTTTGGCCTTGCCTGTTTCAAGGCGGAAAGCAGCGTGACCAAGCCATGTCAGTTTCATCGTGTATCTCCTGATTTCAATTCAGATTTTCGTTTCTGTTACGGCAGAAAATGTCATATGTCAGCAACGATAAACACATCATGACAGGGCAGAACCATGGCGAACATTACCATTGAGGAGCTGGCGCAGGTTCTGCAACCGGGTCAGGCTATTGCAGGTCTCGACCTTGGCACCAAGACCATCGGCCTTGCCATGTCGGATCTGTCGCGGCGTTTTGCCACCCCTCGCCCAGTCATCAAGCGGGTGAAATTTACCCAGGATGCACAGGTTCTCCTGGATTTTGCAGTGAAGGAAAAAGTCACGGCCTTTGTCATCGGTCTGCCGATGAACATGGATGGTTCGGCCGGGCCGCGCGTGCAGGCCACTCGCGCTTTCGTGCGCTCGATGGGGGAAAAGACCGACCTGCCCTTTGTCTATTGGGATGAGCGTCTCTCAACCGTTGCGGCCGAGCGGGCGCTGCTGGAAATGGATGTGTCGCGTGCCAAGCGGGCCGAACGTATCGATTCGGCCGCCGCCAGCTTCATTCTTCAAGGGGCTCTGGACAGGCTGTCAGCGCTTGGCAGAACGATTTCGCTGCCGTCAGACGACTGATCATTGCCCCGCCACCACTCGGCAATGGCCTTGCGCTTGCGAAACCCGATAATGGCAAACACGATAAGACTGTCGACCATAATGGCGCGCGCCACAAGTGGCGGAATGGTTTCCGGCGGGATGCCGAGAATATTGCCGTAAATATTGAACACGAGGTCATGCGCTTCACGCGTCAGCATGAAGATGCCGAAGCTCATGTCGTAATAAGACAAGCCATACCAGCTACCCAAAAGCGCGATCGGACCGGCCCACAAAATCAGAAACCACTTCATGCCGCCTGCTCCTGATTAAAGACACCGTAAGGCAGACCGGACACAACGATCCATCTGGCAAAGGCCATCATACACAGGTTCACGGTCGGAACATAAATGTCCAACGGCAAGACTGCAAAAAACGTCATCATGACGCACAAGGATATCCAACGGTACACGGCGGTTCCTCTGCATACGCCCAACCGGCGCATGGTTAACAAATCATTAACACAATGTGGACCTGCTTAACTGTCGGCGCAAACACAACATGCAAACATGGTTAACGGGAGCCGTCCGACTGTGGAAAACTTTCCGCCCGCCAAAACAACAAAAACCCGCCGGCTTGGTTCCGACGGGTTTATATTTTATTTTCCTAATTCGCCTTGGTCTACAGGCGTTCTCAGCCGTAAACGCCGCGCACCAGCCGTTTGACGGCGACTTCGATCTTTTCCCAGTCCTTGGCCGTTTTCAGAGGCACGCCAGCAAATTGTTCACTGGTGGCTGCAGAAATGACGAGATGCTGGATGGCACCAAACAACACCGCATTGACGGTGGTAGTATCAACGCCCTTCGGGGCTGCCAGAGAGCCCTTCATGCGCTCCAGCCATTTGGCCAGTGATTTGGCCCGTGCTTCGGCCAGGCGCTTGACCTGCGCGGAGTTGTCGGACACTTCCCACGCAACAATCTTGCAGACCAGCGGATCACCGCGCAGCGCTTCCATGAAATAAAGCGCCAGCTTTTCCATGAGATCACCGTAGGTCAACAGGAACATGCCGCCGGTATCTTCGGGAATGCGATCCTTGACCCAGGAGCCAAGGTCTTCACCGATCGCGTCAACCAGACCTTCAAGCCCGCCATAATAACGATAGATCAGCTGCTTGTCGCAGCCAGCACGGCGCGCAACGGCATTGATTCCAAAACCCTGAAAGCCCTCTTCGGCCAGCAAGGATTTTGCAGCGTTAAAGATCATCTTTTCCGTCGCGGCGCGATCCTTGATGCGCGGAGCCGGTTTTGTTTCAAGTATCGATTCGAGCAAGGCGTCTAACTGTCTGTTGTTGTCGCAGGAAACAGAAAAAACTGAACACGGTGCGACGTTATCAGCGCACTGCGTTTTCGATCTGTTTCATGCGACCTGTTTGTTCTTTTGTTTTATCGCCTGTCTTTATCCTGAGGCGTTTCACCACCGGGAGACATGCTGTTAGCCGGATTACTGTATAGAATCGCGATTGGAAATTGTTTTCAGCAGAAAATCGGCACGATCCTCAACATTTGTTTTGGGAATCGTTACAACGCGGTAGCCGTGATCGCTATAACTTTGAATCAAGGCTTCGTAACTTGCCGCCGCATCGTCGAAACCATGTTGGCGTTCGCTATCGGTCTGGTAGATTTCCCGCCATGGCGGCACAGCAAATACCGTCTCATTGTAGCGGAAACGACGTGCTGCCGTTTCGAACCATGGTTTGGGATCAAGTCCCGCATGGGCTGCCCCACTGATCTGGTCGATGATGCCACGATCAAAAAACGTCACATCAGGGCGTTTGGCCGCCTCGATCATGAAATTGATCGATCGCGAAATCGTCAGGTCGATGAAGGCAGACAGGTTTTCCCATGGCAGCGCATCGCCGCCGATATAGAGCTGTTCCTTGACCAGTTGACGGCCCGGCTCCTCGCAGGTCGCAAAACCACGTTTTGCCAGTTCTGACAGCAGCGAAGATTTGCCACCGCCGGAACAGCCGGTCAGCACAATGAAACGTGAGGACTGCCCCTCAACCAGCGCCGGATCATAGATCTTCTCGATCAAGGCTGTCATGGGCCGTCGGGCTTCATGCAACGGGTGGATAAAGCAGATCGACAATGTAGGAGGCGTCGAAACGTGAATCCAGCATGCCATAGGTCGAGCGCCAGCCACCCGCCAGACGGGTTTCAAGGAAGGCATCGGCAATGCGCCCCGCCCCCAGTCGGCACAGTTCGGCAGCGGCTGCGGCGAGTGCCAGCTGTTCAATCAGCAGGCGGGCAGCACCTTCGTCGCGTTCGCACAGCGCAATGGCGGCGCGCAGCACTTCGGTGGTCTTTTTGCCGGATGGCCCAAGATCACGTTCCAGCACGCTGAACACCAGATCAAACAGATCCTTGCCACGCTCCAGCACGCGCAGCACATCCAGCGCCATGACGTTGCCGGAGCCTTCCCAGATGGCGTTCACCGGTGCTTCGCGGTAATGGCGGGCAATTGGCCGCTCTTCCACGTAACCATTGCCGCCAAGGCATTCCATGGATTCGTAGATCAAGGCAGGCGCGATCTTGCAGCACCAGTATTTGACGGCTGGCGTCATGACACGAGCATAGGCGGCTTCCGCCGGATTGTTGCGGGCATTGTCAAAGGCCGAGGCCAGACGGAAGGACAGTGCCGTTGCGGCAGCCACGTCCAATGCCATGTCAGCGAGAACACGGGTCATGATTGGCTGGCTGATCAGGTTTTTGCCGAACACGGAACGGCCACGTGCGTAATGCACGGCCTCTGCCAGCGAAGCGCGCATGATACCGGCTGATGCCAGCGCGCAATCAAGCCGTGTCAACGTGACCATGTCGAGAATGGTGCGAACACCGGCACCGGGATCGCCGAGGATATAACCGAAGGCATCGGTGAATTCGACTTCGGCCGAGGCGTTGGAGCGGTTGCCAAGCTTGTCCTTCAAACGCTGCAGACGCAGGCCGTTGGACGAACCATCTTCGAGAATGCGCGGCACCAGGAAACAACCCATGCCATCGCCCATCTGCGCCAGCATGACGAAACCGTCACTCATCGGCGCCGACAGGAACCACTTGTGGCCGGACAGGCGGTAGATGCCCTCACCCACCCGTTCAGCACTGGTACGATTGGCACGCACATCGGTGCCGCCCTGCTTTTCCGTCATGCCCATGCCAATGGTCACGGCAGTTTTCTGCATGGCCGGCTTGTTGGTCGAATCATATTTGCGCGACAGGATTTTCGGCGCCCATTCCTTCTGCACGCGCGGCGATGCCATAAGCGCCGCCACCGAGGCGCTGGTCATGGTCAGCGGGCACAGATGCCCGGATTCGAGCTGGGCGGTCAGATAAAACCGCGTGGCGCGGGCCTTGTGCTCGTTACCGCGGGTGTCGGGATTGGTTTCCCAGGCACTGGAATGCAGGCCCGAGGCCATGGAACGGCGCATCAGCGCGTGCCAGGCGGGGTGAAACTCCACCTGATCAAGACGTTCGCCGCGTGGCCCATGGGTGCGCAGTTGCGGCACGCCCTGGTTGGCCATGCGTGCCAGTTCCTGCGCCTCATGCGAGGTCACATAACGGCCAAGCTGGTCGAATTCGTCACGCAACGGGCGCGCCATATCCGATGTCAGGTCGACGATCAGCGGGTCTGAGCGATAAGCATTGATTCCTGCCCATGGTGCAGGTTGATTCAATTCGGCGAGCGATTCTTCTGTCCGGGAATTCTGGGTCATCAAATGCTTCTAGCTGAGTTTTTTTGAAATTGCATGGGGGTGATATTGCATAATGGCGCCCATCGAAAGCGATTGAGACAATTATCTCGCGCCAGAAGCAAGTTTCCCCGGAAACTCCCGGCGTCACAAAATGTTGAAAACATTGCCGCACCGGCTGAAAGTAGCAAATGCGAACATGGGCTGCATTTTCATTGTATCCGGCACTCCCCGGCTTTCACGCGGTCAACCTTATGAAGTGCTCAACCCGTCCCGACACAGCTCATTCATCACGGTTCACGCCTTGATATAAAGCAAGCGGGGGAAACATCACCACGTTTTCACATTCAGGTGCCATCGGACGCTTGCCCCACGCCGATGCGTTCTCTATAGAGCGCAGGACCGAATTCCGCGGCACTCCACAGGCGTGTTCACAGGCGAATGGGAGCGCACGGATACAGCATTCGGGCGCTCCGGGCATTTTCAAGGGAAGATGCGGCGCCCGTCAGGAGGCACACCGCATGGTCTTCTTCCCCCACCGCCATCTGCTTGGCATCAAGGGCCTTTCCCACCAGGATATCACCACTCTTCTCGACAAGGCCGATGAGGCTGTCAAAATCAGCCGCCAGCGCGAGAAAAAGACCACGACATTACGCGGTCTGACGCAGATAAACCTGTTCTTTGAAGCATCCACCCGCACACAGGCCTCTTTTGAACTGGCAGGCAAACGTCTGGGCGCTGATGTGATGAACATGTCGGTTGGCAACTCCTCCGTCAAAAAGGGTGAGACACTGATCGATACGGCCATGACACTGAACGCCATGCGGCCGGATGTGCTTGTCGTTCGTCATTCCTCCGCCGGTGCGGCAGCGCTTCTGGCGCAAAAAGTGGCCTGCTCCGTGGTGAATGCCGGTGACGGCCAGCACGAACACCCGACTCAGGCACTTCTCGATGCGCTGACCATCCGCCGCGCCAAGGGGCGTCTATCCGGCATTACGGTTGCGATCTGCGGTGACGTGCTGCATTCGCGCGTTGCCCGCTCCAACATCATTCTCTTGAACCAGATGGGTGCGCGGGTGCGTGTCGTCGCCCCGCCAACGCTTCTGCCATCCGGCATCGCCGACATGAGCGTGGAAGTGTACCACTCCATGGCGGACGGTCTGAAAGACGCCGACGTTGTCATGATGCTGCGCCTGCAGCGCGAGCGCATGTCCGGCTCCTTCGTGCCGTCGGTGCGCGAATATTTCCACTATTACGGACTGGATGCCGAAAAGCTGAAAGCCGCCAAGGAAGACGCGCTGGTCATGCATCCCGGCCCTATGAACCGCGGCGTGGAAATTGCCTCCGAAGTGGCTGACGGCCCGCAGAGCGTGATTGAAAGCCAGGTGGAAATGGGTGTTGCCGTGCGCATGGCTGTCATGGAAACCCTGCTTCTTTCGCAAAATCAGGGAGAACGCGCATGAGCGTCGCAACCGTTCTCAAGAACGCCCGTATCATCGACCCATCCCGCAATATCGATGAAACCGGCACGATCATCATTGACGCTAATGGCACGATCCTCGCCGCTGGCAAGGATGCGCAGAACCAGGGCGCACCTGAAGGTGCCACCATTCGCGATGCCAAGGGTCTGCTTGCTGTTCCCGGTCTTGTTGATGCCCGCGTTTTCATCGGTGAGCCCGGTGCAGAACACCGCGAGACCATCGAATCTGCCTCACGCGCGGCGGCCGCCGGTGGTGTGACCTCTTTCATCATGATGCCGGACACCGATCCCGTGATTGATGATATCGCGCTGGTCGAGTTCGTCAAAAAGATGGTGCGTGACAAGGCCATCGTGAACGTGCACCCGGCAGCGGCTCTGACAAAGGGCCTCAAGGGTGAGGAAATGACCGAGTTCGGTCTGTTGCAGGAAGCCGGTGCGGTTGCCTTCACCAATGGTCGCCGGACACTGTCCGACACACTGGTTCTGCGCCGCGCCATGACCTATGCCCGCGAGCTGGGCGCTGTGATTGCGCTTGAAACCCGCGACAAATATATCGGCAATGGCGATATGAATGAGGGGTTGTTTGCCAGCTGGCTCGGCCTGTCCGGTGTTCCGAAAGAAGCCGAAATCATTCCGCTGGAACGTGACCTGCGCATTGCCGGTCTGACCCGTGCGCAATACCACGCCGCCAAAATCTCCGTGCCGGAATCGGCAGAAGCGATCAAGGTTGCCAAGTCCCGCGGCGTCAAAGCCACCAGCGGCATTTCCATCAATCACCTGACGCTGAATGAAAATGACATTGGTGAATACCGCACCTTCTTCAAGCTGCAGCCGCCGCTGCGCGCCGAAGACGACCGCATGGCGATGGTTGAGGCGCTGAAGGACGGCACGATCGATATCATTGTGTCCTCACATGACCCGCAGGACGTCGACACCAAACGTCTGCCATTCGGTGATGCGGCAAGTGGTGCCGTTGGTCTGGAAACCATGCTGGCAGCGGCCCTTCGCCTGCATCACAGCGGCCATGTGCCACTGATGCGACTGATCGATGCGCTGTCGACCCGCCCTGCCCAGATTTTTGGGCTGGATGCCGGCACGCTGAAGTCAGGCGCCAAGGCGGATATCACGCTGATCGATCTGGACGAGCCATGGCTGGTTTCGAGAGATGCACTGGTGTCGAAATCCAAGAACACGCCATTTGAAGATGCGCGGTTCTCCGGACGTGCCGTTTCAACTTACGTGGCAGGCAAGCTGGTCTACAGCGCATAAAGCGGGACGCGTCTTTAAAGACGCGCCACACAGATGCTTTATGTATCAATTCACGCATCGGCTTTGCGAGAACCGGCTCCGGTTTTTGGGCCGATGCGACAAGGGGGAATGAATGAGTGAACTCATGACATGGCAAACCGCGCCTGCCCTTCTGGCAGCGGTTGCACTTCTCGGCTACCTGCTCGGTTCCATTCCGTTCGGCCTGCTTTTGACGCGCATGGCCGGACTGGGCGATGTGCGCAAGATCGGTTCGGGCAATATCGGCGCAACCAATGTGCTGCGCACCGGCAACAAGAAACTGGCGGCCGCAACGCTCGTTGGTGACGCGCTGAAAGGCACGGTTGCCGTGCTGCTGGCTGCCAAGCTCTGGGGTTATGAAGCATCACTGATTGCCGGCTTTTTTGCCTTTATCGGCCACCTGTTCCCGGTGTGGCTGGGTTTCAAGGGTGGCAAGGGCGTGGCCACCTATATCGGCGTGCTGCTGGGCGTTGACTGGCGCATGATGCTGGCCTTTGCCCTGGTGTGGCTTCTCTGCGCCTTCACCACCCGTTACTCCTCGCTTTCCGCTCTGGTTGCAATGCTTGTCATTCCGGTTGCGTTGTGGATACTGGGCCCGGAGAAAACAGCCTTGCTGGTGTCAATGTTGAGCATCATTTCCTGGTGGAAACACCGTGAAAACGTCGCAAGACTTGTATCAGGCAAGGAAAGCAAGATCGGGCAAAAGGGCTGATACGGCCTGCGCCCGAAGCGGGGGCGCACAATGCCGGATGACGGCGCAAGACGGGGTGGCATACAGCTTTCCGAAAAACAGAAAACGGCGTGGCTGAGGCTCATCCGCAGCGAAAATATCGGCCCCGCCACGTTTCGCCAGCTCATCAACCATTTCGGCAGTGCCGAAAAGGCGCTGGAGGCCCTGCCCGATCTGTCGCGGCGCGGCGGCGCAACCCGCACTCTTCATATTACGACCATTGACGAAGCAGAACGCGAGCTTGAAATCGCTGCGCGGTTCGGCGCGCGTTTTGTCGGTATTGGCGAGCCGGATTATCCGCCGGCGCTCAAAGAAATTGACGGCGCACCGCCTCTGATTGCGATGAAGGGTGATGGCCGCACGGCAACCCGCCCCAATATCGGCATTGTCGGCTCACGCAACGCCTCGATCAACGGCATGAAATTTGCCGCGATGATGGCGCGGGATTGCGGCCGGCAAGGCTATACGATTGCGTCGGGCCTGGCGCGCGGCATCGATACATCAGCCCACCGCGCCAGTCTTGCCACCGGCACCGTTGCCATGCTGGCCGGCGGGCTGGACCGTCCCTACCCGCCGGAGAACTTCTCCCTGCTGGATGAGATTTATGCCAGTGGCGGCGCGACGATCAGCGAAATGCCGTTCGGCTGGGAACCACGTGCCCGCGACTTTCCGCGCCGCAACCGGCTGATTGCCGGTGTCTCGCTTGGCGTCATCATTGTTGAGGCGGCGCAGCGTTCCGGCTCATTGATCACCGCGCGATTGGCTGGAGATTTCGGACGGCTGGTGTTTGCGGTGCCCGGTTCACCGCTTGATACGCGCTGCCAGGGCACCAACGGCTTGATCAAGGACGGCGCCACGCTGATTACTGAAGCAAAAGACGTGCTCGACGCCATTTCGCCACTTGTCGAACCTGACCTGCCGCTGTTTCGCCAGGTCAACGAGCCGACGCATCATGCCGATATCAGCGAACCACGCGATGATGACCGGGCATTGGTCGTCAATGCGCTTGGCCCCTCACCGGTGGAGATGGATGACATTATTCGCCATACCGGTCTTTCCACCTCGGCCATCATGCTGGTGCTGATGGAACTGGACATTGCAGGCCGTCTGCAACGCCATGCAGGTGGAAAGATATCGCTGATTTCGGATGCGTAAAAACCGGACTGAAACCATCATTGATTGCAAAAAGCGCCAACAATACCCATTAATACAATTCGTTTTACAGGACAGAAAATGACGTTCCCCCCTTGACCCGGAGCAATTCCCTGTCCATGTCGAAAGACTTGAGAGCCGTGTGTCGGCAAAGGGCGCGGCAGGAATTATTGGCGGAACCTTTTCCAGAGAAACAATAATATGAATGTCGTCGTCGTAGAATCTCCGGCCAAAGCCAAGACGATCAACAAGTATCTCGGCTCCGGCTACAAGGTTCTTGCATCCTTTGGACACGTGCGGGACTTGCCAGCCAAGGATGGCTCAGTGCTGCCCGACCAGGATTTTGAAATGTCCTGGGAGGTCGATAGCGCTTCGCAAAAACGCATGAAGGATATTGCAGATGCCGTGAAGGCATCCGATGGCCTTATTCTGGCAACTGACCCTGATCGCGAAGGGGAAGCCATTTCCTGGCACGTGCTGGACCTTTTGAAGAAAAAGCGGGTGCTGGGCGACAAGCCGGTCAAGCGTGTGGTGTTCAACGCCATCACCAAAAAGGCCGTTCTGGATGCCATGGCGCAGCCGCGCGATCTCGACATTCCGCTGGTGGATGCCTACCTCGCCCGCCGTGCGCTGGATTATCTCGTCGGTTTCAATCTTTCTCCTGTCCTGTGGCGCAAGCTGCCGGGCGCCCGTTCGGCTGGCCGCGTACAATCCGTGGCGCTGCGTCTGGTCTGCGACCGCGAATCAGAAATCGAACGTTTCGTATCCGAGGAATACTGGAACCTGTCGGCGCTGTTGAAGACGCCGCGCGGTGATGAATTCGAGGCAAAGTTGGTGGCGGCCGATGGCAAGCGCCTGCAGGCCCGTGGCATCAAGACCGGTGACGACGCCAATCGCCTGAAAAGCCTTCTAGAAGGTGCGACCTATGTCGTGGACAACGTTGAGGCAAAGCCTGTCAAGCGTAATCCCGGCCCTCCCTTCACCACCTCCACCCTGCAGCAGGCTGCATCGTCACGCATGGGTTTTTCCGCTTCGCGTACCATGCAGGTGGCCCAGAAGCTTTATGAGGGTATCGACATTGGTGGCGAAACCGCCGGTCTGATCACCTATATGCGTACCGACGGTGTGCAGATGGCACCGGAAGCGATTGACGCTGCACGCAGCGCCATCGGCTCGCAGTTTGGAGCCCGTTATGTGCCCGACAAGGCCCGTTTCTATTCCACCAAGGCCAAGAACGCCCAGGAAGCGCACGAAGCCATCCGCCCAACGGATTTCAGCCGTACACCGGATCAGATGAAGCGTTTCCTCGATGCTGATCAGTTCCGTCTGTATGACCTGATCTGGAAGCGTGCGATCGCCAGCCAGATGTCTTCTGCCGAAATCGAACGTACCACCGTTGAAATTCTTGCCGACAATAACGGCCAGAAAGCCGGTTTGCGTGCGGTTGGTTCAGTTATTCGTTTTGACGGCTTCATTGCCGCCTATACCGACCAGAAGGAAGATGGCGAACAGAGCGACGACGGTGATGATGAAGGCCGTCTGCCGCAGATCAACGAGCGCGAAAACCTCGCGAAACAGAAGATCAATTCCAGCCAGCACTTCACCGAACCACCACCACGTTATTCGGAAGCATCGCTGATCAAGAAGATGGAAGAGCTCGGCATCGGCCGCCCTTCCACCTATGCCGCAACGCTGAAAACCTTGAGCGACCGCGAATATATCGTCATCGACAAGCGCAAGCTGATTCCGCATTCGCGTGGACGTCTGGTGACGGCCTTCCTTGAAAGCTTCTTCACCAAATATGTGGAGTATGATTTCACCGCTGATCTGGAAGAAAAGCTCGACCGGATTTCTGCCGGCGAACTGGACTGGAAGCAGGTTCTGCGTGATTTCTGGAAGGACTTCTTCTCCCAGATCGAAGACACCAAGGAACTGCGCGTAACCAACGTGCTGGATGCGCTGAACGAAGTTCTCGCACCGCTGGTCTTCCCGACGCGCGAAGACGGTTCCGATCCGCGTATCTGCCAGGTTTGTGGCACCGGAAACCTGTCGCTCAAGCTCGGTAAATACGGCGCCTTTGTTGGTTGCTCGAACTACCCTGAGTGCAATTTCACGCGCCAGCTGAACTCGGATGGTCCGGAAGCTGAAGCCGCTGCCCTCAACGAACCGAAGGCACTGGGTGCAGACCCGCATACCGGCGAAGAGCTGACACTGCGTTCTGGCCGTTTCGGGCCCTATATCCAGCGTGGTGAAGGCAAGGAAGCCAAGCGCTCCTCCCTGCCCAAGGGCTGGAAACCGGAAGATATCGACCACGAAAAGGCGCTGGCGCTCATCAACCTGCCGCGTGATATCGGCCAGCACCCCGAAAGCGGAAAGATGATTTCGGCCGGTCTCGGTCGTTATGGACCGTTCCTGCTGCATGATGGTGGTTATGCCAACCTTGAGAGCATCGAAGACGTGTTCTCGATTGGTCTGAACCGTGCCGTGACCGTGATTGCCGAAAAGAAGGCTGCACCGGGACGTGGCCGTGGCTCGACACCGGCTGCGCTGAAAACCCTGGGCGACCACCCGGATGGCGGTGCCATTACCGTGCGTGACGGCCGTTTTGGCCCTTACGTCAACTGGGGCAAGGTCAACGCCACCATTCCGAAGGCGCAGGCGCCTGACAGCGTGACGATGGAAGAAGCCCTGGTGTTGATTGCCGAACGTATTGCCAAGACTGGCACCGGTGGCAAACCGGCCAAGGCGAAAAAGGCAACATCGAAGGCCGCATCGGCTGACGGCGAAACAACGGCGAAAGCAAAGCCGAAGGCAGCTGCGAAAAGCAAGGCAGCGGCCAAGCCGAAGACCGCAGCGAAGAAGGCTGCACCGAAAGCAAAGAAGGCGGAATCGTGAGCAAATCCCCACGCAAGACAACCGGTTCCTCCAATGATGGGTTCGGAAGAACAGGGCGTGGAAAACGGGTGGTGGAAAGCGAAGGCATCGTGCATGGCCAGGTTCCACCACGCGAAGTGCTGCTGCGTTTTATTGCCGACCATCCCGAGCAGGCTTCGAAGCGCGAAATCGCCAAGGCTTTTGGTCTGAAAGGTGAGACGCGCGTTGAGCTGAAAGCGCTGCTGCGCGAGCTTGAAGTCGATGGCATGATCCAGAAGAACCGCAAGTCTCTGGTGCGTCCTGGTGCATTGCCGCCGGTCACCGTTCTTGACATTACCACCCGCGACAAGGATGGCGAACTGATCGGCCGTCCGGCCGAATGGCTGGACGAACAGGGCGTTGCCCCTGCGGTCCTCATTCGCCAGTCGTCGCAGGATCGCGGCAAGAAGGCCCCGACTGCTGGTCTGAACGACCGTGTACTGGCGAAGATTTTTCCTGCCAAGGATCGTGGTGGCCCGGCCTATACGGCGCGTGTCATCAAGATCCTCGACCGCCGTCAGGGCGCACTGCTTGGTGTCTTCAAGTCGACGGCCGGTGGCGGTGGACGCCTGATGCCGATCGAGCGGCGCGGCGATGAAATGGTGATCGATCCCGATGGCGTGGGCGATGCGAAGGACGGTGATCTGATCGAGGTCGAAGTTGGTCGCAACAGCGGCCGTTACGGCCTGACGCGCGCCAAGGTTCTGTCCGTCGTCGGTTCCGTAGCATCGGAAAAGGCAATCTCGATGATTGCCATCCATGCCCATGGCATTCCGCATATTTTCCCGCAAGGCGTGCTGGCAGAGGCAGATGACGCCAAGGCTGCTACCATGGCGCACCGCGAAGACTGGCGCGACCTGCCGCTGATCACCATCGATCCGGCCGATGCCAAGGACCATGACGATGCGGTTTATGCCGAGCCGGATACCTCGCCTGATAATCCCGACGGCGTGATCGTCACGGTGGCGATTGCTGACGTCTCCTGGTATGTGCGCACCGGCTCGCAGCTTGACCGCGAGGCGCTGAAGCGCGGCAACTCCGTCTATTTCCCGGACCGCGTCGTACCGATGCTGCCGGAGCGCATTTCCAACGATCTCTGCTCGCTCAAGGAAGGCGTTGACCGCCCTGCCCTTGCGGTGCGCATGACCTTCTCCCGGGAAGGCCGCAAGGCTGGCCACACCTTCCATCGCATCATGATGAAGAGCGCCGCCAAGTTGTCCTACCAGCAGGCGCAGGCTGCCATCGATGGCAAGCCCGACGACAAGACCGGGCCAATGCTGGAGCCGATCCTCAAGCCTTTGTGGAATGCCTACGAGATCATGAAGCGCGGGCGTGACCGTCGCCAGCCGCTGGAACTCGACATGCCCGAGCGCAAGATCCTGCTACGCGCGGATGGCACGGTGGACAAGGTCATCATTCCCGAGCGGCTGGATGCCCACAAGCTGATCGAAGAAATGATGATCCAGGCCAACGTGGCCGCCGCCGAAACGCTGGAAAAGAAAAAACAGCCGCTGGTCTACCGCGTGCACGATGCCCCGACGATGGCCAAGCAGGAAACGTTGCGCGAATTTCTGGCCACGATCGGCATTTCCATGACCAAGGGTGGCGCCACCCGCGCCAATTCCTTCAATGGCATTCTGTCGCGCGCCGAAGGCACACCGCACCAGATCATGGTCAATGAAATGGTGCTGCGCTCGCAGAGCCAGGCGATCTACAGCCCTGAAAATATCGGGCATTTCGGCCTCAATCTGATGAAATATGCCCACTTTACCTCGCCGATCCGCCGCTATGCAGACCTGATCGTGCATCGCGCGCTGGTCGGTTCGCTCGGGTTTGGCGAAGGCGGCATCACGCCTGCCGAAGAAGGCATGCTGGATGATATCGCAGCGGAAATCTCGACATTCGAGCGCCGCGCCATGGCCGCTGAACGCGATACCATCAACCGCTTGATTGCCCACCATCTGTCCGAACGGGTCGGTGAAGAATTTGAAGGCCGTATTTCCGGTGTCACCAAGGCGGGACTTTTTGTCGCGCTACCTGACTATGGTGCAGACGGCTTCATACCCATATCTACACTTGGCACGGACTATTTCATCTATGACGAGGCGCATCAGGCTCTGACAGGTGAAAAGACCGGGCTTGGCTATCAGCTTGGCGACACTGTTCAGGTTCGCCTTGCTGAAGCTGTGCCACTGGCCGGGGCGCTTCGGTTTGAGATATTGAGTGAAGGCCGCAAAATGCCGGTCGCCACGCGGTCCTTCCACAAGGCGGGACGCAAGACGGCACGGGTTGCGGCAAAACCAGGAACACGACCACCCAGACGGCGCAGATAACAAGGCGGCAGGATCCGCCACAGGAAGGATGCAGCCATGAGTGCAGACAACAGCCTAGATACAGTTACCTTTGGTGATGCCGGCAATGACCGTCCAACCGGACGTTCCATCATGCGTGGCATTCGCGGCACCTGCCCTGCCTGCGGCAGCGGCAAGCTGTTTCGTGCGTGGCTGAAGCCGGTGCATGAATGCGCAGCCTGTGGCGAAGAAATGCACCATGAGCGGTCCGACGATCTGCCACCCTATATTTCCATCGTCATTCTCGGCCACATTGCCGTTGGCGGTTTCATGATGACCGACATGATTCTACCTGTCGAAATGTGGGTGCATTTTGCCATCTGGATCCCGATTACCATTCTGGCAGCACTGGTGACGTTGCAACCAATCAAGGGCGGCGTGATTGGCCTGCAATGGGCGCTGAAAATGCACGGTTTCGGGCGACAGCCGGACAAGGTGCAAATTGACGGGTCGTCGTTTTAAAACATGCTGCCTCTTCGTGGTGTCGATCTTCCGACGGAACGTTTCGCGGCAACACGGCCCCGGGATGCAGCCTCGATCATTCTGATTGATCGAAGCCAAAAGACACCGAAAATACTGATGGGCAAACGCGCCGCCGGACATGTGTTCATGCCCGGCGTTTATGTGTTTCCCGGTGGTCGGCGTGATCGTAACGACCACACCCTGCCCTTTGCCGGCGATCTTGACCCGCTGGTGCATTCGAGCCTGCAAAAACGTGTGTCGCGGCCGCTTGGGCCTGCTGGCGCCAGAGCGCTGGCACTGGCCGCCCTACGCGAATTGCAGGAAGAAACAGGGTTGACGCTCCATTCATCCACAGGTGAAGCACCTGATCTGTCACGCCTGCGGTTTGTGGCCCGTGCCATAACGCCACCTGGCCATATCAGGCGTTATGACGCGCGATTCTTCTGTGTATTTACCGATGAAACACCGCTCAATATCGCCGCAATGCGCGATACGAACGAACTTGTTGACCTGTCATGGCTTGACATGGATGCCCTTTGCAGTCTGAACATGGCGCAAATTACGCGCAGCATTCTCGAAGATGTCACAAAGCTCATGATAGTTGATCCAGCGCTATCCTTTGAAAACGCGGTACCGTTTTATTTCATGCGTCACGGACTTGCTGTTCGTGAGCACCTTTGAAGGTCTATATGACAAAGCCTGAAACCTGCGGTACCTATGCCACCGACAAAATTCACTGGCCGTCCCTGTTCGCAGCAATTGCCGCCATCAGCGCTGTTGGCGTGGCAATAGGGCTTGGCTTGCCGCTGCTCAGCATGATTCTGGAAAAGCGCGGCATCTCCTCTACGATGATCGGGGTGAACTCGGCGATGGCTGGCGTGGCATCGATGCTTGCCGCCCCGCTGACGTCAAAGCTCGCGCACGACTGTGGTGTGGCGCGCACGATGATCGTTGCGGTGTTCATCTCTGCGATCAGTGCGCTGGGCTTTTATTTCGCGGACGCCTTCTGGATGTGGTTTCCGCTGCGCATCGTCTTCCACGGCGCCACCACCACGCTTTTCATTCTTTCCGAGTTCTGGATCAATGCCACCGCCCCGCCCTCCAAGCGCGGCATGGTGCTTGGCATGTATGCCACCGGCCTTGCCGTTGGATTTGCCGCTGGTCCTCTGCTGTTTTCGCTGGTTGGCAGTGATGGAATCACACCGTTCGTGACAGGTGCAGTGGTGATCCTGCTGGCGGTGATTCCCATTTTCCTGGCCCGCAAGGAAAGCCCTCAGCTCGATGAAAAGCCGAATCATCATTTCGCCCGCTATATCTGGCTGGTGCCGATGGCTTCGGCAGCGGCGTTTGTGTTCGGATCGGTGCAGGCCGGAGGTCTTTCGCTGTTTCCAATCTATGCAACGCGCGAAGGTTTCAACGAATCGCAGGCAGCGCTGCTCCTGACGGTGATGGGCATCGGCAATATGGCCTTCCAGATCCCGATCGGCCTGCTCTCCGACCGCCTGAAAGACCGGCGTATATTGCTCGGATTGATGGCTCTTCTGGGCTTTGTCGGCACACTGACCCTGCCGCTTCTGGTGCAAAGCTGGGCTTTGCTGGCCTCCATGCTGCTATTGTGGGGTGGATGTGTATCCGGCATGTATACGGTCGGCCTGACGCATCTCGGCTCGCGATTGACCGGTTCTGACCTTGTTTCAGCCAATGCCGCGTTCATTTTCTGTTACGCCATCGGCACGATCAGCGGCCCACAAATCGTTGGTGTCTCCATGGATTTGAGTGGAACAAACGGTTTTGCATGGGCCTTGGCCGCATTTTTCGCGTTTTATGTGGTTCTTTCCATTGCACGTTTTGTTTTGAAGCCAAAACAGGCTTGACTTTTTGGGCGCGATCCGTAGTTTCGCGCCAGATTTAGCCGGGATCGAACAGGTCTGCGGCTCACTACTTTGTTAAAGGCAGGACGACCATGGCGAAAGCTACAACAATCAAGATCAAGCTGCTGTCGACAGCCGACACCGGTACCTTCTACGTCACCACCAAGAACAGCCGTACGTTCACGGACAAGATGACGAAGACAAAGTACGATCCAGTCGTACGCAAGCATGTTGAATTCAAGGAAACGAAGATCAAGTAATCTTCTTCTCGAATTTGCAGTTTTCAAAAAGCGCGCTTTCTTCGGAAAGTGCGCTTTTTGCTTTCGGGGCCTATGACAGACCATCGGCCCGCCACAGGACTGCGAACATGACAGCCTGTAACGCCAGCAGCGCGCGACCTGTGATCACGGCACTCAAGAACTGCCTGGGCGACAGGATGCAGCCTGCGCGCCCGCCTGCCCTACCGTGCAAAGCCCGACGCCCGTGATAAATGCCTGTAGAAGGGCAGCAGCGCGCCAGGAAAGAGCAACCAAGCTCCAGCGTGAAATTCATGGAATGCGATGGAAGGAAATGGGGGTCGGTCGGAGTTGCATACGGTACGAGGAACCGTTTAGTGCACTCCAACCGACCGACCCCACGACCCAGGAGATGCGGCGGACCTGAGCATCATGGGGTATCTTCTGAAACCAGCCTTCCCGATCCGAAGACCAAGTAAAGACCAGCTCTCGAAACACCTGAGACAAGTAACTTGCGCTGATTATTGAGCCTGTGCTTGCACTGCCATTACGAAAGTTATGTCGTTGAACCAAAGGTCGCGCAAACGCCAAAAAAAATCAACAACTTCTTAAAGAAACGCTATTTTGAAATGCAAATATGGTTAAACATGACCGTAACCGGTACAGTATTTATTTTATAATCCGTGAATACTTGAAATACAAATCAAATTTTTCTCAAGTAAAAAACCACTAGACCCTATCGAAACCTCGTTTCAAACATGATTTGGCACAGCAGGAAATGTCGCTGCGCGAGCATCGGCAGAGCGCTGCGTTCAAATATATCGATGATTAGACAGCAAAAATAGTCCCGCTTTCGTAACGTTACGTTACAAAATGACAATTCTCGAGAAAATGCCAAGCAATTACAGGCACAAAACTATGCCCGCAGGTTCGCAGATTGGCACATGTTATCCACAAGACAGGTGATCGCAATACCTGAATTCTAGGGGCCAACAATTGGGGACAGCAGGTGACGTGCAGAAAGCCACCCCGCCCCGCTCTGGAGCCCGGCAAGGACGTCCAGAGACTCCATATGGTTTTAATTTCGGAAAGCGGCCTGCGCGGCCGTCAGGCGGCAGCAGCCACGACGCGGTTGCGTCCGGCCCGCTTGGCATCGTAGAGCGCCTTGTCGGCCTCTTTGAGCAGCTGCTCAGGCGTTTCGATGTTGAGGCTGTTTGAGGCGATACCAAGCGATGCGGTAATGCTCAGCTCCACACCGGTCGACCGGATCACGAAAGGTTTGCCCTCAATGCTCATGCGCAAGCGCTCGGCGATATTTGCGGCTATTTCCGCCGTGGTATCGGGCATCACCACCACGAACTCCTCGCCGCCATAACGACAGGCCAGATCAGCCCCGCGCACCGTTGCACGCAGTCGACCTGCAAACTCTTTCAGGATTTCGTCACCGGCATCATGACCATAGGTGTCATTGACCAGCTTGAAACGGTCGATATCGGTGATGAACACCGACAGAGAGCGACCACGGGTGGCCGCACGGTTGAACAGCACCTTGAGATGATTGTCGAGGTAACGGCGGTTATGAAGCCCGGTCAGCCCGTCTGTCACGGCAAGTTCGATGGAATGCTGCACGCTGCTGCGCAAACGGTCGTTGTAACGTTTTCGCTTCAACTGCGTCAGCGTCCGTGCCACCAGTTCATTGGGGTCCAGCGGCCGGGTAATGTAGTCATTGACGCCGAGATCCAGCGCCCGGACGATCATGTCTTCGCCGCCCTGCTCTGCAATCAACAGAACCGGCAGGAAACGTGTGCGGTCCAGTGAACGCAATTGCGAACACAGACGCAGCGGATCGTAGTCATCCAGTGTTGCGCTGACCAGAACCAGCTCGAAACCATGTTCTGCGGCCTCGAAGATCGCCGCTTGCGCATCCGAAATCGCCGTCACCTCGGCAACCGGCTTGAGCATCTTGATGATGCGTTCCTGCGAGTTTGCACGCGGATCGACCAGCAGCACCTGCCCCGGTTCCTCGATGCGCCCCTCGTCGCGCAGCAAGTCTTCTATGCCAACAGCACGCGCTGTCTCCGCGCGCATGCGCAGTTCGTCGCTCATGGTTTTCAGGCGAACGAGACTTTTGACGCGAGAGACAAGCTGCAGATCGTTGACGGGCTTGGTCAGAAAATCATCGGCACCAGCCTTGAGACCACGGACCCGGTCGGATGGTTGGTCAAGCGCCGTTACCATGACTACAGGAATATGCATGGTGCGCGGATTGGACTTCAGCCTCTCGCACACTTCAAAGCCATCCATGCCCGGCATCATGATGTCGAGCAGAACAATATCGACCTGCGTGTTGTTGCAGATTTCCAGCGCTTTGAAGCCGTCGTCGGCTGTCAGCACATCAAAATATTCAGCAAGAAGGCGCGCTTCCAGCAACTTCACATTTGCCGGGACATCATCAACGACCAGAATTCTTGCTGTCATAAGCTGTCCTCAAATGCCTTCAGGCATCTCCAAGGTAGGTTTTTATGGTTTCGATAAATTTGGGCACGGAAATGGGCTTGGAGACATAGGCCTCGCATCCACCCTGACGAATGCGCTCTTCATCCCCTTTCATGGCGAATGCTGTGACGGCGATGACCGGAATGACGTGCAATTCATCGTCTTCCTTCAGCCACTTGGTCACTTCAAGACCGGAAACTTCCGGCAACTGGATGTCCATCAGAATAAGGTCTGGCCGATGCTTGCGCGCCAAATCAAGGGCTTCCATGCCATTTCGGGTCTGAATCGTTGTGTAACCTGATGCTTCGATCAAGTCGCGAAAGAGCTTCATGTTCAGCTCGTTGTCTTCAACTATCATGACCTGTTTTGGCATAGCGACCATTCCTCGATGCGCCTTGAAACCATGCCACTGACATATAAGTCTGTCGCAGAACCGATTCCATCGTATATAATTTAACGACGCTAATGCGATTTGGTTGAAAAATAGGTAACTTCGGCGAAGAAATGCTGCGAGACAAAAAAACAAATACCGCTTCTGCGGCAAAACCTGAAGAAACAGCCGCCGCCATACTTGGTTGGCTGGCCAGTGAACCCGAGTTGCTTTCCCGCTTTTTGGCGCTGAGCGGCCTGCAGGCCAATATGCTGCGGCATGCGGCCACTGACCCCGGTTTTTTTGCCGGCCTGACAGATTTTCTAATGAGCCATGAGCCTGATCTGATGGCTTTCTGCGCGGCAACAGAAACAAAACCGGAAGATGTCGCTGCCGCATGGCATCATTTTTCCGGCCCTGGCCTCGATTCGGGTGAATATTGAGGCCAAAGCGACCGGTTTCTCTTGAGTAAATTCAGGCAACGGAATAACGTGGCGAGCGTTCATTCTTTGTTCCTGAGTTGACCATGACAAAACACGCCCCCGGTTTTTGCCGCGATTGTCTGGCCGGTCAGCCACAGGGTATTCGCCGTTGCCAGAAATGCGGTAGCCCTCGCCTTGTCTATCACAATGAACTCTACGATCTGAGCCTGGCGCATATCGACTGTGATGCGTTTTACGCCTCGATCGAGAAGCGCGACAATCCTGATCTGATGGACAAGCCGGTGATCATCGGAGGTGGCAAACGTGGCGTAGTGTCCACCGCTTGTTACATTGCCCGCATTCATGGCGTGCGCTCGGCCATGCCGATGTTCAAGGCGCTGGAGGCCTGTCCCGAAGCGGTTGTCGTTAAACCGAACATGGAAAAATACAGCACTGTCGGTCGCCAGATCCGCAGCATGATGCAGGAACTGACACCCCTGGTGCAGCCACTGTCGATTGACGAGGCGTTTCTTGATCTCTCAGGCACCGAACTTCTGCACCACGACCCGCCTGCCCGCGTGCTGGCAAAATTTGCCAAGCGGGTTGAAAAGGAAATCGGCATTTCGATTTCCGTTGGCCTTTCCTACTGCAAGTTTCTGGCGAAGGTCGCCTCCGACCTGCACAAGCCACGCGGTTTTTCGGTGATCGGCCAGGAAGAGGCCGTCACGTTTCTGGCCACCCGCCCTGTCACCACCATCTGGGGTGTCGGCAAGGCCTTTGCCGCGACGCTGGAGGCGGACGGCATCCGCTTGATAGGCCAGTTGCAGGAAATGGACGAAAGCACGCTGATGCGCCGTTACGGCACCATGGGACAGCGGCTTTACCGCCTGTCCCGTGGCATCGACGAACGCACGGTGCACAACAACGATCCGATCAAGAGCGTGTCGTCCGAAACCACGTTTTTCAACGATATTTCACGGCATGAAGACCTTGTGCCGATTTTGCGTTCGCTGTCCGAAAAGGTCGCATGGCGCCTGAAAAAAAGCGGCATTGCCGGGCAGACCGTGGTTTTGAAAATGAAGACGGCTGATTTCAAAAGCCGTACCCGCAACAAGCGCCTGGATGACCCGACCCAACTTGCCGACCGTATTTTCCGCATCGGCCTTTCCTTGCTGGACAAGGAAACCGATGGCACGAAATTTCGCCTGATCGGCATTGGTGTGTCAGACCTCAGCGATGCGGCAGTGGCTGACCCGCCTGATCTGATTGACCAGCAGGCCTCACGACGCGCGGCAGCGGAAGCAGCCATGGACAGACTGCGTGACAAGTTTGGCAAGGGCAGCGTGGAGACGGGCTACACATTTGAAGTAAAAAAATAACCTGACGCCTTGGCCGGATTACACGAAGACGTGAAGGCGTTTAAAAACTTCATTAAATGCTAATTGATAAGCTCCGAGCCTCTGTATTGCGTTGGAGTAAATAGCCCCATGGTATTGCGTTCATTTCTGGGTGCTTGTCTTTTGTCGACGTCCGTACTGGCACACAGTGCCTTTGCGTATGATTCCGCAGGACTGCAAATCATTGTATCGAAAAGCACTCAGTCTCTTGCCGTCTATGACAATGGCGAACTGATCAAAACCTCGAAAGTCTCAACCGGCAAACCGGGACATGACACGCCAACCGGCATTTTTTCCATTCTGGAAAAACGCAAATATCACGAATCGAATATCTATTCGAATGCGCCGATGCCCTTCATGCAGCGGCTGACATGGTCCGGCATTGCGCTTCACGAAGGCAAGGTGCCAAATTACCCAGCCTCACACGGCTGTATTCGCCTGCCATCCGGATTTGCCCAGTCGCTTTATGGCAAGACCGAACGCGGCGTGCATGTAATCGTGTCGAATAACCCTGTGGAACCACAGCGCATCTGGCACACGACGCTGTTCCAGCCGACTGTAGAGCAACCCGACAGCAAGTTGCTGCTGTCCGATGTGGAACTGCGCCCGGCCGCGTTTGACCCTTCCCTCAAGGTGGAAGTGGCCATGAATGAAAAGACCAATTCCGTCACCCCAAAAAAGGTGACGAGGCCCGACACGAAACCGCTGCGCATTCTGATTACCCGTCGCGGTGACCGCGAAAAGATGGTCGATATCCAGTCCATGCTGACTGCGCTTGGTTTTGATGCCGGTGCCGCCGATGGTCTTATGGGGCAACGCACCATCAGCGCGATCAACGGGTTCAAGCGCTGGAAGGATTTGAGCGAAAAAGGACCTGTCGTGACGGACGCCTTCGTTGCCGCTCTATATGCTTCAAGCGGTTACGACGCGCCGCCCGCCGGGCAATTGCAGGTAAGGCAGGATTTCAAGCCGCTGTTTGAGGTGCCTGTTGGCATCAAGGACGCCAACCTGCCGCTTGGCACACATTTCATGGAAGCGACTTCCGTGGACCATATGAGCGGCCGCGCCGACTGGTATTCAATCACGCTGGAAAACCATCTGCCAACCAGCACAATGCGACGGTTGGGTATCGATGCCGACAAATATGATCTGCAGGAAAGTGCCAGCGAGGTTCTGGATCGCATCGATATCCCTGAGGATGCACGCAAGCGCATCGAGGATTTGCTGGTGGCCGGAACGTCGATCACCATTACCGACCTCAGCCACTTCCCTGAAACGGGTCAGGGCACTGATTTCATCACCATAACCAGAACGGCCAAGAACCGTTCATAAACCGGTTAGATACCGGATGGTTCGAAACGCCCCTCACCCCGCGACCCGCGGGGTGAACTTTTAAATGCCATCACAGCAGTTCGACATCAATAATGCCGGGCGCCGCACGCAGGGCTGCAGCAACCTCCGGTGAGATGCGGTATTTATCCGTCAACTCCACTTCGATCTCACGCTGGCCGTCATCCTTGATGACGATGAAGGACACCAGACCATCACCCTTGGCGTTGAGATGTTTGGCAACCATTTTCAGCGGCCCGGAATCACGCACGTAAACACGCAGTGCCTTCTGCATCTGGACGGATTTTTCCTCCAGTGACTGTGCTGTCTGGATACGCAGGCCAATGCCTTCCGGACGCTCATCCGCCTGAACGGTAATGACCAGCGATTTGCCGACTTCCAGGAGATCACGGTACTGGCCAAGCCCTTCTGAAAACAGCACGGCCTCATACTGACCTGATGCATCCGAGAAGGTAACGATGCCCATCTTGTTGCCGGTCTTGGTCTTGCGCTCCTGTTTGCCGGTGACGGTGCCGGCCAGTCGACCGGCGGTCGCACCCTGTTTTACCGCTGTGGTAAAATCGGCAATGTTCTGCACACGCAGTTTTTCAAGCGTATGGCGATAGGTGTCGAGCGGGTGAGCGGTCAGATAAAAACCGAGCACCTGATATTCACGCAGCAGTTTTTCCGAGGCAAGCCACGGCGAAAATGTTGGCAGCGCAAGACGCTCCGGCCCGCTGGCACCACCGGAACCGAACATGTCGGATTGGCCGCTGACGCGGTTTTCCTGCGCCAACTGGGCGAAACCGATGATGCGGTCCAGACCGCCAATCAGTTCGGCACGGTCACGACCGAAACAATCGAAGGCACCGGCATTGATCAGGCTTTCAAACACACGCCGGTTGATCTGTTTGGGATCAATCCGCTGGCAGAAATCCTCAAGGCTGGCAAAGGGCTTCTCCCCCCTCACCGCAACGATGTGGTCCACAGCACCTTCGCCGACGCCCTTTAGAGCCGCGATCGAATAATAGATGCGGTTGTCGCCGGTTTCGAACTTGCGGAACGAGGTCTGTACCGATGGCGCAACGATCTCGATACCCATACGCGAGGCATCCTGACGGAAGTCGTTGATCTTTTCGGTGTTGGCCATATCAAGCGTCATCGAGGCGGCCAGGAACTCCACCGGATAATGCGCCTTCATATAGGCGGTCTGGTAAGAGACGATCGCGTAAGCGGCAGCGTGCGACTTGTTAAAGCCGTAGTTGGCGAACTTGGCGAGAAGGTCGAAGATGGTGTCGGCCTGCGCCTTGGACACCTTGTTGCGCATCGCACCTTCAACGAAACGTTCGCGCTGCTTGTCCATCTCCTCCTTGATCTTCTTACCCATGGCGCGGCGCAGAAGG
>NZ_DAMDBP010000038.1:41828-43765 GCF_032092815.1 Agrobacterium sp. | reverse complement strand
ACGGCGCATACGAACAAGTGACAGTGCATCGAGAGTGGCATCAAAATAACCAATCGTAGCGTCTGCAGTGACAGACCTGTTGTCACCTTTGGCGGCGAGATAAGACTGGAGCAGCGTTGAAAGTGGTGCCCGTTCCGGGCCTGCTAGATCAATGGTCGCGTTATGGGCTTCGCCAAGCGCAATGCTGACCAAGGTCTCGGCGACATCGTCTGCTGCGATGGGCTGGAACTGAGTGTCTGGCGCTCTCAATGAACCGTGTGTTGTGTAGGCATCGACCAAGGTTTCCAGAAATTCATAAAATTGTGTTGCCCGAACGATTGTATAATCCTGCCCGGAGGCCTTTACCGCCTCTTCTTGTGCCTGCTTGCCGCTAATGTATGGGTTGCTGGTCAGACGATCAGTGCCGACAATCGACAGGATTACGTGATGGCGGACTCCAGCTCGTTTCTCTGCAGCTATAAGATTAATAGTCGATGTGCTGAAGAAAGTGCGGATTACCTCTTCGTCGAATGACATCAGGTTGGACACATCAATAACAGCATCGGCCCCTCCCAAAACCTCATCCAAACCTTCACCCGTCAGCGTATTTACGCCAGCGCTTTGGCTTGCAACGATGGCGTCATGGCCAGCGCGACGTAACAATGCCACGGCCTTGGAGCCGATGAGGCCCGTGCCACCGATGACGACGATCTTTCTGGAAATGCTCATTGTTTCTTCTCCTTTGCTGTGGCGCTTTCGCCTCGTTCAACTTTCATTGACCGGAAGGTGACGGTGTCTCATACCTAGACTCTAATCATAGATAAAAAATATCCATGATTAGAGTCTAGGTCAACACTGTTTAAGTGGACGCTGTGTTCACGACGAGCCCGTCAGGGGGAGTGAGACGCCGGCGCGGGCAACTGTCATGCCGCGGGACAAGGGGATTGGTTCTTGGGAGGAACCGCGCGGCAATGGTTTCAAACTCGGCCGTGACCGCGCGACCTGTCGCTCAGAACAAGTCAGGTTCAAGCGCCATGATTGAGGCTCCGCCATTCTCTATGCTTTTCAAAAGTGCGTCGGTTTGTGGCAGCATGCGATGGGCAAAGAAGTCTGCCTGCACCAGTTTTCTGCGTTCCAGAGTGCCTGCGTTGTTTGCAGCTTCCTTTGCCATTTTCACCCACATCCAGCCGAAACACACCAAAGCAAACATGCGCAGGTAGTCGGTTGCTGCAGCGCCTGTAAACGTGGCATCGCCTTGTTTTGATAACAGACTGTCTGTTGCCGTTTCAAGTTGTAGCAAGGAGGCCAGCACTTTATCAGCTATAGGCCTGATGGTGTCTACTGCTGCCGCCGCTTTGATATCCTGGTGAACCAGCTTGAAAAAGCTTCGAACCACCTTTCCGTCTTCGAGTGGGATTTTGCGGGAGACGAGGTCCAATGCCTGCACGCCATTCGTCCCCTCATAGATCTGCGTTATGCGCGCGTCACGCACGAACTGTTCCATACCCCATTCACGAATGTAACCATGTCCGCCAAATACCTGTTGAGACAGGACAGCGGTTTCAAAACCGAAGTCAGTAAAGGCAGCCTTTACAACCGGGGTCATCAACGCAACGAGGTGATTTGCTTCTGCCCGGGTTGCGGCATCTGGATGGTGATCGGCGATATCCATCTGCAACGCAGTCCAGACTGCGAGGGCACGTGCCGCCTCGGTAAAGCTGCGGCCTGTGAGCAGCATCTTTCTCACATCGGGATGTTCGATAATCGGTACGGGACTGCGTGCTCCGTCGGCGGATCGCCCCTGCAGACGTTCGCGCGCGTAGTGAATGGCTTTCTGGACCGCAGCTTCCGCGATGCCAAGACCCTGAATGCCGACCATCAACCGTTCTGCATTCATCATCGTGAACATGGCATTCAAACCACGTCCAGGTTCACCGACAAGCCAAGCCGTCGCACCG
>NZ_DAMDBP010000038.1:0-41818 GCF_032092815.1 Agrobacterium sp. | reverse complement strand
ATGCGCCTCACCCACCAGCCAGCCGGTCGCGCCGTCATAATTCATGACGCAGGTTGGTTGCGCATGAATGCCCATTTTATGTTCCAAAGCCCCGACTGACATATCGTTGCGTTGCCCAAGGCTTCCATCTTCCTTGACGAGGAACTTTGGTGCCAAGAACAGACTAATGCCTTTCACGCCCTTCGGCGCATCCGGCAGGCGGGCCAAAACCAGATGGATGATGTTACCGCCAAAGTCATGGTCACCGGAGGAGATGAATATCTTGGTGCCCTTCAGCTTGTAGCTACCGTCATCGACAGGTTCAGCGCGTGTGGTGAGTAGACCAAGATCTGTACCGGCAGATGCCTCGGTTAGCGCCATTGCACCCGTCCATTCACCGCTTGTCATTTTCGGCAGATAAATCTGCTTCAAGTCCTCATTGGCGTGACGTGCAATTGCCTCTGCCGCGCCGCGTGTCAGCCCCGGGAAAAGGCCGAAAGACAGATTGGCGGATGCCATCATTTCATCTAGCAGCAACTGGAGTACACGCGGTAATCCTTGACCGCCGAACTCCGGATCACCTGACAATCCACCCCACCCCGCATCGACAAAAGCCTTGTAAGCTGCTGCCATGCCACTTGGCGTGCGCACCGCACCATTCTCGAGCGTTGAGCCCTCTTCATCACCGGAGCGATTGATTGGTTCCAGAATGCCCCTCGCAAATTTGCCGGCTTCCGCCATAACAGTCACGGCAAGTTCGGTATTGACGTCCTCAAAGCCTGTGAGGCTCTGCATGACGCTGTCGAAGCCGAAAATCCTCCCCAGCAGAAAGTCTATGTCATCGACCGGTGCAGTATATGGCGCCATTACAGATTGCCTCCAGATTTGGAATGTCGCGTTTCGCGGGGATCATGACTGACCTCGCTCATATCAGATAATGTACCAAACGACCGTTACATTTTTCAAGTTAGAAGTGGAGCAACAATAAATAAGGGCAGTTGGTGGGCGAAGGGGGGATGCCTAATTCGACACAAATGCAGGTAGTGAACTGCTGAAGTGATGAGAGATTGCCGGAACAATTCATCGACTTGTCGAGAGGCTATCACACAACCAAGCGACGTAGTGATTCGATTTTTTTCTGTAAAATTTTGCAAATTTTGATCCAGCGGCGCTGTCGATTGCGTCATTTGTGAGGCTCGCCGCCCACGGAGCCGGTGTTCGGCGCAAACATCGCTTTGGTGTCAATCTTGTTAATGCGACGTACGAATAGGTATCTGAATTATCTGTGTAATTTCGGATTTTCTGAAAGCTGAAAGCAATGTCATTTCGTTTGTTATGGTCTAATATATGAATGAATAAGGCGTAGTTTTCTGTGGTGTAAAACTCCTGTTAACTGTCACTTCTGGACGAAGTGTCAGAATCGTGTTCTATGTCTTGGCGGACACTGGTCGGCAAACCGACGAAAGGTCGCCAAGGATAGAAAATGACGATATCTGAGCGTGCAGACGCCATGGTTGGAGCAAAGGAAGACGCTGGTGATAAGATCACGCGTCACGCTACCCTTTTGTCTGGCCAGTTGCAGCAGCTTAGAACACGCATGTATCCGCCAAAAGCTGAAAAATCTTTGCGTTATTTCATGACCAATGAAGTTTCGCGGCTGACTTCCATTCCGGATTCGACGCTGAAGCTGATGTCCAGTGAGGGACGCGGGCCTGTGCCGAGCCGTCTTGAAAACAATCATCGAGTCTACACGCTTCCGCAAATCAATGAATTGCGCGAACTGTTTGCCAAGCAGAAGCCGGCGGATGCGTTACGTTTCCTGCCGCGCCGGCGCGACGGTGAGCATCTACAGGTATTGGCGATTGCCAACTTTAAGGGTGGTAGTGCGAAAACGACGACCTGCGTGCATCTCGCCCACTACCTGGCTTTGCAGGGGTATCGCGTTCTGGCGCTCGACCTTGACCCGCAGGCATCGCTGTCTGCGATGTTTGGTGCGCAGCCAGAAGTCGACGTTGGTGCCAACGAAACCATCTATGCAGCGCTTCGTTACGACGACGCCGAGCGACGCCCGATCCGTGACATTATTCGCAAGACCTATTTTGACGGGATTGACCTGATCCCTGGCAATCTCGAAGTCATGGAATATGAGCACGAAACACCACGTGTGCTCGCAAACAAATCGAGCACTGGTGCAATCTTCTTTGAGCGGTTGAAACTCGCTTTGGACGAGGTTCAGGACGATTATGATATCGTCATTCTGGATACGCCGCCATCGCTCGGCTTTTTGACTTTGAGTGCCATTTACGCTGCGACGAGCATGATCATCACGGTGCATCCAGCCATGCTTGACGTGGCGTCGATGAGCCAGTTCTTGTTGATGATGGGCGACCTGATTGGCGTCCTGAATGAAAGTGGCGCACAGCTTGATCAGGATTTTATTCGGTATCTGATCACGCGTCATGACCCGAATGATGGTCCCCAATCACAAGTGGTTGCCATGTTGCGCCACCTGTTTGGCACGGATGTCCTTTTGCCAACCTCGATCGAAAGCACGGCGGTCGAAGCAGCAGGGCTTGCCAAACGTTCCCTCTATGAATTGGAGATGGGGCAGATTGGTCGGGACACTCATAAACGTGCACGTGAAGCCGTTGATGCCGTGAACGAAGCGATCATCGAGTTGATCAAAAATAGTTGGGGGCGCAAGTGAGCAAGGGATCACGCAAATCAATCGTTGCCAGTTTCGGATTGCTCTCGGCAGAGTTGGAAAATCATCTGAAAGGTGAAGTGTCTGTGCCTGTTGTCACACCACAGGCATCGAGCAATCGTGTTGGTGCTGGAGTGATAGGCGCGGCCCATCGGGCAATTGATGATATTCGCGCGGAACGTGATCGTTTGAAAGCCTTGGTCGAGGCTGGCGGCGGTGCGCTGCAGATGCTCGATACGGGTATAGTTGATCCCTCCCCTTATCCGGATCGTTTGCCGGAAGATGATCCCGATGCGTTCGTGCTTTTCAAGAAGTCGATTGAGACTGACGGGCAAAAGGTACCGATCCAGGTTCGCAAACATCCGACAGCCGATGGGCGATATCAGATTGTTTATGGGCACCGTCGTTGGCAGGCCGCCAAGGAGCTTGGTAAACCTGTTCAGGCTATCGAAGTCGATATTTCCGATCTGGATCTTGTTGTTGCACAAGGTATTGAGAATGCCAGCCGCCAGGACTTGAGCTGGATTGAACGCGCTTTGTTTGCGTCGCGAATGGATGCTGCCGGCATCAAGCCGCGCGATATCTATGCTGCATTGTCAATCGATGATGCTGAGTTGGCCCGCATGCGTGGTGTTTATCGCACGGTTCCTGCCGATATCATTGAAACGATCGGCCGGGCTCCGAAAATCGGTCGTCCACGATGGGTCGATTTTGCCAAAAGAATAAATGCCCGGGCAGATGCCTTGGAGCTGATCCGCAAGACGTTGGCGGACAACTCTGACAGTGCGCTGAATTCAGATAGGCGTTTCCAGACTGTGCTAGACGCGCTCAAGCCAGCAGTTGGTGAAAAGGCGCCAACCGAAATCCTGGACGCAAATGGTGATCGGCTCGTGGCGTTGAATATGTCCTCGAAAGAGGTGCGAATTTCCGCTGAGGATCAGCTCGGCAAGGAATTTATCAAATATGTCACGGAGCAATTGCCGGCTTTGGTCGAGCAATTTTCGCTTCAACGTGCACAGAAGAACAACTGAACATGAAACCTAACGTATTGTTTTACAACAGGGAAAGGTAATTACAGCAAAAGAAAAAGGCCCCCAAACGTTGCCGCATGGAAGCCTCTCTCAGATTTAGCACTTCGAGAATCGCATTTCCATGATTCACAGTCAAGAGTTTTTGGCATCTTTTTGGTGAGCGGATTTCTGTTGCCTTATTAGAGGTAAAAGAAGATGCAACCTGTCAACGTATCGACGCCCTTTGGGCGGCGGCCGATGACGCTTGACCTAGTTAAACGGCAAGTGGCTTCGGCTCAAATCAAATCTGGCAAAACTGCCGATAAGTGGAAGGTATTCCGGGATGTCTGCGAAGCACGCAGCATGTTGGGGGTACAGGATCGTTCGCTTGCTGTGCTCGATGCCTTATTGAGCTTTTATCCTGAAACGGAACTGAAGCAGGGCGATCAGCTGATTGTTTTCCCGTCCAATGCAAGTCTTGCTGTTAGAGCGCATGGTATGGCAGATGCAACATTGCGCCGACATCTCGCAGCGCTGGTCTCGGCCGGACTGATTGTTCGCAAGGACAGCGCCAATGGCAAACGCTTTGCGCGCAAGGACCGTTCGGGCGAGCTGCAGGATGCATTCGGCTTTGATATTTCGCCGCTGCTGGCGCGCTGCGAAGAATTTGCGCATCTCGCCCAAGAAGTGGTGGCGGAGAGGGCGAAATTCAGACGGTCAAAAGAAGCGCTTACGATTTGTCGGCGTGATGTCCGCAAATTGATTTCGGCTGCGATTGACGAGGCTGCCGAGGGCGATTGGCATCGCGTAGAAGATATTTACAATACAATCGCAGCACGAATCCCGCGTTCACCAACCATCATTGAACTTGAAGAACTGCTGGATGAAATGCAGATGTTGAGGGCAGAGGTCCTTAATATGCTGGAAACGCTTGATAATTCCAACAATATAAGCGCCAATGCCGATCATTTTGAGCGTCACAAACAGAATTCAAATACCAAACCCCTCAATGAACTTGAACCTGGCTTAGAAACTAAGCAGGCTACGATCCTTGGTGACAAATCGCCAAAGCCGAATACGGAGCTAAAGGCTTTTCCTTTAGGTATGGTGTTGAGGGCCTGCCCGGAGATCATTGCTTACGGACCGAATGGAGTGATTGAAAACTGGCGCGATCTGATGTCGGCGGCAGTGACTGTTCGATCGATGTTGGGTGTGAGCCCATCGGCCTATCAATCCGCCTGCGAAGTCATGGGGCCGGAAAATGCAGCGGTGGCAATAGCCTGCATTTTGGAAAGGGCACAACATATCAATTCCGCTGGTGGTTATCTTCGTGATCTGACGCGAAGAACTGCACTTGGCGAATTTTCGCTTGGGCCAATGGTGATGGCGTTGCTTAGAGTTGCGGGCACGAGTCAAAGGCAGGTTGGTTGATGCATTCGTTCACTCTCCCACGAAAACTATCCGAGTGTGTTCGGTGTGAAGGGATAGCTCACATTGGTTTTTGCGGATGAGACGTAGGGAATGATCGTCCTGAATTTTTTGACAGGCTTTGCGAAGCGTCGTTGGCGATTGATCCGGGTGGAAAGTTGGGAGCCCGGATATCACATGATCGACGTTGGAGATGGTTATTCGAGTGGTCACAAATAAAGGAGCTGGGACAAGCCAGGTAGTTTGACATCGCAATTGGCCTAAGGCCGTCGACGTAATTGTGCGAGCAGCAATCCTGTCAATTGACAGGGTTCGCGCTGTTGCGTGTTTTGCAGTAAGGCTCAAGGGCCTTCGCTTGTTTCCAGACTATGCTGAATATACAGCTGCCGCAATTTCTGGGTAATTGATCCAGGTTTGCCGGTTCCAATTGGATGGCCGTCAATGGCAACAACTGGCATAACAAATACACCAGCGGATGTGATGAAAGCTTCGTCCGCATTTTTTGCTTCGTCAGGTGTGAAGGAGCGCTGCTCGGTCGCTATGCCGGCACTTTCGGCAATATCCAGAATTGACGCCCGGGTAATGCCATGCAGCAGCGCGTTCGACAAAGCGCGCGTGACGACCTTGCCGTCCTTGGTCACGATATGGAAGTTGTTGGATGTACCTTCGGTGATCAGGCCATCTTCAACAAAAATCGCGTCGTCTGCTCCCCGGCGTTGAGCGTCAACCTTCGCCATGGACGAAAATAGCAATTGCACTGTTTTAATCTGACGATTGGACCAGCGACCTTCCGGAACGGTTGCGACAGAAATGCCGGTTTCCCATCGCGGATTTTGCAGCACATTGCGTGCCTGTGTGAACATGACGATGGTCGGTTCGAGATCTGCGCTGTAGAGAAAATCGCGATCTTCGGCACCACGCGAAATCTGCAGATAAATCAGGCCGTCTTTCAATTCGTTTCGACGGAGGATCTCGAAATGAAGGGACTTAAGGGTGTCCTCTGTTACCGGATTTTTGATGCCGAGGGATGCCATGGATTTTGCAAGCCTGGCGGCATGGCCAGTGAAATCAATCAATCTGCCATTAGCAACGGCAGTCACTTCATAGATTGCATCGGAAAAAAGGAAACCGCGATCAAATACGGATACCTTTGCATTTTCTTCCGAAACCCAATCACCGTTGACATAAACGGTCCTGCTCATTTCGATCGTCCTTTAAAGAATTTTGAAGCTAACTCGTCCTACAACAAGTCTCATTAACGGGGAATTGCTTTCGGCATGAAAGCTGGTTGAATGCGGCCATCCCGTAAGTGCGTTTATTGCCGAGAAGGTGTTTTCAAGACATGTCCAAATTACCACCCATCGCTTTTGTCTCTCGTGGTGATGCCGCGTCCGAAGCCTCTTGGATTGCGACACTAAGTGAAGCGATGCCTCAGGAAAACATCGTCGCCTTTTCAGCACTGTCGGGTGAAGACAAGCGTCGCGTTGAAATTGCCATTGTAGCCAATCCCAATCCCGCTGATATTGCGGAACTGACCGGATTAAAATGGGTGCACAGTCTTTGGGCTGGTGTCGAACGACTGGTCGCAGAATTGGGTGCCGGCGCACCACCTTTGGTCCGCCTGGTTGATCCCGAATTGTCCCGGGTGATGGCTGAGGCAGTTCTCGCGTGGACTTATTATCTCCAACGCGACATGCCGGCCTACCGGAAACAACAACAACGCAAGATTTGGGAAGAGCTGGAATACCGGCACCCGAGTGAAATGACCGTAGGTCTGATCGGACTTGGTGAATTGGGCACAGCATCTGTTCGCAAGCTGAAAGAGGCGGGTTTCAACGTTATCGGCTGGAGCCGTTCACTGAAATCGATCAGTGGTATTGACACAGTATCCGCTGATGATGGCCTGAGCACACTTTTACGCAAGTCCGATATTGTGGTTTGTCTCGTGCCTTTGACAGCAGAAACACGGGGATTGTTGAATTCGACACGTATCGCGGAAATGAAACACGGCGCGTCTATTATCAACTTTGCCCGTGGACCGATCATCGTTGCCGATGATCTGCTCGGTGCATTGAATAGTGGTCATCTCTCCCACGCTGTACTTGATGTGTTTGACGTCGAGCCACCGCCGCAAACCTCACCCTTCTGGGATCGTGAAAATGTAACGGTATTGCCGCACATCTCTGGACCGACGAGCCCGGCGAGTTCCGCACGCATTGTCGCGGCAAATATTCGCGACTGGCGCGCGACTGGAAAATTGCCCGTGACCGTCGATATGCAGCGCGGGTACTAAATGGAAAAATGCCCAGCTCTTAAATGAACCGGGCATTCTTTTGATCTCATAATGTTGGGATCACTGTTAGAATTTCGTGGTTACACCAAGGAAGAAGGTACGGCCATTTTCCACGAAGTTGGATTCACTCTTCGGCTGTGTGTCGAAGATATTATTGATGCCGGCCTTGAAGTCGACATTCTCATTGAAGCTGTACTTCGTGGAGATGTTGGCCACGGCATAGGGATCAACATTCTGTGCGACCAGCGTTTCCGGTGTCGTGACATAATCAACCTGCTTGCCATAATAGTCACCGGAAAGCGTGAAGCTGAGGTTGTCACGGACCTGCCAAACCAGTTCCGTATGAATGGAAATTTCCGGATCGGCTGACAGCGGCATGTTGGTTTCAAGGTTCTTCGACTCGAACAACCACGTAAACGAGTTCGTCCAGGTCAAAGTGTCGTGCAACGGTATGGAGAGGTTTCCTTCCAGACCTTGAGATCTTGCCCTGTCGACGTTGATCTGCTGCACATATTTCGTACCACCTGATGTGATCAGGGAGGCAACACGGGCCGATGTGATCTTGTCTTCAATCTCGTTGAAGAAATAATTCAAGCCAGCCTGCAGACCAGTCGAATTTTCGTAGAACAATCCGCCTTCAAAGCTGTTGCTGGTTTCGGGCTTCAGGTCAGGATTGCCGACCATTTCGCAAGGACCGCCAACCGCACCGCAACCACGGCCGCGGGATGTTTGAACCCAGTTGGGATTAAGCTGCCGAAGATCTGGTGCCTTGAATGCCTGGGCCCAACCGGTCTTGAAGGTGAGATCCGGGGTTATGTCCCAGGTGACATAAGCGCGAGGCGAGAGATGACTACCAAACATATCATGATAGTCATAACGCAGGCCGGTCGTTAGATGGACGGTTTCAATGATGTCCAGTTTGTTTTCCGCAAACAGGGCAGCAGTCCATGTGTCCGTTTGTGGCGAGCCGCTTGAACCGGTCACTGTATTGGCCTTGCCCAGATTTTCCGGGTCGTCGAGTTCCTCGTACCGGAATTCACCACCAACAGTCAGCCCGTCTGTCCAGAAATAGTCTAGCGGCATCGCCAACTTGCCATCCAGCGTAAAGCTGCGAGCGGTGATGTGATCACCCAAAACATTGCCATCTCTGTCTGTGATGGTGTGTTGGTTTTCGGCATTCTCCATGAAACCCGTCACTGTCGACGTACCAAAGTCCCATTCGCCGACATGGCGCAGGGAAGCCGAAGTGCGTTCAATCGTGGTTGGGGTATCTACTTCGCCGGGTGCGAGATACGGAATGTAACGCTCACGGCCAAAACCTGCTTCGAGATCAATGACGTGGTCTGCGGATGGTGTCCAGGTTAGACGACCTGTCAGGTCGAAGTCGCGCGTGCCACGCGGTGTTTCCACCCCGCCGCCCAAGCTTTCGTCGGCTGCTTTTTGCTTGCTGACATTGCCAAAAACGCTGAATGCCAGCACATCTGGGATGACTGGGCCGCTGATATAACCGCTGAGTTTCTGTTTGTTGCCGGTCAAACCGTTGCTCGGCATCAATGTCTCAGCAGTCAAGGAACCGCGTAAACGATCGCTGTTTTTCTTCGTGATGATGTTGATGACACCGCCAAGTGCGTCAGAACCATAAAGTGTCGACATCGGACCGCGCACCACTTCAATACGTTCGATGGCGTCGATTGGAACCCAATCAAGATCACCATTGTATTTGCGCATCGTCGTCAGTCCGGCATTAACCCGTTTCCCGTCAATCAGGATGAGGGTGTAGCTGCTGCCCAGGCCACGAATGCTAACGCCACGTGTACCATTGCTGCCGAAACCGACATTGACACCGGGCTGTGTACGGATCGCCTCTGAAATATCCGTGACGGCTTTGCGCTCAAACGTATCGGAATTGATGACCGATACACTGGCTGGCGCATTGCGAAGATCGGTCTCAACCGAAGACGCTGTGACAACCAGTTGCTGAAGCACGAGTGTGTCTTCATCTGATGTTGTCTCAGCCTGCTGAGCATAGGCATTATGAGCAATAAAAATGGCGGTTCCGGCAAGGCATGCACGGGTTAAGCGCTTCATTCCGGATTTCAGGTTTTCGCTTGAATATTGGCGGTTTTTTGCGCGCAACATCGCCCCCTGCCCGCCCCCACGACGGTCAGCGATCAACTTCATGTGACACTCCAGAGAATTAACTTGAGTAATGGTATCCACATAATTAACGGGTTAGGTAAGGGCAACCACGTTGTTTTTGAATGATTCCAAATTTGAATATGAGGAAGTTACCTCGGCAGAATCGGAGCGGTCGTGACAGGGGAAAAATTACGGCGCGGGGGCGTTGATCAGCCACAGGATCGTTCGGGGCAGCTGCGCCTTTTGATCGTGCTCGACACGTTGTTGAGAGAAGGCAGTGTCAGCCGCGCTGCGGCAAGCATGGGAATTCAGCCGCCTGCGATGAGCAGAATGCTGAGCCAATTGCGGGAAATTTATGGCGATCCGCTGTTTCATCGCACGGCCAGAGGTCTTGTGCCGACGCCGCTTGCCGACTCCCTTAGGGTGCGCGTGCGTGCACTCGCAGCGGAAACGGACCGATTGTTGAACCCACCGAAGGATGTCACGCCCTCCTCAAAACCAAACGAAACCGGTTGGAGCGGTCCGGCACTCCTCGATGTTCCGCCCCTTGCCGTTCGCCCGTCTGTTTTATTGGATGGCCAACCCTCCCCCGAGCACATCGCTGACAAACTATCGCGTATTGGTGATAATGCGCCGCCGATGCAGAGGCTGGCAAAATATATCGCACTTTCAGGAGCCGGCGTCGGCCGCAGTCGCTCTCTTGCTCAGGACGAAGCGCGCGATGCACTGGCAATCATTCTGGATGGTGAGGCTGATCCGGTTCAGATTGGTGCTTTGTTGGCGACGATGCAATATCGTGGCGCAACGACATCTGAATTTGCCGGTTTTGTTGAAGCCGTGCGGCAACATGTAAATGCCGTCGATGTCGGAACTGGGTTGGCAGATCTGGATTGGCCGGTCTATCTGTCTCCAAAACTGCGCTCTTCTCCATGGTTTATGCATGCAGTGCGTCTGGTGGGCATGGCCGGATATCGTGTCGCCATGCACGGGTCGGCGGGCGGCGGGCAGGATGCTGCGAAATTCATTATTGCAGCAAAAATGTCAGGCATTCCGGTATGTACTTCGATCAAGGATGCCAAAAAAGCCCTGAAAGATGGTTCAAGCGTCTTCATTCCATTGGAAACGCTGGATTCTCAGATCACGCGACTTATCGGTCTTTATCCATTGATGGAAATGCGTTCACCGCTGAACTCGATCCTGCAATTGATCAACCCACTCGGCGCAAAGGCCAGCATCATGGGGGCGTCTGGCTCATCTCGACGAGATCTGCACCGTGATATTTCAATGTTGCTCGGTGTCCAGCAACTTTCCATCATTGGCAATATCAGGGACATTCCCGAATTTTGGCCGTTCCGAGCGACAACAATTTATCGTTTGCTGGATGGTGCACCGTTTGATTTTTCCATTCCGGGCATGAAGCAGCCGAGTGCTGAGCCGGATACGTTGATGACCATGCGCGAATATTGGCATGCAGTTTGGACAGGCGCGGCACGGGATGAACGCATGGAGATGGTGATATGTGCCACAGCGGCAATGGCACTCATGACCATCGAACGGGCGACTGCGGATAGTTTTCAAGAACACTATCAACGTGCTTTGAGGTTGTGGAAAGAGCGGCCAACTAGTGTGCCGTGTGCAGCGTCCAGTACCTATGCGGCACCTTCAAAATCCCCAGTATGATGTCACAGTCTTGAAATGGCTGACTAAAAACGATGTTTGAAATTGTAATTTGAAACTTGGCTTTGAAAGCAGCGGGATTTTGAAGGTACCGTTAAGCCAATGATCTCAAAAGATAAATTTCAATCTTCTAGAACATCGCCTGGCTGAAGTTGCGACGTTTTATAGCAAATAAACGTCACAACAAACTGTGGTGCGATTTCAGATCACGGGGTAGAGCGACCAGAAAAACAGCTCTTGTTCCTGCTCGATATCCTTACGTGATGTTTCGTCACGTTTTGTGCGAGCTGCAGTTTTTTCGCTGCCCGTGTCTATGGTGTTCTCGGGCTTTTTGCGGCCGAGACCGAAGAGGTCAAAGGAAAGCATGTTCATACCTGCCACCATTTCCGTGTCTCCTGTCTAATCGTTTACGACCCGTTAAGTGTGCTTTGTTGCCACTTTTTCGTCAAGATTGGTCAGGCAATCAATTTTCTATTTTTTCTGTAGACTATAGCAAGAATGTTTACACGGACGGCGGCTGGGAAAATTCAGGCTGATATTGATATTACTGACTTATTTTGACTGGTCATAAATCTTGGCGATTGCAGACAGGCCGGCTTGCTTGTCATGCTGTATCCCCAGATGTGTCAGGATAGAGCAATAAGCCTCTATATTGGCTGTGACTGCGTCGCGTGTTGCACGGCACCCAGTGTGATTGAAGCGGAGAATACGCTCTGCGCCTGGGCCAACACCTGGTGTCAAATCTGCCTGTTGTGGCAAAGGTCGCGCGAGTACGTCGTCCAGACTGATTTCGTGTGGTAACGCGATTGTTGTGACAAGGGCCGATGCTTCGTTCTCCGGCACCCAAAGAGTGGCACCAAGTGCAGTCATGGCATCACGTGTGGCGCGGGCGGCAGATGCATGCCGGGCAATGATCGACGCCATTCCCTCTGCCTCAAGGCGATCGACGGCGGCTTGTAATGCGTAAAATTCCAGAGGGGCGGGTGTTCCCGGCAATGCTCCCCTGCCCTTCTCAAGCCATTGTTTTTTTTGATCAATCAACGACAATATGGAATCACGTGGGGCATCATCACGGTCAAGAAATGCCCAAGCCTGCGGACTGACTGAAAGGGCTGAAACGCCCGCCGGCCCTGCGAGCGACTTTTGTGGTCCGATAACCGCGATGTCTATGCCAAGCTTGTCGACCTGCAGCTGGTGGCCGCCAACTGATGCGACCGCGTCAACAATGGTGAGAATGCCGCGTTGTCTGGCAAGTGCGACAATCTCTTCCAAGGGGTTGAGAATGCCGCTTGCGGATTCCGCGTGTACCAATGCCAGAATTTTCGTTTCGGGTGCTGCGTCGAGCGCTTCTTCGACCTGTTCCAGCAAAACAGGCTTTGCCGCTTCCGCCTGCAAATTGTTGACTTTTGTTCCACCACGGGTCAGCCGTGAACCGAACCATGTTCCATAGGGGCTGGTGACGATGTTGAGGGCTGTCAAATTGGGCCGAGCAAGGCTGGTTGCAACTGCTTCGAGTGCCACTACCGCCTCTGCTTGGATCAACAGGACATCGTTTTTTGTACCAAGCAGCGCCGCGATCCTGTCCGCCAAAGGGGCATAGGCGTCTGCTGGAAAGGCAGGCACATCGAGCAATGAAGTCCAGTCACGGTTGGGCATTATGGGTATCCTCATGCGGTATGTTCAGCCGTGGAACGGCCTCAATAAGCTGTTTGGCAGCGCTGGATTGTGGAGCTGCGATGACCTTGCCAGTCACACCACTTTCGACAATATGGCCTTTTTCCATCACCGCGATGCGGTGGCAGACGGCACGAATGATGGCCAATTCATGAGAGACAAAAATGCAGGCAATGCCGGTGTCACGTTGGATTTCGACAAGCAGTTGCAAAATACGGCTGCGGACAGACACATCCAGTGCTGACACGGCTTCGTCCATGACGAGGAGAGCGGGGTTTAGGGAAAGAGCTCGGGCGATTGCCACACGCTGACGCTGCCCACCGGAGAGTGCCATGATGGACCGGTCGGCGTAACTGGCAGGTAGCCCTACCCTATCAAGCAATCGGTTTATCGCCTTGTCACGCTCACCGGATGACACGATGTTATGGATACGCAGCGGTTCACCAATCGCACTTGAGACCGTTGCGTGCGGGTTAAACGCACCGACAGTGTCTTGAAACACCATCTGCATATGTTTGCGTTGCGCGCGTAACGCTTTGGGTGAAATACTTAGCCAATCCTGCCCCATGAATGTGATGGAGCCGCGATCAGGTCGCACCAGCCGCATTAGAATACGGGCAAGCGTTGATTTTCCGCAACCTGAAGCGCCGGCAAGGCCAAGCGTTTCACCCCTGTCCAATGCAAAGGAGATATTCGATAGAGCTGTGATCCTGCGCGGTCCGTCCTCGTAGGTTCTTGAAAGGCCATTTACCTGCAACAGGATGTCGCTCATTGGAGTGGCTCCAACACCAGTGGCGGCGTTGCGAGGTCGATATGAGCGGCAATCAGCTCCCTCGTATAAGGATCACGTGGCGTTGTTATGACCCTTTCTGCCTCCCCCTGCTCCACCAGCCGTCCGGATTGCAGGACAGCGATGCGGTCGGCAAGGCTGCTGGCCAGAGCAATGTCGTGGGTGATAAAAATCAGCGTCATACCTTCCTGCTGAACCAGGCTGTCCAGCAACCGCGCGATGGCCGCTTGTGTCACACTGTCCAAGGCACTTGTGGCCTCGTCTGCAATGAGGATGGACGGCTGCGCCGCAATCGCAGCGGCAATGGCCACACGCTGTTTCTGACCACCAGAAAGTTGATGAGGGTAGGCATTCATCAGCCGTGTCGGGTCCGGCAATTGAACGCGTTCAAGCAATTCTCTGGCATGATTGAGTGCCTGGCGGTAGGAAAGCGCGAGATGCCGATGTGCACTTTCGGCGACCTGTTCGCCAATTTTCAGCACAGGGTTGAGGCTGCCAGCGGGATCTTGAAATACATATGCCAGCTCTCGCCCGGCTAAAGGGTGGGCTGCACTCTGGCCGCCATGCATGGTCCATTCAACGGACCCGCTGGATTTGACGTTATCGGGTAAAAGCCCTGCGAGAGATCTGGCCAATGTCGTTTTGCCAGAACCGCTTTCGCCGATGATTGCCACTCTCTCTCCTGCATAGATGTCGAGGTCGATGGCTGTCAATGCCGAAGTCGTCTGGCCAGGATAAGTGATGCTGAGATTTTGGATACGGCAAAGTGGCAGGCTCATTCGTCGCCTCCCTTATTTCCACGTGCCAGGGCGAGGTTGATCCCTTCACCCAGGAGATACACACCCAGAACAAGTGTCAGCAATCCAAGCCCCGGTATGATGGACAGGAAGGGAGCGGAACGAATGACATTGCGTCCCTCTGCTATCATCGATCCCCATGTAACGATGTTGGGATCTCCCAATCCGAGAAACGACAGCGCTGCTTCCGTCAGGACAGCTGCAGCCACAATGATGGCGGCGAGGGCTAAAACCGGTGGCAGTGCATTTGGCAATATTTGCCGGAATGCAATCTCCAAAGGATGCATGCCAATTGTCCGTGCCGAAGCGACATAGTCGCTTTCGCGAATGGACAGGACCTGGGCGCGTGTCAATCGGGCCGGGTCTGCCCATGCACCCAGTGCAATTGCGATAACGACGATGGGCATGGATGTGCCAATGGTGCTGACCAAGGCCAGCGCCATCAGGAAACTGGGAACGATCTGGAAAGCGTCAGTCACTCGCATCAGGGCTTCATCGATTAGTCCACTGGCAAAGCCAGCAAGGGTGCCGATGATTGTGCCAAGGCTGATGGCTGTAAGCGCCGCTGCCAGTCCGACCGCAAGAGAGGCGCGGGTTCCATGCGCCAATCCGGCCAGAACATCGCGCCCCAGTCGATCGGTTCCGAGCGGAAATGCCATATCGCTAAAGGGTGGAATAAGTGGGCCGCCGGCAATCGAAAGAGGATCAGCCGGGAACACATAAGGCGCTGCCAGAGCAACGGCAGCCAGTGCTGCCAGTATGATGAAACCTGCCAGCCCTTCCGGCGAGGCAATGAGGCTGCGCAGAGCTTTCATGTGCCGCTGTTCCCTGCCCCAACCCGTGGGTCGAGTGTGGCATAGACAATGTCGACGACCAGATTGACGAGGATGACAAAAGCGGCGCTCACCAGAATAATTCCCATCAACAGCGGTGTATCACGACCAGAGACGGCCTCCTGTGCCAGACGACCAAAACCGGGTATGGCAAAAACACTCTCAATCACTACACTACCGCCAAGCATTGCTGCGGTTTGAAGACCCAGCACTGTTATCAGCGGTAGCAGCGCATTGCGGGCAACATGACGCAAAACGATCCTGCTGCGGCTAAGACCTTTCGAACGGGCAAAGAGCACGAAATCAAGTTTCCAGATGCCGGCCATGGATGTGCGCATCACACGCAGGAACAGCGCCAGATAGATCAGTCCAAGACTGGCAACCGGCAAGACGAGATGTCTTGCAATGTCGATTGCTCGTTCCCAGCCGACCTTACCAGAGGCGATGGTCTCAATGCCTGACGTCGGTAACCAGCGCAGCTGTACGGCGAAGACGATGGCAAGGACAAGACCGAGCCAGAAACCCGGCATGGCGTAGAGGGCAAGCGAGGAAATCGACAAAAAGCGATCACGCAGACTGCCAGGTTTTGCCCCCGCCACGATGCCCAAAGTTGATCCCAGCGCAAAAGAGAGTGCAGTCGCGCTTCCCATCAATAGCAGCGTATTTGGTAAACGCTCGAGTATGAGAGCCAGCACAGGACGATCAAAGGCAAGAGACCAGCCAAGGTCAAAACGCGCCACAGAGCTAACGTAGAGCCAAAGACGGGCCATTACGGATTGGTCGAGACCGTATTGTGCCCTCAGCGTCTGCACAAGCGCTGCATCACCGCCACCTATGGAGGTGAGATATGCATCGACCGCGTCGCCTGATGCATTTTCCAGCAAGACAAATGTGAACAGAAGCACAATCAGCAGCACCGGAATGGCGCTGACCGCTCGTCGCTTCAGCAATGTCATGGAGCGGCGCATGGCTCTATCCCCGACTGTCGAATCCTGATTTTGAGGTGCAGCCAAGCAGTATTTGGCAGAGTTGGCCAGCCTGTTTTGAAAAATTATGCTCCCGCCTTTGGGTAGGCGGGAGCGATGTTATGACGGCCGGTGATTTGGCCACCGGTGTCGCCTTTTGAGATGGTAGGGTGGAGAGATTGTATTTACTCCCCTACCCTGTCAGCTGTCAGGAAACCAGTTCCGTATCCGCCCAATTGGATACGGCCCAGCGCGGGTTGCTTGCAACATTGTGCACGCTGTCACGGGCAACCGTGATGAAGCCCCACTCAGCCACATTGATCAATGGAAGGTCCTGTGTGACCTTGTTCTGGAATTCCTTGTAGAGCTCGGTGCGTGCTGCCGTGTCGACTGTTTCCGCCGCCTTGTCGATCAGCGTATCCAGTTCCTTGTTCTCGTAGCCGCCCTGATTGGAGAAACCGACGCCGGCTGGTGTTCCCGATTTCACCAAAATGGTGGTGGAGATGGCGGGGTCGCCACGGAAGACGGGTGGCGCGATGGCCAGGTCAAATGCGTGATCGGTATAGACCGCTTTTTGATGGGCCGCTGAATCATTATTGACCAGTTCCGCATCAATGCCGATTTCGGCCAGTGCTTGCCGCAGATAGGCGCCAAACTGCTTAGTCTCGTTAAAGTAAGGTGCTGGAAGCAGCTTCAACGAAAAGCGGTTACCGCCCTCGTCCCTGGGGTAGCCGGCCTCATCCAGCAGCGCATTGGCCTTGGCAACGTCGAAATCATAAGTCTCAACCGCGTCGGTGTAGAACTCAGGCGCGTTCTTGGGCACGGGTCCAGTCGAGGCGGTTGCGTAGCCAAGGAAGATCGTATCCACCACGAACTTCTTGTCTACGGCGTGGGCAATCGCCTGACGAACCTTCAGATCCGCGAGCTCCTTGCGGCGATGATTGATCTCGACAACCAGCTGATAGGTTAGCGCTTCGTAGCCACCGGCAATGACCTTGATACCTGGAACATCCGAAATGCGTGCGAGATCTGTCAGTGGAACGGCGGAGAAGGCTGCGAGGTGAATTTCTTCTGCTTCCAATGCAGCCCCCGCACCTGCCCGGTCTGGCAGAATGCGATAAATGATTTCCTGGAGTTTCGGCTGACCCGCATTCCAGTATTTTTCGTTGCGTGTCAGTCGGTAATATTCACCTGGCTTGTATTCCGCAAAAACGAACGGACCTGTCCCTACCAGCTTGTTGTTGGCCGGATTGGTGGCGATGTCAGTGCCTTCATAAATGTGCTTTGGCAGCACGCTGGTGACGACTGGAAGCGCGTTGCGGATAAGCTGGAATGGAGTGGGCTTGGAGAAGCGGAAGACCGCTGTATGGGCATCGGGAGTGTCAACAGCATCAAGATTTGCAAACACCAGACGACCGAGGTTCTGCAGGGTCTTCCAGACCGACAGAGCCGAGAAGGCAACGTCAGCAGATGTAAATGGCTTGCCATCGTGCCATGTGACGCCTTCCCGCAATTTGAAGGTGGCGCTGAGACCATCGTCAGACCCTTGCCATTCAACAGCAAGACGAGGCGCCAGACCATCTTTTCCATCGAACGATGCCTCAGCCAGCGGCTCGATGACCTTGCTGGAAATGAAGAACACGCCGTTCGAAGCGACGATGGCTGGGTTAAGATTTTTCGGTTCGGAGTCGGCTGCAACAATTAGCCGTCCATTGGCGGCGGCATCCTGCGCGAATGCCCTGCCCGCAAGCGCCGTTGAAGCGGCCAATAGTACAGTGCTTTTCAGCAACAGACGGCGGGACAGTGACGACGTGAAAGGCATGTTTCCAACTCCGATAGATGAGACGCTTGCGTGCCGCAATGCAGCATCTTATGCCTGCGGTGAGAGAAGTGTCCATCTTAAATGGACGATGGAACAGCAATCTCATTTTTGCTTTTTTCAGATGCAGAGCAATTTCGATACAATCGTTGGTTTTGGGCGCAACGGTATTCTGCGAAACGGCCATCATTGCTGAAATGCATGAAAAGACTTGCGCCCGTACCGCTCCTATCTCATGGTCTGTCACCGCTGAAACGGCATGCCTGCCGGGCCAGATTTCGCAAGACGTTCAAGGAAATTCCATGCCAGCCGCCTCCCCCAAACCTCTGTTCAATTCTCTTGTGGCGGAGTTGTCGCCACCGCCGGTGCCCTCTGTATTTGCATGGGCACGCGCTTACGACGGCACGCGTGGTCCGATGATCGACCTGTCGCAGGCGGTGCCCGGTTATGCGCCGCATGACGATATTCTGCGATGGTTGGGCGAAGCAGCGTCTTCCACGAAATATTGTGGTTACGGGCCGATTGAGGGTGAGACAGAATTGCGGGAGGTTTATGCCGAGCACGTTTCTGCGCTGTACGGTGCCCATATCGGGTTGGAAAATATCCACATCACGTCTGGCTGCAATCAGGCCTTCATGTGCGCTGCCATGGCGGTGGCCAAGGCGGCTGATACTGTTGCCTTGACGGATCCATTTTATTTCAATCAGGACACGACATTGGCGATGCTCGGCATCAATCGGGTTCTCGTTTCCTGTGATCCGGACAACGCCTTTTTACCAGATATTTCGGACGTCCGCCGTGTGCTTGAAAGCGGTGTGAAAGCTCTGGCGATAGTGACGCCAAACAATCCAACCGGTTCGATCTATCCACCTGAACTGTTGAGGGAGATTTTTGAAGCCTGCCGCGAGAAGGGCGTCTGGCTCATTCTTGATGAAACGTACCGCGATTTCCTTCCCGGAAATGCCGCTCGTCCGCACAGCCTGATGAACATTGAGGGCTGGCAGGATAATCTGATCATGCTTTACAGCTTCTCGAAATCCTTCTGTGTGCCTGGTCATCGCCTGGGTGCGATCACGGCTGGTGCTCAAACTATCACCGAGATTGCCAAGATTATGGACAATCTGCAGATCTGCGCGGCGAGGGCGCCACAGGCCGCCGTCGCGAAGGCCATTCCGGCACTGGTGGACTGGCGTGACGGCAACCGGGTAGAAATCGAAAAACGGGCCGATGCCTTGCGGCAGGTTATGCCAAAAATCAGTGGCTGGGACCTTGTATCCGTCGGCGCATATTTCGCATTTATCCGCCATCCATTCCCGGGTGTTTCGTCCGCCGTGGTGTCGGAGCAGTTGGCAAAAAGGGCAGGGGTCGTTTGTTTGCCTGGTGTCTATTTTGGCGACAATCAGGAGGGCTATCTTCGCTTTGCCTTTGCCAATGCGGATGTCGATACGATCGCAAAACTGGAAGAGCGCTTGTCGGGATTTGCTCTTGTGTGACGCGTTGATGGCGAAGTTTATCGCGAGTTGACAGCTGTCAACTCGCTTCGAAAAGGGCCGTAGAAGTTCCACTTATGCGGCTTGCTTTTTTGCGTTCGAACTGTCCCGTTTTGCAGATGACGCTTCGAAATATCGCACGTATTTGATTGTTGCGTGAAGCGATATCTGTTTAATATATTGATATTAAATCATATTTATTGGTTGACAGCTGTCAACTAGGGGTGAATTTTCAACTGTTTTTATGTTGCGATCTCTCTTGTCTGGGTTGACGAGAATCACTGCGTCCGTCATCCTCTTACGGAAATAAGCGGAAAATTGATCATTTGTCGTAACTGATCATCTTTTCTGTAATTCCCGGTTTGTTTTGTTTGCTGTTTCCCGTGTTTTTGTGATGGGCGCGGCAACAAACAAACTGGAAACAGGCCCCTAACCGGGCCCATCAATTCGCCAGTCAGGAGATCGAACCCATGGTGTCTGTAGTGCAGGCGACCGACGAAAAGCCACAAGGCATGCCAAGTGTGGTGGCAGATGCTGCAATCGCGGCCGATGCCCGAGCGCTTTCCGAGCAGTTGAAGGCGATGCGTGAGCGTCTTTATCCACCAATGGCGCAAAAGACCTTGCGCCAGTTTTCGTCTGGTGAAGCCGGCAAGCTGATTGGTGTGTCCGATGGTTATTTACGTCAGCTGTCGTTGGCAGGCGAGGGGCCTCAGCCGGAAACCGGGTCTGGTGGTCGCCGCTTCTACACGCTGAACGACATCAATGCGCTGCGTCATCATCTGGCCGAGCAGGCGCTTGCCAAGGGCAACACAGCCAAGGCTCGCAGCTATCTGCCACAACGCGATCTGTCGCGTGGTGAGCATATGCAGGTCATTTCAGTGACGAACTTCAAGGGCGGTTCGGGTAAAACCACATCCGCCGTGCATCTGGCGCAGTATCTGGCACTCACCGGTCACCGGGTTCTTGCCATTGATCTCGATCCGCAGGCCTCTCTTTCGGCGATGTTCGGTTATCAGCCGGAGCTGGACCTGACCGGAAATGACACCTTGTATGGCGCGATCCGCTATGACGATCAGGCCCGTCCTTTGTCCGATATCATTCGCGGCACATATTTCCCCGGACTAGACCTGGTGCCGGGCAATATTGAACTGCAGGAATTCGAACATGAGACGCCACAGGCGCTGACGCGGCGTCACAGCGGCATAGACAGCGGGCCGCTGTTCTTTGCGCGTATACAGGCCGCTCTGGCCAGCGTAGAGCAGAATTATGACGTCGTTGTCATCGATTGCCCACCGCAGCTTGGTTATCTCACCCTGTCTGCGCTGTGTGCATCAACATCGGTCATCGTCACCGTGCATCCGCAGATGCTGGATGTGGCGTCGATGAACCAGTTTCTGTTCATGACGTCAGATTTGCTTGGCGTGGTGCGTGAGGCTGGCGGTGAGCTAAACTTTGATTTCCTGCGCTATCTGGTTACCCGTTTTGAGCCGAATGATGGGCCGCAGGCGCAGATTGTCGGCTTCATGCGGTCGTTGTTTGGCGACCGGGTTTTGACTGCGCCGATGCTGAAATCCACAGCCGTTTCCGATGCGGGTTTGACCAAACAGACCCTTTACGAGGTGGGGCGTGAGAACTTTACCCGCACCACTTACGACCGCGCACAGGAAGCGATGAACGCGGTGAATGCGGAAATCGAAAAACTTGTTCACGATGCGTGGGGCAGGTAGGAGGCTGACGAAGATGGTTGGAAACGCCCGTAAAAATGAGTTGAAAGCCCTGTTTGGTGGCGCATTGCCAGTGACGGCAACACCGGCAGCGAACCCGGAAACACCACCGGCGCCACCCGTGGCAGCTGCTACTGCTACGGCAGTGGAGAGCGCTCATGCCAGCGCCACGCCGGCACGTGCCCCTTCTGGTGCGGTTCGTGCTATGGGCTTGTCGCTCGGTTCAATGACACGAGAGGCTGATGAGGCGCGGGCTTTGCGCCAGGCCATGAGCGATGGCGAACACGTGCTGTCCATCGACCCTGCGCAGATCGATGCGTCTTTCGTGGAGGATCGGCTCACCGTGGCGGGTGTGGACGATGAAGACTTCAACACGCTCATGAAAAGTATCCGTGAAAGTGGCCAGCAGGTGCCGGTTCTTTTGCGACCACACCCGGAAAAACAGGGACGATACCAGACGGCTTACGGCCATCGCCGTATTCGAGCAGCGCTCAAGCTGGGTCAGCCTGTAAAGGCCATTGTTCGTCCTTTGAATGACGATGAACTGGTGCTGGCGCAGGGCAAGGAAAACGCCGAGCGTCGCAACCTGTCATTTATCGAAAGAGCGATTTTTGCCAAAAATCTGGCCGATCGTGGTTTTGACCGCAAGGTCATTGGAGATGCGCTGTCGGTTCAAAAAAGCGAATTGTCGCGCCTTTTGCAGGTCATCGACAATGTGCCGTTGCGCTTCATCACCATGGTTGGTGCTGCACCCAAGGCCGGCCGCGATCGCTGGCTGAAGCTGGGCGAGATGCTGAAAGGGTCTGGCGCAGAAGGCAAGGCTCTGGAGGCAATGCGTGGAGAAGGGTTTGAGACCTCGCAGAGCGACCAGCGATTTGAATTGCTGTTCAAAGGTCTGTCAGCTCGTTCCACCACCCAAACGAAGTCACAGCGCCCGCGCGAATTGCGCGATGCCAAAGGCAAGGTGTTTGCCACACTTCGGCTGGACGGCAAGGCGCCGCGGATCGATTTCGTTGGCAAAACCGATCCTGATTTTCTGGAAAAGGCAGTGGAACTGCTGGCTCGGGAATATGCCGCTCACATGGCAAAGGGCTGATTAAAGGTCGGGCGATTTAGTCCTTCTTTGTGATTGCATGAGACACTCGCTTGAGTGTCTGACCGTAACGCTGGCCGGGCATCATTGTCCGGCCGCTTTACCTCGGAAACGTAGGCTATATGCAGACGTTGGGTCTGGTGCTCGGTTCATATCGGCGCCAAATGGCGTAACGGGCTGACTGATTTGCCGATATCAGCTGGTATGATCGTTATTTTCACCAAAAACGGCGATTTTTCAGCGAGAAGAAACAGACGACAGGCTGTGCGGTATTAGCTATTTTATGGCACTAAAGCGCTCTGATGTATTTGACCGTCAAAAATGAAGGTCTGTGATCGCAGGCTTTGCATTTCTGTCGCCACACCGTTCAATCTGCGATGAGATACTTGCCAATCGTTTCCTCAAAGGATGGATATGCCTTCGGCTGACAGACACTTGCGGTAATGATCAATCGATATGACCTGATCGATGTGCCAGACGCCTGCCGGCATTGAACCGTCATGGAGCAGATGGATGGTTTCCGCTGCGATCAAGGCGGTGATAGCAGCTTCCTCTTTTCCCTCCAGCTGCATGGTCCGCCTGTTGGTCATGCCATCTCGGGTTCCCTTTACCTCCACGGAAAGGGCAGCTCGGTCCGAGCCGAGACGAATATGCATCATGCTTTTGCTGAAAAGGCGACGCAGGGCGGCGTGTTTGACGATGATGGGAAGGGTACGGAACAATAGCCGGGTGAGTGTTGGGCTATCAAAGGTCATCAAGGTTCTGATGTCCTCGATGCCAAGCGTGCGGCGAAGCACGTGCTGGTCGGCAAAGTCGAAAGCGATGGCTGGGTGCGGTCGATTGCTGCCACCGAACTGCAGCAACTCAATCGGCGCAGATTTGAAATTTCGCAATGTCCAGTCGATGGCGGCGGGACCATGTGTATCACCAAGACCCAACAGGATACCGATGCGGGCTTGCGTCACAGTCTGCAGACTGTTGGCACAGGCCTTGACCATCAGATTGGTGAGGCCGGGGGCAAGGCCAACGGACAGCAATGCCGTGCCGCCGATTGTTTTTGCCATTGGTCCCAACAGCTCGACTTTTCGGAAAAAGCCGTCATCTGCGGTGATGTCCAGATAATGTCGGCCATTCCTCAGCACATGTTCGGCAAATCGGCTGTCGGTCTGGTCCACACAAACCACCACAGTTTTGATGCCAGCGAGAGCCTGGTCCCAGTGGTCAGCGCGCCGCAAGTCAAGTTGCACAGCTCTGCATCCCAGACGCTTTGCCATTGCTTCGGCTTTGGCCTCGTCCCGTCCGGCAAGCCAGACGTCCCGTCTCCCGCCTTTCAGTAGGCGGCTGGCGATCTGGCTTCCAACATGTCCATATCCGCCAACAATGAGGATGCGGGATTGGGTGTCAGTCTGCTCAACCATCTGTGGTTCTGCCTTTGCATGTGGTGTCGAAAAAACTAATGTACCGACGAATCGATTGGTGCAGCTGGCAGACAAAGCAGATGGTATCTGAACTAACCAAACGGGAAGAACAGGGATCTCAAAACGAGCCAGCTGTCACGCACTCGTCAGCTCGCCATGTCTCGGAATGCCCGGTGGAGGATTGGCTGACATTTCTCGGCCACCGCTGGAGTGCGTTGATCCTGTGGCGCCTTTCCGATCGTGAACTTGGTTTTTCGGAACTCATGCAGACGCTGCCGAAGATTAGCCCGAAAGTGCTGACGGAACGGCTCGAAGGTTTCGCTGAAAGGGGACTGGTAACCCGGTCTTCCCAATCGACCTTTCCGCGTCGGACAACTTACGCCCTTACCGATGCAGGGCGGGAAATTTCACAGATGCTGTCGCGGCTTTATGAGTGGGCCCGCTGAGCAGTCGTCTGATGTCACTGTTGTATTGAATGACCAGATGTTGTGACCCTACGCACAACAGCCATTGTCAGACGTCTATTGTCTGTTATGGTTACTGACAGTGTGGAGCGATAAATGGTCAAACCCAAAATAGCAGTTATCGGTCTTGGCGGGACAATTGCCTCTCTGGCAGACCATCCCCTCGAAATTCTCGATTATGGTGCCAATGGCTCGCTGGATTGCGATGCTGTGGTGGCGCTGTTTCCAGAGCTCAACGAACTTGCCGATATTATCGCTGTGCCGTTTCGTGCGGTGCCGAGCTTCAATATTTTCTATCCCGAATGGAAAGCCTTGCTGGAGCGCATGGACGCCATCGAGACCGAGACACCTGATCTCGCCGGGTACGTTCTGTTGCACGGCACGGGATCGATGGAAGAGACGGCATTTTTCCTGTCTCAGACCGTGCACACCAAATTTCCGGTTATCATGACAGGTGCGCAACGACCGCCCAGTGCCCGCTCCAGCGATGCCGGCCTGAACCTTGCAAATGCCATTCGTGCTGCGGCCAATCCGGCCTCGCATGGCATGGGTGTTATGATCCTGATGAATGATGAGCTCCACGCCGCACGCGACGCAACGAAGGTATCGACCTTGCGGCTTGATGCGTTTCAGTCTCCCGATAGCGGGCCACTCGGATTTGTGGATGGTGACGCGGTGACGTTTTATCGACGACCCGTTCGTCGTTGCGCGCCGGAGCATCGATTTGACATCACCAACCTAGAGACGTTGCCGCGCGTCGACATTCTCTATGGTTATACAGGATCAGACGGTACGGCGGCCCGCGCCTTTATTGGGGCCGGTGCCATTGGTATTGTTTCGGCAGGCTTTCCGCCTGGTTATACCGGGGATGCGGATGCACACGTGCTGGCTGAAGCGGTGCGTGAAAAAAAGCTGATTGTCGTGCAGGCATCACGCGGCGGTGCAGGCCGTACCTTTGACAGCCGTCGCGCAAAGGGCCAAGGTTTCATTCCAGCGGACAATCTAAACCCTCAGAAAGCCCGGTTGCTTCTGGCGCTTGCTTTGACAAGAACGCGGGATGTGGCCGAGATCGCGGAGATATTTCGTTGTCATTAGAAAGTCAGACACTCATGAACGGACCGGCAATGATAAAAAAAATGGGACGTGACCGTACGGTGGTTTCCCAGTTGCGAGATGGGTTGCTTGAACTCATCAAGGAACGCGGGATGCAGATGGGAGAAAAGCTGCCGAGCGAGGAACGTTTAACCGAGCATTTTGGCGTGTCTCGCCCGACATTGCGTGAGGCCCTGAAAATTCTCGAGCAGGACGGCATTATCCGCACGGAACATGGTCGCGGTCGGTTTCTGATGGCGGGCGCTGCCCTGCATATCGACCGACCGATTACCACTTTCGAAAGCGTCACCGAAATGGTGGGCGGTTTTGGATATGTCACGACGACGCGTCTTCTGGCGCTGACAGAGATGGTTGCTGATGCAGAAATTGCCCAAGGGCTGCAATGCCCGGAGGGAACTGCCGTGTTGCGCATCGAGCGGGTTCGCAGTGAAGGTAAACGGCCGATCCTTTATTCCGTGGATTTTATCCGGGCAGACACGGTTGGGCAGGCGCAGTCCAATATCAACTGGACCGGTTCGCTGGTGCAGATCCTGCGCAAGCGCGGCATGGCGCCGGTCGCGTCCACAGCCAGTGTTGCTGCGACATTGCTGCCCGCCGAGGCGCAAAAGAATTGGGGTCTTACCGATTTTGGCCCGGTGCTGCTGGTGACGGAAACATGCTTTTCAGCGGAGGGCGTGCCGGTCCTCTTTGCCAAGGATTACCATCACGGCAGCTACTTCAAGTTCAGCTTTGCCAGACGATGACAGAAAAGCCCGCGAACATTGTTTGCGGGCTTTTGTTTTGGCCCGTGTTTTTACACCGGTGCCGTCAGATTTTTTGAAAATGCGGTGTGAGCGGATTCAATGGGTTGCGGGAAATGAAATCGACTGCAGCAATCTGGCCAGCGGAATCCATCATCTTCCGCTTGACATTCATATCAATTCGTAGATGTTAGTCGTCAGACGTCTTTCAAGTATGGATGTCCACTAAGACCACAAAGATGGTCATCAAAGGGGTTCTGTCGAATGATGAAGCAAGCTACGGCGCAACAGCCGGTTTTGCAGGCTGCACAGCCTTGCGTCGAAATGACCGGGGTCAGCAAATGGTTCGGTCACTTCCAGGTGCTGACCGATATCGATTTTACCGTCGCGCGCGGTGAGAAGATTGTGGTGTGCGGTCCATCCGGCTCCGGAAAGTCCACGATGATCCGTTGCATCAATCGTCTTGAAGCGCACCAGAAGGGGGATATCCGGGTAAACGGAACATTGTTGACCGACGACAAGAAAACAATTGATCGCATCCGTCTTGATGTCGGCATGGTTTTCCAGAGCTTCAATCTCTATCCCCATCTGACCATTCTGGAAAATTGCATGCTGGCCCCGCGTTGGGTCAAACATGTCACGCGTAAGGACGCTGAAGCGCGTGCCATGCATTATCTCGAGCGTGTGCGTATTCCCGATCAGGCCAATAAATATCCGGTTCAGCTTTCTGGTGGCCAGCAGCAACGTGCCGCCATTGCCCGGTCTTTGTGCATGAACCCTGACATCATGCTGTTTGATGAGCCAACTTCGGCGCTCGACCCAGAACTGGTGCGTGAGGTGCTTGATACGATGGTCGAGTTGGCCAGCGATGGCATGACGATGATCTGTGTGACCCATGAAATGGGTTTTGCACGTCAGGTCGCCGACCGGGTGGTGTTCATGGATCGCGGCAGCATCATTGAATCGGCAGCGCCGAGCGAATTTTTTGGCGCGCCGAAAGAAGAGCGGACGCGCAACTTCCTGAGTCAGATCTTGCATTGATCATTCAATGTCCGCACCGCCTTTGCGGCGCGCAACAATAAGTCAGACGACAGAAGTCTGCCTTTAAAACTCCAAGAGCAAAAGGGAACGATACGATGAAAAAGTACCATACCTGCTTTCAACGCATGCTGGCTTCGGCCGCTTGCCTTTCCGCAGTTCTCCTCGCAATGCCAGCAGCCCAGGCGAATGACTTACCTCCGCTCCCGGCCGCCATCAAAGAGGCTGGCGTGCTGCGCTTCGGCGTAAAGTGCGATTCTCCTCCTTTTGGTTCGACCGGCCCTGACGGCAAGCCGATGGGTATCGAAATCGAAATGGCCAAGCAGATTGCCAATTATGCCTTTGGTTCTCCTGACAAGGCCGAACTGACTTGCGTGACCAGTGAAGCGCGCATTCCGTCGCTCAATGGCGGCAAGATCGATCTGATCCTTGCTACGCTTGGCAAGTTCCCGGCTCGTGAAGAAGTCATCGATTTCTCCGACATTTATTTCTGGGGCACCAGCAATGTTATCGTTCCCAAGGATAGCCCTGCACAGAAACTTGCCGATCTTGCGGACAAGACAGTCCTGATCGTCAAGGGCGGCTCACAGATCAAGTGGCTCAAGGAAAATATCCCAGGTGTTGAGATGATGCAGCTCAACACGACAGCGGATGGTGTTCAAGCGCTCCAGCAGGGTCGTGGTGACGGTTTTGTCGGTGACGGTGGTTTGATCTGGACGCTTGCCAGCAACTATCCCGAACTGCGCGTGATCGATGAAGGTCTTGATCTCGGCGTCAATGGTATCGGTCTGCGCAAGAACGAGCCCGAACTCAAGGCATTTGTTGATGCGGCACTCGCCAAGCTGAAGAGCGACAAGTTCTACGACGCCACCGCAGCCAAGTTTATCGAAAACGATCTCGTTCGTCAGGCCATGCTCAAGGGTTTCACCACCGAGCCACCGGCAGTGAAGTGATCTGACTTGAAATCCCGCCGGCGGTCGGCTGGCGGGATTTTACGACGACGATAACGGGATTTTGGTATGGACTGGCTCTACATATACAAGGCACTTCCTGATCTGATGCGCGGTCTCGGCATGACGCTGATGGTCAGCGGCGTTGCGATTGTGCTTTCTCTTCTCATCGGCATCATTGGTGCAGGTTTGAGAACAAGCGGGATCAAGGCGGTCGAGATGTGTGTGGCGGGTTACGTGGAGTTCATCCGCGGCACTCCCTATCTCGTGCAGATATTCTTCATCTTTTACGGTCTGCCGAGTATCGGCATGAAACTGTCGATCTTCTGGTCCGGCGCCTTGGCGCTGACCATCTGGGCAAGTGCATTCCATATTGAGAGTTTCCGCGCGGGCCTCGCTTCGGTTGGGCAAGGGGTGCGCGATGCATCCGCATCGCTCAGCCTGAAACGGTGGCAACATGGGTGGTTCATCGTTTTCCCACTGGCGCTGCGTGCAGCTTTGCCATCCGTTATGAACACCGTCGTCGCCACCGTGAAAAACTCTGCCTATCTCCAAGCAATTGGCCTTGTTGAGCTGACATTCGTTGCGGTTGATCGCATTGCCTACGAGTTCCGCACCGTCGAGATGTTTGCCTCCATCTGCGTCATCTATCTGATCTGCGTCTTTATTCTCTCCGGCCTCGGGCATCGGCTCGAACGTCGTCTCAACCGTCCGTTTGCGGGGAGATAAGCCATGCTGTTGCTCGAATATCAGTCATTCATTATCGAAGGTTTTTATCACACGTTGCGGCTGTCACTGGTCGTTGCGATTGGCGGTACTCTGGTTGCGGTCATTCTGGCAACCGGTCTGATGCAGCCGGTCAAGCTCATCAGCCGTCCCGCCTATCTGATCGTTGAACTCTTTCGCGACATACCGCTGATGGTGGCGGTGCTTTTGACCTACTTCGTGTTGCCCCGTATTGGCCTGTCGCTCGATCCCTTCTGGTCCACTTCGCTGTCCATTTCGCTGTGGGGTGGTGCCAATGGTGCGCAAATCATCCGTGCCGGTCTGATGTCGGTGTCGCAGGCGCAGCGTGAAACGGCTGCAGCTTTCGGATTGCGCTCCTGGAAGGGTCTGCTCTTCGTCATTCTGCCGCAGGCCATGCCGGTTATCCTTCCGCCCTACGTTAGTTTGCTAACTGCTCTGGTGCAGGCAACATCACTGGGAGCCGTGGTTGGTGTGCATGAGTTGCTGCGTTCGGCACAGGTCCTCATCGAACAAACCACCATCTCGCGCGGCGGCAGCCCTGCCTTCCTGGTCTACGGCTTTATCCTCGTTGTCTATTTCGTACTTTGCTGGCTGATTTCGCGTGCTGGACGGCTGCTGGAAAATCACTTTGCCCGGCCTTACAGCCGACAGGCCAGCGGTGGCCGCAAGAAGCGCAGTGAGACGGCCCCCAAGCTCGTTGATGTGTCCAATGCCTGAGGTGACGCCGATGCAAGCGGAAATCCGTCTGGCCGAAATGATTTGCGGAGAGGGTCAACCCGTCTCCCGCGCGGTGCTCGAAACGGCGTCCCGGCATTTTGCGGATCTCGTTGGCGTCACACTTGCCGCACAGGAGGAACCGCAACTTGTTGCATTGTCAGCCCTTCTGCCGGAACAGGAAAGGTCACCACGCACCGCACGTCTCTGGGGCACGGATCGGTGTTTTTCACCACGGGATGCCGCCCTTCTCAACGGCTTTGCCGCACATTTCCATGATTTTGATGATGACGAGACTGAGCTTGCCATGGCCCATGTCACGGTCAGTGCCATGACGGCGGCTGCCGTTTTCGGTGACAGTCGCTACGGTTTTTCTGGAGAAGCGGTGCTGCGGGCTTACATTGCCGGCAGTGAAACAGCCATGCGTATCGGCCGTCTTGTCAATCCCGCCCATTACAAACGCGGTTGGCACGCTACGGCAACACTGGGTGTTTTTGCAGCCTGTGCTGCCGCCGGCAAATTGATGAAGCTGGATGTATCGCGCATGCGTCATGCCCTTGGCATGGCGGCATCCTTCGCAAGCGGCATTCGCAGCAATTTCGGTACGGATGCCAAACCGCTCCAGGTGGGTCAGGCCGTTGCCAATGGGATTTTTGCTGCAGAATGTGCAAGTCTTGGTCTTGAAGCCGCGCCTGGCAGCCTGTTTGGCCCAGCCGGATATGTAGCCCTTCATGACGGTGATATAAAACAGGCAACTGAGGTGGTCGAAGGTTTCGGTCAACCCTATGGGTTTTCCGGCGGCAGCATGGTGATCAAGGGATATCCTTGCTGCACGGCCTCTCACAGTGCCATTTCCTGCATCCTGTCCCTGGTTGGCAGTGGCCGTGTGGCGATCGAACAGATCAGCCGTATCCGCTGCCATCTCGATCCCGCCGTGCGCGGTATTTTGATCTATGATCGACCAGAGACTGTCGCGCAGGCCAAATTCAGCCTGCCCTTTGCGCTGGCCGTTGCGGCGGTATCCGGCAAAGCCGGTCTTGCCGACTTCAGCGAAAGCGCTCTATCCAATCCTGCGGTGCAGGCCCTGATGCCACGGATCAATCAGATCGATGATCCGAACCTCCCCAAAGGTGCCAGCGGCATTTCGGTTTCGTCACGCGTCGTCATTGATCTTGTCGATGGCTCGGTGCTGGACGCCTTTTGCGCTTTCGTTCCAGGTAGTGCGGCCAATCCACTCGATGATGCCGCACTCGGTGACAAATTCATTCGCTGCGCCGAGTCACTGCTCGGCTCGGATCATGCCGCCCGGTTGTTCGCAACACTGCTGACGACGGCCGATATCTCCGACTTTTCTAGTCTTGTTGATGCGTTTGTCCCGGCGCGCCGGGCTGAACTCTCTTTTGCCAACCAAAGGTAATGCCATGAAAAATGCCGTCAGTTCCCGCCTTTCCGAGCGCACCGCCGAAGAAGTGGTGAATGCCATCTATCGTCCGGGTATGGCCAGCTTTGACGATGCGGTTCTGGAGGCCATGTGCCAGCTCAACGAGGCGCATCTTGTCATGCTGGTGGAACAGCAGCTTGTCGGGCGCCCGGTTGCAGCGTCCCTGTTGAAAGCCATTGCCCATATTCGTGCCGAGGGCGCCAGCACCATCGATCTCGATCCGCAATTCGAAGACGGTTATTTTGCCTTTGAAAACCGGCTGTCCGGCATTGCCGGTGCCAAGGACACCGGTTTTATTCACACCGGGCGCAGCCGCAATGACATTGGTGGCACGCTGGACCGGATGAATGCACGGTCATTGTGCCTGAAAATGATGGACGGCATGAACCGCGCGCGGGCTGCATGTGAGGCCGCTGCCGAAAAACATGCTGAAACCATCATGCCGGGTTATACACATCTGCAACCGGCACAGCCGATGACCTTCGGTTATTTTCTCACCAATGTGGCTGCGGCCCTGTCGCGGGAATATGACAAGATTTCTGCGGTGCATGAACGTATCAACCGCTCAAGCCTTGGTGCTGCAGCCTTTGCCGGTACGACCTTTGCCATAGATCGTGATCGTACGGCGTCACTGCTCGGGTTTGATGGCATTGTCGAACCTTGCCTTGAGGCGGTTGGTTCGCGTGACTTCGTCACGGAGCTTTTGTGGACCGCGACCAGCACGCTGTCGATGCTGAGCCGTGTTGCGCAGGACATGTATGTGTTCTGCACGCATGAATTCGCCGCACTGACCTTTCCTGACCGGGTGGCTGGAACATCCAGCATCATGCCGCAAAAAAAGAACATGCTGGCGCTGGAATATTTCCGTGCTGCGGCCGGTCGCAGCATCGGCGCGCTAACCGGTGCACTGGCAAGTGTGAAGGGCAGCAACTATTCCATCGGTCTTGATTCTGTCCGTGAAGGGGTCGCTGACGCCTGGCCGTCACTGTCGCTGTTCATCGATGGCATGGAATTGCTGCGGCTGGTCTTTGAAACTGCGACACCCGACGCAGAACGTCTGAAAAAACGCTGCTACGAAAATTTCTCAACCGCCACCGATCTTGCCGACGGGTTGGTGCGGGAGCACGGCCTGTCATTCCGGGAAGCGCATCATGTCGTCGGCGGTGCCGTACAACGTGCGCTCAATGCTGGCTTGGATGCCCGTGGCATGACCGTTGAGATCATCAATGAATCGGCGGTTGAGGAGCTTGGTGCGCCTCTGCCGATCACTGCAGATTTTGTGCGTGACTGCCTTGATCCCGTGAGATCCGTCAACGCCCGCACAACAGCGGGTGGCACTGCACCGTCTGAAGTGCGGCGAATGCTGGTGGCACTCGCCATCAAACGTGGCCGTGATGCCGACCTTGTGACGTCGCGCCAACAGGCCATCGACGATGCTGCAAAGCGTCTGCGTGATGCCGTTCAGGACCTTGTTATCTGAAATCCTCCAATCCCTCTGAACCATGAAAGAGAATGCCATGCTGAATTTCGATGAAGCCCGTTTCCTGCGCATCCAGTCCGGTGCCGTTTCGCTTGCCGAACGTATCGACACGGTTGTTGCTTCCGCCCTTAATGCCGGTGCTGAAAACCTGTTTTTCCTGGGGACCGGTGGTGTCGCTTATCTGATGCAGCCTGCCTACCAGCTATTGCAGCATCGTTCGACTTTCCCTGTGTTCATCGATTATCCGGCAGAGCTGGTTCTGGCGGGTTCGGTGAACCTGACGAACAAGTCAATCGTGGTGATGCCGTCACTGTCCGGTACCACCAAGGAAAGCGTGGCCATGCTGGCCAAGCTGAAGGAAATCGGCGCGACCGTTCTGACCTTCGTCGGTCATGAAGAAACACCGCTTGGCAAGGGCGGCAACCACGTCTTCGTCAACTTCGCCGAAGACGATACGTCCTGCGAATCCTTCTATCTTCAGTCGCTGTTTGTAGCGCTGTCGATCATGAAATTCCGCAAGGAAATCAACAATTACACAGACATCATATCTGAACTGAAGCGCCTGCCGGAGCTTCTTCTTGAGATCAAGCGCAGCTTTGAACCAAAGGCAGAGGCTTTCGCAGCCCGCATTGCCGCGTCCGATTATCATATCTTCACGGGTGGCGGAAATGTCTGGCCGGCGGCGCTTTATTACGGCACCTGCATTCTTGAAGAAATGCAGTGGATCCGCACCCGTCCCGTTCATGCATCGGATTTCTTCCACGGCACGCTGGAGCTGGTGGAAAAGGGTGTCAGCGTCATGTTGTTCAAGGGCGAGGATTCTTACCGCGCCATCGGTGATCGTGTGGAAAACTTCGCGCCGAACTATACCGACAAGCTGACGGTTCTCGACACCAAAGACTTCGCTTTGCCGGGCATTTCTGACGAGGTGCGTGGCATGGTGTCGCCGGTCGTTCTGGCAACTGTTCTGGAACGGGTCAGCGCCCATCTGGAAGTGATGCGCAACCACCCGCTTGTAACCCGCCGTTACTACAAGCGCGTTGCCTATTGAGATAAACAGGTCATGCCCGTCGCCAGCGATGGCGACGGGATTTTTGCGGAGAAAACAGGCATGCATAAATTCGAGATCGCGACCGTCGGCGACAATTGTGTCGACAAGTTTCTGCCGCCGGTTGGTGTTGCTGCGATTGGTGGCAATGCCGTCAATGTTGCTGTTCATCTGCGCAAGCAGGGACTGGCCACGGCCTATTTCGGCGCGGTCGGAAAAGACAGAGATGGCGAAAGAATGATCGCCTGTTTTGAAGAAAACGATGTGGTTGTTGACCATGTGCAGGTCAATGACGGGATCACAGCCTATACCGACATTGATGTCGATGAAAATGGCGATCGTGTTTTTGTGTTTGAAGAATTTGGGGTCTGCAGACCATATCGCCCGAGCGATAAGGATGTGGATGTGCTGCTTTCCATGCGCCACGTCCATATCGGCTGGTTTGATGATGGAGGAGATTTGAAACGCCGCCTTGCCGATGCTGGCGTCAGCGTTTCACAGGATATTACCGTCAATCCCGGTGCGGACGGGTTGAGCATTGCCTTTGCGTCTGCCGGTTCAAACCCGGATGCGGCTCTCGAGCTTGCCACCCGATTGCTTGCAGAGGGTGCGCGCCTCGCCGTCGTGACGAGGGGTGCTGAAGGCAGCCTGGCAACCGATGGCATTGAAACTGCTGAAACAGGGGTCATTCCCGTGGATGTGTCAGATACAACAGGTGCTGGTGACACCTTCATTGCCGGGTTTATTGCGGCGCGGCTTGCAGGCAAAGATCTGAAGACCTGCCTTGAAACGGGGCGGGATGCGGCGGCCGTTACCTGCACGCATTTTGGCGGATTTCCGCAACAGCCAATAGATATTTGATGATCGTCAAATTTAACGAGAGACGCGGAGCAGGAGTGAAATCGCATCTGCTTCTAGATACTTGGATGTCATCCCTAACATCTTGGAAAGGATGATTTTTAAGGCTTTTCCATCATTCTTTGCATGGTTAAAGTAATACTTAATTTATCCTTTTTGCCAAATGTGCAATTTGCAGGTTCCCTATCTTGAATGGAGGAACCGGTAGAACAATCGGACTTTGTTTCTTCCCTGTCTCTTTGCAGCATAGAACAATATGGCCGCTTGTCGCCCGATGAATGGGCACAACTACCTGCAATGTTCTATCATCTGCTCGCGAATGGCCCGTTGAGGCCGATTTCGGGACCGTCTGGCTTGAGGTCTATATGTCGTTTTTGAAGAATGCAAAGATACAAACAAAGGTCGTTTTTGTAATCGCTTTGATGAGTTTGGTTTCGCTGGCCGGCTTGGGTTACGTCAGTCTGCAATATAAAAGCACTGACAATGATTATACTGTTTTCATTGCCAATAACGGTGTTGCTGCAGTTTTGAACGCCAGAACAAGCGGTAACCTCAACGCATTGGGGATGCAGGTTCTTCGCGCAACTCTGAACGAACCAGGCAGCGCTGATTTCGAAAATGCAGTTAAGGTCTTCCGTGGTGACCGCAAGCAGCTTGAAGAGCGTCAAAACACAATCGTTTCCCTCGTCCCGTCTCGTGGAGAGGCAGCCCGTGACATTCTGAATGGTGTTGCTGAAGTTGAAGCAATCGGTGAACGGACGATTGCCTTGATGCAGGCAGGGCAGACCGCCGAGGCTCAAAAGATGGCTCTCGACCTTCTTAGAAAGCTTGGCGAAGTCTCTCCCAAGATCAGTGCCGGTAATGAGCAGTTGATTGATCGAATGATCAAGGGCAGCACGAAACTTTCAGACGAAACTGGCCAGACGATTTTCACCAGTGTCACTGGAATGGTGATTGTATCTGCGCTGCTGATTGCGCTGGGTCTCTATATTTCTTCGCGTGGTATCACCACACCGATCGCCCGCCTTCGTGAGCGTATGATGTCGCTGGCAAGTGGCGATACCATTGCCGACGTTGATGGCATGGATCGGAAGGACGAAGTCGGACAGATGGCTGCTGCTGTGCAGGTGTTCCGTGAAGGTGCCATCGAGCGCATTCGTCTGGAAAATGAAACGGAAGCCAACCGGTCCTTGTCGGAGAAAGAACGCCTGGAACGCGCTAAGCAGAAGGAACAGGAAGAACGCGATGTTCAGTTCGCTGTCGACAATCTTGCCACTGCTTTGTCGAAGATTGCCCATGGTGACGTGACTTACCGCATTGAGCATCCGTTTGTTGCAGGCCTTGATGGCATTCGTGGTGACTTCAATCGCGCGGCGGAACAGCTGCAGACGACCCTGAACCAAGTCGCGCAGAATGCCCGTGGCATTGATGCTGGTGCCAATGAAATCAAGTCTGCCGCTGATGATCTGGCAAGAAGAACCGAACAGCAGGCGGCGGCGGTTGAACAGAGTGCTGCGGCATTGGAAGAAATCACGACGACGGTAAAGGATTCCACCAAACGCGCACAGGAAGCTGGTCAGCTCGTCAGCCGTACCAAGGTCGGTGCAGAAAAATCTGGCGAAGTGGTTGAAAAAGCCGTTGCTGCCATGGAACAGATTTCCAAATCTGCAGACGAGATCTCCAATATCATCGGCGTGATTGATGAGATTGCCTTCCAGACCAACCTTCTTGCCCTGAACGCTGGCGTTGAAGCAGCACGTGCGGGTGAGGCCGGTAAGGGCTTTGCGGTTGTTGCGCAGGAAGTGCGTGAACTGGCGCAGCGATCTGCAGGTGCTGCCAAGGAAATCAAGAACCTTATCACCACCTCCAACAGCCAGGTTCAGCAGGGCGTACAATTGGTTGGCGAAACCGGCCAAGCCTTGGCAATAATTGTTGCCGAAGTGCAGGAAATCAACCAGCACGTCGCGGCAATCGCTGAATCGTCACAGGAACAGTCGTCTGGTCTCCAGCAGATCAACACGGCCGTCAATCAGATGGATCAGGATACGCAAAAGAACGCGGCGATGGTTGAAGAAAGCACGGCGGCGAGCCACGGGCTTGCACGTGAGGCTCTGTCTCTCAATCAGATTCTGTCGAGATTTACGCTGTCCGAAGGTGGGTACAACAGCGCACCTGTCAGCGTCCGTGCAGCCTCGCCGATTGACCGGCCTGCACAGTCCCCTGCACGTGCCCTTGGTGGTCGCATCAAAGCGGCGTTCTCAGGCAACGCAGCCCTGAAGACCGATGCCGACAACTGGGAAGAATTTTGATCTGTCGTAGCGCCTAGGTGACCGACATAAAAGGTTACTACACACTCCACAAATTTCGCCTCCATCCGGCTTCTGTCGAGTTGGGGGCGACTTTATTTGTAAAACTAACCGAGTGCTCACCCATTGATCTGCGAAAACACATTCCGGCCAAAGGTCGTATTTGAAGATCCGCACGCCGCGTTGCAACGAAGGGTGGTGTTTCCACACAATACTTCTCCCCATTTTTGAACGCGTTTTGGGCACCAGAGGGCGTCGATACATGGCGGTAGTATTGAAAGCGCTGTACTTGCGAAGCCAAATCTCGGCTACTTATTTGGCAAACTTCGGCTTTTCACACCCGCGCGCACCCAAATGCTTTATCAACCTTTCTAGGACGGAGGGAAAGCGTGCTGAACAGTGTCTGCGAGGGGCTGCGCAGTCGGCACTCATGAGCATGTTTGGCAACATCCTGCAATCTGGGGTTGCTGTATATACTTCAGAAATCTCCCCATCATGCGGCAAAAAGACGCCTTGTAGAATGTGCGGCCTGTGACTATTTAAGATGTATGCGAAATATTTGGGTCATTAGAATCTCAGGGCTTATCGATCAAGCACGCTCCTTTACCCGGAGCTGGCAGCACTGATCCTGTAACGCCGCCACAGACCCAGCCGCTCCGGGAACCACGCAATCGACAGTGCGGTTCGTTCCACGTCGCTCATGCGACGTGCCAAATGGAGCGTATACATGTTCACGTTTCGACATCGTCTCACCTGCGTTACCTGCAACCGGAATCTACCGGCCGCGGCCGTGCGTTGCCCTTGGTGCGAAAGGTCATTTTCCTCGAAAACTGCGCTTCGCGCTGCAATTCCCAACAACGTCCGTGGACATTCTTCCCTAAGGCCGGCGGAGGATGCAGGACAATGAATAGCGCGATGACAGCAAGCGGTAAGGCCATGATAGTTGGCGATACGGACGAGTTGCAGCAAGTCGGTGTCCTTCCGTGGCGTATCGGGCGGGATGGTGAGCGCAAGATACTGCTCATTACCTCGCGCAGGCGGGGGCAATGGATCACGCCGCGGGGACTGCCCATGAAGGGAGATGCTCCGTTTGTGGCGGCGTCGCGGAAGGCGTTTGAGGAGGCGGGGATCATCGGTGACATTTCTACTGTCCCGGTAACAACCTACCGGCACACGAAGATTCTAGACGACGGATCGCAGGTTGCCTGCCGCGTCACCGTGTTCGGTATGAACGTGTGTGGCACGCTGACCCACTGGCGTCAGAAGGAGCAAAGACATCGACGGTGGTTTTCCTTCGACGTCGCTGCGGACAAACTTTTTGATATTGAGCTTGCCAAGTTCGTAAGACAACTCGAAGCGGAGCCCGAGCATCTGGAGCTATGCTGCTTTGACCGGGCACGACTATCCGTCAGCGACAACTGTAAGCCCGAAGTCTAAGGTGGCGCTGATGTTCGCGACAGGTTTGGCAAGCAAAATGCCTGCCATCTTTCCTCTTCGAAGGATCATTGCCGGACGCTAACTGCCTGGCGCCTAGAACTGCGTTGGCAGTCGTGGCGTCAGGCGGTTCCCAACCCTAGACTGAAATTGCGCAGTAATTCTGGCCCTGTGTGCTGGAAGCACTGCCTATATCCAGAAAGAGCCAGCAATGACTTTTAGGTACACCCATACCTTTCCAATCAGCGGCCCAAATAAATTGCCCCGTTTCAAGCGTTGGGCGGCCGAAAATATTCCGTGCGTTGCCGTGTCCCTGCCGCCCCAGGTGCCGGTCAGAAGCGAGGCTCTCACGGTGCGATTGAAATCCATCGAGGATCGCAACACCCTGATCGAGAGACTGGTAGGTGTAAGCTTCTAACGCCTGTCTCGCGGCGAACGACCGGGTTGGCCATGGTCCTGTAGTCATTACAGGGAAGGGGCCCGCGTTCGCCGCATTTTCCAGAACACAGGAAAATCTGCCAACATGCACCGAAGGGATACTTTGAACAAAGTATCCCTTCTCGGATTTTGGTTCTGCGAGGTGATTTTTCCACCTCAAAGCATCACGCTCGCTGCGTTATCCAGGCACCCCAAAACAGGCTGGAGAAGAAACGCAGTGGCGCGCCAAAGCCAGCGTTAGCAAGCAGATTTGCAACGGCTTCTTCGGATTCTGGCGGCTCAGCTCCTTGTAATATACGTCCCATCTTTGCCTCGATTTCATCGGGCCCCGCGCCATGCATTCGCCAGCGTTGCGCCCACGCGGTCATCAGCATTGGCTCGGAGCTGTATGGGCGGTAATTACCCGCCAGAATCAAAGGTGCGCCGGGCCTCAGCCGATCTGACAGTTGTTGCAGAACACAGTGTTTGGCCGCGTTTCCCGGAATATGATGCAACACGCCAATCATGATTGCGGCATCAAAACCTCCATCATCTCTAATGTCGGCAAGGTGTCCGGAAACAAACGCCACACGTGGTGCGATACCCGCCTCAACGAGATTTTCCCGTGCAACATCCAGCATGGCCGGTGAGGGGTCGACGGCAACGAAAGTCCATGTGGGTTCAAGCCGCGCTGCGGTGATGATTTCACCCGCTGTTCCACCTGCGCCGACGACCAGTATTTTTGCCTGCTTTGTCCCAGGCAACGATGCCGCCAGCATGCAAGCAGACAGTTCATGGCATGCATCGTAACCGGCAAGGGCTATCCGGCTTTGCCGGGCATATTCACCCGCACGGGAATTGTCGAACTTGCTAGCGGAATTCTCTGTCATGTCATCGGCCCATCACGCGTCATTTTTTGCCTGTCTGGCATTTGCTGCTGAAACAGCTTAACGCTTGATGGATCAAGTTCTGGAGAAATGCATGATCGAACGTTCGTCTGAGCACCAAAGACATGATCGATTGGCAGCTTTTCTGAAGGCCTATGGATTGCGGGCCTATCACTGTCACGATGTTTGCGACGCCAATCTGCTGCTTGTCGATGCGAGAGGTGCCGCTACCCCGACCCATCTCATTTACCGGCCAGAAGCTCTGGAGCAGATGCCGGATGATATGAACGTTCTGGCGGCTGCAACGATTGATTTCAAAAGCAGCATCAACCCTCTGGTTGGAGCGTTGCCACGTGAATTGTGTTTCGATCTGATGCTGGAGCCGCAATTGCAGGGACTGTCCGATCTGATTTTTTCAGAAACGGCCAACCGCAGATGTGGTGGCGACACGATCCACGCCCGTCTCTGCGAAGTCGTTGTGGTGCTGGCAATCCGCAGGGCCATTGCGATCGGTACCGTTGATGCAGGATTGCTGGCGGGGCTTGCCCACTACCAGCTTCACATTTCTCTCGTTGCCATGCATGAACATCCCGCGCGGCACTGGCAAATCGCTGAACTTGCCGAAATTGCCGGTTTGACGCGCGGGCGCTTTATCGCGTTGTTCAAGCAGATTGTCGGCCAGCCGCCAGCCACCTATCTTGCCAACTGGCGGCTTGCTTTGGGACGTGTCGAATTGCAAGCCGGGCGAAGCGCCAAAGTCGTTTCTGCCGCTGTCGGATTTGGCAGTACGGCTGCATTTTCACGAGCTTACTCCCGCCATTATGGCTACCCGCCAAGCCAGGAACATTCCCGCTGAGCGTTTCTTCCCATCATTGATTGATCTGACTGCGTCAGACCACATCCGCCATGGAATATTCACCGGCCGGTTTTCCCGCTATCCATTGGCTTGCCAAAATGACACCTTTCGCAAACATGCCCCGGCCAAGCGCAGAGTGGGATATGGTGATTACCTCTTCTTCGCTGGCGAATATGACGCTGTGTTCTCCGACAATGCCGCCTGCGCGCACCACCGCAAAACCGATCTCGCCGTCCGGTCGTGCGCCGGTAACGCCAACCCGGTTGTTCTTTCCAACTGTCTCCAGATCAACGCCGCGGCCCTGTGCGGCGGCATCGCCCAGCATCAGTGCGGTTCCGGACGGCGCATCCACTTTATGGCGGTGATGGGCCTCAACAATTTCGATGTCCCAGGTAGCGGCTTGCAGTTTGGCCGAGATGTCCGCGACCAGTTGCGGCAGCATGTTGAGGCCGACAGAAAAATTGCCTGACCTCAAGATTGCGATATGACGTGCCGCTTTGGCAATCCTGTCTTCTTCCTCCGCATCAAAGCCGGTCGCGCCGATGATGACGGCCGGGCCGCCCAGTTTTGCGCAGTCTTCAACCAGTGCTGTTGCTGCGGAAGCGGTTGAAAAATCAACAATCACATCAGCAATTCTGATCGCTTCCTCGCGTGTTAACAGCCCAGCGCCAATGCTGCCGGGACGGCCAATCCCGCCAAGATAGACGAAACGATTATCCGTCTGAAACGCGGCAACGACCTTTTGGCCCATTTTTCCATTGGGTCCTGCAACCGCGATTCTGAGGGGAGATGTCATGATGTCTGGCCTTTCATTTGCGGTGCCGGGTTAGAGCAAAACCGAACGCTCTGCAAATTCTACTTGCTATGCCGATGGTCAGGCACGAATTGGGTGTTCGATTTTCACGGCGTTCAGATATGGCTGACATTTACTGGGTCATTCGACACGCATTTATTTGAGCGGTCGTTTGCCCCTGACACATGATGGCGGTTGCAGTTTATATGGGTTTTCTTGTCGTTCCGTTGTTGTTGACCGTGCCCACGCACAAAAGCGTATCAACACGCGCTGAACTGACAGATGATCGCCATCCATTATTTCAAAAATCACAATAAAATATCAATTATTGGTGCAATTGTTGCCGAATACAATTGGCGGCAATATCGCTGCATCAGACGAACGGGTGTCGCCTGAAACTGAAACTCAAGTTCACAGGACGTCACATGACCAACACGTTTTCCTCCATCACCCGCCGCGGCGCTTTGCTTGCCGCAGGTGCTGCCGCCGCCACATTGGCACTTTCTCCAAGACGTACATATGCAGCCGATGCTGCCCCTGTTTCCACCTCAACTGAAGGACATACTCACATGGCTACGATCACCACCAAAGACGGCGTTGAAATCTTCTACAAGGATTGGGGTCCAAAGGACGCCCAGCCGATTGTTTTCCATCACGGCTGGCCGCTGTCGTCGGATGACTGGGATGCACAGATGTTGT
>NZ_DAMDBP010000037.1:0-45008 GCF_032092815.1 Agrobacterium sp. | reverse complement strand
CCTTCTCCATCTTGGCCTGCATTTCCTTGACCTTGCCCATCATGCCCATGATGTCGCGCATGTCGTAACTCCTTGAATTTTCTTCTTTCAGAATTCTATATCGTCACCAGGCAGAATATCGCCTTCGCTGGATTCCGCGACTGCCGGCGGTGCCACATTTTCATTATCGTCCACCAGAGGGGCACGAATACGAACGTCGGTGATCTTGGCGCCGGGAAATTGTGAAAAGATCGCCATGATATCCGGGTCCTGCCGGGCATCCAGCAAACGCGCAGTCCGCGCATTGCCCTCTGCCTCAACAAGTGTCGGCTGCCCCTGTTCCTTGCTGAGACTGACAATCCAGTGAATGCCTGTCCATTCCTTGAGCTTGACGCCCAGTTCACCCGGTAGAGTGCCTGGCGCACCTTCGCCAAGACGCAGGTCGAGCTTACCCGGTTCCAGACGGACGAGATGCACGAAGTTGCGCACCTTTGCCTTCATGACTGGGTCACGATTCTTGCCGCACAGATCGGCAATGTCCTGAATGGAATTAACCGCTACGCGCGGCTCAGGGCGCTCCTCGGTTTTCTGAACCGGCACCTGCATGTCCTGCGGTCGGCTATCGGGCACGGCGCGCAACATGGCTGTCGGGGCAGGCGATGCCTGTCGCTGTGCCGCCATGGAAGGCGCTGCAGCAACCGCCTGAACGGACGAGTAGGATGCACGGGCGCCACCATTGCCACCACCACCCGACGGCATTGGAGAACCGGCACCCTCGCCTGCTGCCATGTCCTGCAAACGGCGGGCGGCATCTTCCGGCGACGGAAGATGGGCGGCATGGGCCAAACGAATGAGCACCATCTCAGCGGCACCGGCCGGGCGGGACGAATTTTCCGTTTCGGGAATGCCCTTCAGCAGCATCTGCCAGATCCGCGACAATGCCGAAACGGCGACACCCTGCGCAAATTCACTGCCACGGACGCGCTCGATTTCCGACAGCGACGGATCGTCGGCCGCATCGGGAATATATTTCAGTCGCGTGACCAAATGCGTGAAATCCGCAAGGTCGTTCAACACAACGACAGGGTTTGCACCGGCTTCATACTGGCTACCAAATTCCGACAAAGCGGCCGCGACATCACCCTTCACCACATGGCTGAACAGGTCAACGATGCGGGCGCGGTCAGCAAGACCAAGCATGCCACGCACGGCTTCGGCCTCAACACGGCCGCCACCGTGGGCAATGGCCTGATCGAGCAGAGACAGGCCGTCACGTGCCGAGCCTTCGGCCGCACGTGCAATCATCGACAAAGCCTCGGCTTCGGCATCTATGCCTTCCTTGCCGGCAATGGTGGTAAACAGGCCAACCAGATCCGCAGCACTGATGCGGCGCAGATCGAAGCGCTGGCAGCGCGACAGCACCGTGATCGGAACCTTACGGATTTCGGTGGTCGCAAAAATGAACTTTACATGCTCTGGCGGCTCTTCAAGCGTCTTCAACAGGCCGTTGAAGGCCTGCGTCGACAGCATGTGAACTTCGTCGATGATGTAAACCTTGTAGCGCGCCGATACCGGACGGTAGCGCACCTGTTCGATGATTTCTCTGATATCATCGATACCGGTATGCGAGGCCGCATCCATTTCGATCACGTCGACATGGCGGCCTTCCATGATCGCCTGACAATGTTCGCCGGGAAGGCGCAAGTCGATTGTCGGGCGGTCGATTTCCGGTGTCTTGTAATTCAGCGCACGCGCCAGAATACGGGCGGTGGTGGTTTTGCCGACCCCGCGAACGCCGGTCAGCATATAGGCCTGTGCGATACGACCGGTTTCGAACGCGTTGGTCAGCGTGCGAACCATCGGCTCCTGGCCGACCATGAGGTCCGAAAAATCCTTGGGGCGATATTTGCGCGCCAGAACACGATAACCGGCTGCCGGCTGCGAATCGTTTCCTGCTTTTGGCTCGTTATCGCTCATTGCCCTCGTCAGCTTTGCGTTTTGGCCCGTTTTACGGGCATAGCTGCCCGGCAAAAGCTGAGGCACAGGATAAAAAGGTGGGAGGCTGGCACGGCGACCCGTGCCGGGCTCGTTAGGGCTGCTTCCTTCCGGACCTGACCCGGTTGGCGAGTGGCTCGTCCACCACCAACCTCCCGGAGGCACATATCGGCAATATCGTAAGCAAATGCAAGCCAAGCATTCAAAAAACTGCTATCACAATGAAAACATCCTATGGAGGAACCACTTGTCCACATTCAAACTGGATGAACGGATCGCTCGCGACAGCGAACTGATAACGACGCTTGGCCTTTGCCAACTGCGTTTGCAGAATGATAAAAGGTGGCCCTGGCTGGTGCTGGTGCCGCAAAGGAACGGTCTTAGCGAGATGTTCGAGCTGACGCCGCTTGATCAGGCCATGCTGACATTTGAAACCAATATGGTCGCTGAAGCCCTGAAAACCGTCACCAGGGCCCGCAAGATCAACATTGGTGCCCTTGGCAATATTGTCAGCCAGCTCCATGTTCACATCATCGCCCGCAACGAAGGCGATGCCTGCTGGCCAGGCCCCATCTGGGGTTTTGGTTCGGCCGAACCATATGCCGACACAGATAAACGCGATTTCATCAAAAGACTGACCGGTGCTCTTTAATGATCCAGGCTAATATTTTCGATACCGACGCCCCGCATCCCGAACCAAGTGCCCTTACCGCCTTTTCACAAAATGCACTCGACCGTCAGGCCGAGAAGCGCAACGATGATTGCGTTGCCCAGGCATTGGCCATCGAAGGTACCCATATTCTGGCCTTCACCACCGGCAAGCTGGTTCTCAAACATGACGATCAGGTGCTGGACCCTTTGTTTGCCGCTTACGAGCTGGCAGAACTGAAGCCCGACTTCGACAATGCCATCCTGCTTGGCTACAAGCAGAACGGCGAACCGCGTATTGCCGTGCCGCTCAACACCACGGAAGAAGAGCTGGCTGGCCATTTCAAACCGGTCGATGCCCGTACCCTCTACCGTGACCAGCTTCTCGATGAAGAGCTTCTTGGTGAAACCGCCCAGGCGGTCAGCCTGCTGCGATGGAATGACGACAACAAGTATTGCGGCCGCTGTGCATCACGCATGGAACTGAAAATCGGCGGCTACAAGCGGGTGTGCAGCAGCTGTGGCCACATGATCTTTCCGCGCACTGATCCCGTCGTGATCATGCTGACGATCGATCTTGAACGTGATCTCTGCCTGCTTGGCCGTGGCGCTCATTTCGCACCGGGCATGTATTCCTGCCTGGCCGGTTTCGTAGAACCCGGCGAAACCATCGAAAATGCGGTGCGCCGCGAGACATCGGAAGAATCGGGTATCGATATCGGACGGGTGCGTTATCACGCCTCCCAACCTTGGCCGATGCCGCATACGCTGATGATTGGCTGTTTTGCCGAAGCGACCTCGTTCGACATCACCCGCGATGAGGCAGAGCTTGAGGACTGCCGCTGGTTTACCCGCGACGAGGTAGCTGCACTTCTGGCGATGACCGGTACGGACGGCCGTTCACCACCGCCAAGAGGTGCCATCGCGCACCGTCTGATGCGCGATTGGCTGGAATGGGGTGCTGCTGACGATCAGAGCTGACCGTTCTGCAAACGGCCACGCATCGGGTGGCCCTTGTAGACGCCGAGGATGCGCACTTTTTCCGAGAAGAAACGCAATTCCTCCAGCGCACGACGAACAGGGGCATCATCCGGATGCCCTTCAATATCCGCATAGAACTGCGTGGCCACGAATTTGCCGCCAATCTGGTAACTTTCCAGCTTGGTCATGTTGATGCCGTTGGTGGCAAAACCGCCCATCGCCTTGTAAAGCGCGGCTGGAATGTTGCGCACATTGAACACAAAGGTGGTGACGATGACCCCTTCTTCGTCCTTGTGGTCTTCCCACTTTTCGTCGCGTGACAGAACCACGAAACGTGTGACGTTGTTTTCCGTGTCCTCGACGTTTTCTGCAATGATATCGAGACCATAGAGATTGGCAGCCAGACGCGGCGCAAGTGCTGCCATGGTTCTGTTGCCCAGTTCGGAAACCAGCTTGGCGGCACCGGCGGTGTCCCCCGCCACAACCGGCTTCCAGCCATTGTTGCGAATGATCTTACGGCACTGGCCCAGCGCATGAATATGGCTGTGCACAGTGAGGATTTCATCGCGCTTCACGCCTGGCAGCACCATCAACTGGAAACGGATCGGCATGAAATATTCGCCGATGATATGCAGTCGCGATTCCGGCAGCAGGTGGTGAATGTCAGCAACACGACCGGCAATGGTGTTTTCAATCGGGATCATGCCAAGGTCGGCTTCACCGCTCTCGACTGCATTGAAGGCATCTTCGAATGTCGGGCATGGCAGTGGCTCCATGTCCGGAAACATGTCCCGGCAGGCCATGTCAGAATTTGCGCCGAAATCACCCTGGAATGCTATGCGATTGGTTTTCACTGTCATGGACATATCCGTCAAAGAGATTTTCCGGCCAGGATGCGTCTGGCCTTTTCAAGATCAGCAGGCGTATCGACGCCAAGCGGAACAGACTTCACGATTTCCGCGTCAATGCGCATGCCATCTTCCAGCGCGCGCAACTGCTCCAGTGATTCGCGGCGTTCCAGAACCGATGGCGACAGCGACACAAAACGCTCGAGTGCGGCGCGGCGGTAAGCGTAGAGACCGATGTGGTGATAAAGCGGGCCCTGACCATAGGGGGCGGTGGCGCGGGTAAAATACAAAGCGCGAAGGCGGGTGTCTGAAAGCGGGCTGCCAACAATCTTCACCACGTGTGGATTGGTCTTTTCCTCTTCCGAGGTAATCTCCACCGTCAGGGTGGCAATATCCACTTGCGGGTTTTCCAGCGGACGCATGGCGGCAAGAATGGTCTCAGGCTCAATGGTCGGCAGGTCGCCCTGCACATTGATCACGAATTCTGCCTCGCGATTCGGGTCAACCTTTTCAAGCGCTTCGAAAATACGGTCCGATCCGGATTGATGATCGTCACGTGTCATCATCACTTCAAAGCCGGCGGCTTCAACGGCGTCGTAAACCTGACGATCATCAACCGCTACGACAATGCGTCCCAGACCGGCTTCACGGGCGCGCAAAGCCACTTGAACGATCATTGGCTTGCCGCAAATATCCGCCAAAGGTTTTCCAGGCAGTCTGGTGGATGCAAGCCGTGCCGGGATAAGCACCAAAGCTTTGCCTAAATCCGTATTCTTCATTTCGAGACCCTTCAAATCCCGCCCGAAAAGTGTCAAAACGTCACGGTGTGGGGAGCATATTCAAGTTGCGCAGGCTATGCAAAAGCCATAGCTTTCATGCAATTTCAAGATGGCCCGTTTTGTTATCAAACGGCTGTGAGGGAGCGATTGTAGATGAATTCATATGTAAACATGGGCGTGGGGGCTCTTTTGGGCACCGTTTTCGTCCTGATGTCTGTCTCGATAGCGTCAGAGGGGATCTTCCATTCTGCTGCGCCTGAAAAGGAAGGCTTTGCCATCGTGGCGGAAGAAAGTGGCAGTGCAGGCGGCGAAAGCGAAGCAGCAGTTGCAACGCCAATCGCGACCCTTCTTGCAAGCGCCGATGCTGCAAAAGGCGAAGTGGTGTTCAAGAAGTGTCAGAGCTGTCACACCTCGGAGAGTGGCGGTGCCAACAAGGTTGGGCCCAATCTCTTCGATCTCGTCAATCGTCCAATCGCTGCGCATGAAGGTTTCAGCTACTCGGCTGCCCTCAAGGACTTTGCTCAGGGCGGCTCCGTCCATTGGGATTACGATCACCTCAATCACTTCCTCGAAGGTCCGAAGAAATACATCAGCGGCACAGCCATGGGCTTTGCAGGCGTGAAAAAGGAAACGGAACGTGCCGATCTGATCGCGTATCTTCGGACGCTGTCGGCGAACCCTGCTCCGCTGCCTGATCCGGCGGCTCCGCCAGCCACCAACTGATATTGCGACGTTAAATCAAAAAGCCACCGACACTGATGTGCGGTGGCTTTTTTCATGACCGTAGACAACCTCGTGTCTCAGCCGAGCAGCCATGCCCAGACCGAAACCGACAGCACGCCCAACAGCGTCGAAATGCTGATCGTCGATGCGGCAAGGCTGTGACCCGTGCCAAAGCGGTTGGCAAGCAGCCAGGCATTGATACCGGTCGGCACAGAGGCGGTCAGAACCAGTGCTGCGGTCCATTGCGGGCTGAGCCCCAGCACATGACCGGCCACCCACACACAACCCGGCAACAGGAAAAGTTTGAAGGTTGTCATGGTCGCCGCAATGCGCACATTGCCGCGAATGCTGTATTTGTTGAGCGCCATGCCAAGTGAAATCAGCGCCGCAGGCCCTGCCATGCTGGCAATCTGGTCAATGACCGATTTCAACACCACCGGCACAGGCACATCAATCGCATGCACGGACATGCCGATCATCAGACCGATGATCAGCGGATTGGAAATGAGATTGCGTCCGATCTGCTTGAGGATTGCGCCGGTTGAGCGCCGTTCGCCACCAACCGCCTTATGGGTGGCATTTTCCATCAGGATCGTGCCGGCAATCATCATGACGGGCAGATGTATGGCGAGGAGAATGGAGAGGGCCACAAGCCCTTCATCACCGACCGAACGGCCAACCAGCGGCAAACCGATGAAGATATTGTTGGCAAAAGATGAGGAAATGCCAGCAATCACCGCAATGCGAATATCCTGCTTGAACACATATTTCGCAACCATATGGCCAACGGCCCAGGTGATCGCTACGCCACTGAAATAGGCGATCCATAATTTGAATGGCGAGGCGCCATGGAAATCGGCCTCGACGAGTGTGCGGATGATCAGTGTCGGAACGGCAATCTTGAAGACAAAATCGCCCAGGACATCGCCGACATCCACCTTGAACCATCCCATTTTTACGATCAACCATCCGGTCAGGATGAGAATAAAAATAGGGGCAACATTCAGTGCAATCGCGGACATTGGGAGGGAGCTTTCGCGAATATGAGGCGGGAGACTTTTAGCTGTAACGCAAATCCGGCAGAGGGACAATTCTTGGCCTACAAATAGCCAGCAGTTCGACAAAACCATAAACGAAAAAAGCGGGGATCGATCCCCGCTTCATCATCACGACTGATGTCCAACACCAGTACATCCGTGGTGTGGCATTGCCGGAAAGTCTGAAAGCAATCATGCTTTCCTCACACCGTTCTCTAACACCGAGAACTATGAAGTGACAGCTATGCGTATAAGCACCAGACATGACAGCGCCATGACGAAAGCGGATTTTTCTTAAATCGGCCAAACATCACATGCTGCGCGGTTTTTTCTTTCCATGCGGGCAGAAATCGGTATGACGGAATCCCGGATGAACTCTCTCCGGACAGGATATATGGCAAAATTTGACGTTCTCACCGTCGGCAACGCTATCGTTGATATTATTTCACGTTGTGACGACAAATTTCTCAATGATAACGGTATTACCAAAGGCGCGATGAACCTCATCGATGCCGAGCGTGCCGAGCTTCTTTATTCGCTGATGGGCCCTGCCCTTGAAGCATCCGGCGGCAGCGCTGGCAACACGGCAGCGGGCATTGCCAATTTCGGTGGCAAGGCCGCCTATTTCGGCAAGGTTGCAGAAGATCAGCTCGGTGAAATTTTCCAGCACGATATCCGCGCCCAGGGCGTCTATTTCGAAACCAAGCCTGAAGGTACCTTCCCGCCAACGGCACGGTCGATGATTTTTGTCACCGAAGACGGCGAGCGTTCCATGAACACCTATCTCGGCGCCTGCGTTGAGCTCGGTCCACAGGATGTGGAAAACGACATTGTTGCAGAATCCAAGGTGACCTATTTCGAAGGTTATCTGTGGGATCCGCCACGCGCCAAGGATGCCATTCGCGACTGCGCCCGCATTGCCCATGAAAACGGCCGCGAAGTATCGATGACACTGTCCGACAGCTTCTGCGTTGGCCGTTACCGCGAAGAGTTTCTGGACCTGATGCGCTCTGGGACCGTGGACATTGTGTTTGCCAACAAGCAGGAAGCGCTGTCGCTCTACGAAACCGATGACTTCGATCTCGCCCTCTCCAAGATCGCTGCCGATTGCAAGATCGCTGCGGTGACCATGAGCGAAGAAGGTGCCGTGATTGTCCGTGGTGACGAGCGCATCAAGGTTGACGCCTATGCCGTTCACGATGTCGTCGACACCACAGGCGCAGGCGACCTGTTCGCATCAGGCTTCCTGTTCGGTTACACCAATGACCGTTCTCTGGAAGATTGCGGTAAACTTGGTTGCCTTGCGGCCGCTACTGTTATCCAGCAGATCGGCCCAAGACCCATGAGCTCGCTGAAAGCTGCAGCCGACAAGGCTGGCCTTATTTAAACGCTTCGCCAGGGTAAGCGCCCCAGATTTCCCCCTGGGGCACCCAACCATTTGCCTGGCCAGCTTCGGCCCGGCACCAATCACCATTACATTCGCCGATCTTGATCATCACACCAGGCTCAAGCTTGGCAATGATTGCTGCCGATGACTGTGGATCGCGGCGCATGTTCACATAGATGCTTTCGCCCTTGCCACGCATCCATGGTGCAGCAACGGCTGTGCGTTCACCCGACAAAAGTGCCTGATTGACCCAGCCTTCCGTGCCATCCGCATCGCGGATACGGCGCCAGTTTTCATATTCCTGCACGATTTCCACCGGCATGCCGGCTTTGAGATACATCCACGACACCGCATAATCGGTGCTTGGGCCAATGCGCATGTTGACGCGCTTCGATTTCAGGCTGACGAAACGCGGAAGCGGCAAACCGCTGGCACCCTTGGCAGCACCCTGCGCGTGAGCCATCTCGCTCAAACCGCCAACCAGCGCCAAAGATAAAGCCATGCAAAAAACAAATGCAGATCGACGCATGCATGCCTCCATTTTCTTCACCTGAGACCTTGCCACAGAAGGATTCCCGGTTTCTCATCTCGAAAATGCGTTTGCTTCCAGATCGGTGTATCGGTCATCGAAACCAAAACTCGGCCGGACGTGTCCTTACGAGTTCTGTTGTCTTCCTCGAACGGTCTGGTAGAAACGCGTGAATGAAAGAAATTATCGCTCTTTCTGGTTAACGACCTCTGAACAAGGCATCGGCACATCATGAGCAACAAGAAGAGACCCACCGTTTATCTCACCCGGAAACTGCCGGATATGGTGGAAACCCGAATGCGGGAGCTCTTCGACGCCGAATTGAACATTGATGATGCGCAGCGCAGCGAATCAGAGCTGGTTGCCGCCATGCAGAGCGCCGACGTGCTGGTACCCACCGTGACGGATCGCATTACCGCGGCGATGATCGAAAAAGCCGGCCCTCAACTCAAATTGATTGCCAGTTTTTCCAACGGCATCGATCACATTGATGTCGATGCCGCCGGACAAAAAGGCATTACCGTTACAAACACACCCAATGTATTGACCGAAGACAGTGCTGACATGACCATGGCGCTGGTGCTGGCCGTACCGCGCCGGTTGGTTGAAGGCACACGTGTTCTCGCCAACAATGCCGATGAATGGGGTGGCTGGTCGCCAACCTGGATGCTCGGTCGACGCATCTCAGGAAAACGCATCGGCATTGTCGGCATGGGTCGCATCGGCACTGCCGTTGCCCGCCGCGCCAAAGCGTTCGGGCTTTCCATTCATTACCACAACCGCCATCGGGTCAATCCGGCTACGGAAGCGGAACTTGAGGCAACCTATTGGGACAGCCTCGACCAGATGCTGGCACGTGTCGACATCGTTTCGATCAATTGCCCGTCAACGCCTGCCACCTACCACCTGATTTCCGCACGGCGTCTGGCGCTGATGCAGCCGACCAGCTACATCGTCAACACCGCACGCGGTGATATCATTGATGAGGCGGCGATGATCCAGTGCCTGCGCGATGGCAAGATCGCCGGTGCCGGTCTCGATGTCTATGAAAATGAGCCAGCGGTTAATCCCAAGCTGATCAAGCTGGCCCGCGAAGGCAAGGTCGTCTTGTTGCCGCATATGGGATCGGCCACCATCGAAGGCCGCATGGACATGGGTGAGAAAGTCATCATCAACATTCGCACCTATTTCGACGGGCATCGTCCGCCGAACCGCGTGTTGCCGGGCAAAAACTGAGGACGGCCCTCAGGCGACCTGCTTTTGCATTTCGATATAGGTGATGCGCTGATATCCGGCATGTGAACGCTCGGCGGTTTTGATGAACCCCCAGCGCCCGAATTTAACGTGATTGCCAACCAGTTCGATGCGGGTTTGCAGCCGCAGTGCTTTCAGCCCCAGCTGCTGCGCCAATTGTTCAGCCAGGCCACACAAGGCAACTCCAACTCCCTTGCCCTGGGCGAGCGGACTGACGGCCAGCTTGCCGATGTAAAGCGTTGCCGGTTCCGCCTTGCAGAAAATGCAGCCCAGCAGAACATCGTTTTCGTCACAGGCGATATAGCAGGCCTCGTCCCTGACCTTTTGTTGCAGATTTTCGAGCGTCAGGTCATGCGCTGACGATGGAGGATCGATAACGCCATCCATATAGGAAAAGGCGTCGCAGATCAGCATCAACAGCTCCTGCCACCGGTCAAAACCATCATCGATTTTTCTGATATCCATCACATCAGGGCTCTTTTTTGCGTCGCTTGTACCGTACGGTTTCAAACCGTGCCGACAAGGCGTCATAGAGTAGCAAACGGCCGACAAGCGGTTCGCCCGTTTGCGTCACCAATTTCAGAACCTCCATGGCCATGATGGTGCCGATAACCCCCGTCAGGGCACCAACAATGCCGGTTTCTGCGCAGGATGGAACAAGGCCTGCCGGTGGCGGTTCTGGAAAGAGATCACGGTAGCGGGGATAGGCCACATCATCCGGTCCGGTTTCATGGGGTTTCAGCACCGTGACTGATCCGTCAAAGCGCCCGACGGCACCTGTCACCAGCGGAATTTTCGCCTGTTCTGCGGCATCGGCTGCGGCGTAACGGGTGTCGAAATTATCCGACCCATCAACGATGAGATCAAAGCGCGACAAATGCTGGTGTGCCCATTCAAGCGAAAACCGCTCTTCAAACACGGCAGTGCGGACATGCGGATTAAGCCGGGCAATGGCATCCACCGCCCCGACGGTTTTCATTTCGCCCACCGTACCGCTGTCATAGATGACCTGCCGCTGGAGATTGGAAAGCGACACCGTGTCATCGTCAATCAGGCCCAGTGTTCCGACACCGGCTGCTGCCAGATAAAGCAGGATCGGTGCACCAAGGCCGCCGGCGCCGATTACCAGCACCTTGGCGCGCTTGAGCCGCTGCTGGCCAACGCCACCGATCTCAGGCAACAAAATATGCCGTTTGTAGCGTTCGATCTCCTCGTCGGTCAGCATTTCCATCACGGTTACCCCTGCAAGCAATGCACGATATTAGGACGAGACCTTGCCATTTGAAACATTGAAGAACTGCGCACGGTCGCCCAGTGCCTCAAACATCGAGGCGTCGGTTCCGGTCATGAAACTCTGACCACCCAGCACATGGATGAGATCAAACAGCGTCGCCCGCCGTCCTTCATCCAGATGGGCTGCAATTTCATCCAGCAGCAGTATCGGTGCATGACCGGTCATATTGGCCGTCAGTTGTGCATGGGCCAGCACCAGCCCAACCAACAGGGCCTTCTGCTCACCAGTCGAACAACGCCCGGCATCCATGTCCTTTTCCCGATGGCGCACGAACAGATCGACCCGGTGCGGGCCATCCAAAGTGCGTCCCGCAGCAGAATCTCTATGACGGCTGTCGCGCAACATGGCCAGATAAATCTCTTCCTGTTCCACGGCCGGTCGCAACGGATCGTCATCCATGAAACCTGAAAGTTGCAGGCTGGCCGTTGGAAACGCCGTGTTTTCACTGCGCTCGGCAATCAGCGAGGTCAGAAGCCCCAGGATTTCATGCCGGGCAGCGGCCATGGCAATGCCAAGCGCTGCCATCTGCGTTTCAATACCATCCAGCCATACCGGATCGAAACGACCGTCGGACAACAGCCGGTTGCGGCTGCGCATGGCCTTTTCAAAATCGCTGGCGCGGCGGCCATGCGAAGGATCAATCGACAGCACCAACCTGTCGAGAAAACGTCGGCGATCCGCCGAGGGGCCGCTGAACAGGCCATCCATCGCCGGTGTCAGCCACAGGACACGCAAATGATCTGTCAATTCATCGACTGACTTGACGTTGGTGCCGTTCAACCTCAGTCGACGCGTGACGCTTTCACCGGTGTTTTCCAGACCGGTGCCAATTGCCACTTCACCTTCCATGCCCTCGGCATTGGCGAAAATCGAAAAGCCGTTATCCTCGGCCCCAACTCTGGTGACTTCCGGCAGGGTTGCGCGCCTCAGACCCCGACCGGGGGACAGGAACGACACCGCTTCCAGCAAGTTGGTCTTGCCGGAGCCGTTATTGCCAGTGAGCACCACATGGCGGTCGTCCATATCGAGGGCAGCATGGGCGTAATTTCTAAAATCCGCCAATTTCAACTGCGAGAGAAACACCTTCATCGTCATGTGCATGAGCTAGGACGAACATTCGTCAATGGCAAGTTTTGAATGAATAAACCCGGCAAAAGCACACCAAAAATGTGGGCAGATAAATCCTGACGTGCAGGCTATGGTGTGATTCACGAAATTCACTTCGCAGTTCGATTTCTCGTGTTTATATGAGGGATTATTTTTGCACGCGATCGCGGAGGTTCAATCGCATCGCCTGCTGACATTATTAAGGACACGTGCCGGCTGACATGCCGGTGCATAATTCAGGTGGTTGATGGCACGCGCATTCCTACTCGTTCTCGATTCCTTCGGCGTTGGCGGAGCTGTCGATGCGATACGATATGGCGATGATGGCTCCAACACCCTTGGCCATATTGCCGAATTTTGTGCGGCCGGAGCTGCCGACAGGAATGGTTTGCGCAACGGCCCGCTGCATCTGCCCAACATGTCATCGCTTGGCCTCGTGCATATTGCCCGCCAGGCAACCGGTGAATTTCCGGCAGGCATGCGTATCCCCTCGCGCATTTTCGGTCTTTATGGCAGCGCCAGCGAAGTCTCCAATGGCAAAGACACGCCATCGGGCCATTGGGAAATTGCTGGCACCCCGGTGTCGTTCGACTGGGGTTATTTCCCGACCGAAGGTGATGCGTTTTCATCCGGACTTGTCGAGGCAATCTGTCGCGAAGGCAACATTCCTGGCATTCTGGGCAATTGCCACGCATCCGGCACCGAAGTGATTGCCCAGTTTGGACTGGAGCACATCAAAACAGGTCAGCCGATCTGCTACACATCGTCGGACTCGGTTTTTCAGATTGCGGCCCATGAACAGCATTTCGGACTGGAGCGCCTGATCAACCTTTGCCAGACGGTACGCACGCTGCTTGATCCGCTGAACATTGGCCGCGTGATCGCACGTCCTTTTGTGGGTGAAACTCCAGCCAGTTTCCAGCGTACCGGCAATCGTCGCGATTTTTCCGTTCTGCCGCCGGAACCGACCCTGCTTGACCGCCTCGTCGCAGCAGACCGGAAGGTGCATGCCATTGGCAAGATCGGTGACATTTATGCCCATCAGGGCGTCAGCCGTGTCATCAAGGCAAATGGCAATGATGCCTTGATGGAAGCAACGCTGCAAACCATCGACGAAGCCGAAGACGGTGATCTGGTTTTCACCAATTTCGTTGATTTCGATATGCTTTATGGCCACAGACGCGATGTTCCGGGTTATGCCGCAGCACTTGAGGCGTTTGATCTTCAACTGCCGGAAATCCATCGCAAGATGCGCCCCGGCGACATCGCCGTTATTACGGCCGATCACGGTTGCGACCCAACCTGGCGCGGAACGGATCACACACGTGAGCGGGTTCCGATCATGGTGTTTGGTCCGGGCATCCGTTCACGCAGCATTGGAATTCGCAGCACCTTTGCCGACATTGGCGAAAGCGTTGCTGCACATCTGGGAATAGAGCCGGGAAAATACGGCAGGAGCTTTATGTGACGTCGAAAATATTGAAAGCAGAAATTCACTGCCACCTTGAAGGCGCAGCACCACCGACACTGGTTGCAAAGCAGGCGGAAAAATACGGGATCGACAGCAGCTCTTTCCTGCAAAATGGCGCTTATGTCTGGTCCGATTTTGCCGAGTTCATTCGCTGTTATGATGCGGTGGCGGCGGTGTTCCGCACCGAGGAAGACTATGCCCTTTTGACCGAGACCTATCTGGCAGAACTGGCGTCCGTCGATACCATCTACAGCGAACTGATCATCTCGCCAGACCATGGTGACCGTATCGGCCTTGGTGCTGACGCCTATCTGGCCGGTGTCGTCGCTGGTATTGAAGCGGCAAAAACAAAAACCGGCATCGAAGCGCGTATCATCGTCACCGGTGAACGGCATTTCGGGCCGGAGAAAGTTATTGCCGCTGCCGAATATGCCGCACGTGTCAAACACCCGTTGATCACCGGTTTCAACATGGCCGGCGAAGAGCGCATGGGACGTGTGGCCGATTATGCCCGCGCCTTTGACATTGCCCGTGATGCCGGGTTGGGCTTGACCATTCATGCCGGTGAAGTCTGCGGCGCATTCAGCGTCAGTGATGCGCTGGATCTGGTCAAACCATCGCGCATCGGCCATGGCGTTCGCTCCATTGAGGATGCTGCGCTGGTGGAGCGGCTGGTGGAGACCGGAACCGTGCTTGAGGTCTGCCCCGGATCGAACATTGCTCTCAAGGTCTATCCGGATTTTGAAAGCCATCCGCTGCGCAAATTGAAGGAAGCCGGTGTTCGGGTTTGCATCAGCTCTGACGATCCGCCATTTTTCCATACGTCGTTGCAACGCGAATATGATCTTGCCGCCGATGCTTTTGGTTTCTCGAAGCCGGAAATCGATGAACTGACCCGTACATCGCTTGAGGCTGCCTTCGTGGACGAGGCAACCCGCGCCACAATGCTTGCCCGTCTGAACGCGAGTGCTGCGTAAAAGGCCACATGACAGGGTAAAACCTTCTGAAACCCTTGCGAAAGCAAGGGTCGGTGACATAGAAGAGCAAGATAACAAACAGAGGGAAGGTCATTTCTCCATGAACGGCGTTACAGTCATCAAGCATCCGCTGGTACAGCACAAGCTCACCATCATGCGCAAAAAGGAAACCTCCACAGCGGGCTTTCGTCGCCTGTTGAGAGAAATCTCGACACTGCTGTGCTACGAGGTCACGCGTGATCTTGAAATGACGATGGAAACCATCGACACGCCTATGGAAACAATTCAGGCCCCCGTCCTGGAAGGCAAGAAACTGGTTTTCGCGTCGATCTTGCGCGCCGGCAACGGTCTTCTGGAAGGCATGCTTGAACTGGTGCCTTCGGCGCGCGTGTCGCATATCGGCGTTTACCGCGACCACGACACACTGGAAGCCGTTGAATATTACTTCAAGGCGCCGGAAAGCCTCGATGCCCGTCTGGTCATCGTTGTGGATCCGATGCTGGCAACCGGCAATTCGTCAATCGCAGCGGTTGAAAAGCTGAAGGAACGTGGTGCGAAAAACATCCGTTTCCTGTGCCTGCTTGCAGCGCCTGAAGGCATCAAGAATTTCCAGGAAGCGCATCCGGATGTCGCCATCTACACGGCAGCCATCGATAGTCACCTGAATGAGCAGGGCTACATCGTTCCAGGTCTCGGCGATGCCGGCGACCGCATGTACGGCACCAAGTAAAAGTCTTCATTGTCTTTTAACCAGAACGGCCATTTGTCCTGATCAAACAGGACAAATGGCCGTTTTGTTTTCATCTTGCAAAGCATAACGGCCTATATTCACCCCACATATCTGGACAAATGCATGTCCGGTCAAAGCGGGATGTTTCCGATGTTTATGCGCAGCGTATTTCTACTGATCAGTCTCTCCGTCAGCGCGACGCAGGTTCCCGGTATCGTTAAGATGCTGACTGAACAACCGCAGGAAACACCAACCATCTCCGAACCTGTGCGTGACGTTGCGATTACACCGGGTTCGGTAGTGTTGAAGCAGGATGCCCGCGGCCATTTCAATGCCACGCTCAAGCTTAACGGCAAAGCGGTCGATGGGCTGATCGACACCGGGGCATCTGCCATTGTCATCAATGAGGCAACCGCGCGACGTCTCGGCTACGGCGTTAACAGCCTCGATTTCAAATACCCCGTATCAACGGCCAACGGCCAGACAAAGGCTGCCTATATCAAGCTCGACCGGGTGGAAATCGGCAATATCCGTGTGCGGGATGTCGAAGCCTATGTGATGAAAAACGACGCGTTGAGCAAAACGCTGATCGGCATGACCTTCCTTCGCAAACTGTCATCCTTCAAGGTCGAAAACGGCTCGCTGAAACTGATCAGATAATCCGCGCGATAACTTCGGAAGCGAGTTTCGGCTTCTCATCGCTGATCGAATAAAACCCAGCCACTTTTGTCGCCATGTGTTTTGCCTGTTCATCATTTGCCGCATGGACAAGGGCAATAGTGTCCCCTGCCTCGACACGGGTTGACAGTGGCAGGATTTCCGACAATCCGACACGGTGATCAATGCTGTCGGTTGCCACAGTACGACCGCCGCCCAATTCAACCACTGCCATGCCGATATTGCGCGTTTCACAGGCCGTGAGCCAACCACTGTCTTTTGCCACCACCGGCATGACGGCAGGCGCGGCAGTTAGGTAATGGTGCGGGCGCTCAATAAAATCGGCTGGCCCGCCCAGCAGGCTGACCATGCGTGCGAAATGTTCCTGTGCCCGGCCGGACGACAGAGCATGCATGGCCTGATCATGCGCGTCGGCAACACCGGAGGCGACACCGGCCTGCAGCAACATCTCGGTTGCAAAGGCCATCACCACCTTCTCAAGCCGTGTGCCAGCCTTTTTGCCAGCCAGGAAATCAAGGCAATTGATGATTTCCAGCGTGTTGCCGGCCGTATCGGCCAGTGGCTGGTTCATGTCGGTAATCAGCGCCGTCGTCTTGACGCCAGCACCATTGGCAACCTCGACCAGCGAGCGGGCGAGTGTTTCGGCCTCCTGCCGGCTCTGCATGAAAGCACCGCTACCGATCTTCACGTCAAGCACGAGGGATTGCAGACCCGCCGCCAGTTTTTTCGACAGGATAGACGCCGTGATCAGTGGTACGGATTCAACGGTCGCGGTAATATCCCTGATCGCATAAAGCCTGCGGTCAGCAGGTGCCAGATTGGCAGTCTGGCCAATGATCGCACAACCGGCTTCGGTAAGGACCTTGCGAAACAGCGTGGCGTCAGGGGCGATATCATAGCCGGGAATAGATTCGAGCTTGTCCAGCGTGCCGCCGGTATGGCCTAGGCCACGCCCTGATATCATCGGCACGGCAACACCACAGGCCGCAACGATTGGAGCCAACATCAGAGAGACATTGTCACCAACGCCGCCGGTAGAATGTTTGTCAGCAATGGGTAGGCCGATATCGCTCCAGTCCAGCACATCGCCACTGTCGCGCATCGCCAGGGTTAGTGCCACCGTTTCATCGCGGCTCATGCCCTTGAAATAAACGGCCATGGCAAAGGCAGCCGCCTGCCCTTCCGAAATCCGGTCTCTTGCCAGCCCATCAATGAACGCTGCAATGTCTGCAGCGTCCAAGGTTTCTCCATCACGTTTGCGGCGAATGGTTTCCTGCGGCAGCAAGATCAATATCCGTTTGAGACTTTGGCCGATGTGCCGCCACCCAGCACGTTCAGAATGTCGTCCAGCAGGCTGGAGGCACCAAAACGGAAGGTGGAAGGCATGGCCCAGTTGGGCTGCATGATGGTTTCTGCCAGTCGCAGGTAAAGCGTTGCATCGTCGACGCTGGAAATGCCGCCAGATGGTTTGAAACCAACCTTCTGTCTGCTGTCGCGGATAGCCTGCAACATGATGTCTGCCGCCTCAAGCGTGGCATTTGTCGGCACCTTGCCGGTGGAGGTCTTGATGAAATCAGCGCCCTCGGCAATGGAAATTTCAGACGCACGGCGAATGAGGACGCGGTCCTTGATTTCCCCGCTTTCCAGAATGACCTTCAGGAGAACCGGAGCCGGGCAGGCCTTGCGTACCGCAGCAACCATCTCCGAAACGGCAGCCTCATCGCCGGCCAGCAGTTTTTTGTACGGGATAACCAGGTCAATCTCGTCGGCACCATCGGCAACCGCACGTTCGGTTTCCGAAACCACCGTTGCCACATCGAGATCGCCGGACGGAAAATTGACGACAGTTGCGATCTTGATACCGTGGTTCGTGCCGAAGGCTGCGCGCGCCTGCGCGACAAACCGCGGCCAGATGCAGATCGCAGCCGTATTGCCATAGGATGTCTGCGCACGATTGATCAGCGCGGCAATCTGTTGAGGGGTGCAGTCATCATTCAGGTTGGTGAGGTCGAGCAATGACAATGCGAGAGCCGCAGCTTCGCGAGAACTCTGGAGTTCCATGTTAATCTCCTCCTGAAATCATTTCGCGCACGATAGCGGCAAGGCGCTTTCCCCCCACGGGTGCCATGTCCTTGGTTTCTTCGTGGCTGAGTTCAGCTCCCGTCATGCCGGCACCGTAATTGGTAATAACGGATGCGGCCGCAACACGCATGCCAAAAAATCTGGCAAGAATAACTTCGGGCACCGTCGACATGCCAACGGCATCTGCGCCGAGAATACGCGCCATGCGGATTTCAGCCGGCGTTTCAAAGCTCGGTCCGGAAAACCACATATACACACCGCTCAACATCGGCACGCCTGCCCGTATGGCGGCATTGCGCATCGACACGGCAAGCTCGGCGTCGTAGGCACTCGTCATGCCAACAAAACGACGATCACTTTCTTCGCCAATCAGCGGGTTCATGCCGGAATAGTTGATGTGATCGACGATCTGCATCACCGAACCGGGCGGCATGTCTTCACGCAGCGAACCGGCCGAGTTGGTCAGAATGAGGGACTGCACACCAAGGCCTGCCAGCGCCTCAATCGGCACCCGCATGGCGGCGGGATCACCCTTTTCGTAATAATGCACACGGCCAGACAGCATGATAACTGGTTCACGCCCGAGATAACCGGCAACCAGTTCACCGGCATGTCCTGACACACCACTTGCCGGAAAATCCGGCAATTCGGAAAACGGGATATGTACTGCGTCCGTCAGTTCATCAACCAGTGAACCGAGACCAGAACCAAGCACGATGGCGACACGTGGCATCATGCCTTGCAAGCGGTCCACCAGCAGGTCAAAAATGGCTTGCGACATTACGGAAGCTCAGTCTTGAAGCTGAAAGGTAGCAGTTCATCCATCGACATGACCTTCTGAACGCCGGTTTCGTCGCAAAGATAGACCTTGGTATCCGCATTGGCGAATTCCGCAATCTTCTGACGGCAGCCGCCACAGGGCGGGCAAAGCGCCAGTTTTTCCGCGATGACGGCGATTTCCTTGATCTGCTTGGCACCGCCCATGATCATGGCACTGATGGCGCTTGGTTCGGCGCACCAGCCCTGAGGGAAGGACAGGTTTTCGATGTTTGCGCCCTTGTAGACTTTCCCATCCTCAGCGCGGATGGCAGCGCCGACAGGAAATTTCGAATAGGGTGCATGGGCAAACGACATGGCATCACGTGCCGCTTCAAAAAGATCGTGAGACATGTTCAGCGTTCCTTCGAATAGGCAACACCACCGGCTTTCGGAGGTTTTGCAACACCAATAAAACCGGCCAGCAGGATGCAGGTCAGAATATAGGGCAGTGCCTGGAAGATCTGTACCGGCACTTCACCGATCAGCGGGACCGATTTTCCCTGCATGAAGTTGGCAACGGCATCGAGGAAACCGAACAGCAGACATGCAAACATCACAGGCACAGGTTTCCATTTGGCGAAGATAAGCGCGGCAAGAGCGATATATCCCTTACCGGCAGACATGTTGGCGATGAACGCAGCCGACTGCGCAATTGCCAGATAAGCGCCCGAAAAGCCGCAAAGGAAACCGGCAACGATGACCGCACGGTAGCGCATCCATGTGACGGAAATCCCCGCCGTATCAACAGCGCCGGGATTTTCACCCACGGCACGCAGACGCAGACCAAACCGTGTGCGGTAAAGCACCCACCACGACAGTGGCACGGCGAGGAAAGCAAGATAGGTCAGGATATTGTGGCCGGAAATGACATTCGCATAAAGCGGCCCGATAAAGGGAATATCCCTGACGAGATCGACACCAGGCAAGGTGATCGGCGTGAAACGGCCACCACCAGTCAGTTGTGGCGTACGACCGCCCTGCCCGAACCAGGCCTGTCCCAGAACCACCGTCAGACCGGCGGCGATGAAGTTGAGCGCCACACCAGAAACGATCTGGTTGCCACGGTTGGTAATGACAGCAAAACCGTGGGTCAGCGAGAAGAAGATCGAAACCGCAATACCAGCCAGCAGACCAAGCCATGGGTTGGCCGTGACATAGGCCACACAGGCCGATGCAAAGGCCGCAGCCAACATCTTGCCTTCAAGACCAATGTCGAACACACCGGCGCGTTCAGAAAACAGCCCGGCAAGTGCGGTAAACAACAATGGGATTGTCAAACGAACGGTCGAGCCAAGAATACTGACGACGATATCGAAAAAATCCATGGTCTCTCACCCTTTCGTAAATTGCTGGTAGATGCGCACCAGCGCGGGGCGGTACATATATTCAAGCGCACCGGCAAACAGGATCACCAGACCCTGGATCACAACGATCATTTCGCGGGTGATATTCGGCATTTCAAACGACAGGTCAGCACCGCCCTGGTAGAGGATGCCAAACAGAATTGCTGCAAACAGAATGCCAAGCGGATGGCTTCTGCCCATCAAGGATACGGCAATACCGACAAAACCAGCACCACCGACAAATTCCACCTGCAAACGTCCGGATGCGCCCATGACAGGGTTCAGTGCCATCATGCCGGCCAGACCACCTGATATCAGCATAGCGATGATGACAGTGCGGGCATAGGGAATACCGGCATAGACCGCAGCCGAGGGGCTGATGCCGAGCGTGCGCATTTCATAACCGAGTTTGGTGCGCCAGATCAGCAGCCAGACGAGGAAACACATCACCAGCGCAATCAGGAACGACACGTTGAAGGGTGCCGGACCGAGCTTCATGCCAAAGATCGCCATCAGCCAATCAAGCTTCGGCAATTGTCCACCCGGCAGAAAGGTTCTCGTTTCCGGAGCCATCTTGCCGGGAACGATAAACACATTCACCAGCAGGTAAACCATCAGCGCTGCGCCAATGAAGTTGAACATGATGGTGGTGATAACCACGTGACTGCCGCGTTTGGCCTGCAGCCATGCAGGAATAAACGCCCATGCCGCACCAAAGATGGCAGCACCGATTACCGCAAATGGCATGGTGACGTACCACGGCACATAATGGTCGAGAGACATGGCAACGATGGCAGCGCCGAGGCCGCCAACATAGGCCTGACCTTCAGCACCGATGTTGAAAAGGCCGGCATGGAATGCCACGGCAACGGCAAGCCCGGTGAAAATGAAGCTTGTCGCGTAAAACAGCGTAAAGCCAATGGCATCGCCTCGGCCCAGCGCACCCTGCACGAGCAGCTTCAAAGCCTCAAACGGGTCTTCACCGATCGACCAGACGACGAGGCCGGAAATCAGAAAAGCCGTGACGATGTTCAAAAACGGCATGAGGCCGTAAGTGATCCAATTGGGAAGTGGTACGGATGCAGTGCTCATTAGGCCCTCATGCGGCGATGCCGGCCATCATCAGGCCTAGTGTTTGTTCTTCGGCATCTGCCGTCTTTTCTCCAACGATCTGACCGTCGAACATCACGATGATCCGGTCAGAGAGGGAGCGTATTTCATCCAATTCCACAGAAACGAGCAGAATGGCCTTGCCAGCATCGCGCATCTCGATGATGCGTTTGTGAATGAACTCGATTGCGCCGATGTCGACGCCACGTGTCGGCTGGCCGATAATCAGCATCTTGGGATCACGTTCGATTTCTCGGGCCACCACGATTTTCTGCTGATTACCACCGGAAAAATTCGCGGTCTTCAGCTGCGCATTGGGCGGGCGGATATCGTATTTCGCAATCTTTTCCTCGGCATCCCTGCGGATTGCCTCCGGATCGAGAAACGGACCTTTGCCATAACGCTCATCCCGGTGGTACCCGAGGATCGAGTTCTCATATTCCTCAAATTTCAGAACCAGACCCATATGATGGCGGTCTTCGGGAATATGGGCAAGGCCCAGATCACGCAGCAAAGCCGGATCGGCCTTGTCGATGGTCTTGCCATCAAACAGGATTTCGCCCGAATGCGGTCTGCGAATGCCGGCAATGGCTTCAAGCAATTCCGACTGGCCGTTACCGGCAACGCCGGCAATGCCAACGATTTCGCCAGCACGCACGTCGAAGGATACATTCTTGACCATATCCACGCCGCGGCTGTCCTTGACAGTCAGGTTGCGAACAGAGAGCAATGTTTGTGCAGGCGATGCCTCGCCCTTTTCCACACGCAGCAGAACGCGACGGCCAACCATCAACTCTGCCAATTCCTCCACCGAGGTTTCGGCAGTTTTGCGGGTGGCGACCATTTCACCGCGGCGCATGACTGATACCGTATCGGTAATGGCCATGATTTCACGCAGCTTGTGGGTGATGAGAATGACGGTTTTTCCCTGATCACGTAGAACGCCCAGGATCCGGAACAGGTGGTCCGCTTCCGCTGGTGTCAAAACACCGGTCGGTTCATCGAGAATGAGAACCTCGGCGCCGCGATACATGGCCTTGAGGATTTCAACGCGCTGCTGAAGGCCCACCGGCAGTTCTTCGATCACTGCATCGGGGTCAACTTCAAGCCCATAATCCGTTTCGAGACGCTTCAGTTCGGTGCGGGCACCGCTAACGCCTTGCGCCAATAGGGCACCGCCTTCGGCGCCCAAGATGACATTCTCGAGAACAGTAAAATTTTCAACCAGCATGAAGTGCTGGTGGACCATGCCAATGCCTGCATTGATGGCCGCCTGGCTGTCCTTGATGGACACCGGCGCTCCATTGACCTTTATCTCGCCGGAATCGGCCTGATAAAATCCATAGAGGATCGACATGAGTGTGGATTTGCCAGCACCATTCTCGCCAATGATGCCGTGAATGGACCCTTTGGCAACCGCAAGATTGATGTTTTTATTGGCGTGAACGGCCCCGAATTTTTTATCGATGCCAACAAGTTCGATTGCAAGCTGCGTGCTCAAATCGGAAAATCTCCAAGTCTGGATATGGAAAGGGCGTATGGCACAAGGCCATACGCCCCTCAAAATCATATCATTTCGGGCAGGAGTTATCCGACATATAGTCGTGGACCTTTACGGTGCCGGCAATGATGTCAGCCTTAGCCTTGTCAACGGCAGCAACCATTTCAGGCGTGATGAGCGCCTTGTTGTTGTCGTCGAGCGCATAGCTTACGCCATCTTCGGCAACACCGAGCGCCTGAACGCCAGCGGTGAACTTGTCATCCTGGGTGTCCTTGTAGGCATTGTAGACGGCCAGATCGACGCGCTTGACCATCGAAGTCAGCACGGAGCCTGGATGCAGGTGGTTCTGGTTGGAATCCACACCGATCGAGAACTTGCTGTTGTCGGCAGCGGTCTGGAGAACGCCGAGACCGGTTGCACCTGCTGCCGCGTAGATCACGTCCGCACCCTGGTCGATCTGATTCTTGGTCAGTTCACCACCACGAACCGGGTCGTTCCATGCAGCACCGGTGGTGCCGGTCATGTTCTGGAAAACTTCGATCTTGTCGTTGGCAGCCTTGGCGCCCTGAACGTAACCACAACCGAACTTGCGGATGAGTGGAATGTCCATACCACCGATGAAGCCAACCTTGCCGGTCTTGGAAGCCATGCCAGCCAGCAGGCCGACGAGGTAGGAACCTTCTTCCTCCTTGTAGACAACCGAGCGAACGTTCGGCAGCTCAACGACAGAATCAACGATGACGAACTTGGTGTCCGGATATTCTGCAGCAACCTTTTCCATGGCCGAAGTCCAGGCAAAGGAAACGGCAACAACCGGGTTGAAGCCCTTGCTTGCGAAGTTACGGATGGCCTGCTCGCCCTGCGTATCGCTGGTTGGCTCGAAATCGCGGAATTCGATGCCGGTATCGGCCTTGAACTTCTCGGCGCCAGCAGCGGCAGCCTCGTTGAAGGATTTGTCGAATTTACCACCGGTGCCATACACCAGCGCAGGCTTGATATCTGCTGCCAATGCAGATGCAGACATCGCCGCCATGGCGAAGAGAGTCAAAACGGATTTTTTCATTCGTGCAGCCCTGTTGTTGCAATTGATCTTATCAGGTCCTCCCGCAAGCCCTTAACAGGCATGTCTGCGGAACCGCCAGCCCTTTTTAGAGACTATGCTTGTTTTATCCTTGCATGCCTGCACGAAAAATTCATCCGGTTTTTTTACCCGGTGGAAAAACTCGTAAACGTCTGTTTTTTGAGCTTTTCACCGGGCATTTTGATGAAAAACTAGCCTATGTTGCAGCTCACACCAGTGCCGCGAAGACCGCAATATCCGCCGGGATTTTTAGCAAGATATTGCTGGTGATAGTCCTCTGCGTAATAAAACGTTCCCAGAGGTTCGATCTCGGTTGTGATCGGCGACGGCTTGCCAGCAGCGCTTAGCGCCTGCTGGAAAATATCCCGTGCATGCAGCGCTTCATCAAGCTGTTCCTGCGACGTTGAATAGATCACGGAACGGTAGGTCGTGCCAATATCATTGCCCTGACGCATGCCCTGGGTGGGATCATGCTCCTCGAAAAACAGCTTCAACAGGCTGGCAAGAGACACCACCGCGGGATCATAGACCACCTTCACAACCTCGGCATGACCGGTCCGGCCGGTGGTTGTTTCCTGATAGGTCGGATTTGGTGTGATGCCACCGGAATAACCAACCGCCGTCACCCATACGCCAGGTGTTTTCCAGAACAGACGCTCGGCACCCCAGAAACAACCCATTCCGAGATAAATCACTTGCAGGCCATCCGGATAAGGTCCCTTGAGCGGATGACCGTTAACGAAATGGGTGTCTGGCACCGGCATCAACGTATCGCGCCCTGGCAGAGCCGAATCAACCGTTGGCATTGTTGTTTTCGTTGCGTAGCTATCGAACGTGAACATAACTCTTCTCCAGCGGATCGCATTGATCCGGTTGCTTGAAGTTTCACACAGAGCTTGGAGTGGGGCTGTCAGCCGAAACGGCTGCGGATCTGCGGTTTGCGGTACCCAATCATCCAGAACAGCAATGCCAGAGCCAGAAACAGCGCAAAGGCAGGTAGACTGCTGAGCCAGAGCGCCAGCCATCCCCAAGCGTCGGGGTGTATATAGTGCGTGACAGTGCTTTGTGCCATGGTCAGCGATGCCGGATAAATATCCTTCCAGGCATCGATCGTGCTGGTCATATCGACAGAAGAAGTCGCGACAGAGCGGATAGAATCAAACGTGCCCGCGACGATCGCAACGCACAGGAGCACGAAACTCAGGAATCTCGCCAAAGATTTCAATGCCGTATATCCTCAAAGGCTGTGCAGAAAAAAATTATCGCGTCAGAAGCACAGAATTAAAGGCCGAAAAGGCGTTTTGCAATCGCGCTATACACAGGCTTTTGCAAGACGATAAAAAAAAGTGTCAAATTGCGGTTGATACTTCGCGATTCATCGGTATATATCGCGCCGTTCCAGTTGATTTGCAGTTTTTCAAAACATGCAATCTCTTAAAAGGACAGGTGGCCGAGTGGTTTAAGGCGCACGCCTGGAACGCGTGTGTGCGTGAAAGCGTACCGTGGGTTCGAATCCCACCCTGTCCGCCACTTATCCGTTTTTCATACCTCACGGCGCGATATATCAATCGGTAACCAGTTGGTCTCCGAGCGGAAACCGTCTCTCCTTATTTTATGGTCGCCATCGTGATTGCGTCGGCACCCGCCGGAATACTGTTGGGCGTTGATGGATCGGTGACGACCTGCCAGACCGCTGCCGCGACATCACTTGCCGTGGTGACCTCGGCGCTCTGCGGTGATGCTGAGAAAATCTGCTTTGCCCAACCGGTGTAGACGTCCGGGATCGCGGACTGCGAACGCGCCCTGGCGGCAGCACCGAACGCGGTCTCAGGTGACCTGCCCGGATGAATGGTGTGAACGCGAATGCCGAAGGGTTCAACTTCGAGTGAGAGGTTCTCAGAAAACGAATCGACCGCAGCTTTGCTCGCCGTGTAAACCGAAAGCAGCGGCAGCGGTTTGTATGTCACGGCCGACGAAATATTGACGATGACACCGGCACCCCTTGTGCGAAGGGTGGGCAGCATAGCCTGCGTAACAGCCATGGTGCCGAAGGTGTTGAGTTCAAACAGTTCTCGGATATCGGACATCGCGGTGCCTTCCAGCGCACCCAACAGACCACCGCCAGCATTGTTGACCAGCACATCGACCGGGCCGGCTTCTGAGACGGCGTGAGCGATGCTGTCTGCATCAGTGACATCCAGAGGCAGGATACGCAGAGCGTCCGAAGCCGGAAGAATATCCTCGCGCGGGTTACGCATGGTGGCAATTACCTTCCAGCCACGGTCCAGAAAGGTGCGCGCGGTTTCAAGGCCGAAACCGGACGATGCGCCGGTGATCAGAATGGTTTTCATGTCAATGTCCCTTAAGATTTGGCGAAAGGCCGCAATCAAACGGATCGCCAGTCATCACCGATCTCGATGATGACATGGGAACGCCTTTCGGATATAAATGGATCAATGTTCCGATTATCCATATATGGAACAATGATCCGTTTATCAAGGGTGACGATGCCAAATTCGGCTCGTTACCTCAAAAGGACATGGCATGGCCAAAGAATTTCAAGAAACTTCAGTCATTAAAAATGACGAACCGCGCCTGCGTGCCGATGCAAAACGCAATGAAGAAGCCCTGCTGGAAGCGGCAAAACGCGTCTTTGCCCGCTCAGGTGTCGATGCACCTATTCGCGAGATTGCCAGTGAAGCTGGCGTTGGGCTTGGTACGCTCTATCGCCGGTTCCCTACCCGCTCCGATCTGGTCGCCTCTGTGTTCCGGCGTGAGGTAGATGCCTGTGCAGAAGAGGCTGCTACGCTTTCAAAAACATCTGCGCCGCTCGAGGCTCTGACAGCCTGGTTGATGCGCTATACGCATTTTCTCGCCACCAAACAGGGTCTGGCCGCCGCCCTGCATTCCGGCGACGCCGCATTTTCCGCCCTGCCAGACTATTTTCGAAGCCGGTTTGAACCGGCCCTGTCAGGCCTGATGGGAAAAGCGGTGGAAACGGGTGCAATCAGGACCGACATCGCGCCCTATGACCTGCTGCGGGCCATCGGCAATCTTGCCGTCGCCACCGGCGATGATGGCCCCGCCCACATCGAGCGGATGGTGATGCTACTGATCGATGGCATGAGATATAAGGCGACAAAGACTCCTTAAAACCACCCACACCATTTTGACGGGGCATGGCCGCACATTGACAGCCATGCCTCAAGTGTCCTCATATCAGAATTATTGCGTTGCGCGGTAGCGGGCGGCGGGCAGCGCATTGCCGAAACCGGGCCTCAGTGCGACACGCGCCTGCTGGAACGCATCCCACAATTCGGCCTCCGGCAAGGGCGGGATCGTCACCGGTTCCTTGCGGTCAAAACCGACCAGCGCGGCATCGACCATGTCACCCACTTCCATCAGGCCTGTCAGATTTGCCAGATCAACACCGGCCGATGCCCAAATGTCCGTGCGGGTTGCAGCCGGCAAAACTGCCTGGACATAAATGCCTTTTGGCCCGAGCTCGGCGGCCAGCGCCTGAGAGAGATAAAGAACAAAAGCCTTTGTTGCGCCGTAGATCGACTGGCCGAATTCCGGCACGAGGCCGACCACAGAGCCTATGTTGATGATGGCACCACTGCCAGCCTGAGCAAAGCGGGGTGCCACCGCGTTGGCCAACCGCGCAACGGAGGTGGTGTTAAGCGCAATGAGACTGGCAATGTCGCCCGGCGTCTGATCAACAAAATGGCCGGGGATCGTTGTACCAGCATTGTTCACCAGGATGCCAATGGTGGCATCACTGCGCAATCGATTTTCGACAGTCTCAATGCCAACGGTATCGGCAAGATCCGCTTCGATGATGTCGGTTTGCGTGCCAAACTTTTCCGAGAGAACCGCGGCCAGTTCAGCCATGCGCTCCTTTCGCCGCGCAACGAGAACCAGATGATGGCCACGGGCTGCAAAACGTTCGGCATAGGTAGCGCCAATACCAGAAGAAGCGCCAGTGATGAGGACTTTGGGCAGATCAGTCATGATTATATCTTCTCCATGGTTTTTACTTATTCATGATGGACATCATGATTAAATTAAATATGATGATCATCATGTAAAGTCAACATGGGATTGGAGAATGGGATGAAGGTCAGTCGTGAACAGATGCTGGAGAACCGTCGCCGCATCCTGGAAGCAGCTGCCAGACTGTTTCGGGAAAAGGGATTTGACGGCGTTTCGGTATCGGAGGTGATGAAGGCTGCAGGCCTCACGCATGGCGGTTTTTATGGTCACTTCAGCTCGAAAGACGAACTGGTCGCTGGAACGATGACCTATATTCTCGACAAGGATTCAGGGGCTGGCGGGAACCTGTCTGCCTTTTTGGACAGCTATCTTTCATCGGAGCATCGCGATAATGCCGGTCTGGGATGTCCGACCGCAGCGCTGGCCGCTGAAGCCCGGCATCAGGACCAGTTGGCGCGTGCTGCGATCGGTACCGGATTGAAAGCACAGATCGACCGCATAAGCCGGGCATTGCCGCAAGGCGTAACATCGGACCGCCGGCGTGCCGCCATCGGCACATGGGCTGCCATGGTGGGAAGCATGATTCTCGCCCGTGCGGTCGATGACCCAGCACTTTCGGAAGAGTTGCTGTCAGAAACCAAGGCCTGGATAAAGGAGAGGCTTGAAACCTGAGAAACGGCGCGTTTTCTTAGGTCTCCAGCCTGACGATACGGGCAACCCTGGTGAAATTCAGTGCCGATTGCGACGGCCTCGTCTTGAGATGCGCAACAGCCAGATCGACGGTTGGCTGTTCGTGTCGAAGCGGCAGGAACGACACGCCGACAACATTGAACTGCGCCATTGAGGCCGGGACGAGGGAAAAGCCAAGTTCCGCCGATACAAGCGACAGGATCGAGGCGATCTGCGGTGCAAACTGCCCCAGGATCGGCTCAAATCCAGACGCACGACAGGCAGCAATGGCCGCCTCATGCAGACTGACACCGATCTCGCGTGGCGTCACAATCAGCGGCGTGGTCGCAAGTGTCACAAGGTCGACATCCCGCCCCTCGGCAACAGCCACATGGGACTGGGGCAACACCGCGACCAGCGGCTCTCGCTTGAGAACATATTCACGGATTTCCGGCGGGTCTGCACTGTTGGGCCGCAAAATGGCAGCGTCCAGACGCCCTTCAATCAAGCCGACGGTCAGGGCCACCGAATTGGCCTCCTCCAGCGTCAGTTCCACATCCGGATAGGCGCGGTGGAATGCCCTGATTGTCGCCGAGACGATGGGGTTGAGGGCCGCAGTCCCCGTGAAGCCGAGGCGTAATCGCCCGGTTTCGCCTCTTGAAGCACGTTGGGCAGCGCGGATCGCGCCGGATGCCTGCCCAGGCATCATGTGAACCGCATCCCAAAACGCCTGCCCTGCTTCAGTCAGTTCCGCACCATGCGGAACGCGATGAAACAGCTGCGCCCCGACTTCGGCCTCCAGATCCTTGATCTGCAGGCTGAGCGGCGGTTGGCCAATGCCAAGCCGCGCGGCGGCGCGGGTAAAATTACCCTCTTCGGCAACGGCCAGGAAATAACGGATATGACGGAGCTCCATGACTATTTATGTAACATATGACAAACGACATTTCCATATATTGGACACATGATGCTTCACGGTGGAGAATGAGGGCAACACAGAAAGAAGCCTGCCATGTCTAAGCTTGCCGTCCGTCAACGCGTTGTTGATGTTGATACAATCCCCACCAATCCACCTATTGAGATTGCTACACCACAACCCTCCTGGGTGCGGCGAGGCACAGTCGAATATCGCAATGCCGGATACGCGCTGTTTTTTCTGGGTTTTGCCAGCTTCTCGCTGATCTACTGCGTGCAACCCCTGCTGCCGGAATTTTCACGCAGTTTTGGTGTCAGCCCAGCGACGAGTTCGCTGGCCCTGTCATTGACGACAGGCCTGCTTGCCATTTCCATCGTTCTGGCAGGCGCCTTCTCGCAGGCGCTGGGAAGGCGCGGTCTGATGTTTGTGTCCATGTCGCTCGCAGCCCTGCTCAATATCGTATCTGGTGCGGTTCCAAGCTGGCATGGGCTGCTTGTGGCGCGTGCACTGGAAGGTGTGGTGCTGGGCGGTGTGCCAGCAGTTGCCATGGCCTGGCTTGCGGAAGAAATCGACCCTGCCCATCTCGGCAAGGCCATGGGACTTTATATTGGCGGCACCGCTTTCGGCGCGATGATGGGTCGCGTCGGCATGGGCCTGGTCACCGACTATGCCTCATGGCATGTCGCCATGATTGTGCTTGGCGTGTTGTGTCTGGCAGCGGCGGTTGCCTTCCTGCGGCTGTTGCCACCCTCGCGCAATTTCGTGCGCCAACCGGGTTTCAATCCGCGGTTCCATCTGAAGGCCTGGGCGACACATTTGCGCAATACCCGCCTGCTCAGGGTCTATGCACTGGGCTTCACACTGACCAGCATTTTCAGTGCACTGTTCAATTATACGACCTTTCGCCTGTCTGCCACGCCATACGCCTTGAGCCAGTCGCAAGTCAGCCTGATCTTCCTTGCTTTCGCACTGGGCATAGTATCCTCGTCAATGGCAGGTGGTCTGGCTGACCGTTTTGGGCGGCGGCCGCTTTTGCTTGCCGGCTTCATCACCATGTTGGCCGGGGTGCTGCTGACGCTGTCTGCCTCACTCGTCGTCATATCGCTTGGCATTGCACTGGTCGCGACCGGCTATTTCATCGGCCATTCAGTAGCAAGTGGCGCGGTAGGGCCAATTGCCGGTTCTCACAAGGGCCACGCAGCCTCGCTTTACCTGCTGTTTTATTACATCGGCGCCAGCGTGACCGGCTCGGTTGCCGGCTGGTTCTGGCAGCATGGCGGCTGGCCAGCCGTTGCGGCATTGACCGGCGGATTTGCGGTGGTGGGAACAGTGCTGGCATTGACGCTGCCACGCCCGGTCAAAAAGCCCTGATCTGCCACGGAAAGGGGGGGCAGGGTCACCAGGTGTAAATCTTCGCCAAGTCCAAAAACCTGTTGGAATAATTTGACGATGCCAACTGGCGGCAAAGCGCCGTGTCCAGTCCAACGCAAGCTAGAGACTCTAGGAAAGCTGACGATTTATCAGCTTGTCTCAAGCCCCTTGGCCTGTCTGCCAGTTGTGGAGTAATCATGTCAAACGATCCGGCCCCTGAATCCGATGGTGCAGCAGCTCTTGCAACCGCGCTACACAAGGCACGTCACGGTCAGCTTTCACTGCTCGAATTGTTTCAGATTACCGAGACATTGAACCTTGCCGGCCACCGCCAGGCAGCAGCCGATTTTTACAAGACATGGGTTGCCTTCAACGACAGCAATCCATTGTTGCACCTTGCCTATTTCAATTATTCCGTGACGCAGAGCCAGATGGGCGACATTGCCGGGGCGGTCCAGTCCCTGCGCGCCAGCGTCAAGTTCAACCCGCAATTCGGCGCAGCGCATATCAATCTCGGTCGCGCACTTGAAGATTGTGGCCTGATCCTGCAAGCCATTGAACAGTGGCGGACATTTACCGAAGCCACCAACGACATTACAGCCGAGCGTATCAACCACCGCCTGATGTGCCTGCAGCATATTGGCCGTGTGATGGAAGGTGCCGGTCTGCTGGACGATGCCGAAACGGCACTTTGGCAGGCCATGGAGTTGAAACCAGAAAGGACAGAGGCCGGTCAACACTGGTCATCCCTACGTCAGCGCCAGTGCAAATGGCCAACCCTGAAGCCATCAGAACATGTGCCTGTGGATAAGCTGATCGATTCCATGTCGCCGCTGACACTTGGTTGTTATTCGGACGATCCCCTGTTCCAGCTTGCCAAGGCCTATCGTTACCACAAATCGCTGGTTGGTCGCCCGGATACCACAGGGTTCGTGCGCAAGCAGGCAAAACACAAGACCGGCACCGGGCAACGGTTGCGCATCGGTTATGTGTCATCTGATCTGCGCGAACATGCGGTTGGGTTTGCGCTGTGCGAAGTGCTGGAACTGCACGACAAGAACGGCTTCGAGATCTTTGCCTATTATTCCGGTGATGATCGCCCGCAGGACCCGACACAAAACCGCATCAAGGCGGCAACCGGTTGCTGGCGCGACATTACCCTGCTGGCCGATGCAGACGCCGCTCGGCTGATCCATGACGACGATATCGATATTCTTATCGACGTGAACGGTTATACCAAAAACGCGCGCACCAAAATTTTTGCCTATCGCCCGGCACCGGTCATCGTCAATTTCTGCGGTTATCCCGGCACGATGGGCAGCCCCTTTCACAATTACATCATTGCAGATGAGCACACCGTGCCATCAGGTAGCGAAATCTATTACACTGAAAAGGTGCTGCGGATTGCCTGTAACCAGCCGGTTGATCGCAAACGCATTATCGCCGAGCGCCCTCAGCGTGCGTCTGTCGGCCTGCCACAGGACGCCTTTGTTTTTGCCTCGTTCAACGGCATGCAGAAAATTACCGAAAGCTGCTTTGATCGCTGGATGGAAATCCTGTCGGCAACGCCGGGCAGCGTGTTGTGGCTGTTGACGGGCGATGAACCGGTCAATCAGCGCTTACGAGAGTTGGCGCAAAAGAAGGATGTCGATCCCGAGCGACTGATCTTTGCGCCCAAGGCCGCCAATCCGGATCACCTTGCCCGTATCGGTTTGGCAGACCTGTTCCTTGATACATTCCCCTATGGCGCGCACTCCACTGCTGCCGATGCCATCACCATGGGGCTGCCGGTTCTGACGATACCAGGCAAAACCTTTGCCGCCCGTTTCTGCACCAGCATCATTCATGCGGCTGGTGTGCCACAACTGGCCTGCACTTCCCCGGATGACTACGTCGCACGCGCCATCGCCTTTGCCCATGATCGCAAGAGCCTTGCGGACGTCAGGGCATCATTACAGGAACAGCGCGAGGCAAGTGTGTTGCGGGACATGCCGGCGCTTGCCCGTCGCCTGGAAGACCTGTTCTGGCAGATGCAGGGCGAGAGCGAGCGCGGTGAAACACCAGTGCCTGAACTCACCAACCTTGATATCTACTATGAAGTTGGCAGCGAAATCCTGTCGCAGCATGTCGAGTTCGAAGACGAGGAAAGCCTCAAAAACCGCTATCTGGAAAAGCTGGCATCACGCGACGACTACAGCCCGCTGATCCGCGATGGCCGTTTGTGGCCGGCACCACAGGCACGATAACACCTGTCATTGCATGAATATGACTTGCCGGTTGGCGCAAAACGCCAGCCGGTAATTTGCATTTGCAGACATGATCAGAGCACCGGAACCATGCCAGTGTAAAATAAAACCGTGGGTTTCAGTGACCACCCCAGATCAGCCTCAGGCAAGCATGTGTGCGCATTAATCGCGGCAGTGTGCAGGTGTCAAATCGCATGCTTTTTCGGGCTGGACGAACGGTGGGGATGATTGCCTGCCAAAATCACGATCATGATGGTTTCTGTGGCGGGATTTTCTTTCGTGGCCTGAAAGAGCAGCACCTCTAGCGGTGAGATACATCAAAAGGCTTCGTTTATGATTTCGAATATTTCTTCACTGACCGTCAGCCAGATCAAGTTGCTCTCGACTGCCGAGATCGCAGCCTTAAAAACAGATGATATTGCCGCCCTGTCGACTACGCAGATCAAGGCGCTATCCTCGACCCAGATTTCGGCGCTGGAAACCGAAGACCTTGCGGTGTTTTCGAACGAACAGGTCAAGGCGATCTCGGCCGCGGCAATCGTTGGCCTGACGCTTGATCAGTTGGCCATCCTGTCCACCGACAAGATCGAAAGCCTTGCAACCGCCCAGGTCGCAGCGCTCAACACCCAGCAGATCGTTGCGCTGGACTCCATCCAGATCAGCGCCCTGACCTCTACACAGATTGCCGCCCTGACGGCCAGCCAGGTTGCCAGCCTGTCGAGCGAGGACATTGCAACGTTCACGCCGGCGGAAATTGCCTCTCTCAGCACATCCGCCATTGCCAGCCTGTCTACCGGCAATATTGCGGCCTTGAGTGCCGAACAGGTTGCAGCGCTTAAGACAAATCAGATCGCCGTTCTGAAAACCACGCAGATCGCAACGCTCAATTCCACTCAACTCGCCGCGCTTTCTACCACGCAGGTGGCGGCATTCAGCTCCGCGCAGATCAAGGTTCTGTCAACCGACAGCGTCAAGGCGCTGTCCGGCACGCAGATCGCCGCACTCAGCGCCAAGGCCATTCCGGGCCTGACCGTCGAGCAGATTGCAGCCTTCTCCACCACGCAAGCGGAAGCCTTGACCTCTACGCAGGTTGCGGGGCTGACATCGGCACAGATGGCCGCACTGTCCAAGGAAGGGTTGGCGACGTTCTCGACCGCAGACATCGCGGCCATCAGCACCTCAGCCATTTTGGGTCTGTCGACCGCCAACATTGCCGCGCTGACAACCGATCAACTGGCCGCCTTGAAGAAAAACCAGGTAACGGCACTCAGCGCTGTGCAGGTTGGCGCATTGACCTCCAGCCAGGTCTCTGCCTTGTCCTCGACACAGATCGCGGCTCTTACCTCGACACAGGTCCGTGCCCTGTCCACCCAAAGCGTGGCTGCCCTGTCCACCGATCAGCTGGCAGCCCTCAGCTACAAGGCCACACCGGGTTTTACGACGGATCAGTTGCATGCGCTTTCGACCGCGCAAACGGCTGCCATGACCACCTTGCAGGTGGCGTCATTGACAACGGCGCAAGTCACCGCCCTGAGTTCAGCGCAGCTTGGCGCATTGACCACGGCGCAGGTGGCATCGCTGACCTCGGCACAGGTCAAGGCGATTACCACTGAAAGCCTGGGAGCCTTGTCGACCGACCAAATCGCCGCCCTTGCCACCAAAGCCATTGCGGGCCTGTCTTCCACCCAGATAAAGGCACTGACCACGGCGCAGGTTGAAGCACTGAATGTGGCGCAGATCGCATCTCTGACCAGCGCGCAGACGGTTGCCCTGTCAGGGGAATATCTGGCAAAATTCACCACGGCAGAAATCGCTGCACTCAGCACCTCTGCGATCTCTGGCCTGTCGACAGATGCACTTGCAGCATTGAGCACGGCCCATACCGCAGCCCTGAAGACGACACAGATTGCGGTGTTGAAAACAACACAGATTGCAGCGCTGACCGCGCAACAGATCGAGGCACTGTCCACCGCCCAGATTGCAGCCTTGAGTTCTGCCCAGCTCAAGGCCCTGACAACAGAAAACATTGCCGCGCTGGGCACTGACCAAGTTACGGCATTGGCCGCAAAATCCGTGACGGGCCTGACAAGCACCCAGATTCAGGCCCTGTCGACGGCGCAGGCCGCCGCCTTGACATCCACCCAGATTGCAGCGCTGACCGCGGCACAGGCCGCAGCTTTCACCGGCGAATATCTGGCAACCTTCACCACGGCGGAAATCGCCGCCCTCAGCACATCAGCTATTTCAGGCCTGTCGACATCTGCCGTTGCAAGTCTCAGCTCTGAGCATCTTGCCGCGTTGAAAACAACGCAGGTCGCGGCACTGACATCGACGCAGGTCGCGGCACTCGGTTCCGATCAGGTTGAAGCGCTTTCAACCGCTCAGATCGCGGCACTCACCTCTGCGCAGACCAAGGCGCTGTCGACCGACAGCATTGCCGCTCTGACGGCTGACCAGGTTACAGCGCTTAATTCCAAGGCCATTTCGGGTCTGACAACTGCACAGATTGTCGCCCTGTCTGCGGCTCAGGCCGAGGCACTCAATTCCGCACAAATTGCAAACCTGACATCGGTGCAGGTTGCGGTGTTGCCGGGCGAATATCTGACAAAATTCACGACAGCGGAAATTGCTGCGCTGAGCACATCTGCGGTTACAGGCCTCTCCACCGACAGCATTACCGCGCTGAGTTCCGAGCAGATTGCTGCTCTGAAGACCAGCCAGGTTGCCGCACTCAATACAAAACAGATGGCCGCGTTGACGACAGGTCAGCTTGCCGCCCTGTCATCCTCTCAGGTGGCGTCCTTCAGCTCGACACAGATCAAGGCACTGTCAACCGAAGCCATCACCACGCTTGGCACAGACCAGGTCGCAGCACTGACTACCAAGGCGCTGCCGGGCCTCAGCTCAAGCCAGATGGCGGCTCTGTCCTCCGACCAGCTTTTCGCGCTTGGCACGGCACAGATCAATGCGCTGGGTTCTGCACAGCTTGCGGCACTGGCCACTGACAAAATCAGTGCCTTGTCGACCGACCAGATTGCCGCCCTGAACACCAAGGCCATTTCAGGCTTCAGCTCGACGCAGATCGCATCGCTTTCAACCGCTCAGGCTGAGGCTTTGACATCGGCACTGGTCGGCAGCATGACATCCGCGCAGATTGCAGCCCTGTCTGCCGAGGATCTCGCAACATTCTCGACCGCAGATATTGCCGCCATCAGCACCTCCGGTTTGGCTGGCCTGTCATCGGCCAACATGGCAGCCTTGAGCTCGGAACAGATTTCGTCGCTCAAGACAACGCAGATTGCGGCGCTCACTTCCGCGCAGATTACAGCCCTTTCGACGGATCAGATCGCGGCTCTATCGACATCCCAGGTCAGCGCGCTCAGCTCGACCCAGATCGCGAGCTGGTCGAACAGCATGATTTCGGCGCTCTCCACCGATCAGATCGCGGCGTTGAACACCAAGACGGTTGCCGGCCTTTCGACAGCTCAGGTCGATACGCTTTCGACAGTCCAGGTTGAAGCGTTGACATCTCTTCAGGTTGCGGCTCTCAGCTCGGCGCAAATTGCAGTTCTATCCACCGAAGATCTGGCAACATTCTCAACGGCCGATATTGCCTCGATCAGTTCGACGGCACTGGCCGGTCTTTCCACCGGCAATCTTGCAGCGCTGAGCGCGGAACAGGTTTCCGTGCTGAGCAGCACACAGATTGCGGCGCTGAAAACGACACAGATAACCGCGCTGACCCCGTCGCAATTCGGCTCGCTCTCGACAAGCCAGTTGTCGGCGCTGACCTCCGCCCAGGTCGCTGTGTTGTCGACCGACCGGATCGCGTCCCTGACGCCATCGCAGGTCGAGGCGCTCAACACCAAGGCGATTGCAGGCCTCACCACGGCCCAGATTGCCGCTCTTTCAACTGGCCAGGCCGAGGCCCTGACCTCCGCACAGGTGGCCGCGCTCAGCTCGAACCAGCTGGCAGCCCTTTCAAAGGAAAAACTGGCCACATTCTCGACTGAGGATATTGCCGCCATCAATACCGGCGCCATCACCGGCATCACGACATCGAACATGGCATCGCTGACCGATGAACATGTGTCGGCTTTGACCAGTGCCCAGATCGCGGCCCTCGGTTCGACACAGGTTGCGGCCCTGTCGACACGCCAGCTGGCTGCCTTGAGCACGGCGCAGATCAATGCGCTGAACTCCACGCAGGTCAAAGCCCTCGCCAATGACAGCATCTCGTCGCTGACCCCGGACCAGATTGCGGCATTCAACGCCAAGGCCATTCCGGGCCTTTCAACCGGGCAGATTTCGGCCTTGTCGAACGAGCAGGCTGAAGCACTGGTGGCCGCGCAGGTGGCTGCACTCGGATCGGCGCAGCTGGCGGCTCTTACCACGGAGAAGCTCGCGACTTTCTCAACCGAAGACATTGCGGCCATCAACTCCAGCGCCATTGCCGGCCTGTCAACATCGCATGTTGCCCAGCTGAACAGCGAACAATTGGCAGCACTGACAACGGCTCAGGTCGCAGCCCTCAGTTCGACGCAGATCAATGCCCTGTCCGCTGCACAGGTGTCGGCGCTTTCAACCGCCCAGATCAACGCACTTGGCTCCGCGCAGGTAAAGGTGCTGTCCAGCGACACGCTGGCGGGCCTCTCCGCGGACCAGATCGCCTCGCTGAACACCAAGGCTATTCCAGGCCTGACAACAACACAGATTGCAGCGCTCTCAATCGTTCAGGCCGAAGCACTGAGCTCGACGCAGGTGGCAGCGCTTGCTTCCAGCCAGATTGCGGCTCTGTCGAAAGAAAAGCTGGCGGTTTTCTCAACCGATGACATTGCAGCGATCAATGCCTCGGCCATTGCAGGTCTCTCGACAGGCAATGTCGCTTCACTGTCAAACGAACAGATTGAAGCGCTGCTGACGGCGCAGGTAGCGGCCATGACCTCCACGCAGGTTGGCGCACTGACGACCAGCCAGCTAACAACGCTGTCTTCGTCACAGATCGGGGCGCTGACCTCAACGCAGATCAAGGCACTTTCGACGGACGGCATCTCCGTTCTTTCGCCTGCGCAGATTGCCGCCTTGAGTTCATCTGCCATTCCGGGCCTGACCACGACGCAGATTGCCTCGCTATCAACCGCACAGGCCGAGGCCCTGACATCGACCGTCGTTGCGGTGATGAGTTCGGCACAGATCAACTCACTGTCACCAGACGATATCGCGACGTTCTCAACGGCCGACATCGCCTCGATCAGCACGACAGCCATCCCCGGTCTGTCGACTGGCAACGTGGCTGTGCTTTCAAGCGAACAAATTGCAGCACTGACATCGGCACAGATTGCAGCATTGAATTCATCGCAGATCGCGGCCTTGACCAGCAGTCAGGTCAGCACGCTGTCCTCCGGTCAGCTGGCAGCGCTCAGCTCGACGCAGATCAAGGCACTTTCGACCGCCAATATCGCGGTTCTCTCCACAGATCAGGTTGTTGCGCTGGGAACGGGTGCCATTCCGGGCCTGACAACGGCGCAGATTGCAGCGCTTTCCACCGCGCAGGCCGAGGCCTTGACACCAACGCAGATCGCAGCGATGGGATCGACACAAATCGGCGCCTTGTCCAGCGATACTCTGGCGACCTTCTCGACTGAAGATATTGCCGCCATCAGCTCAACTGCCATACCGGGTCTTTCCACCGCCAATACCGCGAAGCTGAAAAATGATCAGATCGCCGCTCTGACAACGGCACAGATTGCATCCCTGAGCTCGGCACAGGTCTCGACCCTGACCACCGAACAGATTGATGCCCTGTCCTCGACGCAGATCAATGCGCTGACTTCGACGCAGGTCAAAGCCCTGTCGAGCGACCATCTGGCAGCGTTTTCGACGGCGGATATTGCAGCCATCAGCTCCAATGCCATACCCGGCCTGACCTCTGCCAATATCGCGGCTCTGTCCTCCGATCAGGTTGCGGCTCTGTCTTCGACACAGATCAGCGCATTGACGGCATCGCAGATGGGTGCCATTTCGAAAGAAAAGCTCGCGACATTCTCGACGGCGGATATGGGCGCGATCAGCGCTGGTGCGATTGCCGGTCTGTCCACCTCCACCATTGCTGCGCTGACCAATGAACAGGTCGCGTCGTTGAGTGCGGCTGCGATTTCCGGCCTGACCGCATCTCAGATCGTTGCGATGTCTACCGGACAGATCGACGCCTTGTCTTCGACCCAGATCGCCGCGCTGACCGCTTCGCAGGTTGCGGCGCTCTCCAGCGCAAGCATCTCGGTTCTGTCGACGGGCGATATCGCCGCCATCAGTTCGGCTGCGATTTCGGGCCTGTCAACAGCGACAATTGCTTCACTGTCGAATGAACATGTCGCCGCCCTGACCACCGAACAGATGTCGGTGCTGACCTATCTGCAGCTTTCGTCCGTGACATCGGCGCAGATCGGTGCGCTGAAAACCGACCAGATCGCCGCCCTGAACGCCATTCAGGTGGCAGCCCTTGGTACGGCAAACATCGCGCAGTTCTCGACCGAACAGATCATGGCGATCAGCCCGAAGGCGATTATCGGCCTGACAACGGCGCAGATCGGCACGCTCAACACGGCACAGGTTGAGGCGCTGACACCACAACAGGTGGCTGGTCTCAGCTCGGCACAGATTGCAGCGCTGAAAACAACTGACATCGCCACCTTCTCGACAGCCGATATTGCGGCGATCAGCACGGCGGCCATTGCCGGCCTGTCGACTGGCGATATTTCCAGCCTGTCGACCGCCCAATTGCAGGCAATCACCACAACGCAGATCGATGCGCTGGATGCCGGACAGGTGGCAGCGGTTGTGTCTGCCTATCACGCGATCCAGTACGGCTTCAAAGCCTGATCCGCATCGCTGACCAATCAAAGACAAGCCCCGTTCACCCATCACCGGGTGGGCGGGGCTTTTGTTTGGCGCGACAAATGCCCGTCGCAAGCCTGACAAAAGCTCGACATGCCACGGGTAAACTGCCAGACACCGCAGTGTTGACGGTTATCGACGGCTGAATGACCTTTTGACACAGGCAAGCAGATACCATGCATGATTTTCAGAATGTCGACCTCATCATTGTCGGCGCCGGATTTTACGGTGCCACAATTGCCGAGCGGGCTAGCAACGAATTTGGCAAGAATGTTCTGATCATCGACCGGCGCAGCCACATCGGTGGCAACGCCTATAGCGAGTTTGACCAGGAAACTGGCATTGAAGTGCATAAATACGGCGCACATCTTTTCCACACGCCGAATGCGAACGTGTGGAATTATCTCAACCGCTTCACATCATTTACCGACTACCGACACCGCGTTTATTCGACCTATCAGGATCAGGTTTATGCGATGCCGATCAATCTTGGCACCATCTGCCAGTTTTTTGGCAAACGCATGTCGCCTGCCGAAGCAAGGGCGCTTGTTAGCGCGCAGGCAGCAGAGTTGGGTGATCGTCAGCCGGAAAACCTCGAGGAAAAGGCTATATCGCTGATTGGCCGTCCACTCTACGATGCCTTCATCAAGGGATATACCGCCAAGCAGTGGCAAACCAGCCCGCGTGACCTGCCGGCCAGCATCATTACCCGCCTGCCCGTGCGCTACAATTTCGACAACCGTTATTTCAACGATCCCTATGAAGGTTTGCCGACCGATGGTTACACGGCGATCTTCCAGCGCATGCTCGACAATCCGCGTATACAGTTGCTTTTGAATACCGATTTCTTTGCAGTGAAGGGTTCACTGCCCGCTGGCGTGCCGATCATCTATACCGGCCCGATCGACCGATATTTCGATTACAGCGAAGGCGAACTGGGATGGCGCACCATCGATTTCGAACAGGAAACGCTCAACATCGGTGACTTCCAAGGCACGGCGGTAATGAATTATGCCGATGAGGACATTCCTTACACCCGTATTCTGGAGTTTCGTCATTTCAATCCGGAACGGCAGTACCAGAGCGAAAAGACCGTGATCGTGCGGGAATATTCACGTTTTGCGCAGCGCCAGGACGAGCCCTATTACCCGATCGACACCCGAAACGACAAGGAACTGTTCCTGCGCTACAAACAACGGGCGGCGCTGGAAAAGAACATTCATTTCGGAGGGCGTCTCGGCACCTATCGTTATCTCGACATGCATCAGGCAATCGGTGCCGCACTGAAAGCCTTTGATAGCGTGGTTGTGCCATACTTCGCGTCCGGCAATCCCTTCGAGGCAGCCACGCCGGAGGTATGATCGGTAAGGCGGTGAATTGCCAAGTGTAGCGCGACCGCCCACCTCGCCGTCCCTTCAGACATTTCATTTGATAACGGACATAAAAAACTGCCGGGTCTCCCCGGCAGTTTTTTGTTTCTGACTGACCGCCTCAGTCTTTTGGCTGAGGCGCGAAATTGCCTTCGCGTGCTGGCAGTGCCGGAACGTCGAAGTGATCGGGTGTACGGCCAGCCTTGGCCTCTTCCACCATCATTTCATAGGCACGTTCCAGATGCAGGCAGAAACGCTCGGCATCAAACAGCGGGGCAACAAAACGATTGTCGTCCAGACGCTGCTTGAACTCCGCAGCCTTCTGACGGTTTTCATAAAGCTCGACGGCCTTTTCCAGATAGTCGGCATCGTCCTCAGCCACCAGTTCCGGAAGACCGATCGCGTGAAGCAGGCTTTCACTGACGCGCGATGCGAAGTTGGTACCAACGCGGGTCAGAACCGGCAGACCAGCCCACAGCTGTTCCGAGGTGGTGGTGTGACCGTTAACCGGGAACGTATCAAGACCGACATCCGCCAGATTCAGACGGTTGAGGTGCTCCTCATAGCTGACCTTCGGCGAGAACAGCACGCGCTTGGCAGAAATGCCGCGTCTGTCCATTTCCTTTAGGATATTGGTGCGGGCGCGGTCATTGTCGACCATGATCCACAGCAGGCTGTTTTTGCAGCGCTCGAGAATGCTGCCCCAGATTTCGATATATTCCGCGGTGATCTTACGGTTGGCGTTGAACGACGCGAAGATGAAGGCATCTTCCGGCAGGCCGAAGTCCTTGCGTGTTGCGCCACGTGGTGCTGGGCGATGCACCGGATCGTTCGGCTGGTAGGTGTCTGGCAGCCGGCAGAATTTTTCGTAGAAATACGGCTTGGAATATTCCGGCAGCACGAAGCGGTCGCCGATAATATAGTCGATATCCAGATTGATCGATGTGCCGGGGAAGCCGAGCCATGACACATGAACCGGCGCGGTTTCCTGGTTCATGATCTGGGTGCGGTTGCCCTTGGTGTGGCCCTTGAGGTCAACCAGAACGTCGATGTTGTGCGCACGAATGGTTTCGGCGGCTTCCTGATCGTTCATATCAACGATACGTACGACGTTGCCCCAGGCGCTACGATCCGTCTGATTGTAACCGAGATGGTCTTCCGGCGTGTAGCAGAACAGGGTGATTTCGAAACGCTCGCGGTCATGACGCTCAAGCACGTTGCGCAAAAGCTTCATGGTCGCATGCGCATCCCACAGATCGTAGGACAGATAACCAACACGGATTTTTTCATTCGACCAGGCGTGCGGTCTTGCACGGCGACGCTCCGGCGTGCCGGGCGCATAGGCACGGGTTGCCATGGCTGCGATCTGGTTCAGCTTTTCATCACCACACCACATCAGGCTGTAGAACGGGCTGCCTGCCTTGATGATCTCGAGGTTGCCGCCGGCAATCTCGGCGTCCAGGATCGGCTGGTGTTTGCGCATCGATTCAAATTCGCAAAATTCACGCGAATGAATGAGATGCAGCAGACGCACACCCTGATTGTCCGGGAACAGCTTGAGCGTACGGCGGATTGTCTTGAAGTTGTCTTCATCATGCGGGGCATCGACCAGCAGGTGCAGTGCCAGCGCCAGATGGTCGGGCTTTCCGCTTTCAATCAGCGGCTTTCTCAAAGCACCCAGAATGTCCTTCTGGCCACGCTTGATGAAAATGGATGCCATGACAAAGGCAACATCGGCATCCTTGTGCGCCTTGTTCAGGAATTTCTTGGCAAGCACGAGAGCGTCATCTTCATTGCCGCATTCGAAATGCAGCATCATCGCATTGTGCAGATATCTCTCGGCATCCGTGCCACCGGCATTGCCGGCAAGTGCAAAAGCGGAAGCCGCTTCTTCCTTCATATCCAGCTTGAGGAATGTCCGTCCCAGCAGCGCATAAGTCCGTGTATCCTGCCGCGTGTCCAACAATCCATTCAACACATGCAAGGCACCGATATAGTTGCCTTTCTGGTACTCTTGGTTTGCGGTGAGGAAACTTGAATTGATATTCACGTTCAGGACTCCGATGAAGCGATGCTTCTTAAATAGACGGGCGATTCCCTCTAGTTTCCACCATGAAGCTTGCCTGTGGCGGGTGTGATTAACTGTTTACCAATTGATAACCATAAAGAATGCGTGGGCTGCATTTAGTTCAAATTTTAATAACTCGGCAAGATTTGGCTGCCAAATTACTTCCACACACAGCAGGTTTGGTTCTTCTGAGTAAATAGAAAAACCGAGTAGCATGATGTATAACTGCTGTGGACCGGTAAGTATTTAAGTCCGGTATGTCCCCAATCTGTATTTTGTAACAAGGGACAATTCTATTATGGCTAGCATTCTGACCAACGTTTCCGCGATGTCCGCTCTGCAGACTCTGCGTTCTATCAACAGCAACCTCGAAAACACCCAGAACAACATTTCTACAGGCCAGCGCGTTTCTCAGGCTTCTGACAACGCTGCTTACTGGTCGATCGCAACAACCATGCGTTCTGACAATGGTGCACTTTCCGCTGTTGAAGATGCTATCGGTCTTGGCGCCGCGAAGGTCGACACAGCTTATTCCGGTATGGAATCCGCTATCGAAGTCGTCAAGGAAATCAAGAAGAAGCTCGTTACGGCCCAAGAAGGCTCCGTAGACAGCAAAAAGGTTCAGGAAGAAATCACCCAGCTGCAGGAACAGCTGAAGTCGATTGCTGAATCTGCTTCCTTCTCCGGCAAGAACCTGATTGCTGGTTCTGGCACCGAGTCGGTTGTTTCCGGCTTCGTTCGTGACAGCAATGGCGGCGTATCTGTCAAGAAGACCGAATACGTAATGAGCACTGGCACAGACGCCAACGTTCTGTTCGGCACCAACACTTCCGGCGCTTTGGTTACGACATCCGGTATTCTCGGCAACAGCGGTACTGTTGGCAGTGGCACGGCATCCGTTATCACACTCGACGTCACGAACACTTCGGCAAACTATCTGTCGGACGCTCTGACGATGGTTGAAAACGCTCTGACATCAATGACAAGCGCCGGTGCTGAACTCGGTTCGATCTCCATGCGTATCGATCTGCAGGAAGACTTCATCTCCAAGCTGAGCGACTCCCTCGAAAGCGGTATCGGCCGTCTGGTTGACGCCGACATGAACGAAGAGTCCACCCGCCTCAA
>NZ_DAMDBP010000036.1:9643-48037 GCF_032092815.1 Agrobacterium sp. | reverse complement strand
GGCTGACGCCAGCTGCGACACCACGCGCCGCAGCCAGCACCGCCCCACCATCCCGCAGACTGCCGATTTCGAAAAACGGGCAGATATCGCCCCCTGCCTCGCTGACCAGCAACAGACCTGCAAGGCAATCCCAGGAGTTCATGTGCAGTTCGACATAACCGTCCGAACGGCCGTCAGCGACATAGGCAAGCGCAAGTGCGCCTGACCCTGCGCGGCGCACGTTAGTGCCCATATCGAGCAGATTTTTGACAACACCGAGATAGGTTTCATTGGTAACCCGCGTTGACCAGCCCATTTCTATCGAGGCGGCATCAAAACTGCTTGTTGTCGATGCCAGAATGGGCTTGCCATTCAGCGTTGCACCCTCTCCACGGCAGGCAAAATAAAGCTCGTCGAGAGCCGGATTATAGATGGCACCGATTTCCGTGCGGCCATTCTCGACATAGGCAATCGAGATGCAGAAATGCGGGATACCCCGCGCGAAATTGGCCGTGCCATCAACGGGATCGACAACCCAGACCTTTGCACCGATTTCGCCGCCACCCTCTTCGCCAAAGAAAGTATCTTGCGGAAAATGCTTGGCAATCGTGCTGCGAATATGCGCCTCGGAAGCTGCATCCGTCACAGTCAGAAAATCCTGCGGACCTTTCATCGAAATGCTGCGCTCGGCCTCGCCGTAAAAACCTTTCAAAACCAGCTCTCCGGCAGAGCGGATAACCGCACGGCAAAGGTCGGCGCGAGCCTGAAGCGTATCGGCGTAATGCAAGTTTTCCACGAGATCACCATCAAATGATTTGAACACGCGTGCAATATTGCACACGTGTTCATTGATTGCAAGCAGCCCTCCGGTGTGGACGTCGTCATTCTTTTGGGGAAAACGACGTCCTTTCCGTTGCCTCAGGCAGAGGCTGCAATCGGACGTGCGAGAGAAGCATCGTGAATTGCCATCAGCTCATCATAGGCCGAAATATTTCCGGCCAAAACCGGATGCGCGTCCAGGAATGCCTTGCCCTCGCCGGGAAAGGCCATGAACCGGCCGCCAGCTTCCTTGATAAGGCAGAAACCCGCCATGCAGTCCCAGGCGCGCATATAGGGTTCGTAATAACCGACCAGACGTCCTGCAGCGACATAAGCGAGCATCAGCGCACCTGAACCGTTCCGAATGAAGCTGCCGCCCCGCGCCAAAAGGTCGGTGATGATGGAGCCGACCTGTTCGGGTGCCGCCAGAGTGTTGGAGCTGATACCCGTCATGGAATTCTGCACCGTGCGGCTGGCGTCAAGCTTCAATGTCTTGCCGTTGAGCGTTGCACCCACTCCCTCCGCTGCAGCGTAGATTTCATTGGCGCACGGCACCTTGATAACACCGATGACAGGTAAACCGCGATGCAGCACTGCAATCGAGACACACCAGCTTGGCATGCCGCTGACAAAAGGTGCCGTTCCGTCAATGGGATCAACCACCCATGTGTAACCGGATGTGCCGTCCTGTAGGCCAAATTCCTCACCTAAAAAGCTGTCTTCGGGAATTGCCGCCAGCACACGCTCGCGCAAAAATGTCTCGACATTACGGTCGGCAATCGACACCACGTCCTGAAGGTCACGTTTGGTTTCAATCACCAGAGTATCGCGCCTGTCGAAGTAATCGAACGCCATGGCGCCCGCCTCTTCCGCCAGAGCCTTCGCCAGTTCAAAACGCTGTTGAAGGCCAATATCATGCATCGTCATCTCATAAATCCTGTCGTCTTTCAGTGGTTGTTCAGCCTTGGATCAAGGCAATGCCGCGATTTTTGAAACCCAATGTCACATCGCTTGAGGTTGGCAGATTGGTCTCAACGGCATGGTCGATGATGAACAAGGTTCCGACATCGGTCTTGACCTCATATTCCACGTGGCCGCCAAGATAGGCACTGTGCAGCACGCGGCCAGCCAGCCCCTGCCCGCCCGGTTGACCGATGGAAATCGACCCCGGTCGCACGGCGAGCTTTGCCGAACCGGGCTTGGCATTGCGCGCCGGTATGCGGTGGTCGACACCACCAACGCGGATCACCGCATCGGCACCCTCGATGCTCACCACCTCACAGCCAATGACATTTGCCTCGCCCATGAAATCGGCGATAAACGGCGATGCCGGCGCCTCATAAAGTTCACGTGGCGTACCGGACTGGGCAATCTCGCCATCCTTCATCACGATAATTCGGTCGGAGACCGCCAAGGCCTCATCCTGATCGTGAGTCACATAAACCGCAGTAAATCCAAGGCGCTGCTGCAATTCGCGGATTTCAGTGCGCACACGACGGCGCAGACGCGCATCAAGGTTGGAAAGTGGCTCATCCAGAAGCAAGACCTGCGGTTCCAGCACCAGTGCGCGGGCGACAGCCACACGCTGCTGCTGGCCACCGGACAGCTCTGCCGGCAAGCGATGGCCCATGCCCGCAAGGCCAACGAGCTTCAGGCCTTCTTCAGCCTTTTCACGCGATTCCGCCTTGCTCAGCCCGGAATATTGCAAACCATAGGCAACATTGTCGAGCGAGGTCATGTGCGGAAACAGCGCATAGGACTGAAACACCATGGACACGTCACGTTCATTGGCTGGCAACATGGTCACATCCTTGCCGCCAATCAGGATACGCCCGGCGGTGGGATGTTCGAGCCCCGCAAGCATGCGAAGCGTCGTGGTTTTGCCGCAACCTGATGGCCCGAGCAAGGTCACCAACGTGCCGGGTTCGATGGTCAGAGACAGGTCGGCAATGGCGGTGAAGGCACCAAAGTCTTTTCGAACGTTCTGGAACGTCACGGAACCGGGTTTTACGGAAATCATGCGGTTTTCTCCTGAGAGAGAGGAACGGAAGATGCTGACTGTTGGCCCGCGACGCGATTTTCACGACGCAGTCGGCGCTCGCCGACAAGGAGCTGGAAACCGGCAATGACGGTAATCATCACCACGATCAGCATGGAGGAATAAGCAATGGCCACGCCATATTCGCCGTTTTCAACAAGGCCGACAATGTAAGACGTTGCCATGTTGTATTGGGCGCTGACGAGGAAGATGACGGCGCTGATCGAGGTGATCGCACGCACGAACGAGTAGACAAGTGCGGCCGTGATCGCCGGACGCAGCAGAGGCAGGATCACCTTTCTGATCGTGCGGAAACTGTCGGCCCGCAGCGTCAACGACGCTTCATCGAGGCTCTTGTCGAGCTGGCTCATGGCCGCAATGCCGCCGCGCACGCCAACCGGCATGTTGCGGAACACAAAGCAGGCAATCAGGATCAGTGCCGAACCGGTCATCTCAAGCGGCGGCAGGTTGAAAGCCATGATATAGCTGACACCTATAACCGTGCCGGGAATGGCAAAGCTCATCATCAGCGCAAACTCAAAGACATTCCGGCCGGCAAATTTCTGCCGAACGATGATATAGGCGGTCAACAGGCCCACGGCAGCTGTCAACGGCGCGGAAATGAGTGCGATCTCCATTGTTGTCCAGAACGAGTTCCAGGCAACACCCGTCCAGGCAATCGAGCCATTGCTGATGCTGACCGAAAACGCCCTGATATAATGGTCAAAAGTCAGAGAGTTATCGAGACCCCAGGTTTTCACGAAACCGCCGACCAGGATCATACCGTAAACGACGATGGTGAACAGCATCCACGGCACGACAATCGCATGAACGCCAATCGAAAGACCGCGCGGCAAGGCAATATGTGCACCGCTATCACCCTTGCCCGTCACGGTCGCAAAATTCTTGCCCGCCAGCCAGAAGCGCTGGGCAAGGAACGCCGAAAGCGTGAAACACAACAGAATGATGGCAAGGACGGCAGCACGTGACGGATCATTTTGAGAACCGACAACAGCAAAGAAGATTTCCGTCGACAGCACGCCGTGGCTGCCACCCAGCACCAGCGGATTTCCAAAATCCGCCATGCTTTCAATGAAACCAATCAGAAAGGCATTGGCGAGACCCGGCTTCATCAGCGGCAAGGAAACCCGCCAAAAGGTACGCCAGCGATCGGCGCGCAGTGTCTGTGATGCCTCTTCCATGGAAGGGCTGACACCTTCGACCACACCAATCAACACAAGGAAGGAAATTGGCGTAAAGGACAGAACCTGGGCAATCCAGATACCGGTCAAACCATAAAGCCAACGGCCGGGTTCGATCCCGAACAGATCAGACAAGCCCTGCGTAACGACACCGGCGCGGCCGAACAACAGCGTCAAAGCCAGACCGATAACAAAGGGTGGCGTGATGATCGGCAAAACCGTCAAAAGGCGCAGGCCCTTCTTGAAAGGAAAACGGGTGCGGGTGGCAACCAGCGCAAAACCAAGCCCGAGCACCGTCGAGCCAGTCGCCGTCATCACCGCCAGAAACAGCGTGCGCCAGGCCACACCACAACGTGTTTCGCCAATCACGCAACCAAGGCTCCAGATGCCCGGATCCTGCATGTTGCGGACAAAACCATCGGCATTAAACGAACCGTCAAAGTCCTGAACCGAGGCGATCAGCATGCTGCCAATCGGATAGAACACAAAAACCGCAACCAGGAAGACCAGTACGGAAATCGATCCGACGACAAAGGCGTCACCCTTCATCACCCCACGCTCGGCAAGGCCAAACGCAAAAAACAGCACGAAAACCAGAGACAGGGTAACGGCACCGGCACCAAGCGATGCCTGACCATCTGCCAATACGCCAAACAGGTTTTCGCTGACAGACCAGGTCCAACCGGTAAAGCCAATTGCCAGGCCCTGAAGGCAGAGGAAAAACAGCCCTGCCGCACCGATCCATGCCAGAAGCTTGCCGCGTCGCATCGGGTCAGCGATGGGTCGAACAGCACATCCAGCAAGGAAGAACACGGCGACACCGATCAGCCATGGTTTACCGTAGAGGAAAATCTGCAGCACCGCGGGCGCATTGCTGGCCGAAGAGAAAAATTCAGACACCCAACGAAAACTGAAGAAGCCACCTTCGATGCGATACCAGGGGAGAAGAAAAAGGGCCAACGCCCCAAGGATCAGGACAATGTCCAGCCTGCGATTGCCACGCGTCATGGCCGACCTCGCTATTTTCATGCGGAGAAATGGGTGACCGGTATCCGCAGCCCTTGGCCCGGATACCGGTCAACTGGTCCTGGATCAGTTGGCGACAGCGCCGACTTCACGATCCCAACGTTCCAGCAGGGCCTTGCGCTTGGCAGGGTCGCCAAAGGTCTTGAAGTCGTAGTCAATCATCTTGATGTCTTCGAACTTCGGCGCCTCTTTTGGCACTTCTGCTGTTTTGTTGGATGGCAGCTGGAAGGACTTGGCATCTTTCATGCGAGACTGGACATCGGCCTGCAGCGCCCAGTCATACCAGATCTTTGCATTGTCGAGATTGCGGGCACCCTTGATGATCGACATGGAGCCGATCTCGTAACCGGTGCCTTCACATGGCGCGACCGACTTGACGGGGAACCCTTCTGCCGTCTGTGCAACAGCATCATGCATGAAGACGATCCCAAGTGCGGTTTCGCCACGGGCCGCAGCCTTCACAGGTGCAGAGCCGGACTTGGTATATTGCGAGACATTGGCGTTGAGCTTTTTCAGATAATCAATGGCCTGATCTTCCCCCATGATCTGCACCAGAGAAGCCAGTGCAGTGTAAGCCGTACCCGAAGAATTCGGGTTGGCAATCTGGATTTCACCCTTCAATTCTGGTGCCAGCAGGTCGGCCCAGCACAATGGTTCCTTGTATCCTTTGGACTTGAAGATTTCGGTGTTGTAACCCCAGCCCAATGCACCGGCATAAACGCCAACTGTCTTGTAATCGGTGCTTTCGGCCTGCTTCACCGCCCAGTCCTGCAACTGGTCAAGCATTGGCGACTTGTATTCGAGTGTCAGGTTCTCAGATGCCGCCTGCATATGGGGATCCCCTGTGCCTGCCCACCAGATGTCGGTCTTGGGGTTACGTGATTCAGCACGAACCTTGGCATAGGTTTCACCCGAAGACAGGCGAACCATGTTGACCTTGATGTCATGAGACTTTTCGAAATCGCCCTTCATCTGTTCGCAGATGACCACATCGGCCGAGCAAATCAGGTTGAGTTCACCTGCCGCCTGCGCGCCAGTGGTGGTGAGTGCGGTACCTGCAAAGAGCAGGCTGCTCAGTAGTGTCAGTCGCATGGGTATCCTCCTATAGCTTGCGTCTGAATGGGTGGCGGCGATTAAACATGGCGCTGCCGGTCGCAGTGCCCGGTGCGGGACTGCGTTGTGTTTTTATCGTTGTGAGATGCGGCCTCTTATTGGGTCGGATGTATCTCGTTATCGAAGCGGTTCAACAGCCGACTTCGCTCTTCGGGCAAACCAAAGGTGGCAAAATCGTAATCCACCATCTTGATCATCGATATATCGGGCGCCGTCAGCGGCAGGGTCGCCTTGGCATTGGATGGCACCTGATTTTGTCCGGCGCTGAACCCGGTTGCCTGCCCCTCCGGGCTCAAGGCAAAATCCACAAAAGCCTGGGCGAGAGCCAGATGCGCTGCCCCTTTGACGATGCTTGCCGCCCCGATTTCGTAACCGGTGCCTTCGCAAGGAGCGACGATTGCCAGCGGAAATCCTTCAATCTTCTGCGTTACCGCATCATGCATGAAGGAAATTCCAATCAGCACCTCGCCACGAGCCGCGGCCTTGACCGGCGCAGACCCTGCCTTGGTGTAAGCCACGACATTGCGATTAAGCTTTGCCAGGAAATTGAACGCTTCCTCCTCCCCGAACAGCTGGACAAGTGTCGCCAGAAGCGTGAAAGCCGTGCCTGAAGAGTTCGGATTTCCCGACTGGATATGACCGCGATAAATATCCTTGGCCAGATCTTTCCAGCAGGTCGGCGCTGGCAGACCCTCCTTGGCAAGAAGCTCCGTATTATAGGCAAACCCCAAGGCACCGGCGTAAATCCCGGCAGAACGCGCGCCCGACATTGCGTAGAAATTCTGCGCCCAAGGCAGAAGATCGTCCGGATTGGCGGGGTGATATTCCTCGAGCAAATCCTCGGAACTGGCCTGCAGATGCGTGTCACCCGTGCCGCCCCACCACACGTCTATGGTCGGCTTCGAACGCTCGGCACGAATCTGGTCGAGAATTTCACCGGTGCTCTTGCGAACAACCGAAATTTCGACACCCATTTTTTTCTCAAACGCCTGCTGCATGGTGACACACCATGCCTCATCAACGCCGCACAATACGTTCAGCTTCGGCTCGGCCATGCCATAGCCCGCGCCCCACAGCCATACGACCATGCTCGCCGCTAACGCGGTAATTGCTCTCAAGTGAGCCTCCCTGCTTGGAACCTCCCCGTTCCAATCTCCACAAACAGCATGTCACATCCTGTCGCTGCCGCAATCGAAGAATGGTTACCAATCTTTCACCAAAGCGCCCAACAAGATGACATTTGTTACAAATATGACATTTCCGATAACCAGCGAAGCTTTGAAGATATCAAAGAGCGTGCTTATGATGGCTGCGGGAGGAATACGCAGTGCTCAATCAGAAGGTAAAGATTCTGATCGTCGAGGACGATCCAGACATGTCCGAACTGATTGCCGATCTGGTCGAGGCCGAGGGGTGGGCACCGACCTGCGCCCGGTCTGCGGAGGAGGCAGACCAGATATTGGCAACGGACACCATGCAGCTTGTGCTGGTCGATCATAATCTGCCGGGTGCATCCGGACGGACTTTTGCGCAGCGGCTGCGCAGCAAGATCGATATCGGCATCGTCATGGTCACTGCGGCTGGCAGTGCCGCTGACCGTGTTTTAGGGTTGGAAACCGCAGCAGACGATTATGTGGTCAAACCCTTCGAGCCGATTGAGTTGACGGCACGGATCAAGGCCGTGCTGCGGAGAACCATTCCGTCTTTGAAACATGAAAAAGACAATGAGCGTGATCACAGTCGCTCCTCTTTGCGGCTGGGCGACTGGATTTTCGACCATGACGCCCATCAGGCCGTCTGCCTTGCTGACCGCAGCAAAACGCTGACAACGGCCGAATTCGCACTCTTGGAAATCCTTGCCGAAACACCAAACCAGCCGGTCAGCCGCGCACAGATCCTCGACCGTCTGGGTTCGGAAAGTGACCGCTACATCGACCGTAATGTCGATGTGCTGGTGCTGCGTTTAAGGCGCAAGATCGAAAGAAACCCGGATTTGCCCCGCCATATCAAGACGCGCCGCGGCAGGGGATATGTTCTACATACCGACGAGGCAGAGCTTTCGCCGTGATCACTCGCTCCTTCTGGTCGTCGATCGCCTTTCGCCTGCCGTTTGCGATCGTCTTCATCTGCGTGCTTGTGTTCAGCCTTTCGGCAATTGCCCTTTACGGCTTGCAAAAAGCCCGCGATGAAATGGCTGCTTATGGCTTGCAGGCATTTGCCAGTCTGGGGCGGGTATCGCTGGTATCGCGGCAGGTCTCGGACCTCGTGTCGAGCGCCCCATTTCTGATGAACGCCGCATCCCCCTACCGTGTTTCCAGCGAAAGCCGGTCTGTGGTGCAGCAGGTCGACAGCCTGCTGGCAATGATCACACCGCGCGAGGGTGAACGCACCATTCCCGGTTTTGCCAGTGACCGCATCGTGGAACTGCTCCAGCAAATCCGTATGCAAACCCTCGATCTGGTCAAGGATGCAGATGCCGCTCAGGTCCACAAGGCCGATGCGGCCGCAGCACTTGGGGAAATTGCCACCGGTCAGGGTGTGATGGACCCTAACATGCGCCAGCGCATGAACGGTATCGTGCAGGCTGCCTCAACCTCCGACAGCCTGTTCCAGCTTGGTGAGCTGCGCCGCCGTTATGTCGCCGAAACCACCGCCCGACAACAAGGATATCCTGGCGACCGTATCGCTGCAGCCGATCTGATACCCTATGAGCGTGTATTCAAGGCGCAGACCCAATATCTGCTTGAAATGTTCGCAATCCGCGCCTCGGTTGCCAAACTGCACACCGTATCGCGGGACTTGTCACATGCGACGGAAACTCAAAGTGATGCCATAGCCCGTGGCCTGAACGAGGATTTGCTGTCGACATCCGATGCGCTGAGCCGTCTTCTGGTCATCGTGGCATTTGCATCCCTGCTGGTTCTGGTGATGGCGGTGTTTTCGATCCGCTCGGTCATGCGTGTCTCACGCGGTATCGTGACACTGTCCAACGGCATGAATGCGCTGGCCAAGGGTGAAAAGGACATCGGTCCGCCCTCCTATCGCGGACCGGAAACCGAGCTCATTCAGCTTCTTGATGCGTTTCGGGCCTTCCATGCCAGCGGGGATCGTGTCTCGCGCCTACGGCGCACGGCAGAGGCCGCGGCCCGCACCATCCGCTCAACCTTCCGCAACATGAATGAAGGCATTGCCCTGTTTGACCCGACTGGCCGACCAATCACCATGAACCGGCGGATTATCGAGCTGGTGGGACGCTCAGGCTCTCCACGCAAACTGGCGCTACGGCGTTTTGTCGAAACGATACCGGAAATCGATCCGCAATTGCTGCCTTCAGACACGGTGCCCGGCACATTGGTCGACCGCGTTTTCCTCAGACATCGCACCAAAGACCGACGCGTCATTGAGGTGTCCGTATCACGCCAGCCAGATGGCGGCATAGTGCTGCTGGCCCGCGATATCACGGCCCTTGATCGGCAGGAAGCGGAAGCAGCCAAGGCCCAGCGTCTCGACGGCATCATGCGCATGACCCATCAGGTCAGCCACGAGGTCGGCAACATGATCGGCATCATCACCGGCAGTCTTGGTCTTTTGGAGCGAGAGGCCGGCTTTAATGATCGGCAGAAACGCCACATCGCCCGTATTCGCAAGGCGGCAGATCGCGGCCGCTCGCTTGCTTCGAGCATGTTGACCGTCGGCAGCCAGCAGCCGATCCATGCACAACGCATTGATGTTGCCAGCCTGTTACGTGGCATGGCCGATATTCTGGAAATCGCTGTTGGATCAAAGTGCCATATTGCACTTCATCTGAACGAGGAATTGCCGACCATCCCGCTTGACCCTGCGCTTCTTGAGCAGTCGATCCTCAACCTTTGCCTGAATGCAGCCGCTGCCATGCCGCGGGGTGGCCTGATCTCGATCAGTGCCTCTTCGAACAGGGATATTCTGACGATCGATGTCACCGATGAAGGCATTGGCATGACGCCGGAAGCCATCGACAAGGCGTTTGAACCCTATTTCACCACCCGTGAAGAACATGGCGGCGCAGGTCTTGGCCTTGCCATGGTATATGGTTTCGTGCGCCAGAGCGGTGGTGAGGCTCATATCCACTCCGTCGTCGGACAGGGAACTTCGATCAAACTCCTGTTTCCGATAATAGAAATCGTGAGTGGGAACAGCCACCTGAGCTACAACTCAGAGCGGTGACTGTGCCACAGGTGCTGAATGACGCAGTTTGAAATCAGTTGGCTGTGAAATCTGCGACGTTTGAGACCTGCTGGATCACCTGTCGCAGGTTTTCCACGAACAGGCTGGCCAATGCGCTTGGCGTTCTTTCACTACCGATCAGCATCAATTGCTGTGTGTGGTGGGCAAGCTCATGGATCGGAATATAGATCAGCCGCCCCTGCCGCAGTTCATATTCGATGTCAAACGGCGTGAGGAAGGTAATGCCTTCATCGGATAGCGCCGTGTGTCGCATCACCTCGATCGAATTGGTCTCGACAGCAAATTGTGGCTCCAGCTTCATCTTGGAGAAAAGCCGGTCGAGATGTGGCCGGATCGCCATCGTCATATCGGCAACGATCAGCCGGTAACCGATACAATCACTGATTCTTATGCTGGACCGCAAGGCCAGCGGATGATCCGGCGCCATCACCGCACCCAGACGGCCAATCGCCACGTCAAGTACGCGGATATTGGGGCGCGATGGAAAGTCGAAGCCAAGCCCGATATGAGCCTCGCCGTTTTCCACACTGTCCATGATGTCGTCGCCAGTCGGCAACAATCGCAGCTGAAGTTTGACGCGCGGATTGCGTTTCTGGAAATGGGCAACGGCGCGCGGTACGAGATTGGCGGCAAGGCCACTCATCACAGCAACGGTGATTTCTCCGCGCCGCAAACCCTTCAGCTCTTCGATCTGTGACTGGACACGCTCCATGTCCTTTAAGGTCGCGCGAATGTGGCGGATCAGAATTTCACCAGCTGCGGTCAGCAACAGCTTGCGTGTGGTGCGCTGGAAAATCGGCGTTCCAAGCTCTTCTTCGAAGGCGAGAATCTGCCGGCTGACCGCAGAAGGCGCGACATTGAGCTTTTCAGCCGCCTTGCGGATGGACCCTGAACGGGCAACTTCATCGAAATAGCTGAGCAATCTGGCATGCAGCATCACGTAAAACCTATGTTGCCTAAAAGGCAACGCAAACGACACAATTAAGCGCTTTTAATTCATTTTATCCTTGCTAACAATGTCCATGCGCCCGAAAAAACGCCACGCCTATAAACTAGGCAAATACTCCATAGGAAGCGACGATGAAAACCTTTTCTTTTGAAAATCCGACAAGCGCCGAGGTGTTCAGGATCTCGCCGACCGATACCAATTATTTCGCCATTCTGTTCGATCCGAAATCCGCACCAACGGACAATATTTTCGTCGTTGAAATCTTCAACGTCGGCGGCGCAACTCCGCCAAACAGCCATTCCGATGCGCATGAATTTTTCTACGTGCTGCACGGCGAAGGCATCGCTTCCAGCGATGGCGATGAAATGCCGATCAAGAAGGGCGATGCCCTGCTTCTCAATCCCGGCAGCGTCCATATCGTCAAGAACACCGGCACCTCAAAGCTTTACACCCTCACCGTCATGACACCGAACCAGGATTTTTCGGAACTGATCCGCAGCGGTGAGCGCGTCAGCCTTGACGAAGAAGACATTCGCGTTTTGCAGGGGCTGTAATCTATGGATGCCATGGCAAACCAGCCGCCCCTCAACCCGCTCGGTCCCTCGGCCCGTAACGAATGGCGGGTCTCGGCCGAAAAGGTCAACATGGTCCGTGTGCCAGTCAGCGCACGTCCGGTTTCGGTGCAGGATCGCAACCGCACGATCACCTTCGACGCCGCCAAAACGGCTGTCATCGTCATCGACATGCAGAACGATTTTTGCCACCCGGATGGCTGGCTTGCCCATATCGGCGTGGATGTCACACCGGCCCGCGCACCCATTGAGCCGCTACAGGCATTGCTGCCAGTGCTGCGCAAATCCGATGTGCCTGTCGTGTGGGTGAACTGGGGCAACCGCGCCGACCGCGCCAATCTCTCGCCGGGCATCCTGCATGTCTACAATTCCGACGGCCTTAGCATCGGTATCGGTGACAAGCTGCCAGCGCGCGATGCAGAGGTTCTGCAGGCAGGCAGTTGGGCCGCACAGGTTGTCGACGAGTTGGCAATCGAATCCGATGACATCTGCGTTGATAAATACAGCATGTCGGGTTTTCACGATACGGTTCTGGAAAGCGTGCTGCGTAATCTCGGCGTCACAACCCTGCTGTTTGCCGGCGTGAATGCTGACCAGTGCGTGCTGTGCACATTGCAGGATGGCAATTTCCGCGGCTTCGACTGCATCCTGCTGGAAGATTGCTCTGCCACCACATCACCGGACTTTTGCATGCAGGCCACGCTTTACAATGTGCGCCAGTGCTTCGGTTTTGTCTGCAACTCCGCAGAAATCAGGGAGCAGCTGGCATGACGTTGGAGACAACAGCATCAAGCGCTGCCGTATTGCCGGTCAATCTGCCTGACGTCGTCGCCGAAGTTACTGTCCTGTGCGACGCCTATGAGGTGGCATTGATGACAAATGACCTCGACACGCTTGATGCGCTGTTCTGGTCGGCCAGCGAAACCCTGCGATACGGCATCGCTGAAAACCTCTACGGCATCGAGGAAATCCGCGCATTCCGCATCGGCCGCAGTGGAGGTTCGCCGCAACGCGATGTTCTTCGCCGCGTCATCACCACCCATGGATCCGATGTCGCAACCTGCAATCTGGAATTCATAAGGCCAGCCACCGGCACCCGAGGCCGCCAGAGCCAGACCTGGATACGCACTGTCGATGGCTGGAAGATTGCAGCCGCTCACGTTTCGCTGATGAACGCCGACCGTTAACCTCAAGGAGGCTCCATTGTCCGATATCCATGCCTTCATTGCCGATCTTGGTGACATCTCGGCATCAACCGATCCGCGCACGATCAGGACAAAGAGCCGCGATCATTATTCGTTAAGCCCGCTTCTCCAGAAAACGCTGGCAGGCCTTCAGGCAGAACTGGTGGTGTCGCCACGCAGCAAGGACGAGGTACTGAAAGTTGCCAAAGCGGCATACAAGCACGGCATCGCACTGACGCCACGTGGCGCCGGAACTGCAAATTACGGCCAGAGCGTACCGCTGCGGGGTGGCGCGATGCTGGATCTGTCCGGCCTCAGTGGCATCATCTCCATCCGTGAGGGTGCGGTGCGGGCATTTGCCGGTACAAAGATCGAAGACATTGAAGCCGCCGTTCAGGCAACCGGTCAGGAACTGCGTTTCTTCCCGACCACCAGACGTCAGGCAACGATTGGCGGCTTCATTGCCGGCGGCACCGGCGGGGTTGGATCAATCACCTGGGGCGTCTTGCGCGACCGGGGCAATATCATCGCCCTTGAAGCCTCATCCGTGGAGGAAAACCCTCAACTCATCGAGTTGCGCGGCAAGGACACCCGTCTTTTGCAGCATGGCTACGGCACCAACGGCATCATCACTGAAGTCGAATTTGCGCTGGCACCTGCCCGCCAATGGATCGAACTTCTGGTGGGGTTTGACGACTACCCCACTGCGATCCGCCACGCGCTGTCGATCGGATATGAGACCGGTCTCGTCAAGAAACTGGCATCCGCTTACGAGTGGCCAATCGGTCAGTGGCTTGCGCCATTTGCTCCCTTCGTGCCAGCCGGCAAGTCGGTGGTCATGGCCATGATCGACATCGCCTCCATGGAACTTTACCGCGAAATGGTGACCGAGGCAGGCGGCACGATCCTTACCGAAGCGCCAGAGGGCGATGGCCCTTATGGCAGGCCAATGCATGAATTTGCCTTCGGCCACACCACGCTTCAGGTCCAGAAAACCATGCCGCACGTCACCGAGGTTGAGGGCTTCATCCGCTCGGCCAATCTCGAGGCGCAGGTCCTGCGGGTTTATGAGCACATTCGCCACACCGGACCACTGAGACTGGAGGTTCGCCGCTGGGAAGGTGATCTCGTCTGCTCCGGCTCAACCTTCATCACCTTCGAAAAGGAAGAGGAAGTCGAAGACGTGGTGCGAATGATGCGCGAAGAGGGAATTCGCGTTGCCAATCCACATGCTTCCAACGTGCGCGGCGTCGGAAAAAAGGAAATCGGTCCCGCCGACATCGCCTTCAAACAACGCATGGACCCAAAAGGTCTGCTCAATCCCGGCCGTTTCGAAATCGACGAAACCAAGGATGCCGTCATCGACAAATTTCTGAAAACCGATGGCTGGCTGGAAGCCAAAACCGCCTGATCACATACCCCAAAACAACAATGAGGGAACAATGGAAATGAAGATAGGCACTTACCTGAAATCCTCCATCGCGGCCCTGGCCGCGCTTGCGAGCCTGGCTGCTCCCGCAGCCGCCAACGAACCTGTCACCTTTCAGCTGAGCTGGAAAGCCCAGCCGGAATTTGCAGGTTTCTATGAAGCCCTTGAAAAGGGTTATTATTCCGCCTGCGGCATCGACATGACATTGCGCGAAGGCGCACCCGGCATTGACCCAACCCAGCTTCTGACAACAGGTGCGGTCGATGTTGCCCTGCTGCCGCAGAATGACGGTGTTTTGCGCATGAATTCGGTTGGTTTTCCGGCCAAGGCCGTAATGGCCTCAATGCAGAAATTTCTGACGGTGATGTTGTACCACGATGAATCCGGCATCAAGGCGCCTGAAGACATCAAGGGAAAACCTGTTCTGATTTCGCAGAGCAACCGCACGACCTTCTGGCCATTCCTGAAAACCAAATACGGCTATACGGACGAGCAGCTGCGCACCTACACGGGGCAGATCGCCACCTGGATGTCGGACACCACCTCGATCCAGCAGGGCGTCGTGACGCAGGAGCCGTTCCGCATCAAGACCGAGACTGGCAAGCTGCCATCCTACTTCCTGCTCTCCGACATGGGTTATAACCCCTATACGGTGATCGTCGTCGTGTCGCAGAAGATGATCGATGAGAAGCCGCAGGTCGTTCAGTGCCTCGTCGATGGTTCTCGCAAGGGATGGGTCGATTTCCTGAAAGATCCGTCCGTCGCATTTGCCGCCATCAACAAACTCAATCCGCAGATCACCAAGGAGCTGATGGATTACAGCCATGACATGATGACGGCCAATAATCTGGTCGAAAACGAAGAGACCGCCAAACACGGTATCGGCTGGATCTCCGACGCACGCTGGAAGGCCCATTACGACATGTTGGTCGAAAATGGCCTCTTCCCGGCTGACTTCGATTACGCCAGCGCCTTTACGACCAAGTTCCTCGAAAAGCCGATGAACTGACATCTGCCCGGAGAGAGGTGCCTGGCGCCTCTCTCTTAAAAATCTGCATCATTACCGGGAAATATGACTATGAACCTGAAATCGCATTGGTGGTGGGATCTGACGGCGCGTGACTTTGCGTCGATGGACATGAGCAAGATCGTGGCCGTCCTGCCCGTTGGCGCAGTCGAACAGCACGGACCGCATTTGCCCGTTCGCGTTGACGCCGCCATCAACAATGGCATCATGGAACACGCGGTGGCCAAGATGGCACCGGACTTTCCTGCTCTCATCCTGCCAACCATGAGCGTCGGCAAGTCGAACGAGCACTCCGCCTTCCCCGGCACCTTGACCCTTTCTGCCGAAACGCTTGGCCGCCTCTGGTATGAGGTCTGCGAAAGCGCCTACCGCGCTGGCGTGCGCAAAGTGTTGTTCGTCAACTCGCATGGTGGCCAGCCACAGGTGATGGAAATTGTCTGCCGCCAGCTGCGCGTCAATCTCGGCATGTTTGCTGTGTCGTCGCAGTGGTCACGTTTCACCGACCTGAGTGACCTGTTCGATGGCGAAGAACGCAAGCACGGCATTCATGCCGGCGAAGTGGAAACCAGCGTCCTGCGTTACCTGCATCCGGAACTGGTCGACATGCAATATGCCGAGGATTTCATGCCACTCTCCAAGCAGCTTGAAAAAGAATACGACATGCTGATGACCGAAGGCGGCGCTGTCGGTTTCGGCTGGCAGTCGCAGGATATTCACCCGTCCGGCGCATGCGGCAATGCCGCAGCAGCAGACGCGGAACGTGGCCGCATCACCGTCGAGCGCGCATCTGACCGCCTGATCAAGCTGATCGGCGAGATTGCCCACTACCCGCTCGACCGTATCACCTCAAAGACCATGTACACAAAGGGGGAATGAACCCATGTCCTCATACCCGCTGACCGACTTCGCCGCCGCAATCGAAGGCGTCGAAATGACGATGGACCCTCGCCGCATTCGCGTCAAAAGCCGGGACCGCTATGCGGTCAGCCCGCTGCTGCGCACCATGCTGGAAGGCAAGCAGGCCGATGTGGTCGTAACGCCGAAAACCATTGAGGAGTTGAAGCGCGTCGTCTCGGCAGCGGTCCGTTATCGCATTCCCATCACCGAACGTGGTGGCGGGTCTGCCAATTACGGCCAGAGCGTGCCGCTGCGCGGCGGCATTCTTTTGGATATGAGTGCCTATGCCGGCATGGTCGAGGTTAAGCCGGGCATAGCCCGCGCGAAGGCCGGAACACTGGTCATCGACATAGACAAGGCCGCCCGCGAGATCGGCTGGGAGCTACGTGTGCACCCGACAACAGCCCGCATCGCCACCATCGCTGGCCACATCGCCGGCGGTACCGGCGGGCCGGGTTCGGTTGTCTATGGCATCCTGCGTGACCGCGGCAACATCGCCGGCGCGCAAGTGCTGACCATGGAAGAAGAACCGCGACTGATTGAACTGCGTGGTCCTGACGCCCAGCTCATTCACCACACCTATGGTGCGACCGGCATCATCACCGAAGTGGAGATGCCACTTGCTCCGGCATGGCCCTGGATCGAAGCCATCGTTGCCTTTCCGGAATACATGCAGGCGGTGCGTTTTGGCGTAACCCTTGCCAATGAAGCCGGCATCAACCGCAAGGTCGTGTCGGTTCAGGAATGGCCGACACCAAAGCTGATCCGGCAATTTGCCGATATCGTGCCGGAAGGCCACTCGATCTGCTCGACCATGATCGCAAAAGACAATTGGGAGGATTTCGAGGCCTGTGTCGCTTCCTTTGGCGGCACCATTGTGTCGTCCGCGCCGGAAGGCAAAGGTCCCTATGGCGGTCCGATCTGGGAATTCGTGTTCGGCCACGCCCTGTTCCAGATACAGAAGACCGAGCCCGGCCGTTCCGTCGTCGAAGGTTTCTTCCGCGATGCCGATCTGGCCGGCCTTGTTCAGCGTGTTCATGACAAGGTCAGCCATTACGGTCCGATGCGGATGGAAATCCTGCGCGTTGGTGGTCAGGTGGTTGGCTCCGGCTCGCCCTATTTCGTTTATGAAAGCCCTGAGCAGATGGCGACAATGGTGCGCCTGATGCAGGAGGCCGGAGCCGTGGTCTCCAACTCACACACCTCCAATGTGCGCGCCGTTGGCAAAAAGGAAATCACCGAACGCGAAATCGCCTTCAAGCGTCAGGTCGATCCTTACAATCTGCTCAATCCCGGCCGTTTCGAAATCGATGACAAGGCCGATGAAAAATTCGCCATCGAACTTCCAACAGACAAATGGGATCGGCGCCAGGCATGAACGACGTTTCAAATACCAAAGATCTCACCGGCAGGTTTGCCGTTCTGCCTCCTGAAACGCAGTCGATGCATTTGAGTGATGGCACGCGTCTGGATGCGGACATCTACCGCCCCGTCGGCCCCGGCCCTTACCCGGTGCTTCTGCAGCGTCAGGCCTATGGCCGCAGGATTGCCTGCACCATCTGTTATGCGCACCCTTCCTGGTACGCATCGCACGGCTATATCGTCGTTGTTCAGGACATCAGAGGTCGCGGCACCTCGGAAGGTGTATTCCGTCCGGGCGAAAACGATGTCGAAGATGGTGCGCAAGCGGTTGAATGGGCTGCCGCTCTGGAAGGATCGACCGGCGATGTCGGCATGTATGGTTTTTCCTACCAATCCTACAACCAGTTGCTGGCCGCCGCTGGCGACAGCCCGTCGCTGAAAGCCATTGCTCCAGCCATGGGTCCGTGGGATGCAGGTTCCACCTGGGCCTATGAAAACGGCGCGTTGCGCATGAAGCAGATGGTAGGCTGGGGCATTCAGATCACTGCTGAAGCGGCACGCCGTGCCGGTGATGACGAGGCCTATGGCGCGCTGATGGGCGCATCGGCCAACCTGCCGCTCAATGGTCCGGTTGCGGCAAAACCTGCGCTTCTGGAAAAATACCGTGACTATTCTCACGTCATGGACTGGCTGGAAACACCTGCGGATTCACCCTTCTGGGCAAGCGTTTCACCGGCCACCCATGTTGAAAAAATCAAGGCCCGCAAACTGCCGATGTTATTCATTGGCGGTTGGTTTGACACACATCTGGCCAGCACCGTTCAGGCCTGGAAGGCACTGTCGCAAACGGATAATGGCCTTTCGCGGTTGATCATCGGCCCATGGCTGCATTTCCCATGGGTGCGCAAGGTCGGCAGCCTCGATTTCGGCCCGCAGGCTGAACGTGACACTGACATGGAGCATATCCGTTTCTTCGATCAGGCCCTTAAAGGCAAGCCAGACACCAATGCCGATCGCAAACCGATTTCACTTTTTGACATGGGCGCAAGATCCTGGCGTGATTTCTCTACCTGGCCGACTGACGATCAGGTGCTTCACCTAGGCAGCACCGGTCGTGCCGCAATCCGTGCCGAAGATGGCAGCTTGCGCGAACAACAAGGCGTGGTCGATGCCAGCGATTACATCGTACACGATCCATGGCGTCCAGCACCGGTCACCGGCGGCTGTTATGGTGTCCCAGCTGGCCCGGTCGACCGCCGCGTGACCGACGAGCGTGGCGACGTGCTGACATTTACGACGGCATCGTTGCAATCCAGCCTGACCTTGGCCGGCGAACCGGTGATCGAGATTTCAGCGACCTCGGATTGCCCGAGTTTCGATCTGTCCTGCGTTCTCTCCACAGTCACCAAGGACGGCAGAGTTCTGCAGATTTCCAGCGGTTATGCCCATTACCGCAACGCCAGTGAGAAAACCTACAAGTTGGCGCTGACTGCCACCTGCTCCACGATACAGGAAGGCGAGCAGTTGCGGCTTTCGATTGCTGCGTCGGATTATCCCGCCCATCCGGTCAATCCCGGCACCGGTGAAGATCCTGTCTCGGCTTCCAAAACCCAGGCCGTCGTCACGACAATCACCATCTCAAGCGGCCCGTCGCATCGCTCGGTCCTGCACCTGCCCGTCGTCAAAACACCTCCGGGAGTAGCCTCTTGACCACCGATATTGCCGCCTCGCCCGCTCAGGGCAAATCCACAACCAATGCCGGCAACACCAGATGGCGCAAGACGGCTGCGGAGGCCGCCGCTCCGGCACTCGGCGGCGTGATTTTCCTGATGACCTGGGAAGCACTGGTCACCCATTTTCAGGTGTCACGTTTCATCCTGCCGCCACCCTCAGCCATCATTGTCAAAATGGTCAACGAGTTTCCATCGCTGGTCAGTGCGCTTGGCTTCACGGCATCAATCACCGTCTGCGCCTTCATCGCCGCACTCGTATCCGGCGTAACCCTTGGCGTGCTTCTGACCCAGAACAAGCAGGTCGAACGCATCCTCTGGCCCTATGCTGTTGCTTTGCAGGTAACCCCTATGGTGGCGATTGCCCCGCTGGTGGTTATCTGGGTTGGCCTGAACCGGGTATGGCTTGGCCTGATGATCCTGGCGTGGATCGTTGCCTTCTTTCCGATGCTGTCCAACACCGCGGTCGGCATGAAATCTGCCGATCACGGCCTGCGCAATGTTTTCAGCCTCTACAAGGCAACCCGCTGGCAGCGTTTCCGTTACCTGCAGTTGCCATCCGCACTGCCCTTCATTCTGGCTGGTGCACGCATATCCTCCGGCCTTTCGGTCATTGGTGCAGTTGTTGCCGAGTTCGTTGCGGGCGCCGGCAATGCCACAGGCCTTGCCTGGACCATCGTTGAAAGCGGCGCGATGCTGGATGTCGCCCGCATGTTTGCAGCGTTGTTCATGCTCTCCGCCTTCGGTCTCACCATCTGGTTCATCATGGCCAAAGTGCAGCATCTTCTTCTCAGCCGCTGGCATGAGAGTGAACTGGTGCAGGAGGGTTGATCATGAATGCAGGAAACACCGCTATGCTCGACATGCCAGCGACACAGGTAAAACCAATCGTGCGCCTCAGCGGCGTCGACAAGATTTATGGAAACGGCACGGTTGCGCTTCGCGACCTTAATCTCAAGGTTCAGCCAGGCGAATTTGTCAGCCTTCTCGGTCCAAGCGGCTGTGGCAAGTCGACCGCACTGCGCATCGTCGCAGATCTTGGTGACCACAGCGCTGGCCGGGTCGAACGTCCGGGCGATGATACTTCGGATGCACGTGGCGAAATCGGCTTCGTATTCCAGGAACCGCATCTGATGCCGTGGGCCAGCGTGTTCGACAATATCTTCCTGCCGCTGAAACTGGCGGGAAAATCGAAAAGCGCTGCCCGTGACGATGTGCTGTCCGTCATCGAAATGGTTGGTCTGCAGAACTTCGTGAATGCCTATCCGCGTGAATTGTCCGGCGGCATGAAAATGCGTGTTTCCATCGCCCGCGCATTGGTCACCAAACCAAAACTGCTGCTGATGGATGAGCCCTTTGCAGCGCTTGACGAGATTACCCGCAACCGGCTGTCCAACGACCTGTTGCGTATCTGGGCGTCGACCTCATCCACCGTGATGTTCGTGACCCACAGCGTTTATGAAAGCGTGTTCCTGTCGAGCCGCATCGTGGTCATGGCAGCCCGCCCCGGCCGTATTATTGGCGAAATTCCAATCGAGCGGCCTTATCCGCGCGATGCCGAATACCGCCTTTCGCCTGAATATGCCGGTTACTGCCGCGACGTATCAGCACTGCTGAATAAGGCGATGGAGTAGGCCGATGCAGGTTTCGATGCGTGACATCGTCATTACCGCCATCGATGATGAGGCAGACGGCATTCGCTCCTTCAAACTGGAAAGTGCCGATGGCGCACCTCTTGTCGCCTCTCCGGCTGGCGCCCATGTCGACGTCCATCTTCCCGATGGCCTGGTGCGGCAATATTCGCTTTGCAACGATCCAACTGAGACCACTTTCTACCGCATTGCCATCAAGCGTGAACCGCAGTCACGCGGTGGTTCGCAATGGTTTCATGAGAACGCACGTATCGGCACCGCGTTGAAAATGGGTGCTCCGCGCAGCCTTCTCGCTGTGTCACCGAAAGCCGAACGGCATATCCTGCTGGCAGGCGGTATCGGCATTACACCGCTTTACAGCATGGCGATGCATTTTCTTGGCGAAGGCAAACCCTTTGAACTGCATTACTTCGCACGTTCGAAAGAACAGGCCGCTTTTTTCGAGGTTCTTTCGTCCAGCGCCTTCGCAGACCATGTCCAATTTCATTTTGCTCTGGATGCAGCAGCGCTAACACCTGTTCTGGATGGCATATTCGCGCAAAGAGGCATTGGTAGCCATCTCTACATGTGCGGCCCCGGCCCTTTCATGGATCACGTGCGCGCGCAGGCATCACCCCTCTGGGCCGAGGCCGAAATCCATGAGGAACGGTTTGCCGCGACAGCAGCACCGGAGAATGCAGACGGTTTTCGTGTGGTTCTAGCGCGCAGCGGAACCACGATCGATGTGCCAGCCAACCGCAGCATACTCGACGTTCTGATGGCGAATGGCCATGACATCGACCATTCCTGCGAGCAAGGCTTTTGCGGCAGTTGCATGACCGCGCTGCTTGAAGGCGAGGCCGAACATCACGACACATTTCTGACCCCGGAAGAAATCGAATCCGGCCAGTGGATCATGCCCTGCGTTTCCCGCGCCAAAACCACCCAACTGATCCTTGATCTGTAATTTAGGACTGCCCAATGCCCGATATCTGCGACGCCTTTATCCAACGGTTTGATCACCCGCTTCAAGCGGACCCGGCGACCAACGACCAGCCGCTCGCCGGCTTGACCGTCGCCGTGAAAGACAATTTTGACATCAAAGGTATGATCACAGGTGCTGGCAACCCGGAATTTGCTGAAGATCAGAAACCGGCTGCGGAACATGCTGGCGTTGTCGACACGCTGCTGAAAAATGGCGCCTCCGTCATCGGCAAAACCCAGATGGACGAGTTGGCTTACAGCCTGATGGGGTTGAACGCCCGTTACGGCGTACCTTTGAATACAGCGGCCCCTTCGCGCGTTCCGGGCGGCTCGTCCTCGGGCTCAGCCTCTGCCGTTGCACCAGGACTTGCCGATATCGGCCTTGGCACGGATACCGGTGGATCGGTTCGGCTTCCCGCCTCCTTTTGCGGCCTTTATGGCTGGCGCTCTACCCATGGGCTGATTCCATCAGACGGTATGGTGCCACTTGCGGCAAGCTATGATGTCTCTGGGTTCTTTACCCGCGACCGCGACCTGATGCAGCGGATCATCTCGGTATTTTGCCAGGCACCAACCGACGCCGCAGACATCAGCTACTGGACACCTGAAGACCTGTGGGCCTTGCCGATGGATGAAACCCGCGAGCACCTCCGCTCTGCTCTTCCAGATTTCGACTACAAGCGCGATGCAATCCTGCCGGAAGGCGGAGCTGAAGCTTCCTTGAGCGCCTTTCGCCTCTATCAGGGATACGAAATCTGGCGCCATTTCGGGGACTGGATCAGCAAACGTCAACCGGCCTTCGGACCGGGCATCAAGGAACGGTTCGCCATGGCAAGCCAGATCACCAAGGCGGATTTTGATGACGCCAGTGCCTACCGCAACCGTCTTCGTGAACGACTGGATGCTGTTTTGCCCGAAGGCACTATCCTGGTCTATCCAACGGCCCCCGGTCCTGCACCGCTGCTTACCACACCGCAATCGGAGTTGGAGCCGTATCGCAATCGTGCCCTCAGCCTGATGTCCGTCGCCGGTCATGCAGGTCTGCCGCAGATCAGCATTCCCTTCGGCACGGTCGATGGCGCACCTGTCGGTCTTTCCCTGGTCGGCAGGCCGGGCAGCGACCGCCTGCTCATCAAAGCCGCCGCCTCGTTTCAATCCTTCTGACGCGTCAGGACATCAGCATGCTGCAAACCGCGCTCGCCTTTAACGGCACTTTCACCGCCCCGCACCGCGAAGCTGCCTATGCCGGACGCCGCATTCTGGATGAAGGCGGCACCGCCATAGAAGCCATGGTTGCTGCCGCCGCCATGATCGCCGTTGTTTATCCGCATATGAACGGTATCGGTGGTGATGGCTTCTGGCTGATCCACAGACCGGGAAAACCACTGACGGGCATTTCCGCCTGTGGACAGGCGGCCGGCCTTGCAACCGTTGACTGGTACCGCGAACGTGGTCATGTCGCAGCCATTCCCGCACGCGGCGGTGAAGCAGCGTTGACCGTCCCCGGCACCATCGGTGGTTGGGACATGGCGCTTTCGATGGTCGACGAACCCAAGCGTTTTTCTGTCTCCGAACTTGTGTCGGCCGCTGTGGCAAAGGCGCGCGATGGCATTGCGGTCACAGCCAATCAGTCCATCTGCACCTCAGACAAATTGCACGAACTTGGCCATGTTCCAGGTTTTGCAGAAACCTATCTGATCGACGGAAAAGTACCGCCAGCCGGTGCGCGCCTGCGACAGTCCAGGCTGGCCGATACGCTGGAGGAACTCGGCCGACATGGCCTGCGCTCCTATTACGACGGCGACATCGCTCAAACCCACGCAGACTTTCTTGCGCAGAATAACAGCCCGCTGCGGGTTGAGGATTTCAAGCACTATGCACCGCGTGAGGTCAAACCACTCAGCGTCACCACGCGTGAGGGCACGCTCTACAACATGGTGGCGCCGACCCAGGGTGTTGCATCCTTGATGATCCTCGGTCTTTTCGACCGGCTACAGGTCGAGGCTGGCGAGGGTTATGACCACATTCACGGGCTGATCGAGGCCACCAAACAGGCCTTCATCAAACGCAATCGTGACCTTGGTGATCCTCAAACCATGGCATCAGATGCCCAGACATGGCTTGAGGCTAATGCGCTCGACAATCTCGCTGCCAGGATCGACATGAATCGGGCATTGGAATGGCCATACAAACCGGCAGAGGGCGATACGATCTGGATGGGAGCCGCCGACCGTTATGGCAATGTCGTCAGCTTCATCCAGAGTGTCTATTGGGAGTTTGGCTCTGGTGTTACCTGTCCCGAGACAGGCGTGTTTTTTCAGAACCGAGGCGCAGGTTTTTCACTTGCCGAAGGCCCAAACCAGCTTCAGCCCGGCAAACGCCCATTTCATACGCTGAACCCCGCCCTCGCGACACTCTCGGACGGTCGCGTGATGGCCTATGGCACCATGGGTGGTGAAGGCCAGCCACAGACGCAGGCTGCCATCTTCACACGCCATGCCCGTTTTGGCATGCCGCTTCAGGAGGCGATTACCGCACCACGCTGGCTGCTTGGCCGTACATGGGGTGCCAGCAGCACCAATTTGAAACTCGAAAACCGCTTCGATACGGCACTTGTCGAAAAGCTCAAGTCCGCCGGACACGACGTCGAGATCATCGCGCCCTTTTCTGATCTTTGCGGCCATGCCGGAGCCGTTGTGCTGCATCCCAGCGGCCTTTGCGAAGCGGCGACCGACCCGAGATCCGATGGCGCGGCGCTCTAATGGCATGCCCCTTGCATTTCCTGAAACAGACGACCGGGAATGACCATGTTTGCGAATATTAATCCCTCGATAGATGTACGGCTGCTCCGCACCACCTACCTCCTGCTGACCGAGCGCAATGTCTCAAGGGTGGCGGTCCTGCTCGGGCATAGCCAGCCCACGGTCAGCGCCTGTCTGAAAAAGGCCAGGGAAATCTTTGCCGATCCGCTTCTGGTGCGGGCCGGACAGCGGCTGGTGCTGACCGAACGGGGTGAAGAGATCAAGACATTGATCGGTAGTGTTCTGCTCGGTCTCTCCGACGCGTTGAATGGCCAGGATCATTTCGATCCGCGTCTTTCCAGCCAGAATATCCGGGTGGCCGTGCTGAATTGTTTTGGGGTGTTTCTGGTGCCAGAAATCGCCAACCGCATTCGCCGCAACGCACCCAATGTGACACTCGATTTCTTTCCTCCGGGCGACAATCCCGATTTGCTGGAGGAACTGGGTGCCGGCCGTGTCGACGTGGTCATTGGCAACTGGCCAGCACCACAGCAGAGCCTGAAATCCACGGCGCTCTTCCAGTGTGACATTGCCTGTATTGCCCATAGCGATCATCCCCTGGTCAAAAGCGAAACCATGTCGCTGGATGCCTACCTCGCTGCCAGCCACATCTCACCGACAGCAAGCTCCAGCGCCGGTTTCAGCCCGATTGACGGGCGTCTGGCGCAGCTTGGCCTGAAGCGCAACATTGTCATGTCGGTCCCGGAATATGCGATGATCCCGCCGATTGTCGGCGGCACCGATCTCATCTTCACCACCGCGCGTGCCTATGCCAACCACATGGTGGCCAACACGCCAGACCAGCAATTGCAGGTCATCGATGCACCGGTCGAGTTTGATCGCATGCACCTTTATTTGTTGTGGCACGAACGCAACCACACCAGCAGCGCGCACAAGTGGCTCCGCAATATCATCCGCGGCGTCGCCAAGGAATTCGAGTTCAGCCTGCATGAGCCAAACCTGTCTCATGCCCGTCCTTCGCTTAACCGGCTGCCGATCTGAGCGGTCGATATAATGGTTCATCTATACCGTATATCGGCCGTGGTGGAGTTCACCCAACATAAAATTGCACATATGATAATCATCAATATTTAATGCTCAACAAATGAGCATTTTGCAGTCCGTTTAATCATCGCTGCGACACAGCCCGCATAGAATTCACACGACCGAGGATACGACGTTGTCGAATAAACACTATCTCACCCTGGACAACGTAACAGCAAGCTACGGCGATCAGACTGCGGTTGACGGCCTGACGATTGAAGTGCCGAAAGGCGAACTTCTGTCTCTTCTTGGCCCATCGGGGTGCGGCAAGACCACAACGCTGCGCATGATTGCAGGTTTCGTCAAACCGACCATGGGTCGTGTCATCCTCAACAATGAGGACATCACCAAAAAGCCTGTGCATGCCCGCAATATTGGCGTGGTGTTCCAGTCCTATGCGTTGTTTCCACATTTGACGGCACTCGACAATGTCGGCTTTGGCCTGCGCATGCGCCAGGTGGACAAGGCCAAGTGTCGTGAGCGTGCAGCCGCAGCCCTCGAAACCGTCGGCCTTGGCCCTTACAAGGATCGGTATCCAACACAGATGTCCGGTGGCCAGCAGCAGCGTGTGGCATTGGCACGCGCACTGGTCATTGAACCCGATGTACTGTTGCTCGATGAACCGCTTTCCAACCTCGATGCCCATTTGCGCGCCGACATGCGCAGCGAAATCCGCTCGCTGCAGCAGCGTCTCGGCATCACCACCGTGTTCGTGACACACGACCAGCAGGAAGCGCTGGCCATGTCAGACCGTGTGGCGGTCATGAGCAAGGGCATCATGGAAGAAATCGGCAAGCCGGAACAGCTCTGCGATAATCCGCGCTCGGCCTTTACCGCTTCGTTCCTCGGCGCCCGCACCGTCATTGAAGGTCGCAGCGAAAACGGTATCTTTCGTGCGCCGGGCCTGTCCTGCGCCGGCGCACCGGATGGCGCCACCCGATTGGTGCTTCGCGCATCACGTCTTCGCATTACCGACGAACCCGGTCCGCTTACCTTGCCTGGCACGCTGATCAATGCCGCCTATCTCGGCGACACCTGGGAGGCTGACATCCAGTCCGCAGCTGGCACGATCCGCGTGATCGTTCCTTCTGAAATGCCACCGCCGCCACTCGGCGCCCCATGCAGCCTTCAGGCGCAGCCAGGCGGCGCAACCTTTATCTGATCCGACCCCAACATCTGAACCGAACAGGAGTATCTGCAATGACCTTCTCGCGTCGCAATTTCAACAAGCTCGTCCTCGGTGCCGGTGCCAGCGCCGGTCTCGCAGCACCGTTTCACATCATCCGCCCTGCCTATGCCGAAATCAAAAAGGGCGACGAGCTGGTGGTCGGCATCTGGGGCGGCGCGCAGGAAAAGATCGTCAAGGAACATGTTGAAAAGCCACTCGTCGAAAAATACGGCTGCAAGATCAGCTATGTTCTTGGTGGCACCGGTGACCGTCGCGCACGTGCCTATGCCGAGCGCGGCCGTCCGAGCTTCGACGTGCTTTACCTCAACATCTATGAGAGCCGCCAAGCCGTCAAAGATGGCGTGACCCAGGAACCAACACCAAACGTAGCCAATTTCGAAGCACTTTACCCAAGCGCACGAAAGGGCGGTTATGGCGTGGCCTTCAACCCCTGCACCATCGTTTACGACAAGCGCAAGGCATCCAAGCCTGTGACGTCGTGGAAGGACATCTGGAACCCGGAATGGAAAGGCCGTATCGCCTGGCCAGATGGCCTCGGCGCTGAAGGCATTTCCGCCTTGATGATGACGGCGCGCGCCTGGGGCGGCACTGAAAAAGAGTTCGACCTGGTGGTCGAAAAGGTCAAGGAACTGAAGCCGTTCGCCGCCATTCAGGCAAGCCAGGCGCAGCTTTTTGAAATGTTCGATCAGGGCATCTGCGACCTCTCCGTCGAGTTCGGCAGCTTTACCCGCTCTTACGCCGAAACCCGTAACCCGAACATCGAGATTGCATCGCCAGCCGAAGGTCAGGCACTGGCAATGAACGTTGCCTGCATCACCGAAGGCACCAAGAACCAGAAGCTCGCCGAAGAATGGGTCAACCTGCACCTGTCGGAACCCTGCATGCTGGCCTATGCCCGCGAGATCTATTATTCGCCGACGGTCAACAACATCACCATCCCTGATGATCTGAAGGGCAAGCTGATTGTTGGCGACGAGCAGGTTTCCCAGCTTGTTGACTTCGATTGGGACTTCATCAACGCCAATCGCGCCAAGTGGCAGTCCCGTTATGACCGGGAGATCGCCGGATGACACGGTGGATAGGACCGGCTCTTTCTGCACCGGTTACTTTTTGGTTACTTCTGTCTTTCGCGGCCCCCATGGCCGCGATCTTCCTGCTGTCGTTGCATGAATATCCCGATCCGTTCGGTCCGCTGATAACCGCGCCATCGCTGGCGCAGTACATTGGCATCGTCACCGACAGCTTCTATTTTCGTGTGATTGGTGAAACGATCGTGCTCGGCCTGGGCGTCACGTTGTTGACGGCCCTTCTGGGTTATCCGCTTGCCTACTGGCTGGCACGCATTCCGGTCAAATACCGGGCTGCGGCCTTCGCCATCATCCTCATTCCGCTTCTGACAAATGTTGTCGTGCGCTCGCTCGGCATCATTCTGCTGCTTGCGCCCGATGGCTTGATCAATTCGGTAACCGGTCTTGTTGGCATTCCCAAGGCAGCCAACATGCTGTTCAACCATGGCGCTGTCGCGGTTGCGTTGGCGCAGGTCTTCCTGCCTTTCATGGTCCTTGCGCTTTATGACAGCATGCAGAACACCTCACCACGTGTGCATGAGGCTGCCGAAAGCCTTGGTGCCTCGCCTGCGATGCGTTTTCTGACGGTCGACCTGCCCTTGTCGCTGCCTGGCCTGCGTTCCGGTCTTGTCATCGTCTTCCTGATGGCCAGCACAGCCTATGTGTCTGCCACCCTGCTCGGCGGCAAAAAGGTCTGGACAACAGGCATGCTGGTCATGCAGGAGGCGATCAAGAACCTCAACGCGCCGCTTGCCTCGGCGCTCGCCGTCATCATGACCATCACCAGCCTGGCGTTTGCTGCCCTTTGCGGCATCGGCATGAAACGCCTTATGCCGTGGCTGAATGAACGTGCCAGCAACCCGGTCTTCCTGCCTAACATCATTGTCAGGCTGGCCGATACTGTCGGTTTCGTCATTGCACGGCTTCTGCTTTTCACATCGCTTGGTTTGCTGCTGCTGCCACTGGTTCTGGTGTGCATTCAAAGCTTCAATGACGTGCCGCAGGCAACGGCTGCCGGTTTCAAGGGCTTTACGCTCAAGTGGTATTACGCTGTGCTGTTTAATGGTGCCTATGCGGATGCCTTCTGGGTTTCCGTTCAGCTTGCCACCGTCTCGGTGCTGGTTGCCATTGGACTGGCACTTCCGGCAGCATTTGCCCTTGCCCGCTTTCCGTTCAAAGGGCGCTCGGTGCTGATGACCTTCTGGATGCTGCCGCTGTCTTTGCCGCATGTGGCAATTGGTGTCGGCATGCTGAAACTGCTGCAGATCTACCTGATCGTACCGCCCTTCCTTGGACTTGTGGCGATCCACGTGATTGTCATCCTGCCTTTCGCCATCACCCTGCTGACCACATCGGCCATGCAGCTTGATCGTTCGCAGGAGGAAGCAGCCGCCAGCCTGGGTGCTGATCCGTTCCGGATGTTTTTCCTGATCACCCTGCCAGGGCTCGCACCTGGACTGTTTGCAGCAAGCCTTGTCGGCTTCCTGCTCAGCTTTGGTGAAGTCACGGTAACAAGCTTCCTGACCACCGCACGCCTGACAACCCTGCCGGTTCGTATCTATGCGGAATCGACCTTCAGTCTTGAACCCACGGCTCACGCAATCTCCGCTGTGCTGATTGTGTTCACGGTCATGGCACTGATCCTGATTGGCCGATTGGTACGGCTGGACAAGCTCTATGCGCGATAAACGGTAACGGCGAAAGGGAAGCCAAAATCATGCAAAAGGTTTTCAACCCGCCATCGGTGCCAAAGCCGTTCGGCGCCTATAATCACGGACTGCTGGTACCTGCGGGTGCCAGCCTCCTGGTCACATCAGGCCAGCTCGGCATCGGCGTCGATGACGTCATCCCACCTGATGTGACCGCTCAGGCTGAACTGTGCTTCAAGGCAATTGGGGCAATTCTGGAGGAAGCCGGGATGAGTTATGCGGATGTCATCCGCATTTCCGGCTTCGTGACCCGCCGGGAGGATTTTCCTGCCTATATGGCGGTGCGTGATCGTTTCACCCTTGATCCCAAGCCTGCCTCGACACTGATCGTGGTGGGCGGCTTCACGCGGCCGGAATTTAACGTCGAAGTCGAAATCACAGCCGCGAAAGTGTTTTGAACATCTATTCCCGCAGATATCAGCGGGAATAAAGCTCACTGAGAGAGAAGTTTTCAAGGTCGCGCAGCAGTTCGATAAAGCCCGCGACCTGATGACGGCAGATAACCTCGCCCTTTTCGGCCGTTCCCTTCGACGCATCACCGACAACCCCGTGCGGGTTCAGGTCATGTGCCAGCCAGGACAGCACATGTGGTGGTGCCGGCTGCATGAACTTGGAGCGGCTCCCCGCCTTGGAAACGAAGTTCTGGGCATTTTCCATGCGAACGAGTTCAGGGCGGAAATGCAGCATCAGAGAAGTTTCCACTTCACCGCCATGAATGCCGAATTGTCTTTCATGCTCACTGATCAAACCATCAGGGTGGCCAAAACGGCCCCAATGGGTGCAGATGACAGCCATCTGGTGACGAACCCGCAATTCGCGGCCAACAATGCTCATGATGTCGGCATTGCCGCCGTGGGAATTGACGATAACCAGCTTACGCAGACCGGCTTCGGCAACCTTCGCACCAATCGCGGTCCAGGCCGGGATGAGAATTTCCGGACCAAAAGACAGGGATCCGGGTCCAAAGACATGTTCATTCGCCTTGCCGATTTCCTGTGTCGGCAGAACGAGGATGTCGAGATCGTCAGGACGTTGTGTCTTCAACTCTGCCAACATGCCATTGGCAATGGCGACATCGGTCGCAACAGGCAAATGCGGGCCGTGCTGCTCCGTGGACGCAACCGGCAGGATGGCAATTGTCTTTTCAGGCGACAGATGAGCGAAATCGTAGGTGTTCAGTTCATTCCAATAAAACGGCGTGCTCATTCTCGGCCTCTCTTGTTGCACTGCATCCATCGTTAAAAGATTAGCAGGGCCTCGAACAGCATCATTTTGCGTCCACCATGTTGCTTTTATGCGAACGCTTTATCTCCCAGGCAAAGAAGTCTGCAAAAGCAATCGCTACAATGCCGTAGCCACAAATGTGAGCCATCAGGGAGCGCCGATCACGCCGCGCCCACGACACTCATCAGCATCAACACACGCCGCCTCTAAACATCTGATTGCTGCTCACCAGAGTTTTTGAGCGGCGTAAAAGCAAAGCCACTGGACAGTGATGTTGCCATCCGGCAAATACCTGCGACATTCGTTTCTTTACATTGCACCCCGATTCCTTGAAGAATGCGGCATGCCTTTCAGGTTCATTCACACCGCCGATCTCCATCTCGATTCTCCCTTGCGCTCCTTGGCTTTGCGAAACCGCGACCTTGCCGAGTTGATTGGCGATGCCACGCGCCAGTCCTTTGCCGCGATTGTGGATCTGTGCATCGACGAACAGGTAAATGCGCTGATCATTGCCGGTGATCTCTATGACGGTGATCAGACATCCATGAAAACCGCGCGGTTTCTGGCCAGCCAGATGCGGCGGTTGCATGAGGCTGGCATTGCGACATTCGTGATCAGGGGCAATCACGATGCCTTGTCGCGGATCACCCAGGAGCTGATCATGCCACCTTCCGTCACCGTGTTCGGTGGCCGTTCGCAGACCGTCAACATCAGCCACGATAACCTTGCGCTTTCATTTCACGGCCTCAGTTTCGCAAAACCACATGCGCCCGAAAGCCTTCTGGAAAAATACCATCGCCCCACCTCGGATGCGGTGAATATCGGCATCATGCACACCAGCCTGGCCGGTGCGGCGGGCCATGATCTTTATGCGCCTTGCAAGGTCTCGGACCTGCATGATTGGGGATTTGACTACTGGGCTCTCGGCCACGTCCATGCCCGCGCCCAACATGAGGGCAAACACACGGTCATCATGCCCGGAATGCCGCAAGGGCGCGATATCAACGAGAACGGCGAAAAGACCGTGACGCTTGTCACCATCCATGATGACCGAAGCCTGACAGTGGAGGAACGGGCAACAAGCATCGCCCAGTTCGAACGCATCCCGGTCGATCTGTCTTCAGCCGTTTCCTGGCGGGAAGCAGCAGAAGTCATTGAACAGAACCTGGGCGCAGCCCGGGACGGCACAGGCTCGACACATCTGGTCGGTCGCATTCAGTTGAAGGGCACCACGCCTCTGTCATGGCAGTTGCTGCGTGATCAGGACCTTCTTCAGGCGGAAATCGAACAGCGCGCGGAAAGCCTCGGCCGAACCTGGATCGAAAAGATCGAGCTGTCCACGGCCGCCCCCTCCTCGACGGCAACCGGTCTCAACGCTGATCCGGTGCTTGAGCTCGGTGAATTGATGCACAACGACATCATCAAGCAGCACAGTGTGCGCGAAGCCGTCCGGGACCTTGTCAAGGAATTGCGGGATGATCTGCCGCCGGAAGCCAGAAACTTCAGCGGTGACAGCGAAGCGCAATTCGAAGCCCTGATTGACCAACTCTTGTCGGACGGTAGCAACGACATACTGGCTCGCCTGAAGTCGGAAGCATCGGAGATCAACTGATGCGTCTGCGCAGGCTCGACCTTACCCGCTACGGCAAGTTTACGGATTATTCGATCGACTTTGGCGAACAGGTCCCCGGCACACCTGATCTGCACATCATCTATGGCCTGAACGAGGCAGGAAAATCCACCTCGCTGTCTGCCTATCTCGACCTGCTGTTCGGCATCGAAGAGCGCACGAAATATGGTTTCCTGCATCAGGGCAAAGCCATGGAAATCGGCGCCAGCCTGGAGTTTGATGGTCAGGCCCATGAATTCAAGCGGATCAAGCAGCGTAACAACTCCTTGCTCAACGCCCAGGGGCAGCCGGCAAACGAGGCAACACTCGGCATGCCGCTGGCCGGACTGACCCGTGACGCATACCGCATGATGTTTTCGCTCGATGACCAGACCTTGGAAGATGGTGGCAATGCCATTCTTGAAAGCAAGGGCGATCTGGGTGAATTGCTGTTTTCAGCCAGCGCCGGCCTTGCTGGCATCAGCGCCATTCTGGAAGCTGCCAGCACAGAAGCAGATGGTATTTTCCGTAAACGTGCCAGCTCAACCAAAATCGCCGTGCTGAAGCGCCAGATTGCCGATCTCAAATCGCAACGCGACGAAATCGACACGCAGGCATCCGCCTACCGGGCGCTGACCACGGAACTCGAGCGCGCCGAAACTGCCTACGACACGGTGATGAAGGAAATCAGCACCGCCCGGCTACGCCATGACGAGACCGCACGCATCTTACGCGCCCATCCTCTACTTGCTGAACATCACCATGGTGAAGAGCAACTGACGCACTATGCAGATTTGCCACGCCCTCCCGAAGGCTGGTCGGCGGTGCTTTCCGATCTTGTGATTGATGAAACACGCCTTCAAACACAACTCGCCAATTTTCAGCAGCAAGAGCAGAAACTTCAAGACGAGCTTGACGCATTGGTCGCCGACAGCGCTTTTCTGGCAATGGCAGAACAACTGGACGAACTTGCCGATGCGGCAGCCCGTTATGCCACTGCGCAAGAAGACCTGCCCAAACGAAAAACGGCGCTGACCGAAGCCTCTCGCAAGGTTGATACGATCCTGGCAACCCTTGGGCAATCCGGCATTGCCGATCCCAGAACGCTGCTTGTCGAAGTCGCAACAATCGGTGCTTTGCGCGATCTGATCAGCGCCAAATCAGGCATCGATGTCGCACGCAGTTCTGCCGAACGGGAACATGAGTTTGCCAAACAGGCCTGGGAAAAAGAAAAACGCAACCTCACTGCACTCGACACACCAGCAGCACGGCTAGATGCCGGTCAGATCGCTCAACTTCAATCGGTTTTGGGACGCCTGAGGGGTGGCAACCTCACTGCAGAACACCGACTTGCCGAGCGCAGCATCAGCGGCAAACGTCAGGTCTTTGATGACGTTGTGAACAAGCTGCACCCATGGACTGGTGACGGTGAAGCCCTTCGACGGATCACGCCACCGACAACCGATCGTCGCGATGCCTGGAAAACAGCATTGCAGACCATCGAGCAACGCCGCTCCAAGATCATTGAACGACAGAGAGAGCTTGCCTCTAAACTGGAGGAAGACGAGGCACGGATCACGGTCCTGCGCAGTGCGGCGAGCATCGTGGATGATGTTGAGGCAAAAGCCGTGTTCATCACGCGCGATGAGGCATGGACCGAGCACCTGAAAAGTCTCGACAGAGAAAGCGCCGCGCATTTCGAAAACAACATGCGTAAGGCCGACGCCGTTGCGACAGCCCGGCTTGATAAAGCCAAGGAGCTGGAAGAGCTGCGTCTGCTGACCACAGAGATTGCCGTGACAACGGCAAGCGTTGAGCGCCAACGCCAGTTGCTTCAGGAAGCCAGTGATGACCTGTACGGCTTGCGCGGCGAAATCAGATCGGAAACCCCGGCTGAGATAGTCTTGGTTGAAGACGCGCCAGTCGCCTCCTGGCTGGCAAGGATCACGCAGTGGGCAGACAATCACTCCGCCGCCTTGTCTGCATGGGACGATCTGCGACAGGCGTCAAACAGCACTGACGAGATGAAGGCGGCCATCACAACGGCGCAGCTTTCACTGGCAAAAGCACTTGCGACCGTCGGCATTGAAGCGGATGGGCTGGATATCGATGCGACGATACAGGCCGCCGACAATCTGTTGACCGACCATGCCGCATTCCAGACCAAACGCGCAGATACCGACAAACGTATCAGCGAGTTCGAAGCCCAAACCATCAAACGTCAATCCGCACTCGACGAGGCAACCAGCGCTTTTGAAGAATGGCAGCGTGGCTGGTCTTCCGCACTTGCCACAAGCTGGTTTGCAGATCGGCAAGACAGTGTCGGCGCCGTCCGCGACCTGCTTGATGTCGTTGCCACACTGCCCGAGGCGCTGCGCGAACAGGGTGATCTGACACACCGCATCCAGTCCATGGAGACAAATCAGGCATCGTTTACGGAAACCGTCACGCAGCTCTATGTGGCGCTTGGTGAGACGTTCGATGGCGATAGCCCCTCCATTGCTGCCAAGCAATTGGTCAAACGACTGGACGATGCCAGAAAAATCGAAGCTACACGGTTGGAACGCGATCAGTCCCTCAAGGCTCTGGCAACGCAACGCGCAACACTGCAAACCGAAATTACACTGCATTCCGCACGCAAAACGGAAATGGCTGATTTTTTTCGCGTCGAGAGCCTGATTGAGGTTCGCCAGCAGCTGGAGCGTTGCGCAAAACGAGACAAGCTTGCCGAACAGCAAAAGAAACTCGAACAGCAGATTTTCAGTGAGATGCAGGTCCAGTCACTGGAAGCCGCGATCGACAAAATCTCGGACACTGACCTTGGCGAACTTCAGCAGGAACAGGCCGAATTGGTAACCCGTCTTGAGGACCTCGACGGACGTTCAAAGAACCTGTTTGCAGACAAGGCTCGGGCAAGTGATCGCCTGTCGGCTATTGGCGGTGACGACGCCGTCGCCCGCCTTGAGACCAATCGTCGGACGCTACTTGTTGAGATCGAAGACTTGGCACTGCGTTATCTGCGTCTGAGAAGCGGTAGTCTGATTGCTGAACACGGCATTCGTGCCTACCGCGACAAACATCGCAGCGCCATGATGACCCGCGCCTCCGAAGCCTTCAACCTCATCACCCGCGGTGAATATACCGGGCTTGCAACGCGACCCGACAAGGATCGCGAAGTGCTGATTGCGCTATCGAAAAATGGCGCGTCCAAAGTCGCGGTCGAACTGTCTAAAGGCACGCAATTCCAGCTTTATCTGGCGCTGCGTCTGGCCGGATACGAAGAATTCGCCATGACGCGCCCCTCCGTGCCATTTATCGCCGACGACATCATGGAAACATTCGATGAGCCGCGCTCGGAGGAAGTGTTCAGGCTGTTTGGTAAAATGGCGCAGGTCGGCCAGGTTATTTACCTGACCCACCATCGCCATCTCTGCGACCTTGCGACCAGAACCTTCCCATTCGCAAAAATCCACGAAATATCGTCCGTACCAAGGTAACGGACGACTAAGGTCAACACTGCTTCAAACGGCCAGAAAACCGCCATCGACATTGATCACGCTGCCATTGACCATGGCAGTGTCAGGCGAAAGAAGGCTTGCGATGGTGCGGGCAACCTCATCGGCTTCGGCAAACCGCCCGATCGGGTGACGTACCATCATTGGCGCAGACTTTTCAGGATCACTCCAGGCAGCGAAGGCAAGCTCGGTCAAGGTAATGGTGGGGGCGACGGCATTCACGCGAATTCCGTGTGGTCCAAACTCCTTGGCAAAGACGCGGGTCGCGCCTTCAAGACCCGCTTTCGACGCCGCGTAACAAAGGTGTTCGTTAAAACCACGATGCCCGGCAATCGAGGTGATGTTGACGATGGCACCGCCGCCACCAGCCGCGCGACGACGGCGGCCAAATTCCTGGCAGGTGATCAGTGCTGCACGCAGATTGATCCCCATCACGGCCTCATAACCGGCCTCGGTCATGTCAAAGCTCGTTTCCAGAACATTGATGCCGGCGCTGTTGATCAGGAAGTCAGTCACGCCAGCTTCTGCCATCGCCTTACGTGTTGCCGCCGGATCGGCAAGATCGACAACAATCGAGCGGCCGCCGATCTCGTCACGCAAACTGTCCAGGTCCGATGCTGTGCGGCTGAGTGCTATGACCTCTGCTCCACGCTCGGCCATAACCCGGGCACAGGCACGGCCAATGCCCTTGCCTGCTCCGGTGATGATGACGGACTGTCCTGAAAATTGCATGTATTCCTCCCAAAACAACTATGGTTGGCCGCTTAGTGCGGCACCTCCGGTAACAAAGGCTCAAGGTCCGTGCGCAGATCGCGCGCAAGTGTCTGTATTCTCAAAAACGCCCGATATCGCGCCTCATGCAGGGCACGCACCTTGCCAGTCGCCGGCTCGCTGCGTCCGGCAACGGCCGACATGGCAGGCATTGCCTTCTGCAAATCGGGGTAGGTTCTGGCCGCAACAGCCGCCAGCATGGCAGAGCCCAGCAGGACCGGTTCCGGGCAGGCCGTCACCTCAACGGGAACGCCGGTTGCATCCGCCAGGATCTGGCGTATCAACGGGTGTGTGCCCGCTCCGCCTGAAACGGAAATGGTGGAAATCGCCACACCGTTTTCCGTCTGCGTATCGATGATCTGGCGCAAACCATATCCAAGGCCGCACAGCCCGGCGACATAAAGCGCCACGAGATTGTCAAAACCGTTTTCCATGCCAAGCCCCATGACCACAGCACGGGCCGCTGGATCGGCAAAGGGCGCACGATTACCAAGAAACTCCGGCACCACATGCAACTGTCCCGCCAGCCTCACCGCATCGGATGGGTGATCGACCGACGCCAGCGCCCGCAGGGCCAGCCACTGCGGCAAACTGGTGCTGTTGCCTTTTGCTTCTGCGTTCGCCGTTTCTGCATGGGGATGCAGGCTCAACAACTGGTCGATGGCCGCTCCTGCTGCCGATTGCCCCCCTTCGTTCAGCCACATGCCGGGCACCATGGCCGAGAAATAAGGGCCCCATACACCTGGCACGAATTTCGGCTCAGCCGTCGTTGTCATGGTGCAGGAGGATGTTCCGAAGACATAACCAAGGCAGGCTGCGGCATCTTCCGCTCCGCCTTTTGCAGCCACGGTTCCAACACCGCCAGCATGCGCATCGATCAAGCCTGCGCCAACTGCCGTTCCGGGGCGTAAGCCCATGGCATTGGCAGCTTCGGGGCTTAGACCATCGCCCAGCGGTGTCCCGGAAGGCACGACACGCGCGCCAATCCGCTGAAATCCCTCTTTAGCAAGATCTGCAAGTCCAATTGTGCGGAAGTAGTTTTCATCCCAGCGGTTTTCATGGGCAAGATAGGTCCATTTGCAGGTGACCGTGCAGGAAGACCGCTCCAGTGCACCGGTCGATTTCCAGGTCAGGAAATCAGTCAGATCAAAGAAATGCTTGGCGCTGGAGTAAACATCCGGCCGGTTTTCTTGCAGCCAGAGCAGTTTTGGCGTCTGCATCTCTGGTGAGATGACCCCGCCGACATAGGACAGAACTGCATGGCCGGTGGCATTGATGCGCCTAGCCTGTTCAATAGCG
>NZ_DAMDBP010000036.1:0-9633 GCF_032092815.1 Agrobacterium sp. | reverse complement strand
TAGCGCGGTGATCCATCCACACGATGATATCGCGTTCCGGATGAGCCTTGTCGCCCACACCGTTTGAGGCACCTTGCACGACCAGCGAGCAGGTCGCATCAAATCCAAGTCCGGCAACGGATGCCGGATCGATGGCAGCAGAAGCCACTGCATCACGAACCGAAGCACAAACGGCATCCCAGATCTGTGCGCTCGATTGTTCAACGTGGCCATGATCGTCACGGAAGATCAGGATATCGTGTTTGGCAGAGGCCAGCAGTGTTCCAGCGGCATCAAACACGCCAGCGCGCGCCGAACCAGTGCCGACGTCAACGCCGATAAAGTGATTTGTCATGGTGTCCCCTCTCCGAGTTAAATCGCCGTGCGCACCTTAAAAGCACGTCACGGCGAAATATTGTGTCGACTCAGACCCTATCAAAATTGGTTGGCAGAACCAGCATGTCGCGGATCGTGACGTTGCGATTGCGCGTCAGCATGTATTCGACAGCATCTGCCACTTCGCTGGCTTCGATAATGCTGCCAGACTCCTTGGCCTTGCGCAGGTTTTCCTCCGGCCAATCAGCAAGCAGCGCAGAGAGAACCGGCCCTGGCGACACCTGAGCCACACGCACCCCGTGGGGGATCATCTGGCGGCGCATTGTCTGCACAAAGCAGGTAACGGCCCACTTCGAACCGGCATAAACCGGCTCCCAATAGGTTGGGAAATGGCCGGCAATCGAACTGGTGACGATGATGTCACCTGTCTTGCGTTCACTCATATGCGGGATAACCGCATGCACATTTTTCATCACCGCATTGACATTGAGGTTCAGCATCCGGTCGATTTCTTCGGCCGTGGTGTCTGCCAGATCACCACCAATATAGGTGCCGGCGTTGCAGTAGAGGATGTCGATGTGATCGACCTTCTTCAGAATTTCCGGGATCATTGCACCGCAGCTCTCGGCGTCCAGCAGGTTTGTCACCTGCGGGATTGCATTTTTGCCCAGCTTGGCGACCAGCTCATTGAGGGCTTTCTCATTCCAGTCCACCATGACAACCGTGCAGCCATTGGCCAGCAATTTTTCAGTGGTTGCCAGACCGATGCCTGACGCTGCGCCTGTGATGACAGCGATCTTGCCTGCCAGAGATTGAGCCATGTGTTTCTCCTAACGTTATGAAAAGTTGATGCGATTTCGTCAGCGCCATTCGCGGGCGATGTAGATGGCGAGCAAAATGATGAAGCCGCGGATGATGTCCTGCAGATACGGGTTGATGCCCATCAGATTGAGGCCGTTATTGAGGATGCCAAGCAGCACCGCGCCAATCAGGGTTCCCAGTATGAACCCACGCCCGCCAGCAATGGCCGTGCCGCCAAGCACAACGGCGGCAATGGCATCGAGTTCAAAACCCACCCCCGCATTTGGCTGCCCAGACATCAGGCGACCGGTGAGGACGATGGCTGCGAGACCAGCAGTCAGTCCGGAAATCGAATAGACAGCAAGTTTGATACGACCGATCTTGACGCCAGACAGGCGTGCTGCCGTTTCGTTGCCACCGATCGCATAGACGTGCCGGCCGAATGCAGTTCTCTCCAGCAGCACCCACGCCAGTGCGTAGATGATGATCATGGTAATGACCGGAACCGGGATGATGCCGACACGGCCAACACCGAACCAGGAAATCCATGACGGCAGGCCTGAGATCGGATAACCGCCGGAATAGATAAGTCCGGCGCCACGGGCGATCCCCATGGTAGCCAGCGTGACGATGATTGCCGGCATGCGCCCCCATGCCACCAAAATACCGTTAAACAGGCCAAGACCGACAGCGATACCGACACCGGCAAGCAGACCTGCCCAGCCGGGCATCCCGTAATGGACCATCAAACCGGCGGCCATTGTTCCAGCCAGCGCCATCAGCGCACCCACCGACAGATCGATACCACCCGTCAGGATCACGAAGGTCATGCCGACCGCAAGAATGGCGACAATCGAAACCTGCCTCAAGACATTGAGGATGTTGGACACGGAGAAGAAATTATCCGAGGCAAACCCCATCAGGATCGAAACGACAATCAGCCCGGCCAGAGGCAAAGCCAATGGCGACTGGATAATGGTTTTCCAGAATGGCGTGCCAGCGTTTTCCACCTGCCCGCCGGTGACGGCGTCCGCATTATGCGACATGTTTTGTCCTCCCGGTTGTTGCGTGGGTCATGACCTGTTCCGAGGTCACGGCATCGCCTTCCAGCGTTGCGACAATGCCTCCGGAGCGGAACACACAAACCCTGTCGGACATGCCGATAACTTCAGGCAGTTCCGATGAAATCATGATGATGGAGTAGCCCTGCGCGGTGAAATCGCGCATGAGCTGGTAAATCTCGGCCTTGGCGCCAACGTCGATACCGCGCGTTGGCTCGTCGAAGATCAACACCTTCATATTGTGGTTGATCCAGCGGGCAATAACGACCTTCTGTTGATTGCCACCTGACAGCGTATCAACCCGCGCATGGGGACCAGACGCCTTTACACGAACCCGCTGCATGGCAGTGCGTGTGTCATCCAGTTCACGGCTGCGATTTATGAAGAAATGGCCAATGAGATATTTGCCATAATTGTTCAGCGACACATTGTGCATAATCGGGAAACTGGTGATCAGGCCCTGTTCCTTGCGGCTTTCCGGCAAAAGACCAATACCAGCCTCCAGCGCTTCCGACGGATCCGCAAACCGGATTTCGACACCGTTGATCGACAATTTGCAGCGCGTTGCGCGATAGGCACCCAGCATTGCCAGCACGGTTTCAGTGCGCCCGGAACCAACCAGACCGGCAAAGCCGAGTATCTCGCCCGCCCTCAGGGAAAAACTTGATATCGGCCCGGATCTGGCAAGTTGGACTTCCTCCACCTCAAGAACTGTACTAGCATCCGCAGCAATGACCGGTTTTGGTGGAAAGCTGTTTTCGATCCTGCGTCCGACCATCATCTCGACAAGTCGTGCCTGATCGACATCCGCAACAGCACAGGAGGCGACATATTCGCCATCGCGCAGCACGGTGATACTGTCACATATCTCGAATATCTCCTCGAGGTGATGGGAGATGAAAATGATCGCAACACCCTGACTTCTGAGACCGCGCATGACGTGAAACAGGTGTTCGACTTCGGCTGGCGTCAGTGTTGCGGTTGGTTCGTCGAGCACAAGAATGCGTGCATTCAGTGCCAGCGCCTTGGCAATTTCGACAAACTGCTGCTCAGCAACCGAGAGATTGCGGATCGGGACGTTCAATGGAATGGAGATGCCAAGCTGTGCCATGATTTCGGCAGCCCGCTTGCGCATCGCGGAGCGTTTCATGAAACCCAGGCCATTGCTGAGTTCACGCGCCAGAAACATGTTTTCAACGGCATTCAGATAGGGAACCAGCGAAAATTCCTGGAACACCACGCCGATGCCGGCATCGATCGCCTCATTATAATCACTGAAATGACGAACCTCGCCATTGATGCGGATTTCACCTTCGCTTGGTTTGAGAATACCACACAGGATTTTCATCAGTGTCGACTTGCCAGCACCGTTTTCACCCAGAAGGGCATGCACCTCTCCCGCCTGCACGGTGAGATCGACGCCGTGCAAAACCTCTATCCTGCCAAAGTTTTTCTTGATGCCGCTCAACTGTAGCATCGGCTCCTCCCCATTTTTTGATTGTGAAAGTCGCCCCCGCCGTTCCAGGCGAGGGCGCTCGGGAGGCGCTTACCAACTGAAGTCGGCAGCGTTTTCGGCAGTGACTGGGCGAACGTCGATTGGCACTTCCTTCGGCACGACGCGTGCACCCCATTTCTGCGCCAGCGCCATGGCAAGACCGACGCGAATCTGGTCACGCGGGAACTGGGCTGTTGTCTGAATGAACGGCGTACCTTCGGCGATCGCCTTGACGGCTTCCGGCGCACCATCAACCGAGGTCAGCTTGACATCGCGGCCAGAGCCCTGAATTGCGGCCAGTGCACCCATGGCACCGCCGTCATTGACGGAGAAAATACCCTTGAGGTTCGGGCGTGCCTGCAGCATGTTTTCGACAACACCAAGCGCGACCGAGCGATCCTGACGGCCGTTCTGGGTATCGACCAGCTTGATATCCTTGAATTCGGCAAGTGCTTCCTTGCAGCCTTCAACACGCTGCAGAATTGGCACCACCGGAATACCGTCGAGAATGGCAACTTCACCTTCGCCGTTCAGCGCCTTGCCCAACGCCTGGCACGACTGGTAACCGGCATCCTTGTTTTTGGAGCCGACGAACGTATCGACCGGACCGCTCGCATTGGCATCAACGGCAACCACGATCACATTCTGTGCCTTGGCCGCATTGACGGCAGCTTCGACACCGGCGGAGTCGGTCGGGTTAAGAAGCAGAATGTCGATTTTCTGCTGCAGCATGTCTTCAACATCGGAAATCTGCTTGGCAACATCATGGGCTGCATCGGTGACGATGACCTGCGCACCCAAAGACTTGGCAGCCTCATCAAGCGCTTCCTTCATCGACACGAAATAGGGATTGTTCATTTCCTGAAAGGTCATGCCGATCTTCAGGCTGCCATCCTGTGCCATAACGGGGGCAGCCGCCAGCGCAACACCGGCAAACAACAATCCGGTCAAAGTTCTTTTCATCTCAGTCTTCCTCCCTGATTGCGGCGGGCAAAGCCTCACCGCTTCCGGAAAGCCCCATGCTTTCCGAATTGCATTGTCCCGGAACGGGATATGGTTAGTGGCGCTTATCCGGCGGCCCTGAATGCCCCATTGGCCTTGAAGGTTGCGCGAAATTGCGAGGGCGACATTCCCTTGAGTTTCCGGAAATGCCGATTGAAATTCGAAATATTGGAAAAGCCGATCTCGTAGCAGATCTGGGCAATCTTGACCTCGGGGCGCGTCAGCAATGTCAGGCAGGCAAGGTCAACCCGCAGCTGGTTCTTGTAGCGGACAAGTGTCGTGCCCGTATGGCGTTTGAAGGCCCGCGAAAAGGAACTTGCCGTGTGCCCAACCATGTTAGCCAGATCGCGCTCATCAATATCGTCGGTCAGGTGTTCGCGCAGATGGGCAATTGCGCGGTTGATACCGCTTTCATTGATGTTCGACAGGTCAAGTTCGTAACTCAGGCTTGCCAGCACTTCCGGTTCGGGCGCTGTTGCCAGCACATCGAGAATTTCCCAAAACAGTGCCAAACGTTTGATGCCACGTGTCTCAATGAGTTTTTCGACCAACGGACGCAACTTGTCGCTGGTATCCTTATCAAACAGCAGTCCTCTGTGGCTTCGCTCGAGAAGTGGCGCAATTGCCTCCATTTCGGCGAGGCTGGCGACACTGTCCTCAACGAATTTTTCGGGAAACTGAATAACCAGCGACCGCGTTGGCACGATCTCATCCGCCCCTATTTCGGAAATCCAGTTCTGCGGCAGGTTTGGGCCGGTCATGATCAACTGACCCGGTTCGAACCGGCCAATGTGATCGCCGATATAAAAACGACCTGACGTCGCAACAACGAGATGAATTTCATATTCGGGGTGATAGTGCCAGCGAACCGTGCGAAACGGATAGCCGTGTCTCCACGCAGCGAAGCTTTCGCCTTTGCGGATATGGACCAATTCCAGATCGGGTTGCACAGCGTTTCCTCCCACCGAGCGCACAATGTATGTGGCAAAATCTGCAAACCTCCAATTTGCAAATTTCATCATTAACGAGACCATAACCCCTGAAATTCATGGCATCTACATCACGGCAAAAATTTAACTGATACTTTTTTGACAGCTATTTTGTCGTGAGCGCCCCTTATCAGATGCGGCAATAGAAGCGCATGATCACACGCACGCGCCACCGATCAGGCCCTATCGGCGAGTTGAATATCCCTGGAAAACTCTGCGTAACCGAAAGGCTCTGGACCGCGATAGACGTCCAGGACAACTGCGTTTTCAAGGTCAGAAAGTCATGAATTCCGGTGGTAACAAGACTTCCGCAAAACGGAGGCTACAGCTCCAGCGTTGCAGCTATTCTCACCAGATCTGCAACTGACGCCGCTTTCATTTTCCGCATCATATGGCCGCGGTGAAGCTTCACGGTCGCTTCGGCAAGCTGGATGTTGGCTGCAATCTGTTTGTTCAATTGCCCCGCCACCACAAGGGCCATGATCTGCCGTTCGCGGTCGGTCAGTTTCATGTATCGCGATCGCAGCTGTGTTATTCGCTCGGCCTCATCGCGGCGCGCCTTGTCCTGAACAAGCGCACGATTGACGGCCTCAAGCAAATCCTGCTCGCGTACGGGCTTGGTCAGCACATCAATCGCCCCTGCCTTCATGGCGCGCACGGCCATGGCGACATCGACATGCGCGCTGATCAGCACCACCGATCGCGGATGAAGGCTGTTTGCCAGTGCTTCCTGAAACTCCAGTCCACTTTGGCCGGGCAAACGAATGTCCAGCACGATGCAGCCGGCCTTTTCCGGATTGTCAGCAGCCAGGAAATCTTTGACCGATCCGTGGGTTTCAGCAACCAGACCGACGGATTCGAACAATCCTTTCAATGCCTCGCGTACACTTTCATCATCATCGATGATGATGACGGTCGGCTGCGCATTTTTCCTGTCATTGATCATGTCAGCCGGCACCTTTCGCCGTCGGTAATGTGAAGTGGAACACACTGCCTGTTTGTCTGCCTTGTTGACTGTCTACCGAAGACGCCCAGATGCGACCACCATGTGCTTCCACGATTGACCGGCATATTGAAAGCCCCATGCCGATACCCTCGGCCTTGGTGCTGTAAAACGCCTCGAATACCCGGTCAGTCTGGTCGGCTGGCACACCGGGGCCCGTGTCGGAAACATCAATGTTTACAACTTGCTTGTCGTCCAACACACAGCGGATGTCGATACGTTTTTCCCCTGTTGCAGTCGCCATGGCCTCGGCGCTGTTGATCACCAGGTTCAAAATGACCTGCTGCAACTGCGTCCGATCCCCCATGACATTGAGGGGCACATCAGACATCTCCAGGTGGACATCGATGCCACGGCGTTGAACCTCGCCCCTTAACAGATCAAGCACGTCACGCACCGCAGTCTGGACGTCGGTTTGTTCGATCCTTGCCGGTCGTTTTTGTGCCATTGCCCGAATGCTGGCGATAATATCACCAGCACGATGGCCGTCCTTGATGATCCGCTCCGCTGCCAGGCGGGCCTGTTCCAGATCGGTATGTCCCGGCTGCAACCAGCGCAAACAGGTGCTGGCATTGGTCACGATGGCCATGAGTGGCTGATTGACCTCGTGGGCAATCGACACAGCAAGTTCGCCAGTCGCCGTCATTCGCGTGACATGTGCCAGGTCGCTCTGACTTTGCCGCAAGGACTCTTCGGCTCGTTTGCGATCCTCGATATCGACAACCACGCCGTACCATCGCACAACATTGCCATCCGCATCCAGAAGCGGGTTCTGTCGCAGGTTGAACCACCGATATTCGCCGTCGGCCCGGCGGATGCGGGCATCCGCAGGTCGGCCGCGTTTTGATTTGATGATCTCTTCCCAAGATACGCGCATCAACTCGACATCATCGGGATGGAACATGCGATAAAAGCCGAAACCGACAATTTCCTCGAATGGCAGACCGACAAAATCGATAAGGTTCTGGTTCCAATATTCGAGCGCACCATCCGCCGTGCACGACCATGCCATGGCAGGAATGGTATTGATGATGAGATTGAGCTTGCGCTCACTTTCCCGCAATGCAGCTTCACTGCCCCGAAGAGCATTTTCTGCGCGCTGCAGATCTTCGATGTCGATGTTCACACCAAACCAACGCACGACGCCATTTGCATCCGTCAACTTGCGACCAGCGAAATAGAACCAGCGATACCGCCCATCCTTGCCGCGAATGCGTCCTTTCAGAACCGTGTGGTCGGAATGTTCGAGGTCTCGTTTCCAGATTTCCACCATGCCCGGGATATCGTCGGGGTGATAGAGATCCAGAAATCCCCAATCAAGGATTTGATCAGCCGAAAGACCGGCATAGTCCAGCCAACTCTGGTTGACAAAATCGGCACTCCCATCCGGCCGCGCCGACCAGACCAGAACGGGAAGTGAATTGATGATGAGGCTGAGATTTGCTTCGCTGGCTGCAAGTGCAGACTTTGTTTCCCGCAAAGCATTTTCGGCCTGTTTGCGGTCTTCAATATCAAGAACGACGCCATACCATTTCGCAACATTGCCCTGATGATCAAGCTGCGCCTTTTGCCGCAAGGTGCACCATCGATATTGACCGTCGGCACGTCTGATGCGTCCCTCCACCTCGCGCGCCCGCCTGGAGGCCATGATCTCATGCCATGCCGAGGCAAGGTGCGCCGTGTCATCGGGGTGGAAGATCTTGTAAAAATTCACCCCGGAAATGTCTTCGAGAGGCGCGCCGATGAATTCGAGAAAGTGTTGGTTGGCAAAATCCAGCATGCCGTCCGATGTTGCCGACCATGCCATGGCCGGGATCATGTCGATAATGGGATCTGTCTGCTGCACTGTTCCCACAAAACTCTCCACGCGGATTTCATGAAACACCGATGATTTGGCTCAGACATCTGAACCACAATCTTATCGGTTTTTCTGCAAATATCGCACCAGCGTCAACGTCAGAACCGATCAAAAACCGGATATCCTCCGAACGGAATTGTTACGGGATTTCGGGAAGTTGCGTAACAACAAATCGATATACCAAAGTCTATTGTGGCGATGCCAACGTCTAGCTGTGCATGACCTAGATCGCAATTGAGACGCAGCCAGATCCGGCCTATTGCTAGGGTCAGGACTCATTGCTCATAGCCAGAAGATAACGGTCGCAGCGAGAGCGATGGCGGAGAGAAAGGCCATTGGGCACCGGTCGTAACGCGTAGCGACACGCCGCCAGTCTTTGAGACGCCCGAACATGATCTCGATCCGGTTGCGCCGTTTGTAGCGGCGTTTGTCGTATTTGATGGTCTTCTTGCGGGATTTTCGACCTGGAATGCAGGGAGTGATCCCCTTCGCCTGTAAAGCGTCACGATACCAGTCGGCATCATAGCCACGGTCGGCCAGCAACCATTTGGCCTTGGGAAGTTCATCAAGCAAGGCGGCAGCACCGGTGTAATCGCTGACCTGGCCTGCCGTTATGAAGAAGCTGATCGGGCGACCACTCGCATCCGTTACGGCATGAAGCTTGGTGTTCATGCCGCCTTTCGTGCGTCCAATCAGGCGGCCCGCGCCCCCTTTTTTACCCGCAAGCTGGAAGCCGTGCGGTGGGCCTTGAGATAGGTCGCATCGATCATGATGGTCTTGTGCTCTGCGGCTTCAGGCACGGCCAGACCTTCCATCATCTGGATAAATACGCCCTTGTCGCCCCAGCGTTTCCAGCGGTTATAAAGCGTCTTCGCCGGGCCATATTCCTTCGGCGCATCACGCCAACGCAGCCCGTTGCGGTTGACGAAGATGATGCCGCTCAGAACGCGTCGATCATCAACGCGCTGGCGGCCATGGCTCTTGGGGAAATAGGGCTGAAGACGAGCCATTTGCTCGTCCGTCAGCCAAAACAAATTACTCATCAGTCGGGCTCCTATACGCCCATCTGAATCACAGCCGTCAGTTCAAATCAATGGGTCCTGACCCTA
>NZ_DAMDBP010000035.1:0-49211 GCF_032092815.1 Agrobacterium sp. | reverse complement strand
AAGGGCTGGCGGAATCGGCAGCCATGCATATCTTGAGAATGATGAAGGGTTGAATATGACGGACACGACAAGCGCAGCAGCCGATGTCAGCAGCTATTCCTTTGAAAAGGCTGTCGCGGAACTGGAAAGCATTGTGGCCCGTCTTGAACGTGGTGATGTGGCGCTCGATGATTCCATCAAGATTTACGAGCGCGGCGAAGCTTTGAAGAAACATTGCGAAAACCTGCTGACTGCGGCAGAAAAACGCATCGAAAAGATTCGCCTCGATCGGAATGGCGCACCACAAGGCGTTGGGCCACTGGACGGCGAATAAGTCATTCAGACGGATTTCCGCTTTAAGTTGATCCGTTCAAAAACAGTACACGCTGTTCACAAGACGTGCTCTGCCAATTTTGTACAGCTGTGCTAGTTTGCCGGGAAAGACGAAGGAAAATACAAAATGTCCTTTTTTCCCGGTAATGACCCAGCTGCGGGCGATGCCTTCAGTTGCGACGCGATCGAAAACCTGATCATTCCGCGCTCCAGCGACATTGGCGGTTTTGCCGTGCGTCGTGCGCTGCCCACGCGCCAGAGACGTCTTGTCGGACCATTCATCTTTTTTGACCGTATGGGCCCTGCCATACTGAAAGCCGGTGAAGCGCTGGATGTGAAACCACATCCGCATATTGGCCTCTCAACCGTTACCTATCTGTTTGATGGCGAGATCAAACATCGTGACAGCCTTGGCACCGAACTCGTCATTCGTCCCGGCGATATCAATCTGATGACGGCCGGTCGCGGCATTGTGCATTCGGAGCGCACACCGGAAAACCTGCGCGGGCACCCGCTGTCGATGTCTGGTCTGCAGACATGGCTGGCCCTGCCCGACCATCTCGAAGAGATGGCGCCCGCCTTTGCCCATACGGGCCGAGAACATATGCCCGATATCGATATCAAGGGCGTATCTGGCCGTGTAGTGGTTGGCTCGATGGGCGGGCTGGTTTCGCCTGTTGCCACCTATTCCGATACGCTTTACGCCGATATCAGCCTTGAACCGGGCGTCAGCTTCCCGTTCGATGCTACGCATGAAGAGCGGGCGATCTACATTCTTTCCGGCTCACTGGATGTGGCTGGCGATGTGTTCGCCGCCGATCAACTGCTGGTATTTCGCCCCGGCGACAATATAACGCTGAAAGGCGGGCAGACCGGCTGTCATATCATGCTGTTTGGGGGTGCTGCCCTCAATTCAAAACGGTATATATGGTGGAACTTCGTTTCTTCATCAAAAGACCGTATTGAACAGGCCAAGGAAGAGTGGAGAACCGCACGGTTTGACATTGTTCCGGGCGATGAAGAAGAGTTTGTTCCCTTGCCTCAAGGTTGACATTTTGTAGAAGTGGACCAATTGCTCAAACAGAATTTCGCAATAGACAAATTTGCGATAATTTATCCGCTGCTGGAGCCACTTGAATAAAGGCCGGACGATTGACCGTATTGCCAGAAACACCATTGCTTGACCGGGTGCAGTTTCCATCCGATCTGAAAACGATTGAAGACCGCGACCTGCCCCAACTGGCTCGGGAGCTTCGCGACGAAATGATCGATGCCGTTTCCCGTACCGGCGGTCACCTCGGTGCTGGCCTTGGTGTGGTTGAGCTGACGATTGCAATCCACAAGGTTTTCAACACGCCTGAAGACCGGCTTATCTTCGACGTTGGACACCAGTGTTATCCGCACAAGATCCTGACTGGTCGGCGCGATCGCATTCGTACTCTGCGACAGGAAGATGGTCTTTCCGGTTTTACCCGGCGCGCCGAAAGCGAATATGACGATTTTGGTGCCGGGCATTCCTCGACATCGATTTCTGCCGGCCTTGGCATGGCCGTGGCGGCCGAACTCGACAAAAGCGACCGTAAGGTTATTGCCATCATCGGTGATGGCTCCATGTCCGCTGGCATGGCCTTTGAGGCGCTGAACAATGCTGGCGCACTTGATGCGCGTTTGATCGTCATCCTGAATGACAACGACATGTCGATTGCTCCGCCAACTGGCGCCATGAGCGCCTATTTGGCGCGTCTGGCATCCGGTCGCACCTATATGGGCATCCGCGATTTCGGCAAGAAGCTCACGGCTTATCTTGGCAAGACGATTGACCGCGCCATCACGCGTGCCGTCACCCATGCACGCGGTTACGTGACCGGTGGCACACTGTTTGAAGAGCTTGGTTTCTACCACATCGGCCCTATTGACGGCCATTCCTTTGACCACCTTTTGCCGGTGCTGCGCAATGTGCGCGACAACCAGCAGGGCCCGGTGCTCATCCATGTGGTGACACAAAAGGGCAAGGGATATGCTCCGGCTGAAGCAGCGGCCGACAAATATCACGGCGTCAACAAGTTCGATGTCATAACGGGCGCCCAGGCCAAGGCCAAGCCAAATGCTCCAAGCTATACCAGCGTGTTTGCCGATGCGCTGGTGCAGGAAGCGACCCTTGATGAGAAGATCGTTGGCGTAACTGCCGCCATGCCAAACGGCACCGGCCTCGACAAGCTGGCAAATCTCTTTCCGTCACGCACATTTGATGTCGGTATTGCTGAACAGCATGCAGTCACCTTTGCTGCCGGTCTTGCCGCTGATGGTTACAAGCCGTTCTGTGCGCTTTACTCGACCTTCCTGCAGCGCGGTTACGACCAGGTCGTACACGACGTTGCGATTCAGGGGCTACCCGTGCGCTTCCCGATTGACCGCGCCGGGTTTGTTGGTGCCGATGGCCCAACCCATGCCGGTTCATTCGACACCACCTTCCTTGCCACCCTGCCCGGCATGGTGGTTATGGCCGCTGCCGATGAAGCGGAGCTGAAACATATGGTGCGCACCGCCGCAGCCTATGACGAGGGTCCGATTTCCTTCCGTTACCCACGCGGTGAAGGCGTTGGCATCGACATGCCAGCGCGAGGTGAAATCCTTGAAATCGGCAAGGGGCGTGTCATCAAGCAGGGCTCCAAGGTCGCCATACTGTCATTTGGTACTCGACTTGCCGAATGCCTGATGGCTGCAGAAGATCTGGATGCTGCCGGGCTATCGACGACGGTTGCTGATGCACGTTTTGCCAAGCCGTTGGACCTCGATCTCATTCGCCAGCTTGCCAGCCATCACGAAGTTCTGCTGACCATTGAAGAAGGCTCTGCTGGCGGTTTTGGTGCCCACGTGCTGCATTTCATGGCAAGTGCCGGACTGCTCGACACTGGCTTGAAGGTTCGCACGCTGATCCTTCCAGACCAGTGGGTCGAACAGGCCAAACCGGAAACCATGTATGCCAATGCCGGGCTTGATAGAGCCGGTATTGTCAGCACCGTATTCAAGGCGCTGGGACAAGCGCAGCCGGATGCCGGATACGCAGGCTGATCGCGTTAGCGCATAGAACGCCAATCAAAACACGTTGCGCATTACATGCTGTCGCAACGTGTGCGACGCAAAGCCCAACCACCCGAAATTACTGATATGACGATGCGGCGAATGGGGCAGTGCGCCATTGCGCTGCAGACATGTTGCCATGCCATAGGAACTGCCTGCACAATGCCAAGCCAAGTTTCCACAGGCATATCCCAAAACAGCAACGCCGCGCCTCAATGAAGAGGCACGGCGTTGATTATTGTCCCGTTAATGCTGCGATTGAGACATCGTCAGCACAGCAGCAAAAGCAAGTGCTTATCAGAATTCAGTCCAGTCCTGCTCTGCCGGCTTGGCAGTGCTTTCTGCTGGCTTGGCATTAAAGGCACGTGCCAGTGTCTGGCCGAGCGAACGGGCTGGCGACGCGGCAGGCCGTGACTTTTCATTGGCAGCGACTGGACCGCGACCCATAATCGGCTTTTTGGCAATCGGCTGAACCGGCGAACGTGGTGTAGACGACTGGCGGAGAGCCGAGGTTCCCGTTGCCGCAACGCGGTTGACGGCACCAATGTTGAACTGACCCAGCAACGTATTGAGGCCTTCTGCCTCCCGAGCCAACGAATGGCTGGCTGCGGTCTGCTGTTCGACCATGGCCGCGTTCTGCTGCGTGCCCTGATCCATTGCGTTGACAGCGGTGTTGATTTCCTGAAGGCCGGTGGACTGTTCGCGTGCAGCAACAACGATGGCGCTGACATGGGTGCTGATTTCAGCGACATCCGACACGATTTTTTCGAGTGCCTTGCCGGTTTCATCAACGAGGTTCACACCGTTTTCAACCTGCTGGCTGGATGCGGTGATCAGCGACTTGATTTCCTTGGCTGCATTGGCAGAGCGCTGCGCCAGTTCACGCACTTCCTGCGCGACAACAGCAAAGCCCTTGCCAGCTTCACCGGCACGAGCCGCTTCAACACCGGCGTTGAGTGCCAGAAGGTTGGTCTGGAAGGCGATGTCATCGATCACACCGATGATGTTGCCGATTTCGCCTGACGACTTTTCAATTTCCTTCATGGCGTTGACGGCATTGCGCACCACGATACCGGACTTCTCGGCACCTTCGCGGGTGCGCTGCACGAGGCTACCTGCCTCTTCGGCGCCACGGGCAGAATCACGAACTGTGGTCGTAACTTCTTCCAGAGCTGCGGCCGTCTGCTCGATCGAGGCTGCCTGCTGTTCTGTGCGGCGGGACAGGTCATCTGCAGCCGACAGCATTTCAGCAGCGCCGGAATTGATGGCCGATGCATTTTCGCCAACCGAGCGCAGCGTCTGCTGCAGCTTTTCGAGCGAATTGTTGAAGTCACTTCTGAGCGAGTCGAGACGCGGCGCAAACTGTTTTTCAATGCGGTAGGCGACGTTGCCATTGGAAAGTTCCGTCAGACCATTGGCCAGCTCTTCAACAGCGACATTGTTTTCAGCGTCTTCCCGTGCCTTCTCGGCCTCATTGCGGCGACGCTCGTCATCGGATGACAGGCGCATTCTTTCGGTTTCATCAGCAAGACGCAGCTTTTCGATGCCGGCCTGTTTGAAGACCAGCACGGCCTGCGCCATCTTGCCGACTTCATCCTTGTGGTCGAGGGCGGGAACTTCAACGGTGTTGTCACCCTGGGCAAGGCGGCTCATCGATTCCGTCATCTGCACGATTGGCGTTGCGATGGCGCGCGCCAGAAGCAGGATGAGAGCAATGGCAATCACGCCAGCCATGGCACCACCGCCAAGCAGCGCCATCTGCAGGTTGAACTGGGCGGCATCCTGAGCCGCATAATGCGAGGCGGACAGTTCGGCGAGCTGGGCCTTGATGGCTGCGGCATTGGTCCGGAAGCCATCCAGCTGGCCCTTCGCCTGATTGCGGCCAATCTCGATGATCTCGGAAATAGGCGCTTCCGTTGTCTTGCGCGCGGCAATTTGCGGCTCGGCAAGCTGCTTGTGGAAGACGGTTGCCGATGCTTCCATCGCGTCGATGGATTTCAAAATCTCAGGCATGCCAGCTGCATAAGTGCGGGCTTCATTGAGCTTGTTCAGCATCAATTCGCGGTTGGCGAACACATCATTATAGGTACTATCACTGCGAAACAGCAGGAAGCCACGCTGGTTAACTGCCTGCTCAAGCATTGCTGCGAGCGCGGCATCAACCGATTCCACGACCTTGTCGGTTCTGAACTGCTCTTCGGAAATACGCTTCGTATCAAGTGTCTGCCAAAAAACGACGGCAGATGCCACCAGACAGACCCCCATCAAGGCAACGAAGGTTATGATCAGTTTCAAATTGATCGAAAAATTCTTCAAGGACATTGAATGCTCTTTCCGGAACAGTTGATGTATCAACAGCACCACGCCCGACGGTGAAAGAACGCCGTATCGGCACATGGATTTTATGAGAATGCCGTCATGGCAAATCGGCCTGACCCAGACGGTCAGCCACCTGCACCATGCAGATAAGCGCGTTTAAATTCACTTAATCGTCTGGCCAAAAGCACCGCAATTTCGCGCATGCAACAAAATTATGGGTCAGAACAATCCATTTTCGTTGCAAAGATGATGCCAAAGACTTCCATATGGTTGTCAGATCACTGGTCTTCTCGACAAAATGCTTGCGTTCAAGGCTGACCGCAGTCATTGACACTTCCCATGTCTCACTCAACAGAAACACAACGCCTGGACCAGTTGCTGGTGGCACTTGATTTATTCAGCAGCCGCTCGCGGGCCCGCGATGCCATTGAACGGGGCACCGTCACCGTCAACGGCCAGCTCGTCAGCAAACCGGCCGCGATGTTTAGCGCAAATGCGGTCATTGCCATTGCCGATCCCGCTCAGGACTATGTCTCGCGTGCAGCACTCAAGCTCGTGGCAGCACTTGACCATTTCAAGCTCGACCCACAAGGTCAGGAGTGCCTTGATGTCGGCGCATCGACAGGTGGTTTTACCGAAGTGCTTTTGGAGCGCGGTGCAGCCCATGTAACAGCAATCGACGTCGGCCACGGGCAGATGCATGCCCGCATTGAACAGAACCCGTTGGTCACCAACATCGAAGGATTGAATGCGCGTTACCTGACACCGGATGACATTTTCGAGCGACCAATTACGTTCATCGTCTCCGACGTGTCATTCATTTCCCTCAAGCTGGCGCTTGCACCTGCGCTAGAACTTGCTGAGGTCGGAGCAACCGCCGTGTTGCTGGTCAAACCGCAGTTCGAGGCAGGCCGTGACGCCATCAGCAAGGCTGGCCTGCTCAAGGCACCGGAAACGGCACCTGATGTGGCACGAGAACTGGAACGTTGGCTGGTTGAAGACATGGGCTGGACTAGTCTTGGCCTTATCCCCTCGCCGATCAGTGGCGGAGACGGAAACATCGAATTTTTGCTTGGAGGCAAAAAACAATGACAACGCAGACTGTGAAAATCCAGAGCATGGGCGCGCAGGGCGATGGCATTGCACACTGTCCCGACGGCACGGTTTACGTGCCATTCAGCCTTCCCGGCGAAACCGTTGCCATTGCACGGGTAAAAGACCACGGCACCATCATGTCGATCTCGGAAGCCTCTGCGCAGCGACGCACGCCGCTCTGTCGTCATTTCGGTCCAGATGGTCAAGGCGGTACCTGTGGCGGTTGCTCGTTGCAGCATATGGGCGATGACGCCTATCACGAGTTCAAACGCGATCTTGTGGTATCCGCCTTGAAAGCCAAGGGCCTGACACCGGAGGTGGACGCGCTGGTTACCTGTCAGCCGAAACAACGCCGACGGGCAGTTTTTGCCCTGCGCAAGACTGAAAAGAGCATGCTGCTCGGTTTCAGCCAGGCTGGCAGTCACCACATCGTCGATATTGCCGAATGTCCCGTTACGTCAGATGGTATTGTCAGCCGCCTGAACGATCTGCGGGCCATTGGTACTGCCATGGTGCAGAACGCCGAACCCTTCCGCATGACGGTGCTGGAAAGCCTGTCCGGTCTCGATATTTCCGTTGAAGGCATAAAATCTATCAATGACAAACAGCGCCAAGTGCTGACCCAGACCGTATTGACGATGCGAGGTATTGCTCGCGTGTCCTTGAATGGTGAAATCCTGATCGAGCCGCAAAAGCCGGTCCTGAAATTTGGCAAGGCAGAGGTCAATCCGCCACCGGGCAATTTCACGCAGGCAACGATGGCTGCCGAGGAAGCGATGGCCGACATCGTTATCGGTCATTTTGGCAAAGCCAAACGTGTCGCCGATCTGTTTGCTGGCTGTGGCACCTTCTCACTGCGGCTGGCTGAAAAGTCGCAGGTTTTTGCGGTTGAAGGTGATGACAAGGCGATCAAGGCTCTGGATGCTGGCGCGCGCAAGACACAAGGCCTGAAACCCGTCAAAGCGGAGAAACGTGACCTGTTCCGCCGCCCGCTGATGACCAGCGAACTCAAGACATTTGATGCCGTTGTGTTTGACCCGCCGCGGGCCGGTGCAGAAGCACAATCGAAGGAGCTGGCGCGCAGCACGGTCAAAAAAATTGCGGCTGTCAGCTGTAATCCGCTGACGCTGGCACGCGATTTGTCCATTCTGGTGGACGCTGGTTATCGTATTGTGCGCGTTGTGCCGGTTGACCAGTTCCTGTGGTCACCGCATGTGGAAGCTGTCGCCTTGCTTGAAAAGTAAGGCGACCCGATCCAACGACAAAAGCTGAATTACCAGACCGGCTGAAGATTGCCGCTTCCCACAACACCTGGGCAGCGGCAACGGCCACCCGCCCTGCCGGTTTCAACACGGCAGACATAGGGCTGCGAACGACGCGCGCTCTCCGGCGGAGTTATGACACAGGCAAACCGCGCCCGGTTGTTGCGGTTTGGCCGTGATTGCGAAGAATTAAAATCCATGCCCTGCGATTGCGCCAGCAGCAGGTTGTTTTTCGGTGCAACAGACATGGCAGGCATTTCACGGCCTTCGGCTGCTGTCGACAAAACAAGCGCCATACAGGCAAGGGCAATTTTACGCATCACATTGTTTCCCTGAGAACCGTGCACTCTGGCTTCAACACGTAAAGTGTCGATTGGTTGCCAACTGTCTCCTTGTACTGTGCTCAGCCTTAACGGCGCATGAAGGCCTCGAATGCAGCGCGTGCCTCAGCGCTTTTCAGCTGGGCGCTGAAATGCGCAAATTCCTCGTCCATTCTCTGCAGCTTTTCGACAGGACTTCCCCTCAGCAAGTCACGGGCGATCCGCAATGCGCGAGGCGGCTTGGATGCAAGTTTGCGTGCTATTTCCAGGGATTCAGCCTCGACGTTTTCAGGCTCGGTCATTTTCCAGATCAGGCCGGCTTCCAGCGCCTGTTTCGCTGAAAAACCTTCGCCCGCAGCCAGCAGCGCGAAGGCACGTTGATGCCCCATGACACGCGGCGCGAGCAGACTTGAGGCCGCTTCCGGCACCAGCGCCAGATCGACAAAAGGCGTCTTGAACTGGGTTCGCGACGAGGCAATGGTCATGTCGCAATGCAGGTTCAGCGTGGTGCCAATGCCAATTGCCAGACCATCGACACCGGAGACCATCGGCTTTTTTACATCGGCCAGCGCCTTGATGAATTCAAATCCGGCTGGAGGTTCACTCGTTTGTGCCATGCCGTAGTTCAAAAAGTCGGCCATATCATTACCGGCAGAAAAACAACCTTCCGTGCCGAGAAACACCACCACCCGCACACTGTCATCTTCATTGGCGAAATTCAGCGTTTTCACCATGCGGCGGTACATGGCCTGCGTTATGGCATTCTTTTTTTCCGGACGATTGAAACGAATGATCAAAATGCCCGATGTGTCTTCAGGGCCTTCCACTAAAATATGGTTATCCTGCACGGCATTCCTCCCGACCTTACAGACCACGCTTCCGCAAACATGTTCCAGAATTAATTTATTTTTACGTAAACGTCAATTTGATGATCAGATTGAATTCCCATGCGAAAAAACGGCGAATAGGTAGGCACAAAATAAAACTCCGCCCGGCTTGCCACCGGACGGAGTGAAACAGTCACTGCTTAGACATTGATCAGAAATACGGCGACAGGCACTGTCGGCGTGGGCCGTAGTTCGGCTGGAACGTATTGCTGTAGGCGTCATACGAGCGGTAACGGCCCGCACACCAGTCATAGTGACGTGGGTTGAGGTTACCAACAGGTGCTGGACGATACACTGGCGCTGGGCGATACACTGGTGCGGGACGATAGACAGGGGCCGGTCTGTAGTTCGGCGCAGCAATCGCGCCACCAATCACCGCGCCCGCTGCAAATGCTGCAAGCGGGAACCAGTAGCCATCGTGGTGGCGGTAACCTGGGCGCGGCTCGCGGTAACCGCGGTAACCGTTGTGGTAACCACGACGCGGGCCACGATCATAATCACGGTAATATTGGACGTTGACCACGTCCGGGTTAACGCTGGGCTGGCTTGGAACCACCGGCAGCGGCATGGCTTGCGCCGGTACAATTGCGGTGACTGCAACGAGGGCAGCAAAACCGTAACCGGCAAACTTCTTCACGTAGTTACTCATCTGACTTCTCCCTACTCTGGGCAAGTCTGCGCCAGCAGAGTTATGAACCTTATTATTTCACCGGATCAATCGCGTCCGAGACAAAATATCTCCGGTGTCTATAGCATGACAATATTTCAGGTCGCATGAACCCAGCATTAACGACGATCTACCTGTCAAACCGTCAGTTCCCGCAAAAAATTAACCCGCGATCAGATCGCGGGTTAACAGGACCATCTTATCGGCCGTATGGTGAGACACACTGTCTTCTTGGGCCGTTGTAAGGTTGGTAGCTGTTGTCATAGGCCCGGTATGATCTGTAACGGTTTGCACACCAACTTGTATGGCTTCCACCATAGGAAGGTTGCGCCTGTACGGCACCACCGATAATCGCCCCCATGGCAAAAGCAGCCATCGGGAACCAGTAGCCATTGTGATAACGGTATCCGGGACGTCGCTCAGAATAACCACGGTGTCCATTATACCATCCGTAACGTGGTGGCGGACCACGGCGGAAATCACGGTCACGGCGAGGTCTGTCGCCCCCACCGTAAAGACGGTTATTCTCACGATCACGATACTGCACCTGCAGTAACGGCTGCTGCTTGACCTGCGTCTGTTGCACAGTGGGCATCTGGAATGCCTGAACAGGAATAACGCTGCTCATGCACATAACGATTGCCGTAGCAACGCTTGCCATCCGAAATCGCATCATGGGTATTCCTCCTAGTAGATCGTCTATGACGACACGAAGTTTTTTTGTCTGTGCTTTCCATGAAAATATTTCAGGAAGCGCAATAACTTCATATTCAGCCAAATAATAACTACTTGGATAGGACTTTGTTCCACTTAGATGCAGCAATCAAAGTAAATTGTATTCAGGCTTCTACTTTGACATCTCCTATGGGGCGTGAGCAGCACGCGAGGATATACCCTTCCTCTATCTCTTCATCGAGTATGCCACCATTATGGGCCATGTCGACCTGCCCGGAAAGTTTGAGCACGCGGCAGGTTCCGCAGATTCCAGATTCGCACGCTGCACCAATTCGAACACCAGCAGCGCGAGCCGTCGTCAGAATTGTTTGTCCAGGCTGACAGAAGGCTTCCTTCCCGGCAAGCGTAAAGGTTACTGTGGCAAGCACCTCGCCATCTGCACCGGCGATCACTTCAGCTAACGGAGGAGGTGCGGCCGGAGCAAAACTTTCCTGATGGTATCGGCTCATGTCGAAACCGGATGCTTCCAGCAACGAGCGTACCGCTGTCATGAACGGTTCCGGTCCGCAGCAAAACACTGTCCGATCCATGAAGTCATGCGCAAGAAGAGCAATCTTGGCCTTGTCCACCATCCCCTTCAGACCTGACCACAGATCCGTACGCCCGCAATTTTCAACAATGAAGCCGAGTGACAGTTTGGGCATGAAGCGCGCCAGATATTCCAACTCGTGCCGGAACACAATGTCGGAGGGCGACCGCGAGCAATTCAGGAACGCGATGTCGCTTTGCGGAGCGCGGTCACTCATGTCGCGCACCATCGACATCATCGGTGTAATCCCCGAGCCCGCCGAGATGAACAGATATTTTTCGCCAGGGTGTTTCACATAGGAAAAATCACCAAATGGCCCCAGCGCCCGAATTTTCATGCCCGGTTTAAGGTTGTCGAACATCCAGCGCGTGCCGATACTATTGGGCTGCGCCTTCACCGTCACCGACAACGCATAGGGCCGTGAGGGGCTCGACGACAGCGTATAGGTGCGCAACAGCACCTCGTTGCCGACGGGCAGCTCAAGCGTGACGAACTGTCCCGGCATGTAGCGGAACCAGTTTGGCCCTTCCGAGCGGAACAGGAACGTCATGACATCGGAGGTTTCCGGCGTCACGGACAGGCATTCGAGAAGGTGGAGCTTGTCGCTCCACGGCTTCATTTCATCGAGGTGTTTGTAAGAGTGCACCATGTCCACGTCAGGCGACCGCCGAGAGTTTTGCCTTGTCGCCCTGAAGGCGATCAATCATGAAATCCGCATACCAATTGACGAATTGCATAACGCCACCTTCATGAACCATCGAATACGGCCCAGGTTGATAGGCAGGTGAGCGAATGCCAAAGGCATTTTCTTCCACGATCTGGCGATCCTGATCGTTGGTTTCATTCCAGACGTGTGTCAGTTCCTCAATGTTGTAATCCACCCCTTCAACCGCGTCCTTGTGCACCAGCCATTTGGTCGTGACCATGGTTTCTTCCGGTCCTAGCGGCAACACGCGGAAGGAAATCGTATGATCGCCCAGGAAGTGGTTCCATGTGGTTGGGTAATGGAACATCAGCAATGTACCGATGTGGCTGATGGTGACTTCATCCGAGAGCGGGCGCTGAACGGCACGCTTGCCGGACATGGTGTAACTCTCAGCGTCACCAATCAGCGGCATGCGGGCCACGCGGAACTGCCCGCTCGGATCGATCTTGAAGCGGCTAGGCAAACCCGCCTCTTCGCAACGAGACCAGTGTCCGCCAATTTCTGGGTCATCTGCACCACCATCCGTACCCGTCACACTCGGATTTTCCGGATAGGTACGGCACAGTTCCGGGTGGTTTGCCGCACAGTGGTAACATTCACGGTTATTTTCCCACACCAGCTTCCAGTTGCCTTTTTCAATGATGGTGCTTTCGTGGGCGACCTTCGCATCGGCAATGCGGTGCGGCGCCATGTAACCTTCCACCTGCGCCCGTACCAGCGAGAAATCGAGTGGATTTTCCGCCAGACAGATAAAGATGTAACCGGCAACACTTTCGCAGGCGACTGGCTTCAGTCCAAATTCGCTCTTGTCGAAATCATCGCCCATATGGCGGGCAAACAACAGTTTGCCATCAAGGTCGTAGGTCCATTGATGATAAGGGCAGACAAGACGCGCCGACTGGCCTTTGTGGCTCGTACAAACGCGCGAACCACGATGGCGACAGGAATTATGGAAGGCGCGAATAACGCCATCCTTGCCGCGAACGATGACCACGGCATAATTTCCAATCTGCACAGTGAAATAATTACCGGCTTTCGGAGCCTCACAATCATGGCCGATAAACAGCCAGTCGCGATACCAGATCGTTTCCATATCAAGCTGGAAATAATCCTTGTCGATGTAAAACGGCTGCTCAAGGCTGAAGCCATCCCGACGGTTCTTCAACTGGCGCAAAACGGTATCACGCAAATCCATGGCCACATCCCTCATTGGCAAAACAGAACACCGGAACAGGCCCGACATCTGTCAACGTCCTGGGATCATCTAATCACGCCTGAAGGAGCGCAGCAGCACAAACAGCGACATGGTTTTCCGCATTGGCGACAATTTGCGACATGATAAATCTGGAATGCCACGGCTATCATTGTGAATAATCAATGCCTTAATTGATTTTCCGACACACGAAGTCGCATCCAGACATGCGGTCATCCCGCCAATCTGCCGGAAACCGTGTATTAACCCCTTAATTTTACACTCATTGCCCAGTGACCATGGAGAGCATGTCGCGTGGAACAGGGAACACGTATCCGTTATTACGACGCAAGTGCGCGCAAGCAGGCCCCTGCCCGTGCGCGCAATATGCATTCGGAATTCCTGCGTACCGGGCGTATCCTGCGGTATGAAGAGCGTTGGCTGCCGAACGAAAAACGGTACATGACGCATGGCGAGGTTGCTGAACGCACCGGGCGCAAACTCGAATCAGCCGGTTATACCACGCACAGCCATCTCAACAATTTTCACCGGTCCATCCAGTTCCCGAGCATGATCTTTCACAAGACGCTCGAGGAAAGCCCGCATCTGGGTTACTGCCATGTGACCGCATCGAAAACCAGCTTTGATATGCGTCGGCAAATCCTCTGGTCCTTTTACTTTGCCAATTTCTTTGCGGAAATTGGTGGCGAAAAAGAAGGCTTCTTCGTCGAGATCGACCCGCGCTATTCGCGCATGTATTTTGCGATTGCCATGAATTCGGTGAACGGTCGTACGGTTGAAATCGACAGGTCTGTACACAAGGACGGCCTCTTGTTTCGCACGCATGATCCCAAGGTGGCACTCAAGAACGTATTGACGCTGGGTGCGCGCACGGAAGAAATGCGCAAGCTGATCATGGCAATGTGAGTTGACCGCAAACGTCGCCAGCGTCGTTTTTCCGGCATTTGCAATGCATGCTTCACATCAAGGCCTAAAATGCGCTATGCACCACCCCACAGGAACGGTGCATAATTCAACATGGCTCGGCATATCGACATCCACACACATCCGCAGCAAGCCCTTGAGGCTGCATCGGCTATTCTGTCGGGCGGCTTTCCCGTGGCCATTCCCACGGAAACCGTTTATGGCCTTGCCGCAGATGCCACCAATCCGGCTGCCATTACCCGCATTTATGAGACCAAGGGTCGCCCGCGTTTCAATCCTCTTATCTGCCATATGGCCGATGTGGAGATGGCGCAAAGTTACGCCGAGTTCGACGACCTGTCTCTGGCGCTGGCCAAGGCGTTCTGGCCCGGCCCTTTGACACTTGTTTTGCCCCTGAAAGACGGAAGCGCTATTCACCCGCTGGCCACCGCCGGTCTCGACACGGTTGGCATTCGCATACCCCAAGGTTTTGCAGGCGATCTCATCAAGGCATTCGGTAAACCGCTTGCGGCTCCCAGCGCCAACAGTTCCGGCAAGATCAGCCCCACCAGTGCATCCCATGTCGAAGACGATCTGGGTGAAAAGGTGAAACTCATTCTCGATGCCGGCTCGGCTGGCGTTGGCGTCGAATCCACCATTGTGAAGGTGGAGCCTGACGGCCGTCTGCGCCTGTTGCGTCCCGGTGGTCTTGCCTCCCAAGATATCGAACGTGTTACCGGCAAAAAGCTGTTACGTGCCGCGACAGCCTCTCCGGCCATTGAAGCGCCTGGCATGCTTGCTTCCCATTATGCGCCGGGAGCCACCGTGCGCCTTCACGCCACCAGCGTTGAGGCTGGTGAGGCTGTCATCACCTTTGGTACCATTCCGCCGCTGCCGGGGCAGGATAAGGCGAAAGCCGTGCTTAACCTCAGCCCGTCTGCGGATCTGGCCGAGGCTGCCGCCAATCTGTTTGGATATCTCAAGCTAGCGGATGCCAGCGGTGCAGACAGCATTGCAGTGACGGCCATTCCGCAGCATGGTCTGGGCGAAGCAATCAATGATCGACTGGCGCGGGCCGCAGCGCCGAGGTCATAATATCAGGCAAGCTTTTCAAGCATAAAGGTGAATGATGACTGTTGCCGCCCTTTCAGACGATCTCATTGCGCAGTTCACGGCCATTGTTGGCGCGCCATATGCCATTCGGGATCAGGCTGAAATCGCCCCGCGTCTCGTCGAAAACCGCGGCCTCTATCACGGCACATCACCCCTGCTTTTGAAACCTGCCTCGGTCGAGGAAGTCTCTCGCATCATGACGCTGGCCAGTGAAAGCGGTACAGCCATTGTGCCCCAAACTGGCAATACCGGCCTTGTTGGTGGTCAAACTCCCCGGGCCGGAGCCAGCGACATCATCCTGTCGCTTGAACGCATGAACAAGGTGCGGGAAATCGATCCGGTTGCCAATGTGCTCGTGGCAGATGCGGGATGCATTCTTGAAGACATTCATCACGCTGCAGACAGCGTGAACCGCATGTTCCCATTGTCGCTTGCGTCACAGGGCTCCTGCCGCATCGGCGGCAATCTGGCCACCAATGCCGGCGGAACTGCCGTGCTTGCCTATGGCAACATGCGCCAGCTTTGCCTTGGTCTTGAAGTCGTTTTGCCAACCGGTGAAATCTGGAATGGCCTGCGCAAGCTGAAAAAAGACAATACCGGTTATGATCTTCGGGACCTGTTCATCGGCTCGGAAGGCACGCTCGGGGTGATTACCGCTGCCGTTTTGAAGCTACTGCCAAAACCGCTCGGCCATCAGGTTGCTTTTGTTGGACTTAAGAACCCTCATGCCGCACTCACGCTGTTTGAAATGGCAACCAGCCTGTGCGGTTCGGCCCTTACCGGCTTTGAACTGATGCCACGGCTCGGGGTTGAGTTCACCACCAAACATATTCCCGGTGTCCGCGATCCGCTGGCGACAACTCACAGTTGGTATGTGCTGATTGATATTTCGACATCTGATTCCAGCGAAACCGCCGATGCAATGATGCAGGCGCTTCTGGAACAAGGTTTCGAAAACGGCATCGTGGAAGACGCCGTCATTGCTGCCTCTGATGCACAGCGGCAAGCAATCTGGCATATGCGCGAAAGCATGTCGGAAGCGCAGCGTCCGGAAGGTGGTTCAATCAAGCACGATGTATCCGTGCCGGTTTCCAGCATTCCGGAATTTATGGCTGCGGCGGAAAAAGCTGTTCTGCAACTCATTCCGGATGCCCGTATCTGCGCTTTCGGCCATATGGGCGATGGCAACATCCACTACAATATTTCCCAGCCGGTGGGCGCAGACAAGGCAGAGTTTATTGACCGCTGGCGTGAGGTCAATGCCGTGGTCCACCGTCTTGTTTTGGTTTGTGGTGGATCGATTTCAGCGGAGCACGGTATCGGCCAACTCAAGCGTGACGAACTCGCCCATGTCAGGGATGGGATCGAAATCGATCTGATGCGACGCATCAAGGCCGCTTTCGACCCTGCCGGCATCATGAACCCCGGCAAGGTTATTGCTGAAAAATAAACCGCGCCCGCGCTTTCCGGTTATCGCGAAGAGGACCCAAGTGTAGCCACGGCCAGCAGCGTGTCAGCACTGATGGTCGTTGAACCACTGAACATGGCCAGTGTCGGGTTGTAGCTGCCGTTGACCATGTCATACATGACCGTGAAGCGTGAGATCAGCTTCTTGACCTTCTCTTCGTCCTGGAAATCTTCGATATCGAAATATCGCTTCATCATCGTCACCTGCGTGTCGACGTCCGCATTGGCCATTTCATCAGGAATTTCAAAGGTGGTGCTGATGAATTTCTGCAACGCCGTGTCACCAAGAATGGTGTAATAGGAGGTCGTATCCTTGGCCATGCGCTGAAAATAAAGCGCAAGGCGCACACCGGCATTGTCTTCACCGGCCTGGGTTTCCAGCATCTGCAGAAGGTAATTGTCGAGCGTTTCGTAAAGACCGCTGCGGTTCTGGATCGTGCTGCGATCCTCGCGCATCAGGTTGCCTTCGGTATCGAAGTTGAAGGAGGTGACCAATCGGCGGAACGCAGAGTCGGCTTCAGCGTTGATGTAGCTTTTCGGGTCATCCAGATCGGACGTGAAAATCTTGTAGAGTTCCTCGGTCGTCACGCTGGCCGGATCGATATCGAACGCTTCCATGGCAAATGCCAAAAGACGGGCGTTGCCAAGCAAATCCTTGAGCGATTTGATGTTCTGGATTTCTTCGGTGTAGTATTCGGACTCTTCTTTGGCCAAGGTCTTCTCATCCTCGGTGCCAAATGCTGATCGTCCGTTGATGTAGGCTGCCGCAACCGACTGCACATCCAATTCAGATTGTGCCAGAACCGGTGAGCCAATGGTACCGTCAGACTTGAAGTTGAACAGTTCTGCCAGCTTGACGTAACGTTCGTCCTTCAAGGTGTAAACGAAACTTTTCGGGTCCTGGAGATCGCTCTTCAGCACCTCCTTGATGGTGCGTTCACTTTCCGTGGTTGGATCCAGCCCCACAGCCTTCAGCGCGTAATCATAGACGCTGGAATTGGTCATAAAGGTTGAGAGCGACGTGACAGTGCTGATCTGCGTCTTGAACGCAGCGAGCGCCTTTTCGTCCGCCTCTTCATCCTTGTCGTTGTGGTAGCTCATATATCCCATATTGGTAATACGGGTCTGCTCCGATGTTTGCGGCAGTGTGCCGTCTGCAAGGGTTCCATCGGTCTGGAAATTGAAGGCTTTTCTCAACGCGATGTAACGTGCATCGTTGTTGCCGACAGTGGCAATATAGTTGGTGGGATCGCTGAGATCAGATGTCAGAATGTTCTTGATCGTTGCCGGCATGATCGTTGCGTCGTTCAGGTCGAACGCCGTCTGGATATAGGCCAGAAGCCGTGCATCCCCGGTCACGCCACTACCCCCAGCAATCTGCTCAACAGAGGTTATGCTGTTGATCATACTTTCAAAATATTCACGTTCCAGTTCTGCCTTGGCAATGGTCGAGCGCGGATTGGTCAGAACATAGGCGTTGTTCATCACAATCCGGTTTTCTTCGGTCTGCGCACTGCCCGCAGCAACCGTACCATCGGCGTTGAAATCAAACGCATCGGCGAGCGCCCTGAACACATCCAGTTCGGCATTGGTCGTGGTCAGCGTAGTTTTTTCTGTGTTGAGCGCCGTGGTCAGATTGGTCGTTTCGGCACCAACCGCCGGCAGACGTGTGTTGTAATCGTCGATCAGTGCCTGATTGGTGGTTATTGCTGCTTGAGCAGCGTCTCGGTCAGCCACACCGACCTTGCTCCACACGCTTGCAAGCTGCGTCGTGAGATCATCGATCTTGGCGTTGAGTGTCTCTTCATCGCCGCCATTATCCAGCTCTTCCTGCGCCGCATCAATCTGCGCCTGCAGCGCATCGCCGCTGGTGATGGCGCTATTGAGGTCGCTTACCTTGGTAATGGCCGTTGCACGGCTGGTGATTTCAGAAAGTGTGGTATTGATTTCAGCCAGTCGCGCCGTATTGGCTTCGTATTTGGCACCATAGGTCACGTTGAAATAGCTGTCTGGATCATCGGTATCGCTGGTCAGCAATCCCTTGATGTTGGCATAGGAATAATACTTCTGGTCGATGCCAAAGACGCTTAACGTGTAGGATCGCAAACGCTCGTTTTGCAGCAGCTTGTCGACATGATCAATGCTCTTGATCATGACATTGTAATAGCGGGTTTCTTCAGTGATTGCCGCATCAGCATCGGCAACATTGGTATTGTAAAGGCCGATCATCGTTTCCAGCTGAGCGTCCGACTGCAGGGTTGTTGTCGGTGTGCTGAAATTGAACGCTTCGGCAAACTGGCGGTAGCGCGTATCCGTCAGCTTGTTGGCAAAGCTGTTGGAATCGTTCAGATCGCTTTCCAGTACCTGTTTCATAAAGGCCTTGGCGTAGCTCATTTCGGACAGACCGAAGGCATCCATGGCATAATTGTACAGCTGGTAATCATCCAGAAACTCATCGACGCTCGTTACCTTGCCGATGTTTTCCTTGTAATATTCAGTTTGTCTGGCAACCAGGTTTTGCTGGGACACGCGCGACAAACTGGTTTTCATGTCCCGGTTTATCAGATCGTAGCTGAGATAAGTCGATACCATTGCGCGTATTCCTTCGCGTAAATTCACCCGCAAAACAAAACATGGCAAGCCCGTGCGATAAAATCGCACAGAACGCCCATGTTGGCAAAATGCCGCTTTTGCCTTGCCCGGAGCTTGAACCAACCGGGTTCGACCGACGTCATTTGAGAAAAATTGTCGTGTCCCTGTTCACACTTCCGCAACCCTGATCATTGGGCATTTTGCTAACCATCTGGGAATGCAAAGTTTTTTAACCTCGTTTTTTAAGCGGTCCAGAATGTGCAGGCGTTATGGTCACAACATCAGAGGACGAAAAGTCCCGGGAGATGCCCAAAAGGCTCTCAGGTAAAACAAGGGTTGCATGAATATGACAAATACGGTTTTGAAGCCCGAATGGGCCGCAGCGACACTCAGACTCGATCCAGCGCGGTTCCCGCAACAGGTTACTTACGGAGTACGCGACGGATGCTCCGACGTTGTCATTACGCTTGATGAACGCGGCGCCGTACTCAAGAAAACACTCAATTCAAGCGGCTTGCCGCTGTCCTTCGCCCTTCCAGCCCGCGCTTTCAAGGGCGTGGCTGCCCGCGCGATCGACCACGGTGATGGTCAGGTCACGGTGACGCTGGAACTGCACCATGAAGATCCGGCACTTTGCATTCCGCTTCTGGTGGCACACGACCTCTGCGACATCGCTGCCGATTGGCGCAACTGGTCGGAAACCTACCGTATTCCCATGCTGATGGTTGAAGCAGACGGCGTTGCCCGCCCTCTCGAAGACCATATTGGCGGCCCGCGCCCGCAGGACCTCCGCCCGCGCCGTCGTCACTCGTACTTCGCAAATCGTCGCCCACGTTTCCTCGTTCGCCGATCCACCGGCAAGCTGGGCGTTGCGATGAAGATCGAAGGCAAGGAAATTATTGCACGCAACTGAACCTGAACTTGATCTCCAGATCAAAAAAGAACCCGGCAGGAGCAATCCTGCCGGGTTCCTTTATTGTACCAGATTGACGAAGAGCGGCAGCAACAGGCCGGCAAACACCAATGCCCCGACCCGCGTGTTGGATTTGAACAGCGCAAGGCACTGGTCACCGTCATTGATATCGAGAACAACGATCTGGCGAATGAACATGCCTGCAGCGGCGGCAATACCAGCATAGGCCAAGAGACCAACGCCTGCTGAGGCAAAGGACATGACCATCAACACAAGCGCCAGCCCGTAAAGGCCCATCAGCCATATGCGTGTGTTGTCGCCAAACAGGCGAGCGGTTGAGCGCACGCCAACCAGCTCGTCGTCTTCCTTGTCCTGATGGGCATAGATCGTGTCGTAGCCAATCGTCCAGGCAATCGACGCCGCATATAACAGGAATGCGGCAGGCGCCAACGTGCCGAACTGTCCCGACCATCCCATCAGAGCGCCCCAGCAGAAGGCAAGGCCGAGGAAAAATTGCGGCCAATCGGTGAAGCGTTTGGCGAAGGGGTAAATGAGCACGAAGATCAGCGAGAAGACGCCGAGCGCCCACGAAAAGGTATTGAACTGGATCAACACCAACAGGCCGGCCAGGCATTGCAACACGATGAAGATCTTCGCCTGCTTACGCGTCACCCTGCCCGACGGCAGCGGGCGGGAGCGTGTACGGGCAACTGCCATGTCAATCTGGTGATCGACCAGATCATTATAGGTGCAGCCGGCGCCGCGCATGGCAACCGAGCCGATAAAAAACAGCACAAGGTGGAAAACCAGCAGGCCCCAGGAAAATGTCCCAGACGCCAAGGCTGCATTTGCAGCAAGGGCCGCCGACCAGAAACACGGCCACATCAGAAGCTGCCAACCGATCGGGCGATCCCAGCGAGCCAGCTGGGCATAGGGCCAGATCCACCGTGGCAGCAAACGGTAAACCCAATTGTCGGATGGCGCGTCCGAAACGCGGCCAGTCATATCGCTATTATGAACCATACCCGGGTTTCCAAGCCTTTCCTGCTACCATGAGACAGGAAAGGCTCTAAACCCGCTCTTTTTGCAAAGCAAGGATGATTAAGGAACGCTGAACCCGAATTTGTAGCTGGCACCGATGCCGACAACAAACTGGTTCTTCGAACCACGTTCGCTGACCAGCGTGCTTTTGCCAGCGTCACCCATCAGGCGCTTGTATTCGGCAAAGGAGGTCAGTTCGATATTATCGGTTGCCTTCCAGGTGATGGCAGCACCAACACCGGCAGAATGCAGACCGCCATCGGGATTATAGGCCGAGGGCCCACCGGAGGCGGCAGCTGCAGAACTTACGCCATAATATTTGTCGTTGTATTTGTTGCTGACCCAGGTCGCACGTGGACCGGCCGAGATCTGCAGACCGGGGGTGATGTCAGTAAAGACATCTGCCGACAGATCGGCAACGACACCACTATGGCTGCGAATGCCTTGTCGCACTTCACCGCGAACACGCACCCAGTCTGTCGGGTAGACCTCAGCGAAACCACCGAGTTCACCGCCGAGCTTGATCTTCTGCATGCCACGCAGGTCAGCAGAATCACCTTCATCACGTGGCATGATCAGCTTTGCAGCAACACCGGCGCGGAATGTTCCCTGATCGAGAAGACCAAACGACGCACTGTCATTGCGCGACGAAAACTTTGCGGACGGGCCAACTTTGCCCAGCGAAATGATGGGCGCAACGCCGAACTCGTTCTTGTTGTCACCCTGATATTTCGGCGCAGAAAAACCGACCGCACCAACTTTCAGATACCAGTCACCGGAGAACCAGCTTTCGGCCTGTGCAGCGCCTGCAAAACAAAAGGGAATAAGGCAGGCTGACAAAGCCAGCTTTGAAAAGGACATGGGTGAACTCCGGATACGCAAAACAGAAAGGAGAAACAGATACTGTCATTTCAAGTTAAGCGTGTTCCCTTGCCAATCTGTTAACCACACGGTGCAACCCCCGACGTATCAAGTCCTGTCCGAAACTGTGAATCAGAACTCGATCTTCTCCATTGGCTGTCGGGTCTTCTCAAATTCAATCAGACGCTCTTCCGCCAAGCGGATATAATCGCGGTTGTCGGGTACTACATCGCCTCGCTTTGCCAACTGCAATTGAAAGATATGGAAGTTCTCATGGGTGAAGGCCATTTCTGAGCCGGCCAGATAAAACTCCCACATGCGGAAAAAGCGCTCATCGTAAAGGGCGATCGCATCATCCTTTCTGGCGACGAACCTTTGCCGCCAGTGCCTGAGCGTACGGGCATAATGCATCGGCAGGATTTCGATATCCCGCACCAGCAATCCAGCCTTTTCCACCGCAGGCACCACCTCCGCCAAGGACGGGATGTAACCGCCAGGAAATATGTATTTTTCAATGAAGGGGTTGGTCGCAAGGCCGGGATAGGGTTGGCCGATGGAATGCAACACCATCACGCCGTAGTCATCCAGCACTTCAGCCGCCTTGTTGAAATACTCCCGGTAATGGGTTGGCCCGACATGTTCGAACATGCCAACCGATACGATACGGTCGTATTTTCTGGCCGGCAGATATTTGTAATCCTGAAGTTCGAACCGCACCTTTTCCGTGAGATTGCGTTTTGATGCGCGACCGCGAGAGACTCTCAGTTGTTCTTCGCTCAGGGTAATGCCGGTAACATCAACGCTTGAACTTTCGCTCAGATACATGGCCATGCCGCCCCAGCCGGAGCCGATTTCCAAAACACTCTGGCCCTCTTCCAGCAGCAGCTTTGCAGCAATATGCCGTTTCTTGGCATCCTGAGCTTCATCCAGCGTTATGCCAGGAGGGTTGAAATAGGCACAGGAATATTGCCAGTCCTGATCCAGAAACAGATCAAACAGTTTGGCGCTCAGATCATAGTGATGTGAGACATTGCTTTTGTTGTGATTGACGGGCAGATGCATTTTGACGCGTGAGGCGATGATGCGTGCGAAACCGCGCCAGATCATGCCAAAGGTCAAAGCCTCGCTCAGCGTGTTGGCCTTGATCAACGCCAGGAAATCATAAATGTCGCCTTCATCGACATTCATGCGGCGTTCCATGTAAATTTCTGCCAGTTTCAGCGCCGGGTCTCTGGCAATGTCTTCCGATGCTTCATCATCCGTGAAGCTGATGGCCACCCGCTTTCCGGTGCCATCACCGTAAATGTGAAGTCCGTTTGGACCGGTAACGACGAGGTCGCCGGTTTTGACTATTTTCTCAAGCAATGTATGCAGAGACGAGGCCATTTCACCTCCCGAATAAGCTAAGTCTCACTTATCAAGTTTTGTAACCGTATTCCTTTCGGCCAAAGTTGCAAGAGAGGCAATTTTCAAAAAAATTGATGCATTTCAAATGCAAAAACGCCGCCCCGTAAGCCACGGCGCGGCGTTTTTTGTTGGTCAGTCTATCGAAGATAAGATCAGCGGCGTTTCATCGCCTCTGCCAGTGCGGCGGCCAGCGCGCCACCGGATTGGCCACTGTCATTGCCGCGACCCTGCGGCTTGGCGCTGGCGTGTTTCATGGCGTTCGCATTGCCCTTTTCACGCATCGGCTGAGGTGCTGCTTCACCACCATCCTTGCGCATGGTCAGACCGATGCGCTTGCGCTTCACGTCCACCTCAACGACCTTCACCTTGACGACGTCACCGGCTTTGACAACCTCATGCGGGTCCTTGATGAAACGGTCTGCCAGTTGCGAGACGTGAACCAGACCATCCTGGTGCACGCCGATATCCACGAAGGCGCCAAAGGCAGCAACGTTGGTCACCGTGCCTTCCAGCAGCATGCCCGGCTTCAGGTCGGTGATTTCATCAACACCTTCCGCAAAGGTTGCCGTCTTGAAGCTTGGCCGCGGGTCACGGCCCGGTTTTTCCAGTTCGGCAATAATATCCTTGACCGTTGGCAGACCAAATTGCTCGTCGATGAACTTTTTCGGATCCAGCGATTTCAACGTGGCGCTATCGCCCATCAAGGTGCGCAGATCACGACCGCAGGCAGCCACGATCTTCTTGGCAACACCATAGGCTTCCGGGTGCACGGATGATGCATCCAGCGGCTCCTTGCCGTTTGGAATACGCAGAAATCCTGCGCATTGCTCAAAAGTGCGCTGGCCAAGGCGCGGCACTTTCAGCAGGTCCTTGCGGCTGGCAAATGGGCCGGTCTGGTCACGATGTAGCACAATGGCATCCGCAATCGATGCACCAAGACCCGAGACGCGGGCCAGCAGCGGAGCCGAGGCAGTATTCAGATCAACGCCAACCGCGTTCACGGCATCTTCAACCACGGCATCCAGAGAGCGCGACAGCTTGCCCTGATCGACATCGTGCTGATACTGGCCAACACCAATCGACTTCGGTTCGATTTTCACCAGTTCTGCCAGCGGGTCCTGCAGGCGGCGCGCGATGGACACCGCGCCACGGATTGAAACATCGAGATTGGGGAATTCGGCAGCGGCACGTTCAGAAGCGGAATAGACTGAAGCGCCGGCTTCCGACACGATAACCTTGGTCGGCTTTGGACCGGTCAGCTGGGTCAGCATATCAGCCACCAGCTTTTCGGTTTCGCGGCTGCCGGTACCATTGCCGATGGCAATCAGTTCCACGCCATGTTTGCGAATGAGGCTGGCCAGTTCGGCCTGCGTGCCACGAATGTCGTTTCTCGGCGGGAATGGATAAACGGTCGCGGTATCGAGCAGTTTGCCGGTGCCATCAACAATCGCTACCTTGACACCGGTACGGATGCCCGGATCAAGGCCCATGGTGGCGCGCGAACCGGCAGGAGCGGCCAAAAGCAGGTCTTTCAGATTGCGGGCAAAAACGTGGATCGCTTCTTCTTCGGCCCTTTCGCGAATTTCGCGCATCAGGTCGAGTGACAGCGACATGGAGAGCTTGATGCGCCAGGTCCAGCCGGCAACTTCCATCAGCCAGGCATCGCCTGCCCCACAGGAGCGAATATCAAAGGCGTTTGCAATGGTTCTCTGGCATGGCTTGACCGGCGACGGATCATCGGCATCCACATCGATGGTCAGCGTCAGCACTTCTTCATTCCAGCCACGCAACATGGCCAGCGCACGGTGGCCCGGCACGGTGGCCCAGCGTTCGGAATGGGCGAAATAGTCAGAGAATTTTTCGCCTGCTGCTTCCTTGCCCTCAACCACCTTGGCGCGGAAGGTCGCATTGTGGCGCATGTAGTCGCGCAGGCGGCCAAGCAGTTCGGCATTTTCGGTCATGGTTTCGGCAACGATGTCACGTGCACCTTCTAGTGCGGCTTTGACATCGGTCACTTCACCTTGCACATAAGTCTCTGCCAGTTTGACCGGATCGGCACTGCGATTGTCCCAGATCGCTTCCGCCAACGGTCCAAGGCCACGTTCGCGAGCAATCTCCGCGCGGGTGCGGCGCTTTGGTTTGTACGGCAGGTAAAGATCTTCCAGCTCAGCCTTGGTGGCCGCCGAAACGATCTTGACCATCAGGTCATCGGTCATCTTGCCCTGGCCGGTGATGGAATCGACAATCGAAGCCCGGCGGGCATTGAGTTCGCGCAGATAGGACAGCCGTTCGGCCAGTGTACGAAGCTGCGTATCATCCAGACCACCGGTCACTTCCTTACGGTAGCGGGCGATGAATGGAACCGTCGCGCCTTCATCCAGCAGCTCTATGGCAGCCTTGACCTGATCAGGGCGGGCATTGATCTCGGAAGCGATGACTGGTGCAAGGCGGGCATTATCTGCAGACATTGGGTTCTCTGACCTGTTTTTTTAAAAAATCTGGCCGAACATAGAGACTGATTATGGCATGACAACACGAAGTGTGAACAAACCCACAGAAAAGCCGATTGCAGGGACAAAGAGACCAGAAAAGGCAGCTTTTACCTTGACCTTTGCCCCCCCTGCCCTTAACGCCGCAGAAACGAGATTACAGGGGTGATGAGCATGAAGGTTCTGTTGATCGGTTCAGGCGGACGCGAACATGCGCTGGCATGGAAAATCGCGCAGTCACCTCTCTTGGAAACGCTTTACGCCGCTCCGGGCAATCCTGGCATTGCAGACCATGCCACGCTGGTTACGCTTGATGTTGAAGACCACGCAGCGGTCATTGCCTTTAGCAAGGAAAAGGCAATCGACTTTGTGGTGGTTGGTCCCGAGGCTCCGCTGGTTGCGGGTCTGGCCGATGACCTGCGTGCCGCTGGCATTGCCACCTTTGGCCCATCCAAGGCTGCCGCCCAGCTTGAGGGATCCAAGGGTTTCACCAAGGATCTTTGCGCTCGCTACGATATTCCAACTGGCGCTTACCAGCGTTTCAAGGCAGCAGAACCTGCCAAGGCCTATGTGCGCGAACAGGGCGCACCCATCGTCATCAAGGCTGATGGACTTGCCGCTGGCAAGGGCGTGACGGTTGCCATGAGCGAAGCCGAAGCGCTTTCTGCCATTGATGACTGCTTTGACGGTGCCTTTGGTGCGGCCGGTGCGGAAGTTGTTGTCGAGGCATTTCTGGATGGTGAAGAAGCCAGCTTCTTCTGCCTGTCCGATGGCAAGACGGCACTGGCACTGGCAACCGCACAGGACCACAAACGTGTGGGCGATGGCGATACCGGCCCCAACACCGGCGGCATGGGCGCTTACTCCCCTGCCCCTGTGATGACAACTGATATGGTCGAACGCACCATGAAGGAAATCATCGAGCCGACCATTCATGGGATGGCGAAGGACGGCCATCCGTTCAGCGGCGTGTTTTTTGCTGGCCTGATGATCACCAAAAAAGGTCCGGAGCTGATTGAATACAACGTGCGTTTCGGTGATCCGGAATGCCAGGTTCTGATGATGCGCCTCAAAAGCGATCTGCTGCCCATTCTCTATGCCACTGCCACCGGCACACTGGACAAGGTGACGGCCGAGTGGATTGACGACACGGCTTTGACTGTGGTTCTGGCATCAAAGGGTTACCCTGCCGCATACGAAAAGAACACGCCGATCCGCGCCATTCCGCAAGCCGATGAAGGCGCCAAGGTGTTTCATGCCGGCACAGCCCTCAAGGGCGGACAGCTTGTTGCCACGGGTGGACGCGTATTGAACGTGACCGCGACCGGCAAGACGGTAAGTGAAGCACAGAAACGCGCTTATCTGCTGCTTTCTGGCGTTGAGTGGGACAATGGCTTCTGCCGCAAGGACATTGGCTGGCAGGCAATTGCCCGCGAACAGGGCTGACAGGCTACCCGCCTAGCCGCTTATTCGTTCAATCTTTACCAACTTTGCTGACCGGACGGAAAGGAAGTCCGGTTATTATACGCCTTCGAATGAAGGAGTATTGGCCCATGCGCTACATCGTTTCGGCAGCAGTTCTGGCACTGACCAGCCACGTCGCAATGGCCTCTTCCATTGAGGTCATTGACCATGACCGCACGGAAAACAACAGCATCGTGACGATTGGCTGCGCGTCCTGCCCTCCCTTGAAAGAAAAGGTCGAGCCTAACCATTACGTTGCGCCGGTGCTTGGATCCGAGGTCCAGAAAACCGAGATCCGCGATGTGGACGGCAGCAAGGAAATGGTCCGCACCGAAGCCTTGCTTGGTGGTTCGCCGGTTGTCTACATCAGCACAGCCAAGACCTGGTTGCCGCAAGATACCGGCACCGCACTGGCAGCTGCACCAGATACGACACCTCAAACCCATGATGGCGTTGACTACTCTGCAACGACCGCAGCCGTTACACCGACCCTGCAACAGACAGAGCCGGTGAGAGCATCAGTTGCGACAGCACCACCGGATTTCAGTAATTTTTCGCTGCGTCTCAACAACTAGCAGACGCCACGCATGTGACCGGTTTCCATGAGATCCAGTATCACCCGCATGTTAACACATGCGGGTGTTTTTGCGTGTGCAGTTCACTATTGGTGCTGGGGCATGGGCCTCGACACCCTTTGTGTGTAAACGTTACCTCATGTGCAAAACATTGACAAAACGCATATTTCCGCAGTCTAAAAATTCCATGCGGATCCAGTTTTGCATTCAGCAGAAATCGCTGATGTAATTAATATGTAGTACTTATAAGAACTCGACAAATATTCTCGCATTAGTTACATTTTTAAAACAAGCTCAACTTATTGATACTGGAAATAAAGAGCGAAATACTCGGCCGCTCAAATGGTTTTCCAAACCATAATTATGCAATTAAATATTTATTCAACAATATGTATTTTTTTAATGCATGATTGTGCGATGCAGCACGATGACCAGTGCAGGATGCGCTCTCCCTATTGATAGATATTGCCCCACCGTCGGTAAAAGTCGGTGCCGCAAAAGCGCGATGAGTAGATATGAAAAATCTTCCGATTTCCCGACAGTTGTTATTGCTGGTCATCACTTTGATGATCGCATTTGCCGGTGCCACATATTATCAGATCAGCTCTTCCGCGAACGCGATCTATGAAGAGCGCTATAACATGCTGCGCACGCAGGTTCAGTCTGCGGTGTCCATCCTCAAGGAGTACCATGCCAAGGAACAGGCTGGCACTTTGACGGCTGAAGAGGCCAAGAAGCAGGCTTACGCCGTCGTCTCGGCCATCCGCTACACGCCAGACGGCTACATGTTCGGTTACGACTACGACGTCAAAATGATGTTCCATCCCGAGGCGAAGCGCGTTGGCCAGAACTACAAGGGCCAGCCTGACAGCCAGGGTTACCAGTATCGTGACGAGCTGGTGAAGCTTGGTCGTGCCGGTGGCGGCCAGACTGATTTTTATGGTCCGAAGCCTGGCATGGAAGGTTCTTTCCTGAAAAGCTCTTATGCTCTGGCTTTCGAGCCGTGGCAGATTGTTGTTGTCACCGGTGTTTATGTTGACGATTTGCAGGCGCAGGTTCGTGCTTCCGTTCTCAAGGCACTGTCCCTTGGTATCGCCGTTCTTGTTCTCGGCGTCGGCGCTGCCTTGTTTGTCATCCGTGGCATTTCCAATCCGCTGGCCGATATTCACAAGGCATTGGGTGAAGTGGCCAATGAAAATGTTGCCATCAACATTCCCCACACGACCATGACCAATGAAGTGGGCATGATGGCCAAGGCGACCGCCTCTCTGCAGCAGAAGGTGCGCGAACGCCACGCAATGGTCGAGCGCCAGGAACAGCAGCAGCGCGAACTGAACACCGAGCGTCAGAACAACCTCGATCTGCAGCGCAGCGAGGCCGAACTTCAGGCCCATGTGGTGACGATCATCGGTCAGTCGCTTGAAAAGCTGGCACAGGGTGATCTGACCGTTCGTTGTGGCGATCTTGGTCCACGTTACGCAGACCTGCGCAGCAACTTCAACGAAGCCCTGACCCATCTTGATGCGGCCATGGCCAAGGTAAATTCCAAGAGCATCGACATTGGTGGCTCCAAGGAAGAAATCCGCAAGGCATCGAACGAGCTTTCCCAGCGCACCGAGCTGCAGGCGGCCAATCTCGAAGAAACCTCTGCAGCGCTTGACGAGCTGACCGTTGCGGTCCGCCAGACGGCCGAAGGCGCCCATGAAGCGGCAAAACGTGTCACAGCGATCAGTGGTGAAGCAAGCCGCAGCGACCTCGTCGTCGAGCAGGCCATCAGCGCGATGGGCGGCATCGAACAGTCCTCGGATGAGATTTCCAAGATCATCGGCGTGATTGACGACATCGCCTTCCAGACCAACCTGCTGGCACTGAATGCCGGTGTTGAGGCCGCGCGTGCTGGCGAGGCTGGCAAGGGCTTTGCCGTCGTGGCGCAGGAAGTGCGTGAACTGGCCCAGAAATCTGCAGCAGCAGCCAAGGAAATCAAGGATCAGATTGCCCGCTCATCCGGTCAAGTCGAAAACGGTGTGCGTCTGGTTGGCGAGGCTGGTGATGCGCTGAAACGCATTTCCGACCAGATCAAGTCGGCCAATGAAATTGTCACCAAGATCGCCCATTCGGCGTCCGAGCAGGATACGACACTGCGGTCGATCTCCTCGTCGCTCAACCAGCTTGACGCTGCCACCCAGCACAATGCGGCAATGGCAGAAGAAACCACAGCCTCGGCAGAAGCGCTTGCCGTGGATACCGAAGAACTGCTGACACTGATCCGCACCTTCCGTGTGTCCTCTGCATCCAATGCTGCTGGCAGCCTTTACGGCATGGGCCAGCAGATGCGCCGGGCAAGCTAAGACCGCGAGATAATATCAGACAAGACAAAAACGCCGGAGAGTGATCTCCGGCGTTTTTGTCTGGGCCATATCCCTGTGCCATATCTTAGCCGCGGCGGGCGGCTTCGATCTTTGCCACGTCGATCTTCTTCATGGTCATCATGGCATCAAAGGCACGTTTTGCTTCAGCTCCACCAGCGGCCATCGCCTGCATCAGTACACGCGGGGTAATCTGCCATGAAATGCCCCACTTGTCCTTGCACCAGCCGCACTCACTTTCTTCACCGCCATTACCGACGATAGCATTCCAGTAGCGATCGGTTTCTTCCTGGCTGTCGGTGGCGATCTGGAAGGAAAAGGCCTCATTGTGCTTGAACACCGGCCCACCATTCAGACCCACGCATTCGACACCGGCAACGGTGAACTCAACCATCAGCACATTGCCCTTCTTGCCTGAGGGGTAATCGCTTGGGGCATGATACACCTTTCCGACCTTGCTGTCAGGAAACAGATCGGCATAAAAATTGGCCGCCTCTTCCGCGTCGGTGTCATACCAGATGCAAATCGTGTTTTTGGCCATGGCTTATTCCTCCCAATCACAAGCTCATCAGGCATTAAAATGCGCAGCCGAGCCTATCGTTCCTTGAGGTGGGATATATCTGCGCGCAGGCAAAAGCCGGCTCAAGCATCACGCCGTCAACTGAACAAGCTGATCAATTTCGGCGTGGGAAAAAATGCTGATGCCCGCCTGCGCAAGAAGCGCTGCGGTGATGCCGTTGCCGGCATGTTTTATACCGGAGAAGGAGCCATCGTAAATGGCAATCGAACCACAGGAAGGGCTGCCATCGATCAGCAGGGCATAATCGCAGCCGTTGTCTCGCGCAAACGTCAGTGCCTTTTGCGCCCCGCGTATGAATTCGGCCGTCACATCACCACCGGTGATTTCCAGCACGCGGGCACGGCCCTCCAGCACATCAAGACCGGAGGCACTATTTTCAATTTCTGCGGGCGGGCGCGGCACCGACATGCCACCTGCCATTTCCGGGCAGATGGAAACCAGCCGACCCTCGTTTTTCCAGCGTTCTATGGCCGGATGGGAAAGCAGCTTCCCCTTGCCGTCATAGCGCACGGCATGGCCCAGAAGACAGGCGCTGATGAGGATTTTTCCGCCCACCAGACGCCCCGTTATCAGCCGGTAATCTTCGAGAAGTCGGCAACAGTGCCGGTTGCTTCGCGAATAGCCTTCAAGAGTGCCAGACGGTTGGCGCGGATGGCGGCATCTTCATCGTTGACCAGTACGTCTTCGAAGAATTTGTCGACCGGAGCACGCAACGTCGACAGCGCCTGCATGGCAGAACGGAAGTCTTCGCCGGCAACAGCCTTGGCGGCATCGGCAGACGAAACCTTGATTGCGCCGTAGAGTGCCTTTTCAGCGTCAAGCTTCAGCAGTTCTTCCGAAACACTGTCGGCAACCACTGTGCCCTTCTTTTCTTCTGCAGCCAGAAGCTGGGTGGCGCGCTTGGTGCCGGCCAGAAGGTTGATGCCATCCTGATCGGTGATGAAAGCCGTCAGCGCTTCAACGCGGCGTGCGACCATCAAGAGATCGTCTGATTCCGGTGTCAGAACCGCGTCAATCAGATCATAACGGGCACCGAGATCACGCAGGTACACTTTCAGGCGGTCATGGAAGAACGACAGGAGGTCCTGATCCTTGATAACCGACAGCAGCGGCAGGCGAACATTAACCTCCATGATGATGCGCACAACACCAAGGGCTGCACGACGCAGCGCAAACGGATCCTTGGAGCCGGTTGGCTTTTCATCGATGGCCCAGAAGCCCGTCAACGTGTCCAGCTTGTCGGCCAGCGCGACAGTCAGCGAGACCTTGTCACGTGGTACGAGGTCGGTCGGGCCCTGCGGCTTCCAATGTTCTTCAATGGCTGCGGCAACGCTTTCGTTTTCGCCCTGCAACAGCGCATATTTGCGGCCCATCAGACCCTGAAGTTCAGGAAACTCACCAACAGCTTCGGTACGCAGGTCAGCCTTGGCCAGCACAACGGCACGGTCAACCAGTGCCACATCGGCACCAACGACTGGCGCAAGCTGTTTTGCCAATGCGCTAATACGGGCAACACGTTCACCCTGCGTGCCAAGTTTGGCATGGAAGGTTACGTTGAGCGCGTCGAGTTTAGCCATGCGCTGATCAAGCGGCTTGCCGAGATCGAGGTTGAACTTCTCGGCAGATGCCTTCAGCGTCTCAAGGTCTGGCAGGTTGCCCTGGTCACGGGTCCAGAAGTGCTTGGCGTCAGACAGGCGTGCACGCACGACCTTGCCGTTACCGTGGATGATTTCCTTGCCGCCGTCGATTGCCTGGATGTTGGACACCAGAATGAAGCGGTTCGACAAACCTTCTTCTGCACCCTGTGGGCGCGTCACGAAACATTTCTGGTTGGTCTTGATGGTCAAACGGATGATTTCTGCCGGAATCTGCAGATAATCTTCCTCAAACGTTCCCATCAGCACCTGTGGCCATTCGACAAGGCCGGACACTTCTTCGAGCAGACCTTCGTCCTCGACCAGTTCCAGACCATTGGCAAATGCAATGTCCTTGGCATCATGCAGGATGATATCCTTGCGGCGCTCGGCATCGAGAATGACCTTGGCCTTTTCGAGGCTGGAGACATAGTCTTCAAAACGGCGAACCGTGATCGCTTCAGGCGCATGGAAACGGTGACCATAGGTCACGTTGCCAGCCACAATGCCATCGATTTCAAACGGAATGACCTGCGTCTCGTCATGTTCCGGACCAAACAGGCAAACGATGGACTGCAGTGGGCGTACCCAGCGCAAGCTTTCCGAACCCTTGCCTTCGATGCCAGCATAGCTCGAACCCTTTGGCATGGAGGCCGGGCCGGAGCGCATGGATTTCGGCCAAGGGAAACCACGGATGATGCCGGGCATGACGTCAGCAATGATATCTTCTGCCGGACGACCGGGCTTATTGACAACGGCGATATAGAAATCACCCTTCTTCGGATCGGAAACGACCTGCGCCTGCGAAATATCGCTCAAGCCGGCGCCACGCAAAAAGCCTTCGATCGCCTTTTCATTGGCGTCGGTGCGTGGACCCTTCTTTTCTTCCCTCACATCGGCAGATCGGGCGTTCAGACCACGAATGTCCAGCGTCAGGCGACGCGGCGTCCAGTATTCGCGTGCGCCATCATAGGTCAGGCCAGCCTCAACCAGCGCGTCAGTGACGAGCTTTTTCAGATCACCGGCCGCCTTGCGCTGCATGCGGGCGGGGATTTCCTCGGAGCGGAGTTCAAGCAGAAGATCAGGCATGGGATGAAAACTTTATCTGTTTCAAAAGAGTGTCGCGGACTTAGCAAGCCCTGTGAAAAAAGTCACCACGGCAAACGGTTAAATTACCGACAAGGTGCGGTTTATGCAGCGGATCGGGGCCAGCATCGATACGACAAGGCAAAATCACGCCAAAAAACCGAGCTGTTACGCTTCTCAGGTGCGGGGAATAACGGCTTCGCCCCACCCCGAACTCCCTTGCGAACTTACCAGCCGCCGCCGCCGCCACCGCCGCCACCACCGCCGGAAGAGCCACCACCACTGGAAAAACCGGAGGAAGAGCTTTTGGGAGGTGCTGGAATGGTTGAGGCAATTGTCGAGGCCATGGAGGACGAGAAACCGCCGATCCGATCGCCAAAACCGCCGCTGTAATTGCCGCCATACCAGGAAGGTGCGTAAGTGGCAGCAGCCGCTCCTGCTGCTGCCGTGGCGAGCCAGGTTTCAAATGCCCTGCTCCACGGTTTTTCCACACCCAGTGCCACGGCATAAGGCAGCAGCTTTTCAAAATGCGACGGTGACATCTCAGGGGCACCGGCCATGTTCATGCGGTCTTTTTCAGCCAATGTGAGATAGATGCGCAGTCCCTCAATGCCATCCATCATCTTGCGGCCAAGCGGGGTTGGCGCACCCATCAGGAAAATGAACAGGCCGTTGAGCAGTGCTATGCCGCCCAGAGCAAGAATGATCGGGAACTGGGCACTGTGGCTTAGATCGAACCACATCTCCGACATGATGCTTGCAAACATGCTGATCGCAGAAAACGCAAAGAAGGCCCCAACAACGATGCCAGCAATCTTCTTTGAAAGGCTGCTATTATCGCGCAAATTCTTGCCGATGACCGTTGCGGCAATACTGAAGAACACGGCAAAAAACATGCCGATGATTGCCGCTGCGATCACGTCTTCGTCCAGATCGCCAAACACCAGAACGGCGACTATAAAGGCGATACTGAGAAAAACACCAAACAGCGTATAACCGGCATTGGAATGGTAATATTTGCCGCTATGCTCTTTTTCGATCGACTGCCGGAACTGACTCCCAACCGTCTCGACCCTCTTGCCATTGGCCTTGTCAATGCGCAGTTCTGCCCCCGGCTCACCAATGCTCTGCAACAGTGCCTTTTGGCCGGTTGGCAGCGCTGGATCAGCCTTCTTGTCGGTGCGGCGAATGGTGATCGAACTTTTCAAGTCTTCGAGAACCACGAACCCTTTGACAGCAAGGTCAAGGGCGCTTGCCGAAAGTGCAATCCATCCAGCACCTGAAAAACCGTTATTATCTATGTAGTTCACCAGTGCTGGTGAAATCCCTTCCGGCGCATCCCAGCGCGGCACGACCACGCCCTTGGAAGGATCTCGACCCACCGCAAACCATGCCCTGAGGTAATAGAGAGCAATGACAATCAGTCCGACAAAGGACAGCAGATATCCGGCATTGTCGCGAAGGTACCACTGGCTTTCCTGCCCAGATGACGGTGGGGAAATGGCACCTTTCGGCAATTTGACGGCGATGGTCATGCCTTCGCCTTCCGCATAGGGCCGAGTGCTGGAGAAGAACACTTCGTTCCCCTCGGTCATCACCTGCGCATCTCCACTGGCCTGTCCTGCCGCTCCGGTAAAGACCGCTGTCTCGCTCGGGCTGACCCCATCCGGCAACACGACGGTTGCGGAAATTTCGGCCATGCGGAACTGCCAGCCATTGCCGGTCACATTCCAGTAGAGCTCGTCATAACCATCGAAATAACGGATCTGCCGTCCGGTGGTGTAGGTGATCTGGTAGGTATGTTCGCCGGGTTGCAACAGCCGATCGGCACTACCGGTGTAGATACGCACCCCGCCGGAAATACTCTCGGTGTGCCAGTCCTCTGGCATGCCGTCGCGCTCCACCGACACGATAGAAAAATCAACCTTGGTGCGGCGACCCTCGGCATTTTCGGCATAAAGCGGGAAGTCACGGAAAATTCCGCGCCTGATGGTGACGCCTTCGGAGTTGACCTTGATGGTTTCGGTCACCGTCAATTCGCTATTTGGCGCGACATCGATCACCGAATGATAGGACTGGATATATTCTTCCGCCAGAGCGGGCGAAACAGCCAAAAACAGCAGCAGGCCCAGTAGTCTTGCAACAAGGATTTTCATCCGGACCTCCTGCTGTTTCAGCAATTTCAAGCTTCTGTGTATTCAACCCCAAGCGAGGCCAGCGCCTTCCAGTATCCGGGGTAGGTCTTGCCCACACACAGCGGATTCTGGATGGCGATCCCACCGGTTTTCAGGCCAGCCAACGCGAAGCTCATGGCAATGCGGTGGTCGTGGAACGTGTCGATGGATGCCGTCACATTCTGTCCCGCCAGGGCAGGATCAGAATGAACGATCAGATCGTCACCTTCCTCATGTGCCAGACCTTCACGAATATTGTTCAGCCCCAGCGACAGGGCACGCACACGGTCGCATTCCTTGACACGCAGATTGGCGATGCCGACGAAACGCACTGGCGTTTTGTTATAGGCAGCAAGAACCGCAATGGTCGGAATGGCATCCTGCATCTGGCTGCCGTCAATGACCGCTGGCAGATTGGGAAATTGCGCAATCACGTCATAGGCGCGGGCATCCGGCTGCGAGAACTTGTCGGCCGGTGTACCGATATCGATCTTGCCACCGGTCAGCACTTCTGCGCCCCAGAGATAGGTGGCAGCAGATGCGTCTGGCTCAATGTGGAAATCGGTTGCGGTGTAGCCGGTGGGCTCAACACGCCAGACAGCCGGGCTGACGCGTGTGACCTTGGCACCGAATGCTTCCATGGCTGTGACGGTGAGATCGATATAACCCTTGGCACCGATTTCCTCGCCCGCCAAAATGATATCGATCGGTTTACCCGCGCAGGCGGCTGCCATCAGCAGCGCCGACACATACTGGCTGGACAGATTGGCGTCGATGGTCACCTTGTCATTGAGAAAGCCTTTTTTGCCACACACGGTGACTGGCGGGCATCCGGTCGGTGCATCGGCCTCAACGCCCAGCGAGCGCAGGGCCTCCACCAGTGGTGTGATGGGACGTTTGCGCATATGTTCGTCGCCATCAACGATGACGGCCCCGTCAACCAGTGCGGCAGCGGCCGTCAAAAAGCGGGTCGCCGTACCTGCATTGCCCAGAAACAACGGGTTTTCCGGCTGGCTGAGATAACCTTTGCTCTCCACCACAAAAGTTGTTTCATCCGGCTCATCAACTGTCACGCCCATGGCACGCAGCGCGTCAGCCATATAAAGCGTGTCATCGCTTTTCAGCGCGCCGGTCAGCCGGCTAACGCCCTTGGCCATGCCGGCCAACAGCAGCACACGGTTGGTGATTGATTTCGAGCCGGGAGGCTGCACCTTACCGGTAAGAGGTCTGCCGGGAGGAGTAATCGTCAATTCGGTCATTTGCATCTCATGGTTTCCCGCGCAAGCGGGATGACGCCCTGTTGTCGGCGTTTCAGAATTTCACGGAAGGAACGGCGCGATCTGCTTCGTTGGTGATTTCGAAATAGCTGGCTTTGCTAAAGCCGAAATTCCGCGCCACCAGATTGGACGGGAAGCTTTCCACCTTGACGTTCAGATCACGAGCCGCGCCGTTGTAATACCGACGTGACATCTGGATCTCACCTTCAAGAGTTTCAAGGGAGGCCTGCAAATCGAGAAAGCCCTGATTGGCCTTGAGGTCGGGATAGGCTTCAGCCAGGGCAAACAGCTTGCCCAGTGCCTGTCCCAGCATGCCTTCGGCCTGCGCACGTCCCGCAACATCACCAGCGGGAACAGCCTGCGCCTTGTTGCGAAGGTTTATGACCTCTTCCAGCGTGCTTTTTTCGTGGGCTGCATAGCCCTTCACCGTTTCGATGAGGTTGGGGATCAGGTCTGCACGGCGCTTGAGCTGCACGTCGATGCCCGACCATGCCTCCTCCACCATCTGCCGGGATTTGACCAGCCCGTTATAAACGATGACGGCATAAACAAGAACGGCAGCGATAATCGCAAGCGCAGTAAACATTCAGGACACCCCTCTCCTACGTGACCACTGAGAGCATGAAGTCCGCTCTCACTGAAGTGGTAGCGGCAACTTCATGTTCCAGGTCATTTGCTGCGGGACAATATTCCCTCCCCGGAATATTGTCACTGCTTGTCTGTGCGCAAACGGTTCGCCCTGTTCAGGCTGCCTTGTTCCAATTTGCGCCACCGGCATCGGTGAGCAGGAATGCTTCGCCGCAAGCCTTGGCCAGCGTGCGAACCCGCAAGATGTAGCTCTGGCGCTCGGTAACCGAGATAACGCCGCGGGCATCCAGCAGGTTGAAGACATGGCTTGCCTTGATGCACTGGTCATAGGCCGGAAAAACGCACTTGTGCAGCGCCTGGTTGCTGTCATCGCCTGGCGCACCGGCTGCCAGCAGTGCCTGGCATTCCTTTTCCGCATCTATGAAGTGGCGATGCAGCATTTCAGTGTTGGCAAATTCGAAGTTGTGACGGGAATATTCCTGTTCTGCCTGCAGGAAGACATCGCCGTAGGAGATTTTCTCGTCGCCTTCGCGGCCGTTGAAGTTCAGGTCGTAAACATTGTCCACGCCCTGCACATACATGGCAAGACGCTCAAGACCGTATGTCAATTCACCAGCAACAGGCGAGCATTCAATACCGCAAACCTGCTGGAAATAGGTGAACTGCGACACTTCCATGCCATCGCACCAGCATTCCCAGCCAAGGCCCCATGCGCCAAGCGTCGGGCTTTCCCAGTCGTCTTCAACAAAACGTACGTCGTGCAGCAACGGGTCAAGACCAATGGCGCGCAGCGAACCGAGGTACAGCTCTTGCAGATTGGACGGGTTCGGCTTCAGAATGACCTGATACTGGTAATAATGCTGCAAGCGGTTGGGGTTTTCACCATAACGGCCATCCGACGGACGGCGCGATGGCTGCACGTAAGCGGCCTTCCACGGTTTTGGGCCGAGAGCGCGCAATGTCGTTGCAGGGTGGAACGTACCAGCGCCCACTTCCATATCATAAGGCTGCAAAACGGCGCAGCCCTTGTCAGCCCAGTAGTTATGGAGCGTCAGAATGAGCGCCTGAAAAGAACGCTTTGGGTTCATATGATCTGGAACGTCGGTCATGGGATAGGCCAGCACTTGCTTATTTCGGATGCGGACAGGTGCCACGACCGGCGCGACGGGTCAAGGTTTTATGCGTTCCAGACAGAGACTGAGCAGTTGCTGGAGCCGGTTGCGCACAGGCACAGCCAGCTGTGACTTTTCAACCGGCAGCAATCACCGTTCGAATGTTTAAAGATCAGACCTCATCATCCTTTTTGAGACGATATTCACCTGTTTCCGGATCCTTGACCAAAGTACCTGTTGCGCCGGTTTCCTTTTCCTTGCGCTCTTGCCGTGCGCGTGCAGACAGCTTTTCCGCATCGGAGATAAACCGCCGATACAAAAGCAGAGCCCCGCCGATCAGGACCACCAGAAAGATAATTTGCGCCATACTGCGTTCCCCTTGGCACGATTGGCCAAAAACAGCGGATGAACTTGGCCATTCCCGCTGCCTTGTCTTTTTTGTTTGATGTCGGGCTTTTTAAACAGCCTCACATATCGACGCGAGGCGGATTACAGGCCGAAACGTCCCCACAATGCCTTTTCTTCAGCCACCTCCGCAAGTCCTGCAACAGAGGCTGCGGCAATGTGTTCCGCGTTCAGCGACACGCCAGGAACCCGTTTCCCGAACAGGCTTCGCGCACCTGTAACCAGTTCCAGCCGCACCTTCTTGCCATAACGACGGCGCAACACGTCGCGCATGTCACCCAAACCATCGATCAAACCGAGGTCAAGACCGCGCATGCCGGTCCAGAACAGACCGGAAAAAATAAACGGATCATCCGCCAGTTTGTCGCCACGGCGCATCCGCACCATATCCATGAAAACCTTGTGAATTTCGATCTGCAGGGTTTTCAGATATTCAACGTCGCTTTCCTTTTCCGGCTGGAAAGGATCGAGGATCGCCTTGTTTTCACCGGCGGTATAAACGCGCCGTTCGACACCGATCTTCTTCAGCAGTTCCGGAAAACCGAACCCGCCGGACACGACACCGATGGAACCAACAATCGAGGTCGGATCGGCAATGATTTCGTCACCGGCAAGCGCGATCATGTAACCGCCTGACGCGGCCACATCTTCCACAAAGATCAGGACCTTCTTGTCATTTTCTTCGGCCAGCATCCGAATGCGCTGATAGATCATCCGCGACTGCACCGGCGATCCCCCCGGTGAGTTCAGCGAGATGGCGACGACCGGCGCGTCCTTGTTGGAAAAGGCCTTTTCAAGCAGTGGCGCATAGGTGGCGAGATTGAGGGCCGGACGGAACTGGCTGCCACCTGCCATGATAGCGCCATGCATTCTCACCACCGGGATCACAATCTCCCGTTTGCGAAAACGCTTGGGCAAAAGCCGCCTCAAAAAACCTGCCATATACCTGCCTCTGCTACTTATTTGCGGACGCCACGCTGCGAAAACCGCACCAGTTTTCAGCAAGTATGAAGCATCCTGCTCTCGTTTGGTGATGTATGCATCGAAGCGTCAAACGCAATGGCCAGCAATAAAAAATCTTTGATTTCAACCGGCTTTCAGGGGCTTGCGCGCATAGGCCGCACGGCCATTGCTGAGATCATCAACGAAACTGGAAAAGGCGTGGCCTTCCTGTGCATGCATGACCAAGGCTGCACGGAAAGAGAGGCGCGCACGCGATCCCTTTATCGCGGTGACCAGCACACGGACGGCATTTTGGCCGGGACGCGGATGAACAAGGGTTATTTCAAGACCGCCAAAACGCTTGCCGCAAGCACTGATCAGCTCGCCAACCGATTCCGGTCTGGCGATAAGGGAAAGCTGACCTCCTGGAATCAGGACGGCCGCAGCCGTTCGCAGCCAGTCCTCAAACAATGTTTCCGTCATGGCATGCGCCTGCGCCTTCAGACCATCCGGCGTGCGGCGGTCCGAGGCATCATTGAAAGGCGGGTTCATGATCACATGATCAAAATAATTATCCTGCAATCCGGCTTCTGCACGGGCCTTGGCCCGCAGCGTCACATCGGCTGCATGCACCGAAATACGGTCTGCAAAATAGGCGTTTTGCGGAAGTTTCAGGCTTCGCTCGGCAAAGGCAACCATTTCGTCCGAACGTTCGAACAGGGAAACCTCAGCCTTTGGCAGGCGCGACGCCACGGCCATGCCGGCAGCGCCAGCCCCGGCCCCAAGATCGGCAACGCGGCACATCCGGTCATCTGCCACAAGCGAGGCAAGCAACATGGCATCCATGCCGGAACGATGCCCGCGCCCCTTTGGCTGCGCCACCAGAAAACGCCCACGATGAAAGGCATCGATTGTTTCGTCATCACTCCCAGACATTGGCAGCCTCAGGCCTTGTCGTCACGCAATTCGGCAGCAAGACCTGCTTCGCGCAGAATGGCGCGGGCCTCTTCTGCACGCCCTTCCTCGACAAGAAAACGCCGAGGCAAAAGGCCTAGTGACCCTTCCAATATGCTCATGGACTGGTCTGCTATCATGCAATGAATCCCCGCTTCACTCAAAAGTGTTTCCGCGAAGGACAGAAGAACCGCATCGTTTGTGCGGATTATTTCCAGCATATCAACGATAATCCCATAATTTTGAATGCCCAGTGGCAATTCGCCACTTGCCGCGCAAAGCGCCCCTTTCTATTGTCCAATCGAAATTATGAACAGGAGTCCGGGCCGTTGGGCATCGTCATACCGCTTGAAGAGAGCAAAAACAAACACGCATCCGTAAAACCGCTCGTCGAGCTGACAAAAGCAGACATGGAGCGGGTGAATCAGCTTATTCTTTCCAAGGCTGGTTCGGATGTGCAGATGATCCCGGAGGTCGCCAACCATCTGATCTCCTCCGGTGGCAAGCGCCTGCGCCCCATGCTCACCCTCGCCTCTGCCGCCATGTTTGGTTATACGGGCGATCACCATATCAAACTGGCAACCAGCGTCGAGTTCATGCACACGGCAACCCTGCTGCATGATGACGTGGTGGACGAAAGCAATCTGCGCCGCGGCAAATCCACGGCACGCACCATCTGGGGCAACCAGGCCAGCGTTTTGGTGGGCGACTTCCTGCTCGGCCAGGCCTTCCGCATGATGGTGGAAGTTGGTTCTCTCGATGCACTTGATGTTCTGTCCACTGCCGCTTCGGTCATTGCCGAAGGTGAAGTTCTGCAGCTTTCCGTTGCCAAGAACATGGAAACGACGGAAGACGATTATCTCTCGGTTATCCGCGCCAAGACTGCCGCCTTGTTTGCTGCGGCCGCTGAAGTTGGCCCGATCGTTGCCAAGACAACCAAGGCCGAGCGCAATGCGCTGAAATCCTACGGCATGAACCTTGGCCTTGCCTTCCAGTTGGTGGATGACGTTCTCGATTACGGCGGCAAGGCTGCCGACCTCGGCAAAAATGTCGGTGACGATTTCCGTGAAGGCAAGATCACCCTTCCGGTGATCCTCTCTTATCGTCGCGGCAGCGCCGACGAGCGGTTGTTCTGGAAAAACGCCATTGAAAACGGCGAAAGCTCCGACGAGAACCTCGAAAAAGCGCTTGGCCTAATCACCAAATACAACGGCCTTTCCGACACCATCACGCGCGCCGTGCATTATGGCACGATTGCCCGTGATGCGCTTGCACCACTGCCGGAAACGCCATGGAAATCCGCGCTGATGGAAGTGATCGATTTCTGCATCGAACGTGTGAACTGAGGCGGCGCAGCGCGCTGCCAAAGTTTTGAACCAACGGCTGGCTCGCTGGCGAAAAGCCATTTCCACGACGTCACGCAATCAAAAACGGATTTGGTTGCGAGCCTGCTCCAAAAAAGCCATTCTGTTGTGACGAAGAATGGCAAGTTGTATTTTCAGTGCTTCGGCACCAATCAAGGGTTTCCACATGCGGCGCAAACCAGCATCTCGTTTTCTCTGTGGCGTGGCTTTTCTGGCCTCTCTCACCATGGGTGTGGTGCCGCAGATAGCCCATGCTGAAACGAAACCCGCTGAAAAGGCCGACACGTTCGATCCATCCAAGGTCAATTCATTCTCAGGCGCGTTTCTCGCAGCCCGGACAGCGGATGTTGATCAGGATTATACAACGGCGATTACCCTTTATACCAAGGCTCTGGATTTCGACCCTGCCAATACGGAAATTCGCCAGCGTCTGATGATTGCGCAGTTGCTGAATGGCAATTTCGATCAGGGTGCAAAAATTGCCGAAAGCCTCAAGGACGATTCGTCCGTCGAGCGCGTCACCACCATCGTGCGTGCGCTTGATGCTATGCGCAAAAAAGAGTTCACGGCAGCCGAAAAACTGTTGAAGTACACCGGCCCGAATGACCTCGACAAAATGGTCAACACGCTTTTGACCGCGTGGGCCACAGCCGGATCCGGCAAGAGCAAGGAAGCCCTTGCGATGATCGACGGCATGAAGGGCCCCGGCTGGTACGCCATTTTCAAGAATTATCATGCCGGTGCCATGGCGCTGGTCGCTGGCAACATTGAGGTAGCGCGTAGCCGCCTCAACGCCGCCATCACCGACCGTGAAGGTGGTGCCACCGCCAGCGACACCTATATGCGTGCGGTCATGGCACTTGCCCGTCTGGAGGCAAAGGCTGGCAACAAACAGAAGGCACTGGACGCCATTTCTGTCGGTGACGACTTTGCCAACAACTATGCCCCGTTGAAGGCTCTGCGCGAAAGCATTGAAAAGGGTGAGAAGCCAGACCAGCAGGTCACCACCGCAACGGAGGGTGCCGCAGCCGTTCTGTTTTCCATCGCCGGCGCGCTGAACCGCGAAGGTGCGGAAGAAATCGTCACGCTTTACCTGCAGGTTGCCAACGAGCTGGATTCCAACAGCGCCGATACGCTGATCCTGCTCGGCGGTCTTGCCGAAAACCTCAAGCAGCCTGAACGTGCCATCGAATTTTATTCGAAAGTGCCAGCCAATTCGCCAATGCACCGCATTTCCGAATTGCAGCTCGGTCTTACCCTTGCCCAGACCGGCAAGGTGGATGAGGCACGGGCGCACCTGAAATCGCTGTTGGCATCTGACCCTAACGATATTCGCAGCTACCTCGCCTATGGCAGCGTTCTTTCCGATGCCAAAGACTACAAGGCAATGGCTGAGAACTACGACAAAGCCGTTGAAATCCTCGGGCCAGTGGCAAAGCGTGGCGACTGGGCCGTGTATTTCCAGCGCGGCATTGCCTATGAGCGCCTGAAGGAATGGGACCAGGCCGAGCCCAACTTCAAGAAGGCTCTGGAACTGAATCCGGAACAGCCGCAGGTTCTCAACTATCTCGGTTATTCCTGGGTCGACAAGAACTTGCACCTCGACGAAGCGATGGACATGATCCGCCGCGCCGTGGAGCTTCGCCCCAATGACGGTTACATCGTCGATTCGCTCGGCTGGGCACATTATCGCCTCGGCCAGTTTGACGAGGCGGTTGTCGAACTGGAGCGCGCAATTGAACTGCGTGCTGGTGACCCAACCATCAACGACCACCTTGGTGATGTTTACTGGCGCGTCGGCCGCAAGGTTGAAGCTGTTTACCAGTGGAACCGCGCATTGATCGGCGACAGCGATGATGTTGATAAAGCCAAGGTGAAGGAAAAGATCGCCAATGGCCTGCCGCCATTGGAAAAGGATGCGGAAAATACCGCGAAGAAGGACGCAAAGCCGGAAGAGCCGGCAGCACCGACGCCAGACAAAAAATCCTGATTTGACGCATGACCATCAAGGCCTTTTCCGGAGCGGCAGAGTTTTCTGAAACCGCTCCGGCCAAAATCAACCTTGCCCTGCATGTGGTGGGGCAAAGGGCGGATGGCTATCATCTGCTCGAAACACTGGTCACATTCACCGATGCCGGTGACAGGCTGTTTTTTGCGACGGCTGATGAGGACCATTTCTCGATTTCCGGCGCCTTTGCAGCAAAGCTCACCGACAATGATGGTTTAAGCGACAATCTGGTGCTGCGCGCCCGCGATCTGTTGCGACAGGCCGTTGTAGCCAGCGGACAGACTGCACCGCCCGTGGCGCTTGAGCTGGAAAAGAACCTGCCGATCGCTTCAGGCATTGGGGGCGGCTCTGCTGATGCAGCCGCGACCCTGCGTGGGCTCTTACGTTTCTGGAGCTGCACGCTGCCACAGGCCACACTAGACAACATTGCACTGTCGCTTGGTGCCGATGTGCCGATGTGTTTTGCCGGCACGCCCCTGATGGCGCGGGGTATCGGCGAGGAACTGACATCGCTGCCTGAATTGCCCACCTTTGCCATGGTGCTGGCAAACCCTTTGATCGGCGTTTCGACACCTGAGATTTTCCGCAGGCTCACCATAAAAAACAACCCGGCCATTCCGACGTCCTTGCCGCAGGCGAGTGGTGACTGGCCAGCCTTCGTTGCCGGGCTGCGCAATGATCTGCAGGCCCCCGCCATCGCCGCTCTGCCTGTCATCAGCGAAGTGTCGCAGCTGCTAGAAGAACAGGGCGCCAGCCTTGTGCGCATGTCCGGTTCGGGTGCGACCTGCTTTGGTCTTTTCTCGTCCTTTGAGGCAGCACAGAAAGCCGAGACCGTATTGAAAGACCTACGGCCAGACTGGTATTTTCAGGCAACTATGACGAAACAGGAAGCCCAGCCATGAGCGACAGCCCCCGCCAGTTCATTCCGGTCAATATTGCCGTTTTGACTGTGTCCGACACGCGTACGCTGGACAATGACAAATCCGGTGACACGCTGGTTGCCAGAATAACCGATGCAGGTCACAAGCTGGCAGACCGCGCCATCGTGCCGGATGACAAGCAAGCGATTTTCAACACCGTTCGTGACTGGACATTGTCGGATGCTGTGGACGTGGTGATTACCACGGGTGGCACGGGGTTTACCGGGCGCGATGTCACGCCTGAGGCACTGGAGCCGCTGTTTGAGAAACGCATGGACGGTTTCTCAGATGTCTTTCACCGCATTTCCTATGACAAGATCGGCACGTCTACCATCCAGTCACGCGCCACCGGTGGCGTGGCCAATGCCACCTATATATTCGTGCTGCCCGGCTCTCCAGGTGCCTGCAAGGATGCGTGGGATGGCATTTTGAAAGCGCAGCTCGATTACCGCCACATGCCGTGCAATTTCGTTGAGATCATGCCGCGTCTGGATGAGCATCTCAAACGCGGATAACCGCTTTGGCGGCCTCAGCTATCGCTGCTCACGGGCCGCCGTGACCACCCAGGACGGAATGATTTCGGCACTGAGACGCCGCATTTTTTGACCACGGGCAAAATGCGACAAAGCCATGCCCGATTTTGCCAGACTGGCGGCCTGATGTTTGGGCAAAAGCAGGCCATATTCCAGAGGCGGTTGTTTCTTCACGATACGACGCAGCAATGGGCGTTTGTAATTGCGGGACGGAGAAAATCGTGCCGGAACCCGGTTCAGGGCCACATATTCCTGAATGTCCTCAATCCAGCCGCTTTGTGGGCGGGCACCCGGCTCCATCAACAGCAGCCATTCACCCCGCGCCGATTCGACGACATCCTTTATATCCCATTCGCCGTGAAACCGGCAGCCAGCCGCATCCGCGACGCGCGATGAACCATCGCGCGAACCGTGGTCCAATATAACGACATCACTCACCAGCCCTTCGACAGCACCGGAAACAAGCGTGGACAGCGTGTGCGCCAACTCCGGTTCCTGATCGCGGCATTCCATGATTACGGTCAACATAGGTAAAAGCATTATCGTATCGCGAAAAAAAATTCCACAGTCTGTTTACACAGTTTGTTCTTGCAATGTTCTCATTTGTGGCATAGGAATTTAGTCATCGAGGCGACAGAGTCGTTTTCGCACGGAGCAACCAGATGACAAACCATATGCTTTCGGGGCAAGCCGCATTCGCGCCTGCCCATACGGCAGATATTGCCAACGCGCTTGCAAATGCATCCGGCCTGCGTATCGAGATTGATCGCCGCCGAGGGCGCGGTGCTGGGCTTAATCCGCCGGGACGTTTCGAGGCCGAGACACGAGAAGCCTTTGACGACGGTTGGCAGACGCTGGAAGACCTGCCTGCCTTCAAGACCGAGGTGCAGGTCGAAAAGCCGCGCTCAATCATCACCCGCAACGAATCGCCCGATATCCCGTTTGATCGTTCCATCAATCCTTACCGTGGTTGCGAGCATGGCTGCGTCTATTGTTTTGCGCGTCCGAGCCACAGCTATATGGGCCTGTCCGCCGGTATTGATTTTGAAGCGCGGCTGTTTGCCAAGCCTGATGCTGCGAAACTTCTGGAACGGGAACTGGCAAAGCCCGGCTACAAACCGCGCACCATTGCCATTGGCACCAACACCGATCCCTACCAGCCGATCGAACGGGAATGGCGCATCATGCGGCAGATCCTTGAAGTTCTGGCCAAGGCTGAACATCCGGTCGCCATCGTGACAAAATCGGCTCTGGTGACCCGCGATATCGATCTGCTCGTCCCCTTGGCAAAGAAGGGGCTGGTCAAGGTGGCACTTTCGGTAACCACGCTGGACAAGAAGCTGGCCCGCAGTATGGAGCCGCGCGCCTCAACGCCGGAAAAACGGCTCGACGCGATCAGGCAGTTGACTGACGCCGGTATTTCCACCTCGGTCATGGTCGCACCAGTCATTCCTTCTCTGAACGATCATGAGATCGAGCGCATCCTTGATTCGGCAAAGGCAGCAGGCGCCACCGAAGCCAGTTATGTATTGCTGCGACTGCCACTCGAAGTCAGCCCGCTATTTCGTGACTGGTTGTTGCGCAACTACCCTGATCGCTACAGGCATGTCATGTCGCTCATCCGTTCCATGCGCGATGGCAAGGATTACGATGCCGAGTTTGGCAAACGCATGAAGGGCGCCGGTCCCTACGCGTGGCAGATTGGCAGACGTTTTGAAATGGCAACCAAACGCCTCGGCATGGTGCGTCGTGGCATCCAGTTGCGCGACGACCTGTTTGTACCACCAGGAGGCGCTGGCGTGCAGCTTTCGCTTCTCTGAACCTCTCACACTGCCGCAGGCAGGCAGTTTCGTCCGTGGTCATTCGTTGACCCAGGGGCTACTTCCATTGCCTGGAGCGTGGTTACATTTGAACGACATCGTTCGCGTCGTCCCTGCCGCGAACCGATCCCCGGACCGCTTTGTGATGACCCCACCGCTTTTGTCATGATGACAGGGGCTGGTCAGCAGAACCACCTTTGCCGCCGCTCTGGTACTTGCTGCAATTTCATCACACCGGGGCTTGCAGGAGATCGGGTTGGCATGCGAGTTTCCGCCGCATGAAAAAGCGTATGCCACCCGACTCTCCTGTCCTTTTTGATTTCGCGCCAACAGGTCCGGATTTCAGCATTGAAACCGATTGCCGCAAACAGGGTTTCTGGCCGGTTGCGGGCACCGATGAGGCCGGGCGCGGGCCGCTGGCAGGACCGGTGGTTGCTGCGGCTGTTATTCTCGATCCTGATAATATTCCCGATGGGCTGAACGATTCCAAACAGCTTTCCAAAGCTAGACGTGAAAGCCTGTTCGAGATCATTCTCAAGACCTCGATTGTCTCCATCGCCTCATCGTCGCCTGCAACGATTGATGACAGGAATATTCTGCGCGCCAGCCTCGATGCCATGCGCCGCTCGATCCTGGGACTGACGACACGCCCGGCAATCATTCTGGCCGATGGCAAGGATGTGCCACCCGGCATCGCATGCCCCGGTCGCGCCGTCATCAAGGGTGACAGCCGCTCCGTTTCCATCGCCGCCGCCTCGATCATTGCCAAGGTGATGCGTGACAGGATGATGGAGCAAGCCGGAGAGCTGTATCCAGAATATGGCTTTGCTGGCCATGCCGGTTACGGCACAGCAGCCCACAGACAGGCCATTGAGGAGCACGGCGCCTGTCCCTTGCACCGCATGAGCTTTCGCCCCCTTCGCAAGGATTGAGGCAACAGATGTCTAACGAAATACTGGACTTGCTTCGGAAAAGTGGAGAGGCGATTTCAGTTCAAGCGGCCAGTCTCTCGAACTGTGCGGGGCTTAGGTAGTCAAGCGCAGAGTGTCGCCTGATGGGATTGTAGAAGCCATCGATGTATCGGGCAATGGCGATTTTGGCCTGTTTGCGTGTGTGGTAGACGGTTCTCCAGATCAGCTCTGATTTCAGCGTCTTGAAGAAGGTTTCGACCATCGCGTTATCGTAACAATTTCCCTTTCCCGACATCGAGATCAGGATGCCATTTCTGCGCAGTATGGCCTGATAATCCATGGCACAATATTGACTGCCGCGGTCGGAGTGATGGATCAGGCCGGGCTTTGGACGACGCATGGTAATGGCTTTTCGAAGAGCATTGATGGCCAACTCGCGGTGTAGCCTATCGCTGACATCCCAGCCGATGACGCGGCGTGAGAACATGTCGATAACGACCGCCAGGTAAAGCCAGCCCTCACGGGTCCAGACATAGGAAATATCGACACCCCATTTCTGGTTGGGGTCGGTTGCGGCAAAATCCTG
>NZ_DAMDBP010000034.1:18281-49594 GCF_032092815.1 Agrobacterium sp. | reverse complement strand
GGAACTGGTGCACCGGCAGGTCAAATACCTGAACAATGTGGTTGAGGCCGATCACGGCAAGCTCAAGCAACTGATCAGGCCCATGAGAGGGTTCAAAACGTTGCAAACGGCCTACGCAACGATCAAAGGGTTCGAGGTCATGCGGGCTCTACGTAAGGGGCAGGTTGCAATTTTCAACTTGACTGGCGAGATTCGCGGAGAGGCCCGCATCGTTGAACGGGCCTTCGGGGTTGGGCCCAGCGCCCTTACCGAAGTTGTGGCAATTCTCACCCAGAACCTCGAAGCAGAAGCCGCGTGATTGAAACGCAAGAAAGCCTCTTTATAGCCATATAGAATAGTTGCAACAGAGCCGGTCTTCTTCCCCCATTCATGCAGCGTGGCTGGCGAGCAACCGATCTTGCCCGCAATAGATGAAACGGCTGCCCACCGCGACGGGTGCTCAGCCTCGTGATCCAGCACCATACGGATGGCGCGTTGGCGGACTTCAGGTGAAAACTTGTTCGTTGTCTTGCTCATATCGGCTCCACTCTTTCAGAAGTTGGAGCCTCCGGCAAACCCGGCGCGGTTCAGTTGAGTTTAAATGCTCGCAGTTTTCGCGTTGTTTCCAACCATCAGGGTCAGCAATTCTCAATGGTGTGGATATGGATTGGTGTTATAAGTGAGGCTGGTGGCTCGTCTTTACGACCAAAGAAGGCAGCCAGTGTTTCAATAGCGATCTGAACCTCGAAAGCAGGCCCTTGGTCTATGATGACATCGATCAGGCCTTGCCGAAGTAATTGTCGTCTGTCGTCCGTCAGTTCATGGGTGATGAAGACAATTTCATTGGCTCTTCCCAGCGCTTCAACAGCTTTCACAACGGATGAGGCACCTGCTGATGCGTTGTAGATTCCACGGACACTCTTGTTGCGTTTCAATGCGCTAAAAACCAGATCTCCCGCCAGTTCGGCCCGTTCCAGGCTTTCGAGAACATCAGTTACCCGGCACTCAGGGTAACGTTCGCTCAGTGCGGCCCGAAAGCCCGCCTCACGTTCCTCATGTCCGACCATAGTGAGCATGCCTGAGATCACGAGGATGTCTCCTCCATCTTTGCCCAAGAGACGGCCCATAAGATCCCCAGCAATTCTCCCTGCCTTGACATTGTCCGGACCAACATAGGCAAAACGTCCAGATCCAGCGATGTCAGTGACGAGCGTAATGACCGGCTTGCCCAACCTGCCAAAATCTCTCAATGCTGCAGCAACATCGTTATCCTCTGCGCTGACAATGACCATTCCATCGCAGGTCTTTGCGAGGGTCCTTACAAGGTTTGCTGTGGCGCTCGACTTCGCGGGCTCGATATGGTGGATTTTGAACTGAAGATTGAACTGGGGAAAGTCTCGCGTCGCAGCTTCGAAGTTATTTTGCACAGCGGCATGGAACGGATTTTCCGGACGTTGTAGCAAGACGGCAATCCTGAGGGTTCGCGCTATCCGTTGATTTAGCGCCCGATCAATCTTGAGCTTACGAGCCCACTCGATAACCTGTCTTTCCTTTGCGTGTTTCACCCCACCACGATTGTTGAGCACACGGTCAACCGTTGAAAGCGAAACGCCTGCAGCTTCAGCGATATCCTTCGCCGTGATCTTGCCCATTCGTAATCCTCAGGATTTGAAGAGATCTCTTCAAAAATACAATACCGCATCAAGAACCTAAAGCTATCATCATTCTCGACCGAACGTCATGGAGGGCGTTTCGGGACAGGGAGGTTCCATACATGATCGAGCTCGCAGTTTTTGGCGCGGGCCGCATTGGGCAGGTGCATGCCCTAAATGCGGCTGCTCATCCGTCAGTGCACCTGAAATACATCGTTGAGCCGGTCGCAAGCGATCATCTGGACCGTCTCGCAATGCAAACAGGTGCCATGCTTTGTGAGCCGGAAACGGTCTTTACCGATCCTGCTATCAAAGGGGTTATCATTGCGAGTTCCACAGACACCCATGCGGCCCTGCTATTGAGGGCTGCCCAGACGGGGAAGGCCGTGTTCTGTGAAAAGCCAGTCAGCCTGGATTTTTCAACCGTAGAAGATGTCACGAACGAAGTTGAAAAGACCGGAGTGGCTTGTTTGCTCGGCTTCCAACGCCGATATGATCCTGATTTTCGGTTGGTGCGGGAACGGATCGTCAGCGGCCAGGCTGGTGAGCTTGAGCATATCGTCATGCATACTCGCGATCCTTCACCACCACCGCGCAATTACATCGAACGGTCTGGGGGTATGTTTCGCGACCAGGCGATACATGATTTCGACATGGCGCGTTATCTGCTCGGTGAAGAAATCGCAACTGTGTATGCTGTCGGCAATTGCTTGATCGATCAGGAAATTGCCGCAGCTGGCGATATCGATACCGCGATGATCACGCTGACCTCCGTTTCGGGCCGCTTCGTGCAGATGGTCAATTGCAGGCGTGCCCCCTTCGGCTACGATCAGCGTCTTGAAGCGCTCTGCTCGCGTGAGGTGCTATATGTTGAAAACCGTCCACAACGCGGCGTCATGATCGCCGACGCCCAGGGATTTCATTCCTCGACACCAATGAATTATTTCATCGAGCGCTTCACAGGCGCTTACCGCGCGGAGATGCATGCATTCATCGACATGATAGCAACCGGTTCAACACCGCTTGCCACTATTCGCGATGGACTTGAAGCGCAAAGGCTTGCCGAAGCGGCAATCGTGTCAATGAACACGGGTAAGCCGATCCAATTTTCTACTGACTGGCATCCTGATGCGGAGGAGAGACGATGACTGCCATGATCACGAATGTATTGCCTGACGGCGTCCGTCTGGCGGTGAGTCCGCTGTCTTGGGTCAATGATGTTCTTGACGATTTGGGGAGAGACACCCCGCTTGAAATCTGCCTTGATGACGCAGCAGCGGTTGGCTATCAGGGTATCGAACTCGGCCGAAAGTTTCCACGAGACGCCTCCATTCTTACACCCCTTTTGAACGAACGTAATCTGGCGCTTGCCTCTGGATGGTACTCTGGCGAGCTTGCGACGCGAAGCGTCGCTGATGAAATGGACGCAGTAGCATCCCATGCAGGGCTGTTGCACGACATGGGCAGCGACGTTCTTGTTTATGGTGAGGTGGCGATGATGGCACCAGGCGCTCCGTTGGATACACCAATGTCGAGGCGCGTGATTATGCCGCCGGAAGATATTTCCTCCTACGCCGCTCGGCTGAGCGAATTCGCAAAACGCCTGCATGAAAAATACGGCCTCAAGTTCGCCTATCATCATCATCTCATGATGGTCGCTGAAACTTTCGATGAAATCTCGGCAATCTTCGACCGTACCGGACCAGGCGTTGGCCTGTTACTTGATACTGGCCATGCCTTGAGCGGTGGTTTTGATTACGGCAAGCTTATTGAGCGATTTGGCGATCGCATCAACCATATTCACCTCAAGGATGTGCGTATGCCAGTCCTGGCAAACATCCGAAATGGCGACCTCAGCTTCAACGAGGGCGTGCGCGCCGGCATGTTCACCGTTCCTGGTGACGGCAATGTCGATTTCGGTGCCGTAATCTCCCTGGTTCGGGACAACGGCTACAAGGGATGGGTTGTCGTAGAGGCAGAGCAGGATCCAGCGAAGGCTCCGCCACGACCAGCGGTCACGCGAGCATTCTTGCACATCTACGACCTTCTAGCAGCCTGATCAGTCTGAAACGGAAACAATCATGGTCAAGAAAACACTTAATATCGGTCTGATCGGCTCGGGTTTTATGGGGCAAGCCCATGCAGATGCCTATCACCGTGCGCGAATGCTTTATCGTGATCTCGCGGCAATCCCCCATCTCTATTTGCTCGCCGACGTAGATGAGACACTGGCTGCCAGCGCAGCTACCCGCTTCGGCTTTGAAAAAAGTACCGGCGACTGGAGAACGCTCGTATCTGATCCGAAAGTCGATATTGTCGACATAACCTCTCCAAACGCCATGCATTATGAAATGGCACTCGCCGCGATTGATGCCGGCAAACACGTCTATTGTGAAAAGCCCCTGTCGGTGACCTTGGCAGAAGCTGAAGAAATGGCTGCCGCCGCCCGAAAAAAGGGCGTCAAGACAATGGTTGCCTTCAACAACATCAAGACACCTGCGGCCATGCTGGCGAAACAGCTGATCGACAGAGGCGATATCGGGCAGCCGATGCGTTTTCGTGGCTGGTTTGATCAGGGTTTCTTCAATGATCCGGAGTTGCCCTTTTCCTGGCGTTGTACGCGCCGTGACGCAGGATCTGGAGCGTTGGGAGATCTCGGTAGCCACGTCATTTCCGTTGCGCAATTCCTGATGGGGCCTGTCGAAAGTGTCACTGCGCAGAGCCAGACTTTTTTTCCAACTCGGCCGATCCCACAGGGTGGGTCAGGTTACGGCGCAAAGGCGGGCGACGATGCCCCTCGCGCGGCGGTTGAGAACGAGGATCAAATCCAGTCACTTGTCCGCTTCAAGTCGGGTGCTGGCGGTACAATCGAGGCGTCCCGCGTGGCAGCAGGCAAAGTCTTCGGGGTCTACTGGGAGGTATCCGGCACAGAGGGTACGATCATCATGGATGGTGAGCGCTTCAACGAGTTGAAGATATCCCGCTTCAACGACCCCAAGCCAGACCGAGGTTTCAAGACAATTCTCGCGGGAAGCCAGGTACCGCAATTTTCTGCATTCTTCGGTTTCGATTTTGCCGGCGGCGGTCTTGGTTACTTCGATATCAAGGTGATCGAAGTTCGGGACTTGATCGAAGGTATCATGAGCGATGTCGACTGCTATCCTAACTTCCAATTTGGCCTTGCGAACGAGCAGATCATAGACGCGATGGAGCGCTCACTTGCGACCGGCAAGTGGGAAAAGACAGCGGCCTGAGCAAGCCACCAGCATACAAAGAGGAGTTTCGATATGACCTTTCCTTCTGCCTTGCCAACCTCCCGATTGAGGTCGCCCCAGGATGCTCCTCCGCTACGCTGGGGGATCCTTGGTACTGGTTGGATCGCGGCAAAGTTTACGGAATCGGTCAAGGCGCATACTCGGCAAGTGATCGCCGCTGTAGGCTCAAGATCGCAGGAAAAGGCAAAGCGGTTCGCGTCTGAGTGGGGAATTGAGAACGCTTACGGGAGTTGCGACCAGCTCGTTCATTCACCTGATATAGACATCATTTATGTCGCCACACCGCATGGCCAGCACCACGAGCACGTCTTGCTTGCAATCAATGCTGGCAAGCACGTACTCGTCGAAAAACCGATAGCTTTAAACCATGTCCAGGCTGCCGAAATGGTCGCTGCAGCGCGCGACAAGGGCGTGTTTTTCGCCGAGGCTCTCTGGACCTACTTCCTGCCCAAATTCGACATCGTTCAGCAGGTTCTTGACGCCGGTTTCATTGGCGAAATCAAGTCAGTCTACACTGAATATGGCGAGTATCTCCCATCTGATCACCGCATCTTCGATCCGACGCTTGCTGGCGGGCCATTGCTCGATCTGGGAACATATCCGGTATCGCTCTTGAGTAAACTGTTAGGCGTGCCTACCAGGGTTGTTGGGGTTGCGACATCGGATCCAGCTGGAGTGAACGGCCAATTGGCTGTCGCCATGGTGAATGATCACGGCGCGCAGGGAACAATGGCCACGACATTGTACGGTTTTACGCCTACCGGGGTTGCGATTGTCGGGACGGAAGGTTCGATCCGCTTCACCAATGAGTTCCATCTGCCAGGTTCATTTGAAGTGTGGTCGCGTGACGGCACTGTCAGGCTGAGATACGATGAGCCGCGTGGCGCGCATTTTGAAGGTCTTTTTTATGAGGCCGCAGGGGTTGCCTACGCCATTGCCGAAGGCAAACTGGAAAGTGACTGCCGGCCGCTTGAGGCATCACTTGATACAATGAAAACGCTTGATGCAATCCGTGTTGCGCTCGATATCAAGTTTGAACAAGCTGGATTGTTTGAGTGACACATGTCGCAACCTTCTGGCGAGGAGGTTGCGGCTTCTGAAACAGGAATTTTCTTTGACAAAAGCCCGCGATGGCGAATTTTCGCACGTCGCGGGCTTTGTTGGTGCTCAAGAAGAATTTCGGTGCCGCGGCCTAAAAATCAGGTTTCCCTGGCATCACGTTCGATGATCCATTCAACCGCGGGATCTGCTACAAAACGCCATTTACGCAACGGACCTGCCATCACGTTGAGATAATACATTTCGAAGCCGTGTGGTGCTCCGCACGGATGATGGCCGCGTGGCACGAGTACCACATCGCCATCTGCCACCGCGATGGTTTCATTGAGCTTCTGGTCGTCGGTATAGACGCGTTGTATCCCGAACCCATTTGCCGGGTTCAAACGATGATAATATGTCTCTTCCAGATAGGTGATCCGGGGATAATCGTCCTCGTCATGGCGATGGCTCGGGTAGGACGACCAATTGCCTGGCGGTGTAAAAACTTCGGTGACTAAGAGACTGTCACAGTAATCTTCGGCCTCCATGGCAATATTGTTGATGTGTCGCTGGTTGGAGCCGACACCACGAGGTGTCAGTTTGATGCCATCGGGACCGATCCTGCGAGCATGGTGTCCGCTTTTGCCCGGTGCAAGGCATACCGCGATCGTACAATCCGTTGTCGCACGGCCCTCCCAAGTCGTATCATTCGGCAGATAAAGGCAATGAGGCGGTGTCTTTTCAAAGACATTCATCCGCTCACCAAGCTCGCCCCAATCCTGGCCATTTGACGTGAAGCGGGCTCTGCCTTCAACCATCACCAGTATGGTCTCGTTGCTACCCGTTGCCTCGCCGATTGCTTCGCCCTCGCGCAAGCGATACAGGTTGAAGCCGACATAACGCCAGCCCGCTGACTGGGGTGTGATCTCGTGGACCTTGCCATGAGTGCCAAAGGGCCGACGTAAAAGATGACTCATGATGCTACTTTCTCACTCAATGAATGACTTTCTCAACCAACCGCCGTGTCGAGACCGACCTCGCGAGAGATCGTTTTCAACGCCTTCAGTCCCATGCTCTGGTAATGGAACGGGTCTCGAACAGCGCTGTCCTGTTCAGCCTCGATCACCAGCCAACCAGAATAGTTGTGCTTGGCAGCGACCTTCAGCGTCGGAGAAAAGTCCACGCAACCCTCGGCATCTCCCGGCACGGTAAAGACGCCACGCCTCACACCTTCCAGAAAGGAAAGGTTTTCCGAGCGAACCTGTTGCATGATATCCGGACGGATATTCTTGGCGTGGATGTGCGTGACGCGATCCATATAGCGGCTAGCTACTTCGTGAGGGTCTGCTCCACCAAAGGTGCAATGGCCTGTATCAAGTAACAGACGCGTAAACGGGCCAGCCATCGCCATGAAGCGGTCAATGTCTGCTGCACTTTCGATGATCGTTCCCATGTGATGGTGATATCCCATCTTCACGCCCTGTTCGTGCGCATGTTTGGACAAAGCTTCGTAGCCTTGTGAAAAGCGCGCCCACTGGTCGTCCGTCATGATCGGTCGATCATTCACTGGCGTGGTGTCGCTACCATGGACAGTGTTCGAGCACTCACAGGCATTGATGTGATCGCCACCAGCTGCTCGTGTCATGTCGATGAAGGACTGCAGCGCTGCGATCTCTGTCGCAATGTCGTTCACAAGCAAGTTGGTTGAATGCCAACCGCCGACAAAGCGCAGGCCGAACTGCCCAAGCGTTGCCTTCAACGCGGTGCCTTCGTTTGGCATCTTGTGTCCCTTCTCAATGCCGTCAAAGCCGATCTTTTGGCAATCGGAAAGGCAATCCTCAAGAGAGAGATGCGCGCCGATTGTTTGATCGTCATCGTTGGACCAGGCGATGGGGTTGGTACCATAAAGTATCATGTTAAAATCCTCTAAACTGCTCAGTGTCAGTTGATGCGCTGGCGTGCGGTGTTGGCGTCATATTTGGCGCGTGCCGCCTTGAGCTTGTCGGTATCACCGACTTCTGGCACGGCAACATCCCACCATCCGCCACCAATGCCAGCACCGGTTTCAGCCTCCGTATCGATGACGATGACGGTCGGGATGTTTCGGCCTCTCGCTGCCACGAGTTCGGCTTCCAGCCCGGCAATGTCAGCCACCTTGAGGGCGTGGGCGCCCATCGATGCGGCATGCGCGACAAAATCGATCTGCGGCTGCACTTCGATATTGCTGTCCTTGTACATGTTGTTGAACTCGGCTCCGCCGCATTCCTGCTGCAGGCGGTTGATGCAGCCGTAACCGCGGTTATCGGTCAACACGATGGTAAAGGGCACCTGCATCATCACAGCAGTCGCAAGTTCGGAATTCGCCATCATGTAAGAACCGTCACCCACAAAACAGACGACATCCTTGGCTCGATCGGCAAGTTTGATGCCGAAAGCGCCGGCCACTTCGTAACCCATGCAGGAATAGCCATATTCCATGTGGTAGCCATTTTGGGAGGCACGCCACAAAACCTGCAGCGCGCCCGGCATGGTGCCAGCAGCACACATGGCAACGGTGTTGTCCTCGGCCTTACGCAACACGGCACCAATCACATGCGCATCCGATGGCAGGAAGTTGGCGCCCTCATCCTCAGGCGCCGCAAGCACACTATCCGACAGTTTGAACCAGGCATCCCGGGCAGCATAATCCGGATCGGCAAAACGATGATTGCCCAGACCTGACGACAGGCGCTTCAGTGCCACCTTGGCATCTGACACCAGCGGAATGGCACCATGTTTTGCGGCATCATATCCGGTCAGATTGATGGAGACGAGCTTACGCTCCGGATTGGCAAATGCCGTCCAGCTGCCGGTGGTAAAATCCTGAAAGCGCGTGCCAACCCCCAGGATAAGATCGGCATTGGCGGCAATTATGTTGCCGCAATCCGTGCCAGTCACACCGGGTGAACCAAAGTTCAACGGCTCTTGCCAGTCAATCGCACCCTTGCCAGCCTGCGTCTCGACCACGGCGATATTGTGGGTTTTGGCAAAATCCAGAAGATCACTCTCGGCACCCGAATAAAGAACGCCACCACCGGCCACGATGACCGGATTGCGTGCCGCCTTCAATGCGGCCACCACATCGTCCACTTCGCGGGGATCAGGTTCCGGCCGGCGAATGCGCCAGATCTTTTCGTCAAAGAACCCTTCCGGCCAATCATAGGCCTCGGCCTGCACATCCTGACAAAAGGCCAATGTGACCGGGCCACAATTGGCAGGGTCGGTCAGCACCTGCATGGCGCGCGGCAGTGCCGACAGCAGATGTTCGGGCCGGGTAATCCGGTCAAAATAGCGGCTGACGGGACGGAAGCAATCGGTCACGCTCATCGTGCCGTCTTCAAAGTCCTCGATCTGCTGCAAAACCGGATCAGGACGACGATTGGCGAAGACATCACCGGGAATGAACAACACAGGCAAACGATTGACATGGGCGAGTGCCGCCGCCGTCACCATGTTGGTTGCGCCAGGGCCAATCGACGAGGTAATCGCCATCGCGCGACGGCGACGTTTGGTCTTGGCATAGGCAATCGCCGCATGCGCCATGGTCTGTTCATTCTGACCACGCCATGTCGGAAGCCTGTCTTGAATACCATGCAACGCCTCACCAATGCCTGCCACATTGCCGTGGCCGAAGATCGCCCAGACACCATCGATGAAGCGCTCACCGTCTTCGTTCATCTGCACAGACAACCAGCGGAACATCGCCTGTGCTGCGGTCAAACGGATCGTCGTCATATCAATTCCCCTTCGCGGCCAATGTCGCCTGTAGGCGTGCCGCATCCCAAATCTCGCAAAGTCTGGTGTAACGCCGCGCCATGTCTGCGATAGCTGCCGCATCCTCAATCTCACCCTTCAGCCAGCCACGCGCGACTTCGGCGAAGATGGTGCGGCCAACCGCAAAACCCTTGACCAGCGGATAGCTGGCAGCAACCTTGAAGCTGGCGGCAAGCTCCTCTTCCGGTGCCTCAAGGCCCAGCACCACGATGCCGCGTGTATTAGGGTCATTGTCGGTAATCGCCGCACACGCCTTGTCCCACGCAGTAGCGTTCTTCATCGGCTCCAGTTTCCACCAGTCCGGATAGATGCCGATCTCGTAGAACCGGCGGATCAGCCTTGCAGTTGTTTCATCATCCACCGGCCCGACCTTGGACGGAATGATCTCCAGCAGGAACTCCAGCCGGTTGCGACGCGCTGCCGAGAACAGTCTGGAGATCACAGCCTCCTGTTCAGCCCGCATCTCCGGTGTGTCATCGGGGTGGCAAAAGCACAGCACCTTGACGACGTTTTCCAGTGCCCATTCATTCAGGCCGCCATAGTCGGGACCCAGTTCCGGCTCCAGCGCAAGCGGGCGAGAGCCCGGCCACTCGACCGGCCTGCCAATCCACAGTCCCGTGCCGGACGCCGCATGAAGTGCGTCACGGCCAAGGCGGTTGTCGCAGAGAATGCCGTAACCCGACCGTCCCTTTTGCACCTCAAGAGCTGCCTCAAGGCAAAGCTGCTTGAAGTGACCGATTTTTTTGGCTGTTGCGCCTTCCATGGCCTCAAGTTGCATGCGGTGATCAAAGGCAAAGACCCGCATGGTTGACCAGTCATTATGACGGTTGGTCGCCCAGTGGATTTGCTCAAGTTGTACGTCTTTACGAAGTGCCTTTTCCCTGACCCCGCGCTGCAAAAAGAACTGCAATTCCTCAAGGGATGGATAGGCAGGCGTGCAACCATGGCGGCTTACGGCAAAGGCGCCGCAGGCATTTGCATATTCAAGTGCCTTCGGCCAGGTCGCATCTTCAAGCCAGCCCTTGATCAGCCCCGACATGAAGCCATCACCGGCCCCCAGCACATTGAACACATCAATGGGAAAACCAGGGCCGCTTTCACCGTCATCAAGACGATCAGGCACAGCACCGGTAAAGGCAACAGCGCCGGCCGCACCACGTTTGCACACCAGAACCGCCTTCGAGACGGCCCGCACAGCACGCAGTGCGGCGATCGTATCGGTCGAACCACCGGCAATGTGGAATTCTTCCTCCGTGCCGACGATCAGGTCGAACAGATGCAGATGGCTTTGTAGTTTTGCGGTCACCCGACCGCTTTCGATAAAGCGGCTTTCGCCGTCGCCATGGCCAGCCAGCCCCCAGAGATTGGGGCGGTAATCGATGTCGAGACCCACGCGACCGCCATGCTTGCGGGCAAGCGTGATCGCCTTGAGCACGGCACTTTCGGTTCGGGGGTGACTGAGATGCGTGCCGGTAACCACCAGTGCCCGGCTTTCAGCGACAAAAGCCTCATCAATATCGTCTTCGCACAGCGCCATATCGGCGCAGTTCTCACGGTAGAAGATCAGCGGGAAACGTTCTTCATCGCGAATGCCCAGCAGCACAAGCGCCGTCAACCGTTCGGGATCGGTTTTGACCCCGCGCACGTCAACGCCTTCCTTTTGCAGTTCCTCGCGAATGAAACGGCCCATATGTTCGTTGCCCACGCGGGTAATCAACGCCGATTTCAGGCCAAGGCGCGCCGTTCCTGCCGCCATATTGGTCGGCGAACCGCCAATATATTTCTGGAACGAACCCATGTCTTCCAGACGGCCACCAATCTGCGAACCGTAAAGGTCAACCGACGACCGGCCAATCGTTATAACGTCCAAGGTTTTGTTCATTTTCACTCCTCCGGCAACCCGGGAGACATTCACGCCAGCGGATTGCTCGCGGCTCAGCCGCGAGCAATTTGTGTCAAATTGCCCGATTGATGTGAGCGATGCTGTCCCTGACGGCGCCAACAGGATCTTTCAGTTCGTGTACGTCAGCTGCAAAAGGTTCAAAACTGTACGCGCCCGCGTAACCGGCAGCGTTTAGCGCCTTTATCTGCGCAATGTTTTCCAGGCGGTCGGCGTCATCCACAAGCACGCGATGGGCGTCGAGCATTTTGGCGACGGACACGTCTGGATCAACCACACCGGAAATGTGCACAAGGCCTGTCTCATCAGGGTAAAATGTTGTCTCGCCAGCAAGATGATGGTGGAAGGTGTCATGGACGAGCTTGTAAACACCTTCTCCATTCGCTGCCTTGATCGCCTTTAATGCTTCCTCCTTCGTCCGCAAAGACGAAATCGGGAAACCAAGCGGCTCAACAAGACCGGTCAGTCCACGCTCTTGAAGGATCGGTTTCATGGCTTTCAGAGCAGCCACCAGATCATCGAAGGAGACCTGGCTACCGTCGTTGAGCGGGCACATGACCAAAGCCTTCGCTCCGCTTGTCTTGGCGTAGTCGGCAAGGGCCACCGCTCGCGCCGGAAGGTCACCGGACCAGACGTTAAATGGATAGAGCGCGTTGATCGAAATGATAGAAACGCCGGCTTTTTCTGCAATGGTTTTGACCAGAGCGGGGTCCGTCGTGTTGACGATGTCTGGCAAATCGTTGCGTATTTCTACCTCTGTCAGTCCAAGGCTTCTGGCTGCGTCGAAAAACGCTTCAAGCGACAGTGTTGGGGCAGTTATGTGGTTGATGGCGAAACGCATGGTGAGCCTCAGTTGTACAAAGTCGGCCGGGCAGGCAGGTTGATGGCGACGGCCTCACCGGCCTTTTCCTGAGCGTCGACGCAGGCATCAGACGTGATGGCAGCAACATAACCGTCCCATGAGGTTGGGCCAGACGCGGTTCCCTTTGCCGCAGCGTTGATGAAATCTTGCAGTTCGACATCATAGCTTGCAATGAAGCGGTCTTTCCAATCGGTCAGAATGTCGTTCTGGAGTTTGGCTCCCAGGCGCATCTGGATTGCCATAGGTTCGGGCAATTTTGCAATTCCGTCTTCCCCGACCACTTCGCATTGGATGTCGTAGCCATAGTGGCAATTCACGAAAATCTCGACATTGATAATCGTGCCCTTGGCTGTTTCAAGGATGACGATCTGCGGGTCCTTCAGCTTTGCATGGCTGCGCGCGGCAGAGCGAGGGAACAGGACACGTGCCGAAACATAGTCATCATCAAGCAGCCAGCGGAACACGTCAATCTCATGGATCAAGGTGTCATGGATCGCCATAGGCGTGATGTATTGTTCTGGAACTGTTGGATTGCGATGAGCAGCATGAACAATGATTGGTGCGCCAATCTTGCTGTCGACGGCCTGTTTCAATGCAAGGTAACCACTGTCGTAGCGGCGCATGAAGCCAACCTGTACGAGACGTTTGCCATGTTTGACTTCAGCATCAACAATCCGCTTTGCGCCATCGGCAGTTGTTGCGAGTGGCTTTTCGCAGAAGCAGGGTTTTCCGGCAGCGATTGCGGCTAGCACATATTGCTCATGTGTGGCGCCCCAGGACGTCACAAGCACCGCATCTACGTCGGACGCGGCAATAAGCTCCTCGCCTGTATCGTAAATGGTTGCACTCGGCGCGATATCCTTTTTCACGGCCTCCGCTGATGCCCTGTTGACGTCGCTCAATGCGACGATTGTTGCGCCACCGAGGACATCATTGATCCGGCGGGTATGATCGCGACCAATTGCACCGGTACCAATTACACCAATTCTCAAAGTCATCGAATAAGCCTCACTTCTGGTATTTGTTGAGATATTTTTTTGTCTCGCTGAGCATGAACCGAGCGCTTTCCTCAGCCCGGTCCTCCCAGGCAAAAACGCAATTGGAGAGAACGCCGTCAAACTTCATGTCCGCCAAGGTCTCGAAGAACACATCCCAGTCGATCTCGCCCTGACCGAAGTCGGTATGCTGGTGCACGCGCACCTTGGAGCCGGGCGGATTGACGATGTAACGCAGTTGCGACGACTTGTTGTGGTCATAGGTATCTGCGAGGCGCACATGCACCAGATGCCCCTGTGTCGCACGCAGATTGGCCACCATGTCAGGACCATAAAAAAACGTATGCGGCGCAATGAAGGATGCTTTCACGGCCTTCGAATTGATGGTCTTGATGATGTCGATTGCAGGTGCAATCTCCTCGATCCAGTCCTCGGGATGTGCTTCAAGCGACAGCGTCAGCCCTTCCTTTTCGAGAATGGGCACCAGCACGTCCATGGCGCGGAAGAACTGACCTTCGCAGGTTTCCGGACGGTGCAGACCGGAACGATCATTCAGACTGCGGTCTGGCGAACCGCCGCGCCCGAACTCGGAAACGAACATCGGGCATTCCATCTCGACGGCAATCTCGATGGCGCGTTTCCAATTGTCGATCGCCACCTCCCACTCGTCCTGATAGGGGCTGGACCAGCGATACATCGGCTGCAAAGTTGCCAATCCGACGCCGTGATCTTTCAGCGCCTTTTTGAAGGACTTGACACGCTCGGGATACACCTTCGGGCGTGTCCACCAGGACAGGAAATCGGGACGGGGCGAAAGCTCCACAAAGTCGTAACCCAGTTCCGCGGTCTTCCGGCACGTCTCCTCAAGAGAAAGGTGGCGGATCATGTGGGGGTCTAGGGCATGTTTCATGGCTTGATCCTTCAAGTCTTGAGAAAAAGGGCGCGCGAAACGGGAGGAGTGTCACGCGCGCCGGGCTGCTACTGTGCGTAGCTCGCCATGTTATCGGGGGTGACCAGCTCGAATGGCACCCAGTAGGTTTTTTCGCTCGGTTCGCCGGTTGCCATCTTTAAAGCCGCCTGAGTGGCGACTTCTCCCTGCTTTGTTGCGTTCTGGAAAACCGTGATGTCGATGTCGCCGGCCTTCATTGCGGCCAAGCCATCAGGCGTCGCATCAATCCCGGCGACCACGACCTTGTCCATGGAAATACCAGCAGCCTTGAGCGCCTGAGCAGCTCCAATTGCCATCTCGTCGTTGTTGGCAATGACAGCATTGAACTCAATGCCTGCGGTCAGCCAGGATGCGACGAGATCCTGAGCTTGTGTCCGGTTCCAATTGGCCGTCTGCTTCTCTACGATCTCAATGTTGCAGTCTGGCTTTGAAAACACATCCTCGACGTCTTTCGTCCGGACAAGCGCTGCGTGGTTTTCAAGCGGCCCCATCAAGATGACCGCTTTGCCCTTGCCATCCAAGAGCTTGCAGGCAGCTTGCGCCTCCATCGTTCCAGACTGGCTCTCATCCGAACCGACAAAAGCAGTGCTTTCCGGCATGCCTTTGTCGAGTTCTGCTGGCGGATGATTGACATAAACCAGTGGCACACCTGCTTCGGCAGTGGCTTTGGTAATGGCAGCGGTCGCGTCACCATCAACGGCATTCACAATGATCGCGTCCACGCCATTGGCGATAAAATTTTGAACCTGATTGAGTTGCTTTGAGGGGTCGAGTTGCGCATCCTCTGTTAGAAGCTCAACCTTTCCATTGCGCTCCGCCTCTGTGCGAATTCCGTTCAAAAGGATAGTCAGAAACGGATTGTCGAAAGAAGTCATGCTGACTGCAATACGTGTGTCTTTTGCGATTGCCGGAACAGTCACCGCCAGGCAAAGCGCCGTCGTTATCAGAAGCTGTTTCATCACAGTTCCTCGTAAATTGTGTCTGATGTGGAGTGGTGTACTACGGTGGGCGAGAGGCTCGCCCAGCGATCAACTTTTCTTAACGCGTTTGCGTTGACGATAAACGTCGGCGACAACGGCTGCCACGATGATCAGTCCCTTCAGCATTTCCTGGTAGTAGGCATCCAGACGCAGAAACGTGAAGCCGGAAATGATCACACCAAAAATGACCATGCCAATCATTGTGCCCACAACAGAACCGCGGCCACCTGAGAGCGAAACACCGCCAATGACTGACATAGCAATGGCATCAAGCTCATACATGGTGCCCATGCCCGCCTGTGCGGTCAAACCGCGGGCTGCTACGACGATCCCTGCCAGTCCCGACAGGAGACCCGCGACTGCATATATCTTGACGGTATGGCGCTCGACATTGATGCCAGAGACGCGTGCGGCTTGGGGATTTGCGCCGATCGCATAGGTGAATTTTCCGTATCGCGTGTAGCGCAGGACAATGTGCATAATTGCGGCAACGACGAGGAATATGACGACCGGCGTGAGGCCCTTGCCGAGAGCTGCAAAGCTGTCAGTTGGGAAGCTGATTGGCTGACCTTTCGTGTACCATTTGGCAAAACCACGCGCAGTTACCATCATTCCCAAGGTTGCGATGAACGGTGGTATTTTCGTGTAAGCTATGAAAAGACCATTGATCGCACCGCAGATCACACCGACACCGAGGCCAAGCGCGACCGGCACCAAAACTGGCATATCTGTTAGATTGGGATAAACGGCTCGTTCGAATGTTCCGATCTGTGCAAGGCTCATCGCGATCATTGCTGTTGCCCCGACTATCGAGCCGGAACTGAGATCAATGCCCCCAGATATGATCACTTGGGTGACACCAATTGCAATGATACCAATGACGGAAACCTGCAGGATCATGATGGACAGGCGTTGCGTATTGCCTAGAAAGCTTTGCCCTTGAAATATCCATCCCAGAACTTCGAAGGTGAGCGAAATACCGATCAATACCAGTAGGATATTAAGCTCTGACGGTAGCCGCCGTTTTGCCGATGGCGCAGTTGCTGTCGATTGGGTGATTGTGTTCATTGTGTCCTCCCTTTTTGCGCCGTTACCGGGCAGCAAGGTCCATAATTTTTACTTGAGTTGCCTCGGCGCGATCAAGGAAACCGGATACATGGCCCTCATGCATGACCATGATCCGATCGCTCATCCCCAACACCTCGGGCAGTTCTGAAGAAATCATCAAAACGGCGACCCCCTCGGCTGCAAGGCCTGTGATCAGTCTGTGAATTTCGGATTTGGCTCCGACATCAATCCCGCGTGTGGGCTCGTCCAGAATGAGGATGCGCGGCTTTGTAAGCAGCCAGCGTGCGATAAGCAGTTTCTGCTGGTTTCCGCCTGAAAGATTTTCGACGGTCTCATGTAGATTCGGTGTCTTGACCCGGAGTTTGGCGGCCATGTTCTCCGCAAGTTTGTTGACTGTTGATTGGTCAACGAAGCCTGCTCTTACATGTGAGCGAGTAATCAGCGCAGATTGAATGTTTTCCAAGCAGTTCAACGTCAGGAAGCAGCCGGTTTCTTTCCGATCTTCCGTCAAAAAGGCCAACCCATAGGCCATGGCCTCACTCGGATTGGTGATTGTTACCGGCTTCCCATCGATGATGATTTCGCCTGAACTTGCTGGTGCTACACCAAACAAGGCTTCCGCGACATTCGAACGCTTTGAACCCACCAGACCTGCAAGTCCAAGGATTTCGCCACGCCGGATAGAGAATGAGATGTCATAGAACACGCCGGGAATAGTGAGGTTCTTTACCTCGAGTATGACGTCACCGATCGGACAATCGACTTTCGGAAACATGTCGGTGATCTCGCGACCGACCATCATGCGAATAATGTCGTCGCGCGTTACGTCCTTTGAGGAGTGCGTCCCAACGTACTTTCCATCACGGAAGACCGTAAACTCGTCCGCAATCTCAAAAAGCTCATTCATCTTGTGGGTGATGTAGACGATGCCAATTCCACGCGAGCGAAGATCACGAATGATCGCAAACAGGTGCTCTACTTCGCGATCAGTGAGTGCAGAGGTGGGTTCGTCCATGATCAGGATCGAGGATTCATAACTGACGGCACGGGCGATTTCGACCATCTGTTTTTGAGCAACAGTGAGTTCAGAAACTTGCGCCTTCGGATCGAGGACGATGTTAAGTCGCAGGAACAGATCCCTTGTCATCTCGACCATTTTTGAATGATCGATCAGTCCAAAACGGTTCTTCGGTTCCCGACGGATCCATATGTTTTCCGCTACCGTCATCCAGTTCATCAGCGCAAGCTCCTGATGAATCATGGCAATACCCTGCTCGAGAGCATCAAGCGGCGATTTCAACGTCACCGGAAGGCCGCGCAGCCTTATTTCTCCTGCGTCAGGCTGGTAAATACCGGCAATGATTTTCATCAAAGTGGATTTACCCGCACCGTTTTCACCCATCAGCGCGTGTACCGTACCAGGGCGAACTCGCAGTTTTACGTCATCGAGAGCAACGACGCCCGGAAACTCCTTCCGAATGCCTTCGATTGCCAACAGGCCGTCGCGCTCGGTGTCCTCGAGCACTTGCTTGATCGCTGCTGAAGTTGTCTGACTTACCATCGCAAATCCTCCGTATCGCGAACGGGAAAGGCATTCATATGCCTTCCCCAAAGTCGCGCAGGTTAGTTCTTCGCCTGGTAATCTTTGAGGTTTGCCGGCGTCACCAGCTCAAAGGGAACATAGACCTTCTTTTCGATCGTTTCGCCCTTTGCAATCCGGATTGCTGCGTCAACAGCACCTTGTCCCTGGCCGGCAGCGTTTTGGAAAACGGTCACGTCAAGATCGCCGGCGGCCATGGAAGCAAGCGCATCTTGTGTGGCATCGATACCAGCAACAATGACATCATCCATGGCGCGTCCGGAGGACTTGAGCGACTGGATTGCGCCTATCGCCATTTCATCATTGTTGGAAATCACCGCGTCGAACTTAACACCAGCAGACAGCCAGTTTGTCATAAGGTCGGCCCCTTGGGTTCTTGACCAGTTTGCAGTTTGCTCCTCAACAATCTTGATAAAGCTGCATTCGGGTGTGGCGATGACATCCTTGATGTCTTGCGTGCGCATGCGTGCGGCCTGGTTGGAAAGTTCGCCCATCATAACAACCGCACTGGCTTCCTTTTTGCCGGCCTCCTTCAGAATCCGGCAAACCTCTTGCGTTTGCAATGTTCCTGACTGTTTTTCATCCGAGGCAACGAATGCCTGTTTTTCGGGTAGATCATCGACGTTTACTGGCTGCCGGTTAACATAGACGAGCGGGATGCCCGCTGCGGCGGCGGCTTGGGAAAGTGCTGTGGTCGCATCCGTGTCAACCGGATTTACAATGATTGCGTCCACACCCGATGCCACGAAATTCTGAACCTGGCTCAATTGTTTGCCGACATCGTTCTGTGCATCTTCGATCTGAAGTGTGACGCCATCAAGCCCTTTGGAATAGTCAATCATGCCGTTGCGCAGAACGGTCAAAAAATTATCATCAAACAATGCCATCGAGACGCCAATGGTCTGGGCAGATGCTGATGTTGCCAGAAAGCTGGCAAATGCTGCCATAATCAAATGTTTCTTCACGTGTTTCTCCTCCACGGTTACTTTAGTGCTTGGCATTCTAACGCCGAACAGGCGGATGCCTTGCGATAGTCAACAATACTCCGAAGGCTCCGACTTCGTCGGTCCCCAAAAGGTTCCCAATCTTGATTTTCACGAATGCGGCAGCCTCCTATCTCCGCCGCCGCGTCCTTACAATTTCCTAGACACGCGCTGTCGTCAACGATTAGTCGAAGGTAAAACTATCAACGCTGATAGAAAGAACCGACGCGAAATGATAGAATCTATCATGATGTCAAAGACTTTCAGGAACCAACAGGTGCGCCGGCAGGAAGCGCTGACCGGGACTTGCGGCCATTCCATGTTCCTTCGTGTGTATCATTGTCGTGACCAGATCTGCACAAAGCTCGCGTAACGGCGTCTGAAATATTCCTGAAATGCGTCTCTCGAGGAGGGCTTGGCGCGACTCTGGGGTCAGTTCATTGACAAGACAGGCGATCGATCCGGATCTGTTTTGCTGAATGAGCGCTTCAATTGCGCCCTCCATACCGCCGCCAATACAATATACACCGACGAGGTCGATATGACGCGATAGTGTATCCATCATCAGGCCATAGGTCAGGCGGCGAGTCTCGAGATTAACCAGGGCGTCCAGAACCTCAAATTCGGGAGCGTATTCCCTCATATAGGCGCGAAATCCTGTTTCTCTTAATGAATGCCCGTGAAATCGGTGCCCCCCAAGGAATAAAAGAACCTTACCGGGCTTGGGTGACATTTTCGAAATCATCCATGCAGCAGTCCGTCCGACCTTCATGTTGTTCGTGCCGAGGTATGCTTCTCGTACACCTTGCGCAAAATCAGACAGCAGAGAGAACGTCGGTATGCCCTTAGATTTCATCGTAGCAACGGCTTGTGTCACATCGTGGTGATCGGGACCTGTTGCGGCGATTGAATGGACCTTACCCGCCATTCCGAGGATCAATTCGGCGAGTTCACCTGGTTCCTCGGACTTGGCAAATTCTATCTTGAGGCTGATATGTCGGTCTTTTATAGCTGAGGCTGCCACCTGCAATTCGGCTGCAAAGTCCTTGTAGAAAGTTTGCCGCTCTTTCCGCAGGATGATTCCAAAATTGTAGGTAGGAACATCGTCCATCATACGCTGACGGATGATGTTGGTGCCGTGAAAGCCAATCTTCTCGGATGCCTCAAACACCTTGCGGGCTGTTTCCTCCCTCACGGGCAAACGTCCATTCAGGACGCGGTCAACAGTTGCGACGCTCACACCAGAAGCCGCAGCAAGGTCGGATATTGTAGGGCGTTTCACCAGAAAATCCTCGCAGATGATTGATCTCTATCATTCATGCTATAAATCTTTGCATCAACCGGTACTGACATCAACCAGATGAATTTTCCTGCCCCCATCATCCGTTGACCGCAATGTCTCACCATGTGGGCTGCCGTCCGCGCACTTGGAAAAGCCTTATTGTCAGGAAGAGCTATTGGTCGCAATTTCCGCAGCACAAATGGTCATCATGAACGGACCAAACCTTTTTAGTGCTGGGCAGCAACGACGATGGAACGGCAGCTTACTGGAACCAAGATTTACGAGATTGCGTCCGCGCAGCTCGTGGCCCAATTTTGTCCTGCTATGGGCGGTCGGCTCCTTAGCCTGCACGATCGTGAGGCGCGTGACATTGTCATTCCGACGCAAGCGCAGAGTTTTGACGTCACGAACTGGCCGCGGGGAGGCGCTTATCCACTCGTGCCTTATCATAACCGGCTTGCAGGGGCAAAAATCAAAATTGGTGATGCATTTGTCAATCTTCGAGCTCATCCCGCAGCAATGCCAAACACATTGCATGGCCCCGGTCATGCAAGGCCGTGGGCGGCGGGAGTACACGAGGAGAACCGGTTCTCCATGCTGCTCGACTATCGCGCCGACGAGGACTGGCCGTGGGATTTTCGCGCCGAGCAATCATTTGAGCTGATCGACAATCGTCTTCGCCTGTCAATGACAGTGGAAAACCGTTCGGACCGACCGATGCCGGGCGGGATGGGCTGGCATCCTTATTTTGCCTCACGCGATCCGGTCAAGTCAGATGCCACTCACATCTGGCACCATCTTCCGGACTACCTTCCGGACGGCCGCCGATCGGAATTTGACGGAAATGCCGGCATCGCCGGTCCAACCGCTTATCTGGACAATTGGACGCAAGCGCATGTCACGCTGACAGAACAAACGTCGGTTCAGATCGTAGCATCAGACGCATTCACCTTTCTGGTTGTGCATAGAGGTGACCCTTCTCATGTGTGCGTGGAACCGGTGACGCATCTGGCCAACGCCTGGAATATGGGTGTTCCCGCTGATAATTCCGGTGCGGTCATTCTTGCTCCTGGTACAGAAATTCATGGGGTGATCGAAATCGCCTATTCAAGGCCTTGAGAAACAACACAATCCCCAACGAGCATTGCTTTTGTCTCATGATATGGGCACGATCGAATATAGCGTGACAAATTTGTCGTCGCTGACATAGATCGTCTCATCTTTTGAGCTTAGAAGTGGAGGCATGCTCTTGAACGATACCCAATGGTCAATGGATCTTATTTCACCCAAAAATGTCGCTGGCACCGCTCTTTTGGGCAAGGCATGCGACATTATCGAGATTATAGGAAGAACCCCAGGGGCCATCGGGCAGGCTGAGCTTTCCGAACAAACCGGCATACCACGCGCAACACTCTATCGTATTCTTGCCGCACTGATTGCGCGCGGCTTGATCCGACCGGATCCGGTCAGTCAGAATTATACCTTGGGATTCAATTTTCTGGAGCTTGCACAAAACGCATGGTCCTCCTCCGATCTGGCTTCGATCGCATCCGTTGAACTTCGCCGCCTGCGTGATCTTACGGGAGAGACATCCTACCTTGCCGTTCAGGAGGGCCAGCATGTGCTGGCGCTTGGCCGTTTTGAAAGTGCCCATGACAAGAGATCAAATGCCCGGCTCGGCGTGTTGAAACCCATGCACTGCACAAGCCAAGGCAAATCGATCCTTTCGCATCTCAGTGAGACACAACTGGACACAATCCTCTCGGGCGATCTGCAATCCTTCACGGCCAATACCATCTGTGATCCAGAACAACTGAAAGCGCACCTGTCTATTGTCCGCGCGCGTGGTTATGCCATTGACGACGAGGAGATTGTCCTTGGCACTCGCTGCGTCGGCGCAGCAATTCTCGATGATAGCGGTCGACCGCTGGCCGCTATCAGTGTCGCTGGCCCGACGTTTCGAATGCCGCCGGAAAGGGCCGAACAACTCGGCAAGGAATTGGCCGAAGCCGCAAAGCGTATCTCCAGCCAATTGACGCCTACACTGAAAACAGTGGCTCAAAATTCTGGCGCATTCCGCATCTGGACCGACCGGCCGGCCTATATGGGAGCGGCGCCAAGATGGGATGCAAGGCGAAACGCGCTTGTCTGGATCGATCTTCTGGCGCCAGCCATAAGATTTGACGGGCACGACGGAACCAAACTTCTCTACCTGCATGAACTTGCCCAAAGCGTCGGCGCGCTTTGTCTGTCAGAAAACGGATTTGTTGTGTCGGTTGGCGGAGACGTCGTATTGTGCGGACAAGACGGTATTCAACAGCGGATTGGCAGTGCCGGGTCATCAATTATCCGCGCATTACGGGCAGATAAGGCTGGAACGATTTGGGCCGCACTTTTTGATTCCGAAGTTAATCTCACACGTATCGGCCCTTGGAGCACCACCGGAGGTTTTGAAGCGGTTTTAGACCTTTCCGGTGATGTGTCTGATATCGCATTTGCTGGCGATATCGGCCTGTATGTATCGCAACCGTCTCGTCAAAGCGTGCTGCTCATCGACCCTGTAACGCGCAGAAAACGCAAATTTGCCGATATCCCAAAGGTCGCAGGCTCACCTTGCGCGTTGGCAGTCGATGAAAACTTCAATGTTTGGGTGGGTCTTTCGGAGGGCTGGAGCGTAATCAAGCTTGATGAGAATGGCGAAATCCAGCGAACAATCGCCCTGCCAATCCCAAGCCCAACCGGCATCTCCTTCGGAGGGGACAATCTCTCCGACCTTTTTGTCACCAGCGCACGCACGGGGCAGACCCGCGACAGTTTGAACAACGCGCCGCTTTCAGGCCAACTACTGTCAGTGAATGTGGGTGAGCGGGGAATACCGGAAACGATAGGCAAGACCTAAAAGAGGAAAACATGCTTCAGACTGTATCGGACTCCGCGTTGAAAATCGTGTCATTGAAGACCTTTCCACTTCGCGTTCCGTTCGTGGATGGAGGGGCCGGCACGGGCGGCACACCCAGCCGTTGGCACGAGCTTGATATGGTGCTGGTCAGGGTGGAGGATGAAGGCGGCAATGTTGGTTGGGGCGAGGCCTTTGCCTATTTCTGCCTTGAGCCGGTCAGATCTGCGGTCGAGCGGATGATTGCGCCTTTCGTTGTCGGACAAACAATCGATGACGTGACGGCATGGAATATGACGATTCAGAAAAAGCTGCATCTGTTCGGTCGATACGGCATTACCATGTTTGCATTGTCGGGCGTTGATATCGCATTGTGGGACCTGGCTGCGAAACGGCAAGCAAAGCCACTCTCGCATCTTTTTGGTGCAACAGCAGATGTCGAGCGTTTCTCCTACGCCAGTCTGGTACGCTACGGTGATGCCGATCTTGTGGCCCAGCAGTGCCAGCGAGCCCTTGATCTCGGCTATCGCCATGTGAAATTGCACGAGATAGATCCAGCCGTGATCACGCGCGCGCGCCAGGTTGTTGGCCCTAACGTGCCATTGATGGTCGACGCCAACTGCGCCTGGTCAGTGGAAGAGGCCAAGGCGCTCGCATCGGTCTTTCGTGAAAACGACGTGTTATGGGTAGAAGAGCCTGTTTTCCCGCCAGACGACTATGAGGCTATGGCCGCACTAGAGGCCGCGGGAATACCCGTTGGCGCGGGGGAAAATGCCTCAACCGACTTTGATTTTACACGCCTTATCAAGGCGGCGACATACCCGCAACCAAGCATGACAAAAGTCGGCGGTGTCTCTGAATTTGTTCGCGTTCTCCAGTCCTGCAAACAAGCTGGCAAGATACCAATGCCACACACACCGTATTTTGGTCCTGGTTACTTCGCAACGCTCTCGCTTCTCCCGCTGACACCTGACGAAACACTGGTCGAATATCTGTTCGTCGAGCCGGAGGCATGGGTGGCAAAGACAACCCGTCCAGTCGGTGGAAAATTGGCCTCACAATCTCTGCCCGGCATTGGCTTTACCCCTGAGCTGGAAACGATTGAGCGTTACGCCGTCAATCTTTGATCTCAATATGTGAGACGCACCTGCTGCCGTTTGAAGATCAGGACTTTTGCATGCCGCAAAATTCGATAGATTGAAGTGGCTGACGGCGAATTGACCGACCGTCGGAAAATGAAGGGAAGCAGGCTTCGTATGGCAACGTAACGCAGTTGCGGTCGACGAAGGTGCTGTGAGGATTAAAACATGGAAATTTTCGTATCCGGCGCCACCGGGAGGGTTGGCGGCGTGCTGTCGTCTGCCCTGATCAAACGTGGCCACAATGTGAGAACAATTGCTGTGCCGGGTGATCCGAACCGTGCCGCAACAGAGGCGGCTGGTGTTACCTGCCACACTGGCAGTCTTGCCAGTTTCGCTGACGTCGAAAAGGCTATGCAGGGTGTTGACGCTGTTTTTCACATGGCAGCTGTAATTTCATTTCAGCCCGGAGCCCGTGATCTCTTATGGGACGTCAACGTTGTTGGTACCTACAACGTTTTGCGCGTTGCGGCAGCCGAATCCCAAAAGCGCTATATCCGTATGGTGTTCGCCTCCAGTGACCAAGTCTATCCGACACGCTTTGCCCGTTATCGCCCGACAGATGAGAACCACCCCAAGGAACCCTATACATTCTACGGCATGACCAAAGTCCTCGGCGAGGATATGGTGAAATTTTATCAACGTTCGGAAAAAAATCTCGACATCAGCACAGCAGTGTTTTCGCATACGGAAGCGGCGCATGAACTGATCGATCCCAACGGTGAATATGCTGGTCCGGCTTTTTACGTGAATAGCCGCGTGCGCAGTCTCAAGGCAAGCAGCACGCACCATGCGGGGGCGACATCCAATTCGGAACTTGATCAGATTCTCTCGATCCTAGAGCCATTGGTGGCAGACGATCAGCCATTGCTGTTGCCACGTGATGCCAATGGCATCGCACACACACAAGAGCTGGTTGATGTACGTGACATCGTTGACGGGCTTTTGCTGATTTTCGATAAGCCCGAGGCAATTGGTGAGACATTCAACCTTGCTCCGATATCACCGGTCAGTCTGGGTGAATTCATCCCATATCTCGCAAAAAAGACAGGGCGACGATTTGTCGAGGCAACAATCCCCGTCGATCTTGGCCGCACCCACGGCAGCAGCGTGAAAGCGCGCGCACTTCTCGGCTTCCAGCCCAAATACTCATTGTTTGACATGGTCGACGAGGCGATTGCCGCCCGGTCCTGACATTCGTCATCATCTTTCAGGAGACGCCTTATGGTTGAAATTTCCCAGGAAACTCTGGACAAGCTCAAGGCTTGTTCGACAGCGACACTGACTACCCAGCTCTTCAAGCGCAATTTTCGCCAGCAGTTTCTGGTAGGTTTGAAACCCCTTAACGTGAATGCCGGATCATTCGCAGGTGAGGCCTTCACCCTTCGCTTTATTCCATCGCGTGAGGACAAGGACTGGGATCTTGGCGATCTGAAAAAGCGTGGCGAAGACAACATTCAATGGGAAGCGGTCGAGGCAATCGGCGCTGGCCAGGTATTGATTATCGATAGCCGCAACGACGCCCGTGCAGCATCGGCCGGCAACATGCTGATGACGCGGATGATGCGCAAGGGTGTGGCTGCTGCCATTACTGACGGCGCCTTCCGCGATGGTACCGAAATTTCCCGTATGCCATTCCCGGCTTACTGCTCTGCCAACACTGCTTCCACCCGCCCAGCCTATCACCGCGCTATCGACATGCAGCTCCCCATCGGATGTGCAGGGGTTGCGGTTTATCCCGGCGATATTGTTGTTGGTGATAGCGATGGCGTGGTTGTTGTGCCGCGCGCGATCGCGACGGAACTCGCCAACGATTCCTATGAGCAGGAGCAACGCGAGAAATTCCTGTTCACCAAGATCGATGCTGGCGCACCGCTTTGGGGCACCTATCCGCCGAATGAGGAAACCTTGAAGGAATACGCCGAATGGCGTGCTCGCAACCAGGCGGCGGAGTAAGCGATGAACACGTCACCAGCCGAGCGCGCCGAAGCGTTGATCCGCCGTTATTTTGCTGCCTGCAATGACGCCGACCATGCAGCCCTTGTGGATTGTTTCACAGAAGATGGTGTCCATTACTTCCCGCCCGGGCTTCCCGGCGCGCCATGGCGCGGTGCGGTTGCGATAGCCGATGGATGGGTCTGGTGCGTCAAAACACTGGGGTCGCGCTGGACAATCGAAAAGGTGTTGGCCGGCGCGGATGGCCGTGAGGCCGTCATTGAGTGGACACACTGGAAAACCGCCGTAAATGAAGTGCTGCGCGGTGACGAGTGGTACATCTTCAATGACGATATCACGAAAATCCGGGAAATTCGGGCCTATTATGCATCACCGGTCAACAAGGGTGAGCCCGTAAACAAGCTGCACGACTTCGATTACCAGGCACGGGGTTATGCATTGCAAGCGCCATCCCCTGCGCCAAAGATCGTTTGAGGAGACCTTGATGCAGTTCACGATCATTGCTCGGGACGACACGACTAAAGGCACGCTCGACAGGCGCCTTGCAGCCCGCGCCGCACATATGGAGCGTATCCACGCCATGAAGGCAGACGGAAGCATCATTGATGGCGGTGCGCTTCTTGATGAAGAGGGCACAATGGTGGGTTCGGTGGTGTTGTGTGAGTTTCCGGATCGCAAAGCCCTCGACGCCTATATCGAGAGTGAAATCTATTTCACCGATGGTGTTTGGAAGAACATCGAAATTTTGCCATTTCGCCGCGTGCAGTGGCGATAAGGCGTCAAAACATCACGTCCGTGCAGTTTGGAGCAGCAAGGCTGACCGGCACGCCTGCTTGAAAAGAGATATTCCGATGACGCAGCCAAATATCACCGGCAAGACCAGAGTTCATTTCCTCATTGGTTCGCCCATCGCTCAGGTTCTGGCGCCCGGTTGGCTAACCGAACGCATGCGAAATGCAAATTACGACGGGATGCTGGTGCCGCTTCACATTCAGAAGGGCAATCTCGAGAGTGCGCTGCCGGTTCTAAAAGCAATGCCGAATGTCGATAGCATTCTGATCACGTTGCCGCACAAGTTCGGTGCTTCCGATTTCTGCGATCGGTTATCGGAGCGGGCGAAGGTGTTGGGCGCGATCAATGCCATGCGACGCGAGCCGGATGGCACGTGGTTTGGCGATAATTTTGATGGTGCGGGCCTGATCGCCGGCATTTTGAAGGCTGGCCGGAGCATCGCAGACAAAAGAATATTTATGGTTGGCGCAGGTGGAGCCGGCTCATCAATCGCCGTCTCCATGCTGGAGGAGGGGGCCAGCTACCTTACGTTCCATGATCTCAACAAGACAAATGAACAGGCCCTTTATGAAAAATTGGCGGCTGCTTATCCGGGTCGAGTGAGGGTCGGGACATCCGTACCCCCTGACACTGACATTGTCGTCAATGCTACCTCGTCCGGATTGCGCGACAGCGATCCTCTGCCCATTGCACCAGACGAGTTGACCGCGAAGATGACCGTCGCAGATGTGATCACCGATCCAGTGCCAACCCGCATCCTGGAGGCAGCTGCCTCTCGTGGCTGTTTTACCCGCGACGGAACACACATGCTCGATGGCCAAATCGGACTTCTGTTTGATTTCATGACTGCACATGTGCACGCCTGATCGACCACCGATGGAGGTCCATCGAAAACGTAATCGTCTCAATATATGGGACAGCCTCTAAATCGTTCCACACGAAATCATTCTGGAGAGCCGTGATCTCCGTTATGCTCTCAATATATGGGATAACTCTGGGAGGAGTGACATGAAACACCAACACCTTTTTTCGATGGTCGCCATCGCAGCGCTTGTCGCTGCCAGCCCAATTTCAATGACGTCTGCGAAAGCAGATGCGTTGCAGGACATAACATCCAAGGGAAAGCTTCGCGTGTCGATCGATCCAGCCGCGCCTCCCTATTCGGTACTGGATGAGACTGGAAATTATAAAGGCTCTGAAGTCGAGATTGCGAAGAAACTCGCTGCAGATTGGAAACTTGAACTTGAATTGGTACCCACATCTGCCGCCAATCGCATACCCTATCTGGTCTCGGGCCGTTCTGATGTTGTCATCTCAACACTGTCGATTACCGACGAGCGCAAGAAAGTCATCGACTTTTCCAAGCCCTATAGCGCAATCCAGATCGTCGTAGGCGCACCGCAGACTGAAAAAATCAGCACACTCGATGACCTCGTGGGCAAGCGTGTCGCAGTCACGCGTGGCTCCACCAATGATGCAGAGATCACAAAGTCTGCACTCCCGGGAACGGATATCGTTCGTTTCGAAGACGATGCAACGTCAATCACAGCACTTCTGAGCGGTCAGGCATCCTATTATGTGACTGCGCCAGCGTTGCTGACGACGGTAAACGCGAAGAACCCTTCTGCAAAGCTTGAGCCGAAAATCGTGCTCAAAACCAATGTAACAGGCATTGGCGTCAAGAAAGGCGAGGCCTCACTTCAGGAGAAGCTGAATGCCTGGGTCAACAGCAGTCTGGCAGATGGCAGCCTGAACGGCATCTACAAGACCGCATTCGGCATCGACCTGCCGCCAGAGGTCACCGATGCCAAATGATCTCAAACAGAATACGGCATCACGCTACGATGTTGATGCAGTGCGTGATCTCACGCACCGTCTCTTCGTAGCCAGTGGCATGGCAGAAGCCGTGGCTCTTGATGTAACCGAGTGCCTGCTGACAGCGGATATGATGGGTCACTCGACCCACGGCCTCATCATCGCGCCGTGGTATTTCGAGGAGATCGGCCGAGGCGGGATGAACCTGGAAGGCACCTATGAGGTCCGTTCTGATCGTGGTGGCTGCATTGCATGGAATGGTCGACGCCTACCGGGTGCATGGCTGATCAACCGTGCGATTGACGTAGCGCTTGAACGTATTTCCGATCATGGCGTCGTGACCGTAACCATCGCGGATGGGCATCACACAGGCGCGCTGGCTACCTATCTGCCACGGCTGACCGAGCGTGGATTATTGGTTCAACTGGCCTGTTCCGGACCGGCCTCTGGCGGGGTTGCTCCCTTCGGTGGCACACGCGGGATTTTTACACCCAATCCCCTGTCGGCGGGTATTCCAAGTCGTGGCGATCCTATCCTGCTGGATATCAGTTGTTCCATCACGACAATCAAGCGGTCGACGCAGCTGGCCGAGGCCGGACAACATTATCCTGGCGTCTGGGCCTTGGATGCCGACGGAAATCCCTCCGATGACCCACAGGTGCTGATCAGTGGCGAAGGTTCATTGCTTCCGGTTGGCGGGCTGGATCACGGCCACAAGGGTTATGCCATGGCGCTTCTGGTCGAAGCCCTTACACAGGGATTGAGTGGTGTGGGCCGAAAGGATGGCCTGTCCGGCATAGCCATGAACACGTTTTTGCAGGTGATCGACCCATCGGCGTTCGGCGGATCTGAAGCATTCCTGGACGAGGCGACATGGCTCATTGACGCCTGTCATGCCAATCCGCCACGGCCCGGCGTTTCCAAAGTGCGCGTACCCGGTGATCAGGCTCGATCACGTATGGCCAAGGCACGTCAGAGCGGCGTTTTGCTGGATCAGGTCATCGTTGCCGGGCTCGAACCCTATGCCGAAAAGATCGGCACGGCATTTCCAGAACCTATCTGAAATTTCACGTCAACTGGGAGGATTGAATGAAGAACTTGAAGAGAATTGCAGCTGCTCTGGCGTTCACGCTGGCTGCATCTGTCCACGCTTCGGCGGATGATGCCTTGGCCAAAATCCGCAGTGCCGGTGTCATCCGCATAGCGATCGATCTCAGCGTTCCGCCATGGTCTTACAAAGACGACAGTCTCAATCCGACCGGCTCGGAAGTGGAGGCTGCAAAATTGCTGGCGTCAGACCTCGGCGTCACGATGGAGATCGTGCCGACAAATGGTGCGAACCGTATTCCAAATCTGATGCAAAACCGTGCCGACATCATCATGTCAGCGCTTTCGATTACCGATGAGAGAAAGAAAACGATTGCGTTTTCCCTTCCATATTCGGGCAACACCACGTCGGTTTTCGCGCCGAAGAACCTCGAGATCAAATCCTTCGCTGACCTGTCCGGCAAGCGGGTTGCGGTGACACGCGGAACGACAAACGACGGTGACATTACAAAAATGGCGCCTGCAGATGCAGAAGTGGTTCGTTTCGAAGACGAGGCCACAACGATGACATCGATCGTTTCCGGTCAGCTTGAAATCGTTGCTATCGCACAGTCCCTTGTCGATCTGATCAATCAGAAAGTGCCAGGTAAAGAGTTTGAACCGAAGTTGGAGCTACGCACCGCCACCATGGGTGTAGGCATGCGCAAAGAGGACACTGAGCTCAAAAACTGGATCGATGACTGGGTAAAAACCAACCTCGCCAATGGCAAATTGCCAGCCATCTACAAGCAATTCCAGAAAACCGACATTCCGCCACAGGTTCTGGCGGGAGCCAACTAAATCAATAATGTGAGGCGAAGAAACAACCATGACCTATGAATTTGATTTTGGGGCAGTGCTGGCGTACTGGCCACTGCTTCTGCAGGGTATGTGGACCACCCTACGCCTCACATTCTTTTGCACGGTTTTCGGCATTCTAATCGGCGCCTTCTGTGCAGTGGTTCGCACGGGAGGGCCGGGTTGGGCTCGGCATCTGGTGGGCTTTTATGTGGAGTTTATCCGCAATACACCGCTATTGATCCAGTCTTACTTCTTGATCTTTGGCATTGCCAGCATGGGTATGCGGCTGCCAATTCTTGTTGGTGCAACCATCGCATTGACAATCAATATTGGTGCCTACACCACCGAGATTGTTCGTGCCGGTATCGAATCCATCCATCGTGGCCAGCTTGAAGCGGCCGAGTGCCTGGGGCTAAGCAGGGTCCAGACCTACATCCATGTGGTGATCCGTC